>NZ_BCZE01000001.1 GCF_001598555.1 Novosphingobium rosa NBRC 15208
TTTCCTCCGTGGTGGGTTCGGGTACCGAAATGGGGGCCTCGTCGTTCCACGGCCCCACATCGCGGGAAAAGATGTTGTCGGTGGTGAAGGCCGCGATGCGCCAGACGCCATCCTCGCGCGCCATCTCGATCGAAATCGCGGCGCTGCGCAGGTCGGAGCGGCCATCGCGATAGGTCGAGACCTGAAGCATCATCCAGCTGGCGCTGGCGCCCGAGCCCGGCCCTTCATGAACCGTGATGATCTCGCTCGCCAGATAATGGGCGTTCAGCACGAAATGCGGAGGGTCGGCATAGGCGCGCAGCATGCCCATGATGGCGCTGCGCCCCTCATGCCGGCCAAAGGCGCGGGCGTAACGCCCCCGCCCTGCCCAGACCGCATCGCGGGTGAACAGGGCCTCCATCGCCGCCCAGTCGGTGTCCGGTCCCAGCGTGTCGCACAGGCGGAAATAGGTGGCGACCACCAGCCGTATCGCCCCTTCCGCCTCAAGGCGTGCGACGCGCCGCGCCAGCGACGCCAGATCGGGCGGCGTATCGCTCATGCGGGGATCACCAGCTCGCGGCCGATGCGGGCTTCCACGCGCATGTACTTCCACAGGCGGTGCTCGCCCACCTCGATGGTGCGGAACAGGTTGCAGGCGGCGACCACCGTGGCGCGGTCCACCACATCGGCCATGATGTAGAAGGTCCAGGGCCAGCCATTGGGCGAGGTGCCCACCATCGTCTCGTCGTCGTCCAGCGTGCCCAGCACGGTGACGCCGGGCAGATCGCGGATGCCCTTCAGCATCTCGCCGGTGGCGGCCCAGACCTTGCCGATCTCGGCGGCGGGCAGGTCGAAGAAGTTCTGAAGCACGGCGCTGCAGAAGAGGACGCGAAGGGGTTTGGGTGTATCGGTCATGACGTAAAACCTTTCAGGGAAAACCGGGAGCATTCTGCAGGCCAAGCAACACCTTGCCCGCATTCTGCCAGGTACCTTCCGACAGGAAGGCGTGCTGGGCGACGACCAGCGCATCCTGCAACTGCCCCGCCAAAGCATGGTCGCGATAGATGCCGGTGGTACCCGAGAGGGTGAAGGCCTTCTGGGTAACATCGGCGCCTGCGCGCGCGGCATGGGTGGAGGCCAGACGCAACAGGCCGATCTGCTTGACGCTCAGCGTCTCCCCCGCTTCCAGCGTGGCCCAGGCATCCTGCGTCGCCTCATAGAAGAAGGCGCGGGCCGAGCGCAGCGCGGCTTCGGATTTGGCGATTTCGCTCTGCACATAGGCGCGGTCGGCCAGCGTGGGGGCGCCGGTGATCGAGGCACGGCCACCGGCCATCTGCGTGATCGTATCCAGAGCAGCACGCGCCACGCCCAGACCGACTATCGCCAGCACCTGCGCGGCAAAGGCCATGGAAGGATAACGATAGAGCGGGCTGTCGATGGTCGGCGTGCCACCGCGCACGAAGGTCCATTCCTCGGGCACGATCACATTTTCGACCAGCAGATCGTGGCTGCCCGTGCCCTGCAGGCCGATGACGTCCCAGTTGGGCTCGATGGTGACCTTGTGCGCGGGTATCACCGCCATGCGCGGCAGGCCGCCGTCATCGGCATCGGCAAGCTTGACCCCTACACCGATCAGATCGGCCCCGGTCGAGCCGCTGCCGAATTTCCATCGGCCGGAGACCTGAATGCCGCCTGCGACGCGCTGCGCCTCCTGCGGGGGAAAGAGCGCACCGGCAAAAATCACATCGGGGCCGTTCGCATAAAGCTGCCGCAAGGTCGCCTCGGGCAGCGAGGCCAGATACATGCAGGAGACGCCGAAGCTGGCCACCCAGCCCACCGAACCATCGGCCTGCGACAGGCGCTCGACCATCTCGAGAAAGGCCATCGGCGAGCATTCATCGCCGCCATAGCGCCGCGCCACCAGCGCGCGATAGACGCCCAGCTTGCGCAAATCCTCCACCACGTCGGCAGGCAGCTGGCCCAGCGCGGCAAATTCGGCGCGGCGGGCTTTCAGGCGCGCGATGAAATCATCATGGATGGCCAAGGCCTCCGGGGCTTGGGCCGGGGCGGTGGCATCCTGTGCAGCAGCCGCGATCATGCGTTTGTCCTTGTCGTGATATCGATAAAGGGGATGTGTCGGGCTGCCGCGCTCAACCGCGCGTCCTGCCCCTTGGCGGCGACCAGTTGCAGCGCAGCCGGACGCCCCGACGGCGTGGCCAGCGGCAGCGAAAGCGCCGGATGGCCGGAGAGGTTGAAGGGACGTACCAGCGCCGAAAGACGCAGAACCGCTGCCGGATCGCCCAGATCGTCGAGCATCGGGGGAAAGGCGGGCAGCGTGGGCAGCGCCAGAATGTCGCAAGCCGTCAGCGCCGCATCGATCGCCAGAGTGACATCGCGGCGGATGTTCTGCGCCCAGGCGATCTTGTCCGGCGTGGCCATGGCGGGCGCGGCGCGCAGCCGCGCCTCCACATCGGCCCCCAGCAAGCCGGAGGCGAGCAGATGGGCATAGGCCTCATGCGCCTCGGCGGCCATCAGGATCACTCCGGCCTCGAAAGCCTCCTGCATCAGCGGCAGATAAAATGGCCTTACGCTGTGTGGCGATGCTGTGACGGCCCCGGCCACGGCCTGAGCGATCTCTTCGTCGGCCTCGGCAATCACCGTGCCGATCCGCATCGGCCCAACCTCGGCCTGACCATAAGTCGGGTCCATCAGCGCCATGGCCCTGTCCAGCAGATCGAGCGAGCCGGCAAAGACTCCGACGCAATCCTGCGAGGAATGCACCGGATGCACGCCGTCGCGGCTCAGCCGCCCATAGGTGGACTTGAGGCCGATCACCCCGCAGCAGGCCGCAGGCAGACGCACCGATCCGCCCGTATCCGAGCCCAGCGCCACATCGACCAGCCCGGCCGCGACCGCCGCCGCCGATCCGCTGGAGGATCCACCCGCAATTCTGCCCGGATAGAGCGGATTGGGCACGGTGCCGGTCCAACCATTGATGCCGGTCATGCCATAGGCCAGCTCATGCATGGATGCCTTGGCGGCGATACGCCAACCGGCATCGGCCAACACCTGAACCACAGCGGCATGTCGCTGCGCCGGCAGACTGCCAGCCAGAGCGCGCGAACCGCAAGCGGTGACGCGTCCGGCGATGTCGATGCAGTCCTTGATCGCGACCGTCGGCTTGGTGCCCTCGGTCGGATAGGTTTCGACGAAGATGGAGGAAGGGGCGTTGAACATAGGATTCATACTGTGCTTTTTACGTGAATAGTCAACTTATTTATCACTTGCCTGTGGAACGGTATCGTGGCCAAAGGTGCTGGATATTCAGCGGCGCCATAAGGCAGCCCTTTTACAAGAGAAGAGACGATGGCTGATACGCCGGTGACCACCCCGACCGATCCCGACGAGTTCCGCATGGAGCAATGGCCATTCTATTGGCTGACCCGCTTCACCGGCCATTATCTGCACCGCATCGAGCTGACCCTGAAGGCCATCGGCCTCGACGTGCCGCGCTGGCGGGTGCTGATGTCCTTGCGCAACCGCGATGTGCTCAGCGTCAGCGAGATTGCCGATCATGCCATCGTCAAGCTGCCCACGATGACCAAGATCATCCAGCGCATGCAGATCGATGGGCTCGTCGTCTCGCAGCAGAGCGCCACCGATGGCCGCGTCACCGAAGTGCGCCTGACTCAAGCCGGGCGCGAAGCCGGCGAGCAGGCCTGGAAAGCGGCCAATCGCATCTATCGCCGCGCCTTCGAGAATGTCGAGGCGGGTGAGATCGATATGCTCAATGCCCTGTTGCAACGCCTGTCCTATAATCTGTCGGATTGATCCGCTGGCGGATACGGCGCCGGTTTTTCGAGGACCGGCGCCGCTCCCCCTCATGACTGTTACCAGTTGTAGGTCAGCTTGATGCCGTAGGTGCGCGGCGCGGCCAGAGCATAATTATAGGCGCCGAAGCTGGCATTGGCGGTGGTGATGACCACGGCATTTTCCAGATTGCGCACATAGGCCTGCAGGTTCCACCTGGCGCCTGGCGCCTCATAAGTCAGCATGGCATCGCTGCGGAAATAGCCATCGTTGCGCTGATAGCCGTAATTCTCGATGCCGAGATAGGAATAGCTTTCATAGTGGGTCTGGATACGCGGCGTCAGCTTGCCCTTGGCCACAGCGAAATCATGCTGCAGGCCCGCGTTGATCATCCAGGTCGGCGCCTGCACCGCACGGTTGCCCGCGAAATTGGTGGTGCAGGCCCCCGTGGTCGAATGCACGGTGCACAGATCCTTGAAACGGCCATGCAGATAGCTGGTCGACAGATCGAAGCTGTCACGCGGGGTCAGCGCCAGCACGCCTTCCACTTCCAGACCATAGATCTCCGAGCGACCGGCATTGATCACATAGCTGGTGCCCGCGCCCGCCGAGGAACCCGAGGGATTGACCACCGAGACCTGCTGGTTGCTGTAATTGTAGTGGAAGGCCGAAACGTTGAGCTGCAGCTTGTTGTCGAGGAAACGGTTCTTGGTGCCCGCCTCGACGGCGCTGATCGTTTCGGGCGCATAGTCGAACACGCCGGTGCCGAAGATGGTGGTGAAGCCGCCGGGCTTGTAGCCGGTGTCATACTTCACATAGACCAGATTGCGCGGCGTCACCTGCCAGTTGAGCGCGGTGTGATAGGTCACCTTGCTGCTGGCGACGTAACCATCCTGCGGCACATTGCCCGCGCCCAGGTTCTGATAGCCGCTGCGGCTCTTGGTGTCGTGGGAATAGCGGATGCCCGCTTCCGCCGTCAGCCCGTCGATCAGCTCATAGGACGCCTGGCCGAACACGCCTTCGGACCGCGCATTCACGCTGTAATCGAAGATATAGCGGTTGGTCGGCGTGCTGGAGGTGGCGTAGGTCTGATAGTAGGTGAGCAGCTTGTTGTCTTCGTTGAAGTAATTGGCGCCCATCTGCCATTTGAAGCGGCCCGTGCCATTCGAGACGAGCCGGACCTCATGCTGCTGGTCACGCGGGTTCTCGTTGGGCTGATAATAGTTGCTGGCGTTGGTGGTGCCGTCCAGATCGCGCAGCTGGTGATAGTTCATGTCGCGATAGCCGCCGATGTACATGGCGGTGGCAAAGCCCAGATCATATTCCACATCAGCCTGCACCGACTTGATGGTGTTGCTGATATACTGCGCGGGATTGCTGTGCGGAGTGCCGTTGATCTGCAGATTGGGGCGATAGCTCCTGTCCACCGTGGTGAAGGCAAAACCCTCGACCGTGGGGCCTACGCCCGACATCTTCGAAATCTGGCCGGTAACCTGGATCTTGAGGCGGTCGATCGGCTTCCACAGCACGCTCAGGCGGGCCGCGCTGGAATCGGCATCGTCGCCGTTCCGGCCAAGGCCCTCGGCCGTGCGATAGCCGTCATGCCTGGTGGTGGCGAAGGAGGCGCGCACTGCCAGCGTGTCGCTGACCGGCACGTTGATCATGCCCTGTGTGGTGAGCGCATTGTAATTGCCATAGCCCACCGAAGCGCTGGCCTCGAAATGGTCCTTGGGCTTGGCCGTGATGAAGTTGATCGCGCCGCCTGTGGCGCTGCGGCCATAAAGCGTGCCCTGCGGCCCGCGCAGCACTTCGACGCGCTCCAGATCGAAGACCGCGTCCGACAGGCCGGTGGGGCGCTGGATCGAAAAGCCGTCGATGCTGATGGCAATGGCGGGATCGGCGATTTCATTGGTGTCGCGGCTGGACACGCCACGGATGCCCACGACGACAGCGGCCGAGTTCTGACCCAGGCTGACCGAGGGTGCCAGCTTGGTCATGTCCTGAAGCGTGGCGACATTGTTGCGGGTCAGCGCCTTGGCGTCAAAGACGGTCATGGCCACCGCAGTCTTCTGCGCGGTGCTTTCACGCTTCTGCGCGGTCACCACGATGTCGCTCACGCCCGAGGCGGCAGGCGCGTCGGCGGGCACCGCAGCAGCAGGCGCGCTCTGGGCATGGGCCTGAGCCATCACCAGCAGGCTGGCGCCAGCCATCGCAGCGGCGGCTAGAGTTTTCTGCATCGTCCTCATGGTTCTTCCCCTTCTCTTCGGCGCGATCCCGTCACGCATTTATAAATTGATAAGTCAGATGAATATTCATTTATTTACGCAAACGCATGCCGCGCTGCCCCTTGGTGCGGGGCAGCGCCCTTACATCTTCACCGCTTGGAAACCTTGGCGCTCAAACGGATATCCTGAGACGAACCGCCCACCAGAACAGGCCTTTCGCCCGGCACAAATGTCCATGCATGCGCGCTGCTGTTCCAATATTGCAGGCTGCGGGCCGGGACATGCACCGTCACCATCCGGCTCTCACCTGGGGCCAGCGTGATACGGTCAAAGCCTGCCAGCGCCTTGATCGCGACTGGCGCGGGCGAGGACTGAGGCGCCCCCAGATAGACCTGCGCCACCTCATCGGAAGCCATCTTGCCACTGTTGGTGACGGTGAAGGAGGTATCCAGCCCCCCGTCTCCGGCAGGCGATACCTTCAGCCCGGCATAGTCGAAATGGCTGTAGCTCAGCCCATAGCCGAAGGAATAGAGCGGCTTGACGCCCTTGCGCTCAAAGCCGCGATAGCCGACATCGATGCCTTCGGAATAGACCACCGCGCCATCGGCGGCAGGCTTGCTGCGCTCGGGATGTGCGGGGTCATGGGTGGGATAATCGGCCAAGGCCTCTCCCCAGGTGAAGGGCAGGCGCCCGGCGGGGCTGGCGCGCCCTTCCAGAATATCGGCAGTCGCCTCGCCGCCCTTGTCGCCCGGCCACCACATGTTGACCACGCCCTTCACCTTGGAGAGCCACGGCATGGCCACCGGCAGGCTGGTGTTGAGCACGACAATGGTGTTGGGATTGCGCGCGGCAATCGCCTCGACCAGCGCATTCTGGTCGCCCGGAATGCCGAAGACCGGGCTCTGGCGCACCCAGACGAAGACCACGGCCTTCTTCGCGCTGGCCGCCTTCTCGACGGCCTCATGGACATTGGCGGCCTTCTGCTCGGGCGTCATCCAGGCCAGACGAACCTGCACCGGAGCATGCGAGGTGTCGCTGAAGGTGCGCAGCTCGATGCTGTGCCTGCCAGCGCTCAGCGCCACATCGCGGCGCACATTGTCCAGCCCGTCGGTGGTGGGCAGCAGATTGTCCTGCCCCGCCTGCACCGTATCGCCATGGCGCGCGCCGGTCATGGAGGCGGTGTGCGACAGCGGCTTGCCATCCACGATCAGCTCGGCATTCGACCCCAAAACTTGCAGATAAAGCCCATAGGTGCCGGCGGCGGGCACAGTCAGCTCACCTTTCCAGCTCAGCATGCTGTCGGCCGGCAGCGCCTTACCCGATGTCGCGGTGAAATCCAGCGCGGCATCGCGGCTCACCGGCTTGCCATCCCGATAGCGCGTCAGCCCCTCACCCCAGGCCGAGGCCGGGATCGGCGTGCCGGTCATGTCATTGGCCACGGCAAAGGCGATATCCTTGCCCGGATGGCGATCCTTCAGCACATCCACAGTGCCGCGCTGGGTCGCAACGATGCCCAGCGAATGCTCGGCATTGATGCCCAGCGCCACCACCTGATTGGCGCCCGGCCCCACCAGCGCCAGTCCATCCATATCCGACGGGGCCAGGGGCAGGATACCGCCCTCATTCTTGAGCAGCACCGCCGCATCACGCGCCGTTTTGGCGATGATGGCCTCGCTTTCGGGCGCGGGGGCCAGATGGGTCGGTTGGTGGGTCTTGCCGTCCAGATAGCCGAAGCGGTTCATTTCGTGCAGCACGCGATAGGCTGCCTGATCGACCGCCTTCTGGCTCACCAGCCCGCGCGACAGGGCCGTGGCCATGTTGATCGGCGCGGGATCGTCAGGAAACTGGCCATGCATGGCCGCCGCGCGCGCGCTGCCGCCCGCCGCCGTTGCCGGCGTGCTGTCCTCGGGCATCGCCCGGCTGAAGACGTAACTCAGCACCGACATATCCATGGTCAGCGGTGCGATCGGGGCCTTGTCGCCATCGAAATAGGAACGGGTGATGGTCAACCACGGGCTGCCCTTGGGCATCAATCCGGGCATTTCCATGTCGAGCCCCGCCGTCACATCCTGCGGCTTATGGGCGCCGCCCCAATCGGAGGTGACATAGCCCTTGAAGCCCATCTCGCCGCGCAACTGGTCGGTCAGCAGCTTGTGACTGCCGCAGGCGAACTGACCCCCCACCTTGTTATAGGCGCACATGATCGAGGACACGCCAGCATCGACCACATCCTGAAACGGCGCCAGATAGACTTCATGCAGCGTCTGATCGTCGGCCACCATATTGTAGCCGGTGTTGTCATAGCCGACGAAATGCTTGGCCTGCGCCATCACGCCTTCGTTCTGAATGCCTTCGACCTGTGCGGCGCCCATTTTGCCCGAGAGGAAAGGATCCTCGCCAAAGGTGTTCCAGCCGCGCCCCACCGCCGTGTCGCGCAGAATGTTGATGAAGGGCTCAAGCACCACATCCACGCCCAGCCGCTGCGCCTCTTTCGCGATGACCTGCCCGTTGGCTTGCGCATCGGCGCGGCTGAAGGTGGCGGCCAGCGCCATGGTGGCGGGCGGAGCAATGGAAGGCTCACGCGTCAGCACGCCGGGAGGGCCATCGGCCATGCGCAGCGCGGGAATGCCAAGGCGCGCAATACCGCCCAGATAGCCCGCCTCGCCCTGATCGGTGGCGGGACCTTCCTGCACGCCCCGGATCATCTCGATCTTTTCCGCTGAGGTCATGCGTGTCACCAGCGCCGCAGCGCGGGTGTCGGTCGCGCTCTCCGCGGCAGGGGCCTGTGCCAGAGCCGAGCCCGACAGCAGTGCCAGTGCCACCGGCGCGGCAGCGACACAGCCGAGCAGTCTCGAGGTCCGGCATAAAGGGCGAGGACTGGAAAGGCGCATCAGGGACTCCAAGACTTGATAAAACAATTAGGCGAAAATTTAGTTGAATTGTCAACTCAACCCACCTGCGTCAAATACCCCATGGCGCGGCAAGTCCAACTTCGCGGTTACGGTCAGCCCTGGCGTTTCAGGTAAGCGATGCTGTCGGTGATGGCGCCCATCGGATCGTCAGAGCGATCATATTCGACATAAAAATGCTTCACGCCGGCAGCACGCGCCGCAGAGAGCAGACGCGGCAAGGGCAAGGTCCCCTGCCCGACGGTGGCGAAATCGCCAGTGGCCGACATGTCCTTCACATGGCAGCCAAAATACCGGCCCTTGTTACGCTCCAGATAGGCGAACGGGTCGCCATGGGCCTGCGTGATCCAGTAGAAATCCAGCTCCAGCTGCACAGTGCGCGGATTGGTGTTGGCAAGGATCAGATCGTAAATCAGATCGTTGCCCAGTTTCGCAAATTCACGCGCATGGTTGTGATAGGCAAAGACCAGACCCGCCTGCGCGCACATGTCGCCTGCCGTATTGAACAGCTTCAACCAGCCGTCGAGCATCGGGCGGCTGGCCATCTGCTCTTTGAACAGGATCGGCCAGACGACATAGCGCTGGCCCAGTGCATGGGCCTTAACGATGGCGTCTTCCACAATGGAAAGCGTGCGCTCCTGCGTGAAGGCGGCCAGATAGTTGGCGCGGTTTTGGTCCGTGGTGATCTCGCGCCGGGTCCAGGCTGCGAAGGAGGCATAGACATCGTCGGGCGCGATATGCTGTGATGGAGAAATCAGACCGCAGCCCTCGAAGAGCGCACGCAATTCGGCGGGTGGACGGCCGAAGCTGCCGATGGTCTCGACCTCGCGATAGCCCAGAGCGGCCAATTGGCGCAGCGTTCCAGCGAAATCCTTTTCCAGGAGAGCCAGGACAGTGAACAATTGAACACCCCAGGGCTGGCGCCGCTCAGCCGCCAATGCTGAGCCAGCCGAAGCCAGCAGGCCAGCCCCACCCATAGCTTGCAATGTTTCTCGACGGTTCATTGATTGCCTCCCCGATCGTATGGATCATCAGGCCTTCCCGGATCGCCTTATTGGTTGACCATGGCCTGCTTCAGGGATGCTGCGTCATTTTACGGTCATATTCAAGTGATTTTTATCCATATGGCATTTAGCGCGACATTGCCAGGAATGCGACTGGGGCAGGCGCCTCATCACAACACCCGCTTTTCGGCAAAACGCGCTCACAACATTGCTCGACAATGCTCATGACCGCAGGCAGACCAAACTTTGCGTCCTGGCTTGGGTATGGGCATAGTCCGACCCTCCCGGTTGGGGGAACGCCACGGAGTTCGGCGAGCGCAGCAGACAGCTTTAGCTTCGACCGGCCGATCAGCGACGATCCTTCACGAACCGCCAGCAGGAAGGTATCCGAGATCAGCAGATCCTCGGCGATGTCTGGCGAGGCATTGGGCTGCTCCTTCAAGAGGGCCTTCCTGAACGAGGCCGACAAGGCAAAGCAGCTGGAAAGCATCGATATCATTGTTCAGGATGCGCGATTTTCAGCCTGACGACGACGTTATCATTGATATGTGTTGGGCTCGCGCTTCCGCCGTCAGCGGGTGAATGAGAGTCCAACGGTGAAGATTTGCAGAATACGCCACTTCAGGATTCCGGAATGCGGCAAGCGGCGCCGAAACGTCCATTCACCCCAAGTCTTGTCGAAGGCTGTCCATTTCGGCGAAGAACGACTGTCTGGCATCCATGGCGTAAGGATTGCCATTCTCAATGGCCGCGGTCACGCCGGCCGCATCATGCCGGACCATCGAGACAGCTTCCCACAACAGGTCGAAGCTGCGCGTGGTGATACGCCGCGGCGCCTCGAGAGGCAGCAAGGCTCTGGCAATCAGATGGGTAAGCCCCTGAGTGTAGGCGGCTTCCCGATCATGCTCTTCCGGCGTCGCCCGGATGATCCGGAGCCCCATCGCCTTGCGCAGAAACGCGGCGATACGGCGCTCATCCGTGCCGCGTATCGGGCACATCACCAGCTTGAGGCCAGCGGCACCGCCCTTGATGCTTTGCGGGCCGAACAGGGGATGCGTGGCGATGAGCGAGACATGCCGGGGCAGCAGCGTCGCCATGATCCGGGCCGGTTCGACCTTGACCGAGCCGACATCCATCACCAACGCGCCCGGGCGAAGCAAAGGCGCGATCTGCATGCAAAGCGGCTCCAGTTCAGACACCGGCACCGCCAGGACCACAATGTCGCAGGCGCAGACGCCCCCCAAATCAGTGGGTGTAACGCCATGCGGCGCATTGGCGATGGGCAAGGCGTCCGTGGCGTGGATCTTCACGAAACCACGCATGTGTTCGGCAATCAACCGTCCGAATGCTCCAAAACCGATGATGCCAAGTGAACGGTGATCCAACGGGGCAGACCGTGCCATAAGACGATGCTTTCATAAGAAAGCTGTCAAACCGGCCTTGCCTTGGGAACATGCAACCGCTGGTCAGACAGCGGTTAAAGGACGACACAAGACCCACCGCCAATCAGCGGTAATAATAAAGCCCGGCAAGGACGGAGGTCTTGATCATGGCCGCCAATTAGAATTCAAGCGCAACATTGTCAACGCATGACATGCCCGAGGATGAGCACCAGATGGATTCCGCTCTGACAGAATGGGCCAAAAGCCGGTCGAGCTTATCCTTCACGCTCTGCTTTATGTTCGTCCACAGCTTGCCAGCGGTTGAGGTTACGCTAGCATAAGCGGCATGACGGCCCCCACCATCTCCGCCCAGTTTCTGCGGCATATCGCCAATTGCGTGGAACTGACCGGGCAATCAACCCATGCTCTGCTGGCGCGCATCGGGTTGACGCGGGCCGATATTGACGATGCGGACAATTTCATTGCTCTAGCCGATTTCCTGAGCTTCATCGAAAGTTGCGCCACGCTGATCCGCAATCCGCAATTCGGGCTCATGGCCGGGCGACTGGTGGGCTCGGATGCCGTCGGGCCGCTTAGCCTGCTGTTTCTCAGCGCGCCGACCTTGCGCCATGCCCTTAACGGCTTCACGCGCTATTTCACTCTGATGCAGCAGGGATCGCGCATCGGTTTTGCCGAGGAGCGCCGTCTGGCGATCTATGAATATGGCATTCTCGATCCCACTTTGGGCAACCGCCGGCAGGACGCAGAATATTCGATCAGCGCCATGTTCAATCTGGCGCAGAAATATTGCGGCGGTAGCCTGTCCCTGACCGAAGTACGCTTCGAGCATGAGCGGGTGGGCGATCTGTCGCGCTATGAGGATTATTTCCAGTGCGACGTCTTCTTCGGACAGGAGCGCAATGCGCTCTACTTCCCCGAAAGCCATCTGGAGGTGCGCGGCAAGGTGCTGAGCGACAGCCTCTATCCCATCATCGACGATTATCTGGCCCGCAAGGCCAGTGTGGAACATCCGTCAACCGGTCTGGTCAATCGGCTGCGTGCGCTGATCGCCAGCTATCCACCCGGCGCGATCCCACAACGCGAGGCGCTGGCACAGCGGCTTGCCCTTTCCGAGGAGACCATGGCGCGGCATTTGCGGGCGGAGGGCTTCTCGCTGCGTGCATTGGTGGCAGAGCGGCGGATGGATGCCGCGGCCTATTTGCTGCGCAACACCGGCCAGTCGGTGGCGGAAATCGCCCATGGGGTCGGCTATACCGAAAGCGCGAGTTTTATCCGGCGTTTCCAGCAGCATTTCGGATCGTCCCCCGCGCGCTATCGGCGCGGGTAAAAGAACGCCATCACCCCGGCAAGCCGGAATGATGGCGCCAGTCAGGGTAGAGGATTTACCATTTCACCGTCGCGCTGATGCCATAGGTGGCAGGCTTGGCATACATGCTCGTGGTGCCCAATGCGCCAAGGTTCAGCGTGTATTCGCGGTAAGCCTTGTTGAAGATGTTGCGACCAAAGACTTCCACCGAAAGCTTTTCATTGCGCGCCGTCCAGGTCAGCGAAGCGTTGGAGACATTGTAGGCTTTCTGAAGCGAGGACAGACCATTGGTCACCTCCAGATATTGATTGTCATACCATGCACCGTCGAATTGCCCTGCGAAATTGCCGATCGGCGTATCGCGGTCATAGCGGAACACATAGTTTACGCTGAACTTCGGCGCGTTGGGCAGCTGCGCGCCGGTGATTGTCTTGACCGGATAATTGCAGACGTAATTATCGCCAACCTGCGTGCAATATTGCGGCACGGTTGCGCCCGGCACGGCGGAGAAAGTCTCGGTGCCAACAGCCTTGACAGCATTGACCCGGCTGGTCTCCCAAGTCGCACCCAGATTGACATTGACATGCGGCATGGGGGTCAGGAAGGTTTCCAGCTCGACACCCGTTGCCGTAGCATTGCTGTTGCTGACCTGAGGCGTGCCGCCCAGCAGAGCAAACACCTGATAATTGGTGTAGATATAATGATAGAGCGTGGCGTTCGCGCGGATCGTCTTGCTATCATTGGCCCATTTCGCGCCCGCTTCCAGCGCATTGAGCACCTCGCCCTTGTGCTGGAAGTTCTCGGGCGTGACATTGGGGTTCAGCGTGAAATTGCCGCCCTTGATGCCACGGTTCCATGAAACGAAGAACAGCGTGTTCGGCGCCGCCTTGTAATTCAGCGTGGCACGCGCCGCCCAATCCCCCTTCACGATGCTGTCCACGCCGGGAATTACTGCATCAAAGCTCTGGTTGGTGGCCAGAACGGCGGTCTGTCCGCTGTCATTGATCACCGAGTTGTAAAGAACGTGCTTGTTGTCCTTCGAATAGCGCAGGCCGCCGATGAAGGTCAGTCTATCGGTCAGATCATATTCGCCATGACCGAAGATCGACCAGTTCTTCGACGACAGACGATAGGTCTCGTCATCCGCCGGATTGTTGCCCGGCAGGCCAAGCCCGAGCGAAGCCCCCAGCACCGGCTGGCCGGTCGTCACCGAATGGCCACGCACCAGCATGTCGAGGTAATAGAGCCCCGCCTGCCAGCGGAAGGGGCCCGACGCCTCGCCCGAAAGCCGGAATTCCTCGCTGAACTGGGTGTAGCGCGCCTGGCTCTGATACTTGATGATGTCGAGCGAGGTGCCGTCGCCATCCTCTTGATACTGCTTGGTCAGCCAGGTGTAATTGGTGATGTTGGTCAGCTTGGCGAAGCCAAGATCGTACTGCAGCTTGCCCTGATAGATGTCTGTCTTGCGGCTGAAATCACCCGGCGTGTTCGAATAGTTGGTCCATGGGCTGGCCTTCTGGCCGGTGGCGCCATTGATCACCCCGCCCATGCCGTTGGAAAGACCAGCCGCATCGGTCGTGCAATAGCCGCTGTCGAGCATGTTGCAATTGTCGAAGACATAACCGCCGGTGGCGACATGGTCGTCCTGACTGTGCTTGTACCAAAGGTCCAGCTTGCCTCGGCTGCCCAAATCCGCCTGGATCGTGCCACGCAGCGCCCAGCCATTCTCGCCGCCCAGCGCCTGACCATCGCTGCCCGCCCCCGGCTTCACATAGCCATCGGCCTTGGAGACGCGGCCCGCGACGCGGAAGCGCACCCCATCGATAATGCCGCCGCCCAGCGCGCCTTCGACGGAGCGATGGTTGAACCGTTCCCAACCGGCGGTGACATAGCCGTTGAGCTTGCTCTTGGAAGCATCCTCGCTGACATACTGGATCAGCCCGCCGGTGGCGTTACGCCCGAACAAGGTGCCCTGCGGCCCTCGCAAGACTTCCACGCGCTGCACATCGAAAAGCTGACCGGAAATGCCGTTCATCGACCCCATATACGCATCGTCGATATAGACCGCGACCGGACTCTCCAGATAATCGGTGAAATTGTTCTGCGAAATACCGCGCAAGTTGAAGATCGTCACATTGGGCGACCAGGCGTTGAGTTGCAGCCCCGGGACGTGCTGGGTGATCTGGGTGGTGTCGGTGATGCCCAGTTTCCTGATCTGGTCACCCGAAAAGGCAGTAATCGCAATCGGCACCTTCTGTACATTTTCGCTGCGTTTGTTGGCGGTGACGACGATATCGCCGAAACCGCCCGACTGCGGCGCGGCCTGCGTTCTGGCGCTGTCCTGAGCGGCGGCAGCATCCTGCGCCTGCGCCAGGCCACCATAAGCCAGCGCGGCCAGAGCCGTCGTCAGCGCCAAAACATCCCTCATATGCTTCATCCCGGAACTCCTGCTGAACGGTAAGATCGCTCCTGCGGCACCACTTTGCGTGGGTCTCGCCATCGTCCATGCTGGTTTTCGTCGGGTCAGGCTTGCCCGATCCGGCCAAACAGGCGGCAGGGGCAGGTGATCCGGCCTTCTCTGGGTCAAATACCCCATGCATCCCGAAAATGCTAATTTACGACCGAAAAAATCAATCGGTTTTGCCGATCCGGTTATAACCTTCTGCTCAGCAAGAAGAAGAAACGGATTCGGGAGAACACCATGATACGCGCCAGCGTAAGATCCACCGCGCTCCATGGATGGCATGACATGCTGGCGGTGAAAGGCCATCAGTTGGGCGAGAACATCGCGGAAAACCCGCATTCGCCGCGCAGCGACATGATGTCTCTGCAGGATTTTGTCAGCTTTTCCGAAGGCGTTGTGCAGCAGGCGCGCGATGTGGCCATTCCCTGGCTGGTGGGCACCCATTACGATCTGGTCAATCTGGGGCAGATCGGCCCGGCGATCCTTTCGGCCAACAGCGTGGGCGTGGCGCTGCGCCGTCTGGTCGATTACTTTGCCCTGCTTCAGGACAGCACCGACATCGCCCTGCATCGCGACGAGCAGAGCGCCACCGTCAGCTACCGCATTCTCAGCCCCGATATCTGGCCGCGCCATCAGGATGCGATGTTCACCCTGGGCATCGTGTCGCAGCTCCTGCGGCAGGGTCAGGGCTCGGGCTGGGACCGCATCAACTTCGCCTTCGAGGCCGAGCGCCACGATATGCGCGGCGACATCGGCCAGGTGCTGAACGCCCCCTGCAGCTTCGGCGCGGACACCAACCAGATCCGTTTTCCTGCCGCTTTCCTTGATCTTGCCCTGCGCGCCGAACCGCAGCACAGCGATGTCGGCGCGCTCAACCGCGCCATCGCCCAGCAGCGCCGCCAGACCCCGATCATCGACCGCATGGCGCAGCTGGTTTTCCGCGATCTCAACAGCTTTGCCGTCGATCAGGCCCGTCTGGCGCGCGAAATCGGCATGTCGGACCGCACCATGCGCCGCAAGCTTGCGGACGCGGGCAGCTCCTATCAGCAGGTGCTGGATGAATGCCGGATGCGCCAGGCCGCTTTCGAGTTTCAGACGCGTCCCGAACTGTCGATCGCCCAGATCGCACTGCGGCTGGGCTATGCCGAACACAGTAATTTCACCCGCGCCTTCCAGCGCTGGAGCGGCATGGCCCCACAAACCTACCGCGCCCAGCTGGCGCAGCATCGGGCGCAATAGGCATGGCCAGCCTTCATCCGCAACCCGGCGCCATCCGCGCCATGGCGCTGATCCGCATCGCCGAGGATCTGGCGCAGCATCGCGCCGGGCTGGAGCCGGTGCTGTCGCGCCGCAGCCTTTCGCTGACGCAGCTGAAAGATCCTTACGCCCTCCTGCCGCTGCATGACTATGTCCAGATCTTCGAGGAACTGGCCGCGCTCGCCGCCCGCCCCGCGCTGGGCGCGATGATGGGCCAAAGCCACCGCCCCGCCGATATCGGGCCGGTGGGCATTCTGTTTTCGCTCTCGGCCTCCCCGGCCAGAGGATTCGAGCGTCTGGCCCGGCTTCTGGCCGCCTTTCAGTCGGGCACCAATGCCGCTCTGGTGCGCAACGGCGCGGAAACCTCATGGGTCTACAAGCTGAACCGCGCCGATATCTGGCCAAGGCGGCAGGATGCCGAATATGCCATCAGCGCCACCTGCGCCATGGTGCGTTCACTGCGCGGCACATCGTGGAGCCCCATCGAGGTCCAGTTCGAGCATGTGGCCCCCGCAGACCCGCAGGTGCTGCTGATGCTGCGCAACATTCTCCGCTGCCCGATCTCTTTCGGCCATGCCGCCAATGCGCTGGTGATGGACAGCCGGGAGATGGACCAGCCCTGTCACCGTGAGGACACCGCGTTGATCGCCGTGCTGGAACGCCATCTGGCTGACCTCCACAGCCAGACCGCGCAAAGCGACACGCTGCGCCAGCGGGTGGAGGCCGCGCTCGATCTGCTGCTTGGCCAGCGCAGCGTCACCTTGCCTCTGGTGGCCTCAACCCTCGGCATGCCTGCACGCACCCTGCAAAGGCGGCTGAATGCGCAGGGCCTGACCTTGCGCGTGATGCTGCGCGAAAGGCGCCTCGCCACGGCTGAGCATCGCCTGAGGCAAGGCGACACCTCCATCACCCAGATGGCGCAAAGGCTGGGTTACGCCGATCCCACCTCTTTCTCGCGCGCCTATCGCCACTGGACGGGGGATGCGCCATCGCGCCGCCGCGCCTGACGATTGCCTCGCGTGACACAGAACGTGGCGCAATTTGCCACGCACTTGTCGCACAATGCCATTCCAGCCCTCGCCCGCAGCGCCTAACATCCCGCCAAGGAAACACTGCAGCGAGAGGGCCAGTTCAAGGACAGCTATGATGGAACAGCCATCACTCTCCCTTTCCGCCGATGGACCGCAGGCGCTGACCGGCTCGATCGGTGTCGGCCATGTGGTCTTCTTCGTGGTGGCCGCCGCCGCGCCGCTCACCTCGGTGGTGGGCGCCTCACCCGCCGCTTTTGCTTTCGGCAATGGCGCGGGCGTGCCCGGTACCTATGTGCTGGCAGGCCTGCTCTATCTGATGTTTTCGGTGGGCTTTACCGCCATGAGCACGCGCGTGCGCGCCACCGGCGGCTTCTTCCTTTACATTTCGCTGGGGCTCGGCGTGCCGATGGGCATGGGCGGGGCCCTGGTCTCGATCCTCACCTATATGGCGATGCAGTTGGCGGTGCTGGCGCTGGCCGGTGTTTATATCGGCCATGTCGCGCAAGGGCTGGGGGTGATGCTGCCATGGTGGGCCTATGCCGTGGCGATCATGGGCGTGGTGATGGCCGTGGGCCGTCGCAAGATCGAGTTCAGCGGCAATCTGCTGGGCTTTTGCATGCTGGCCGAAATCGCCATTCTGCTGCTGCTCGATCTGGGCATTCTGCGCCATGGCGGCGGCCCTCAGGGCATCACCTTTACCGGCTTTGCCCCGACTTCGGTTCTGGCGCCCGGGCTGGGCGTCTCGATGGTCTTCGTGATCGGCTCTTTCATGGGGTTCGAGGCGACCGCGCTTTTTGCCGAAGAGGCGCGCGATCCGGCCCGCTCGATCCCGCGCGCCACCTATCTGGCGGTGGGGCTGATCATGAGCTTCTACGCCTTCTCCACCTGGACCATCGCCCAATTCTACGGCCCGGCCCATGTGATGCAAGCCGCCCATGCCGGGCTCGACAGCTTCTTCTTCCGCGCCAGCGACGCCATTCTGGGCAGCTGGGCCACAGACACCATGCGCGCCCTGTTGATCGTCAGCCTGTTTGCCTGCGCGCTGTCATTGCACAGTTCGATCAACCGCTATCTGCTGGCGCTGGGCCGCGACGGGCTGCTGCCCCGCGCGCTGGGCCGGATCGACGCCCGCCATGGCGCCCCGGTGATCGCCGGCGTCGCCCAGACGCTCAGCGCTCTCGTGCTGGTGGCATGGATGGCGTTGGCGCATCTCGATCCCTATGCGGTGGTCTTCGGCTGGGCCTCGGCCTTTGCGGTGCTGGGAATTCTGATGGTTCAGCTGGTGGTCTGCTTCGCCATCGCCCGCTATTTCCACCGGCGCGATGAAAGGCCCGCGCGGCTGGTCTGGCTGCTTGCTCCCACCTTGGCCGCGACCGGCCTGCTGGCCTGCATCGGTGCCGTCATCGCCAACCTTCCCTTGCTCGCGGGCAGCGACAGCCCCGTCATTCGCACCTTTCCCTATGCGATCGCGCTGGTGTGGTTGCTGGGCGTGATCCGCGCCCGCCGACGAAAACACGCCCCCCTGCGCGCCTTCGCCTGACACCTTTCCAAATTCAACGGAGACTGGCCATGAGCACCATCTGGCAGCGCCTCGACGCGCCCAATTACTACCGCGCCACCAGGAAATATGATCTGTCCTTCCCGGCGCTGGACGGCGATCTGGATGTGGACATTGCCGTCATCGGCGGCGGCTTTTCCGGCATCAACACCGCGCTGGAACTGGCCGAGAAAGGCTTCACCAACATCGCCGTCCTTGAAGGCAAAGTGCTGGGCTATGGCGGCACGGGGCGCAATGGCGGCCAGGTGATGGCTGGCATCGGCCATGACATCAACGCCGTCTCCAAACATGTCGGCAAGGAAGGCATGGAGATGCTTTTCCAGATCTCCACGCTGGGCGCGGGGGTGATCCGTGAACGTGTGGCGCGTTACGGCATCGATGCCGATCTGTGCCGGGGCTATGGCTATCTTTCCTACAACAAGCGCCAGACCGCAACCTTGCGCAAATGGATGGACGAGTTCACCCAGGCCGAACCCGACGAGGACATCCAGCTGCTGGAAGGCAAGGATGTGCATCAGATCATCGGGTCCGATGCCTATCACGCGGTCATCAAGCATATGGGCGGCGGCCATGTGCATTCGCTCAACCTGCTGTTGGGCGAAGCCAAGGCGCTGGCCAGCCATGGCGCGAACATCTTCGAGAACACGCCGGTGCTGTCGGTGGAATATGGCAGTCGCATCACGCTGCGCACCGCTACGGGCACCGTGCGCGCCAACAAGCTGCTCTGGGCCTGCGACAGCTTTCTGCGCGGTCTGGAGCCGGAGATCTATCCGCGCACCATCAACACCCATTCCTTTCAGGTCTCGACCGAAGTGCTGCCGGAAGCGCTGGTCAAGCGGCTCAGTCCGATCCGGGGGGCCTTCAGCGATATCAGCCCGGTGATCAACTATTTCCGCCTGACCAATGAGAACCGCCTGCTGTTCGGTTCGGCCACGCGCTACATCGAATATATCCCCAAGGATTTCGCGGCATGGAACCGCGACCTGATGCTTCAGGTTTTCCCCTATCTCAAGGATGTGAAGATCGATTTCGCATGGGGCGGGCCGATGGCCTGCAGCGCCAATCTCTTCCCACAGATCGGCACGCTCTCGGGGCGGCCCAATGCCTTCTATGTGCAGGGTTATTCCGGCTTTGGCGTCACGCCCTCGCACATCGTCTGCAAGGTGCTGGCCGAGGGCATGAGCGAAGGCTCGGCCCGCTACGATCTGATGCGTTCGATCCCCCATGCCAGCATTCCCGGCAAGGACGCCTTCGCCCCCGCCCTGCTGACCGCCGCCAAGAGCTGGCACCAGATTTCCGGCTTTTTCAACGGCCGCCGTTAAGGAGAACGATGATGCATGCTTTCACCACCAACAATCACCCCGAACTCGATGCCTGGGGCACGGTGGCCGATCTGGGTTCCGAAATCCTCGAGGGCGAATGCAAGGCGCTGGGCAAGATGGTGTTCGGCGCCCCCACCGATGCGCTCTCCAGCGCCTATTTCGGCGTGACCAGGGGCAAGTTCCGCATGACCTATCCCTTCAACGAACACGCCACCGTGATCGCGGGCAGCCTGACGCTCACCGACGAGCGCACCGGCGAGGCCACCACCTACAACCCCGGCGACGGCTGGTTCGTGGAGAAGGGCACGCCGGTCCTCTGGGAGGTTCACACCGACCATTTCGTGAAGCACTATCTGGCCGTGGCCTGATCGACCGGGGCTGGCGCGAACCGCGCCAGCCCCTTCCCCTCACTGATTGCCGATCAGCAGATCGACAGCCTTTTCCGCCAGAGCGATGGTGGGCGCATTGGTGTTGCCGCTGGGCACCGCCGGGAAGGTTGAGGCGTCGATCACCCGCAAACCATTCACCCCATGCACCCGCATCCGCAGATCGACCACCGAATCCGCAGGCGACAACCCCATGCGGCAGGTGCCGACCGGGTGATACACCGTCTTGCAGGTGCGCCGCACCCATGCCTCCAGCGCGGCTTCGTCAGCCTGCGGATCGGGCGAAAAGGCGCCTTGCGTCAAAGCGCCCAGCGAAGGCGCACCGGCCACCTTCAACCCGGCCTTCGCCGCGCGGATCTGCCCGGCCAGATCGTCCGGATGGCCCAGATGATTGCCCCAGATCTTCACCCCCTCGGCAGGATCGGCGCTGCGCAGGGTCACCTTACCGCGCGCCTTGGGGCGCAGATGGCCGACCTTCAGCGTGATGCCATGGGGATGGCCGTTGGTGATGCCATCGGGATCATCCCAGCGGTCGAGCAGGGGCAGGAAATGGATCTGCACATCAGGGCGGCCCTCGCCGTTGGTGTCGATAAAGGCCCCCGCCTCTAGGATGTTGGAGGAGACCACGCCGCGCCGCGTCAGCATCCATTCCATGCCGTTGCGCAAGGCTTTCAAACCGCCATTCTCGCCATCCAGCGTGATCGGCTGCTTCGTGGCGGCGTTCACCGAGAGATGGAGATGGTCATGATAATTGCGCCCCACCGGCAGATCGGCGACAGGCGCTATCCCAAGCGCCGACAGCTCCGCCGCAGGCCCGATGCCTGAGAGCATCAGCACCTTGGGACTGCCGATCGCCCCCGCGCTCACGATCACCTCGCGGGCGGCTTGCGCCTGTGTCACACCACCCCCGGCATCATAGGCCACCCCGTTGGCGCGGCCATCCTGCACGATCACGCGGTGCACCAGCGCCCCGGTCACCACCTTCAGCCTTGGGTTGCCCGCCACCGCTTTCAGATAGGTCTGCGCGGTGCTGGCGCGCTCGCCGCCATGGGTGGTGGTCTGATACCAGCCGACGCCTTCCTGGCTCGCCCCGTTGAAGTCCTGCGTGTAGGGCAGGCCCACCTCCTGACCGGCACGGATAAAGGCGCTGGAGAGCGGATGGCGGTAACGCTGATCGCTGACCGGCAGCGGACCGTCGGTGGCGTGATAGCGGTCGCTCAGGCTCTCATTGCTTTCGGCGCGGCGGAAATAGGGCAGCAGCGAGTCGTAATCCCACCCCGTGCAGCCGTGGAGATCGCGCCAGTCGTCATAATCTTCTCGCTGCCCCCGGATGTAGATCATGCCATTGACCGACGAGCCGCCCCCCAGCACCTTGCCCTGCGCCACCCCCATGCGCCGGTTGCCGGTGGCCGCATCGGGCTCGGTCGCATAGTCCCAGGTGCGCTTGCCGATGGCGATGGGCACACCGGCGGGCATTTTGAGGAACTGGTCCCTGTCCGCCGGGCCGGCTTCCAGCAGCAACACGCGCGCATCGGTGCGCTCGATGAGACGACTGGCCACGACGCAGCCCGCAGAGCCCGCGCCGATGACGATGTAATCGAAGGTGTCACTCACGTTGAGGGTCTTTCGCAAAAGAGGCCGCCATGGGGGAGCATGGCGGCCTGTCGGGGGGAGATTTCAGAAGTGGAATTCGGCCCGCGCGTACCATTCGGCGGGGCGGTTGTAGGTTGCCTCGGCAAAGCCGACCGAAGGGGTGACGTAACCGGCAATCTTGTAGCGCTTGTCGAAGACATTCTTGCCGCCCAGGCTAAGCGTCAGCGCCCCGCTGGGCACCGTATAGGCCACCGAAAGATTGACCAGATTGACCGCGCGCTGAAACAGTTGCGGCGAATTTTCAGCGTCGAGATAGACGGAGGAACGGTAGCTGTCGGAAGCGTTGAGATCAATCTTCGCCCCCGAACGCAGCGGCAGCGTGTAATTGGCCGAGGCGCTGGCCGTCCAGGTGGGCGTGTTCTGGAAGCGGGCATTGATACCGAAGGGCGCGGTGCCCGCCGGGAAGGTCAGGCTGGTGTATTTCGCATCGAGATAGCCAAGCGAACCGCCGATCCGCAGGCGTGAGGTGACTTTGGCATCTAGCTCGCCCTCGAAACCGCGAATGCGGCCCTGCGCGGCGTTCTCATTGGCAGGGGTGATCCCGGCCTGCACCACCACCTGAATGTCGCGATAATCGTTCCAGAACGCGGCCATGTTCAGCCGGACACGGTGATCGAACAGCTCGTTCTTCAGGCCGATCTCGTAAAGTGTGTTCTTCTCCGGCTGGAAAGCCAGCGAGGGCAGCAGCGAATTGCCGGGAAAGGCCGGATTGTAAGGCGCGGTCAAACGCGTGGTGAAGCCGCCCGACTTGAACCCCTGCGAGAAGGTGAAATAAGCCATCGTGTCGCGCGTGAGTTTGTAATTCGCGCCCGCCCGGATCGAGAAATTATGGAAATGCACGCGCTGCACGCCGTCTGGCCCCAGATAGCTGTGATCGGCACGTGGGAAGGCATTGGCGGGCAACCCCTCCAGATCGAAGAAATTGGTCAGATTGCGCTGGTCGAGCTGCAGCCGCTTGACCTCATCGGTGTAGCGCCCGCCCAGCACCAGATTGAACCTTGGCGTAACGGCAAAGGTGCCCTCGCCGAAGATCGCGCCATTGTAGGTCCATTGCGTGTTGGGCCCATAGATCTGCAACAGCCCTTGCCCCAGCGGCACGAAATCGGTCTGAAGCGCGTATTCTTTGAAGTAATAGCCGCCCAGCGTGTAGGTCAGCCGGTTCAATGCCTTGCCGTTCAGCTGGAGTTCCTGACTGAACTGATGCTCATTGATGGCAAAGGTTGTCTGATCGATATCCAGCGGCGACCCGTCGATATCGGCGCCGAACCGCGCTTTCATACTGCGATAGGCAGTGATCGACTTGACCGACAGATTGGGCGAGAACTCATAGTTCAGCGACAGCGCGGTGCCCCAGGAATCCATGTTCGAGAAATTGGCGCCGGTGGCATAGGTCTTGTCGATGTTGCCGGTGAGATAGCGATTGTCATAAAGCGCCGCATTGCCGACGCCGTAGTTGATATAGGGCGATGCCGCGCAAAGCCCCCGGGGCGCGGCCCCCATCACGCAGCCATTGTACAGCGCCGAGAGCGAACTGACCGGATCGAGCGTGGTCGTCAGCAGGCTGGTGGGCGGCGCGGCATCGCGGATGCGTGAGTAATCCGCCGAAAGCGTCGCGGTCAGCCCATCCTTGCGATAGCGCAACTTGCCGCGCAGCGTCTGGTTGTTCTCCGCGCCCGATTTGGCGCCGGAGTTCTTGTCCGCCACGAGAATCTGGCCAAGCTGAGCGCCGCTGGTGGGCGAAGCGCCGGGGAAAGCGATCCGTTCCTGATAGCCGTCCCGCGCATGGGTGACGAAGGAAAAGGTGGCCCCCAGCGTCTCGCTGATCGGCATGTTGAGTGAACCGCCGGTGTTGATCTGGTTGTAGTTGCCATACTGCACCATGCCCCGGAAACCGAACTTCGGCCCCGGATCGCGGGTGGTGATGTTGATCGCCCCGCCGATGGTGTTGCGCCCGAAGAGCGTGCCCTGCGGACCTTTCAGCACCTCGACGCTGTTCACATCCATCAGATCGGTGACCGCCCCCACGGTGCGCGCGATATAGACGCCATCGATGTAGACGCCCACGCCGGGATCGGTGTTCACCGCAAAGTCGGACTGGCCGATACCGCGAATAAAGCCCTGAAATGTGGAAGACGCCCCCGAAAAGGACGAGGTGGAGGCGAACATCACATTGGGCACCGCATTGGCCAGCTGCGTCGTGTCGCTCAGCCCTCGGGCCTTGAGCGTATCGGCGTTGAAGGCCGAGACCGAGATCGGCACATTCTGGATGTTCTCGGCCCGCCGCCGCGCCGTCACCACGATTTCGCCAAGGCCCTGACCGGGAGCATTGGCGGCGGGCTGGGGCGCGGACGTTTCCTGCGCGAAGGCAGGGGCGGCGATCAGGGCCCAGCCCAGGGCCAGGACGGAACTCAGCTGTCGATCAGGTGTCACGGTCTTCTCCCACTCATGTTTTTATGAGGGAGAGATTGGCGCCTGAATGACGCCCCGTCTTTCACGTAACCGAAGCGATCATGTCCAGAGGCGAAGCGGCGTCTGCTTTTGGCGATAATCGCGCGGCGACATGCCGAAGCGCCGCGCAAAACAGCGCGAGAAATGCGCGGAACTGGCAAAGCCGCAATCCAGCGCGATCTGGGTGATGCTCTCGGGCCGGCTGGCCAGACGCTGCGCCGCCAGATCCAGCCTGCGGTCCATCAGATAGGCCGAAGGGGTGGTCCCGGCTTCGGCAAAGGCCATCTGCAAGGCACGCTGCGTGACCCCCAAACGCCGCGCCAGCTCCTGCCCTGTCAGTTCGACATCATCGGCCGCCCGTTCGATCTCGGCCACCGTGCGGCGAAACAGGGCCCCCGCCCCGCGCCCGGCGATCGCGCTGTCGTTGGAGAGCACCGCCAGCGCCACCATATCGAGAAAGGAACGCTCCAGCAGCAGACCCGCCTGATCCCCGGCCTGAAACGGCGCCTCGCTCACCAGTGTCGCCAGCATCTGGCCCACCAGCCCCACGGCAGGGGCGCAGGCATCCAGATGGATCGCCCCCCGGATCGCCGCCGCGCCCACGCGATCGCGCAGGGCCTGTTCGTCAAATTCCGCGATCAGCAGGCTGACATCGCGCGAGGTGTCCAGATCGTAATGATCGTCAAGCCGCAGCAGGGTAAGGTCGCCGATGCCCAGCGTGGCCTCGCGCCCGCATTGGCGGTTACGGGTGGCGCCGCCTTCCTGAAAATGCAGGATCATGCGCTGCGGGCCGGTGCCTTTCGCCTGCCGCCGCACCTTCGACGAGCAGGAGCGCACCCGCGAAAAGCGGATGTTCCCCAATTCGCATTTGACCAGATCGGCAGGAAACCCCGCCTCCCGGCTGGAGATCGCGATGCCGTGCCAATTCTCCATCGCCCAGTCGTTCCAGCAATCGAGTTGCCGCCGCAGCGGCAACGCGCGCGTGGAGAGAACGTCTCGCCCCATGATCCTTCCCCCTCTGTGATGCGGGGCGCCTTCTATGAACGCCCTCGCCGTGTTGTGCGGCCTGCTCAATGCGCGATGCAGACCGATTTTTCCTCCGTATAACCGTCAAGCCAGTTCACGCCGAAATCCCGGCCAAGGCCCGATTCCTTGAAGCCGCCGAAGGGCATGTTGGGATCGATGAAGACATGGCTGTTGACCCAGACCGTGCCCGCCTCGATGCGGCGGGTGAGGTCCATCGCCGCGCCGATATCCTGAGTCCACAGGCTGGCGGCCAGACCCAGGCGCGTGTCATTGGCGCGAGCCAGACCTTCCTCGGCATCGGCGACTTTGGTGATGTTGAGGATGGGGCCAAAGACCTCCTCGCGTGTCAGTTTCGTCTCTTCCGAAGGGTTGAGCACCAGCGCGGGCGAGACGAAATAGCCCTCATCGGGCACCGCGATCTGGCCGCGCAGTTCCACGCCCTGCGCCCTGGCGTCAGCCACATAGGCCTGCACCTTGGCCTGATGATCCGCCGAAACCAGCGGATTGACCTGCGCCTGAGGGTCGAGCCCGCTGCCCACGCTAAGGCCCAGCAGCGCCTGTTCCAGCCCGGCGACCAGATCGTCGTACAGCGGCGCCTCGACAAACACGCGCGAGGCCGCCGCGCAGACCTGTCCACCATTGAGGAAGCCGCCCGCCATCAGCCCGGGGATCACCTTGGCCACATCGGCGTCCTTCAGCACCAGAGCCGGGTTCTTGCCGCCCAGCTCCAGCGTGAAATGCTTCATGCCGTCGATGGCGGCATGGCCGATGGCCTTGCCTGTGGCGGTCGAGCCGGTGAAGGAGAGCTTGGCCACCAGCCTATGGCTGGTCAGAGCACGGCCCGCGACAGCGCCGCCGCCCGTCACCACATTGAACACGCCGGCCGGCACGCCCGCCTCAAGCGCGGTTTCGGCCAGCCACAAAGCGGTCAAAGGCGTCACTTCGGAAGGCTTCAGCACGATGGAACAGCCCGAGGCCAGCGCTGGCAAGACCTTCCACAAGGCGATCATCAGCGGAAAATTCCACGGCGCAATGCCGCCCACCACGCCCACAGGCTCCCGCCGCGTATAGGCCGTCCAATGCGAAGGGCCGCCGGGCAGCGAGACATCGAAGGTGCGCCCACTCAGCTTGGTGGCCAGCCCCGCCGCATAGCGGATCCAGTCGACCGAGGCGCCCACCTCGATCATCCGGGCGATATGGATGGACTTGCCCTGCTCCAAGGTCTCCAACTGGGCGAAGGCCTCAGCACGATTTTCCAGCAGATCGGCCAGTTTCAGCAACACCTTTTCACGGTCGGCAGGGCGCAGCAGGCGCCAGCGGCCATCGACAAAGGCCTGATGCGCCGACTGCACCGCCGCATCGACATCGCCCTCGCTGGCCTCCACCGCCTTGGCCAGTTCCTTGCCTGTCGCCGGATCGAACACCGCGAACTGCTCGCCATCCGAAGAGGCCCGCCACGCGCCCTCAATGAACAGGGCAGGATCGCGCTTCAGAAAGGCGCGCACCGCCGGATCGATGTCATGAGGGCCCTGATACGGCATAGCTCTTCTCCGCCTGTCTGCGGACGGCGCATGGCCGTCCATGTTATGCCCATCCCTTCTAGCCTTGCGCCGCGCGGGGCGCTGTCATCAGTTCCAATGACAGAGGCTGGTTCGCCTCGGCGCTAGAAGGAACCCACAAGGCCTCCCCGGCAAAGGCGAGGCAGTTTGGGAGCATTCTCATGACCGTCTCACCCGTTCTGGAGATTCCGGTCCGCGCCGCCCCGGCGGTGGACGCCTATCTTCCCGGCTTCGGCAATCATCTGGCGACCGAGGCCGTGCCCGGCGCGCTGCCGGTGGGCCGCAATTCGCCCCAGCATGTGCCCTATGGCCTGTTTGCGGAGCAGCTTTCGGGCACCGCCTTCACCGCGCCGCGCGTGGAAAACAAACGCTCATGGCTCTATCGCCTGCGCCCCACCGCGCAGCATCCGCCCTTCGCGCCCTATGAGCGCGACAGTCTGATCCGCGCCAATCCCTACGACAGCGCGCCGCCCAGCCCCAACCGGCTGCGCTGGGACCCGCAGCCGATCCCCACCGAAGCGGTCGACTTTATCGATGGGCTGACGACCTATTGCGGCAATGGCGATGTGGGCACCGGCGTGGGAGTCAGCGTTCATCTCTATGCCTGCAACGCCTCGATGCAGCGTCGCGCCTTTTTCAGCGCCGATGGCGAATGGCTGATCGTGCCTCAGCAGGGGCGCCTGCTGATCGTCACCGAACTGGGCCGCATCACCGTGGGGCCGCAGCAGATCGCGGTGATCCCGCGCGGGGTGCGCTTCCGGGTGGAACTGCCCGATGGCCCGGCGCGCGGCTATGTCTGCGAGAACCATGGCGCGATCTTCCGCCTGCCCGATCTGGGGCCCATCGGTTCCAACGGCCTCGCCAATCCGCGCGATTTCGAAACGCCGCTGGCTTGGTTCGAAGACAGCGACGAGCCTGTCGAGGTGGTGCAGAAGTTTCAAGGCCATCTCTGGACCTCAACGCTGGATCACTCGCCCTTCGATGTGGTGGCATGGCACGGCAATCTGGCCCCCTACCGCTATGATCTGACGCGCTTCAACACGATCAACACCGTCAGCTTCGACCACCCCGATCCGTCGATCTTCACCGTGCTGACCTCGCCCACCGACACGCCCGGCACGGCCAATTGCGACTTCGTGATCTTCCCCCCGCGCTGGATGGTGGCCGAGGACACCTTCCGTCCGCCATGGTTCCACCGCAATGTCATGAGCGAGTTCATGGGCCTGATCCATGGCGCCTATGACGCCAAGGCAGGCGGTTTCGCGCCGGGCGGGGCCTCGCTGCACAATCAGATGTCGGGGCACGGCCCGGATCAGGCCAGCCATGAGGCGGCGGTGAAGGCCAGGCTGGCCCCGCATCGCATCGAGAACACCCTGGCCTTCATGTTCGAGAGTTGCCACGTCTTCGTCCCCACGCGCTTCGCGATGGAAACGCCGCTGATGCAGCTCGATTACGACGATTGCTGGGCCGGCTTCCAGAAGGCCCAAGTGCCCCTCAGCCTCCCCCTTTCAGGAGTTGCGCAGTGACCCTGCCCCAGATCGACCATACCCATGACGCCGCCCTGAAAAGCTGGGTGCCCTCTGCCGACAATCATCCCGAATTCCCCATCCAGAACCTGCCTTTCGGCGTCTTTTCGCCTCAGGCTCGCGCCGCAAGGATCGGCGTGGCGATCGGCGATTATGTCGTGGATCTGGCCGCCCTGCGCGATATCCTGCCCGAAGCGGCAAGCGAGGCGCTGGTCCAACCCAACCTCAATGCGCTTTTCGCCTTGCCCGCGCAGGATCGCCGAGCGCTGCGCCTGCGCCTGTCGGAGTTGCTGTCCGATGACACGCTGAGCGGCGCGGTGGTGCCCGCGCTCTATCCGCAGGCGGAGGTGACGCTGCATCTGCCCGCCCGGATCGGCGACTACACCGATTTCTATGTCGGCATCCATCATGCCACCAATGTCGGCAAGCTGTTCCGGCCTGACAATCCGCTGCTGCCCAACTATAAATATGTGCCTATCGGCTATCATGGCCGCGCCTCTTCGGTGCGCCCCAGCGGCGAGCCCGTGGTGCGCCCGCGTGGCCAGCGCAAGGCGCCCGATGCCGATGCGCCGGTCTTCGAGCCCAGCGCCCGCCTCGACTATGAGCTGGAGCTGGGCATCTGGGTGGCACAGGGCAATGCGCTGGGCACCACCATCCCCATCGGGCAGGCCAGCGAACATATCGCCGGGATCAGCCTGCTCAACGACTGGTCGGCGCGCGATGTGCAGGCTTGGGAGTATCAGCCCCTCGGGCCGTTCCTTGCCAAGAATTTCCACACCACCGTCTCGCCATGGGTGGTGACCACCGAGGCTCTGGCCCCTTACCGCATCGCCCAGCCTCCGCGGCCCGAGGGCGATCCGGCGCCGCTGCCCTATCTGCTCGATGTGCAGGATCAGGCGCAGGGCGCACTGTCGCTGACGCTGTCGGTGTGGTTCTCCAGCGCGAAGATGCGTGAGGAAGGCCGAGCCCCGCTGCGCCTCTCCGAAGGCCCGGCCAGCAACATGTACTGGACGCTGGCGCAGATCGTGGCGCATCATGCCTCGAACGGTTGCAACCTCAATCCGGGGGATCTGCTGGGCAGCGGCACCATCTCCGGGCCTACGCCCGAGAGCTATGGCAGCCTGCTGGAGATCACCGAAGGCGGCAAGCGCCCCTTCACCCTGCCCACCGGCGAGACCCGCAGCTTCCTTCAGAACGGCGACGAAATCTCCATCACCGCCAGCGCCCATGCGCCGGGCCGCGCCTCCATCGGCTTTGGCGAGTGCCGCGCGGTCATTCTGGCCACGCCGGCATGATCCGGCTGCATTCCTATTGGCGGTCGGGCACGTCCTACCGCACGCGGATCGCGCTGAACCTGAAGGGGATCGCCTATGAGCAGGTGACCCATGATCTGCGCAAGGGTGAGCATAAGGACAGCGCCTTCCTCGACCTGCAGCCGCAAGGGCTGGTCCCCGCGCTGGAGGTCGATGGGGACACGCTGATCCAGTCTCCCGCCATTCTGGAATGGCTGGAGGAAACGCATCCTGAACCGCCCCTGCTGCCAGCCCATCCTCTGGCAAGGGCTCAGGTGCGGGCGATGGCCGCCATCGTGGGCTACGATATCCATCCGGTCAACAATCTGCGCATCCTCAAATCCCTGCGCGCCGATCTGGCGGCGGATGAGGCGCAGGTCAGCGCCTGGATCGCCCGCTGGATCGCGGAAGGTTTCGCGGCTCTGGAAAGGCTGATCGCCCGGCATGGCGGCGCTTTCGCCTATGGCGACAATCCCACGCTGGCCGATGTCTATCTGGTTCCGCAAGCCTATGCCGCCGAGCGTTTCGACCTCGATCTAAACGCCTATCCGCGCCTTAACGGCGTTGTCGCCCATGCGCGCCAACACCCCGCCTTCGCCGCCGCCGCGCCAGAGGCGCAGCCCGACGCCGACCCATCCTGATACAGCCAAACCCTCAAAAGGATCACATCATGGCCAAGCCATTTGCTTCTTCTGCCGATACCGCGCCGAAAAAAGAAACGCTCGAAGTGTTGGCGGATGGCGTCTACGCCCTGACCGCCGAGGGCGACCCCAATGTCGGCGCCATCGAGGGCGAGGATTTCCTCGTCGCCTTCGAAGCCCGCGCCACCCCCGCCGCCGCCCGCGACTGGCTGACCAAGCTGCGCGAACACACCGACAAGCCGGTGAAATATCTGGTCCTCACCCATTATCACGCCGTGCGCGTGCTGGGCGCCAGCGCCTTCGAGGCCGAGCATATCATCACCAGCGATGTCACCAAAAAGCTGATCGAGGAGCGCGGCCAGCAGGATTGGGACAGCGAATTCGGCCGCATGCCGCGCCTCTTCAAAAACCCCGAAGAAATCCCCGGCCTGACCTGGCCCACCGAAACCTTCGCCACCGACCATCGCATCGAGCTGGGCGGCGACCGGGGCGCCATCGAGCTGAAATTCTGCGGTCGCGGCCATACAGCGGGCGATATCGTGGCCTGGCATGACAAGTCCAAGACACTTTTCGCGGGCGATCTGGTCGAGGCCGAGGCCGCGCTCTACACCGGTGACGCTTTCCACTTCGACTGGTCGACCACCACGCTGGACAATGTGAAGGCCTTCCGCGCCGAAAACCTGATCGGCGGGCGCGGCGCCATCGCCAAGGGCACCGCCGCCACCGATGCCGCCATCGAGCAGACCCGCGATTTCCTCAAGGGCATGATCGAGCATGTCGGCAACGCCCACAAGAATGGCGGTACGCTGAAGGACGCCTTCCGCGCCACCCATGAGGCCCTCTCGCCCAAATTCGGCATGTGGCCGATCTTCGAACACTGCCTGCCCTTCGACGTGCAGCGCCTGTGGGACGAGTTCGACGGCATCGACTGGCCGCGCATCTGGACCATGGAGCGCGACCGCGAGGTCTGGGCCCAGTTGCAGGACTGAGAGGAACCATCATGACCGCTACGACCAAGAAGGGCGGCATTCCGGTCTGGCGTGACATGGGTGTCACGCCAAATCCGGCCCGGGAGGATGATGCCGAAGTGGTGATCGTGGGCGGAGGGCCGGTCGGCCTGACGCTCGCGCTCGATCTGGGCCGCCGGGGCCGCCGGGTGCTGGTGCTCAACAAGCGCGACATCATCGCCGCCGGCTCCAAGGCGATCTGCTTTTCCAAGCGCACGCTGGACATCTGGAACCGGCTCGGCGTGGGCAAGGCCATGGTCGAAAAGGGCGTGGTCTGGAATGTCGGCAAGGTGTTCTGGGGCGCGCAGGACGAACCCGTCTACAGCTTCGACATGCTGCCGGTGAAGCATCAGCAGATGCCCGGCTTCATCAATTTGCAGCAGTATCACGCCGAGGAAATCCTGATCGAGGCGGTGATGGCGTTGCCCAATGTCACGCTGCGCTGGGGGCATGAGGTGACCGAGATCGCGCAATCCGCCGAGAGCGCGCGGTTGACTGTACGCTCGGATGAAGGCGCCTATTGCATCGATACGCCATGGGTGGCCGCTTGCGATGGCAGCACATCGCCCTTACGCCATATGCTGGGGCTGGATTTCGAGGGCCGCATCTTCGAGGATAATTTCCTCATCGCCGACATCCGCCTCAAGCAGGACCGCCCCGCCGAGCGCTGGTTCTGGTTCGATCCGCCCTTCAACCCAGGCCAGTCGGCCCTGCTTCACAAACAGCCCGACGATGTCTGGCGCCTGGATTTCCAGCTCGGCTGGAACATCGACCGCGAAGCCTGCATCAAGCCCGAGAATGTCGCCCCCTATGTGCGCGGCATGCTGGGTGAGGATGTGGAGTTCGAACCCGAATGGTACAGCGTCTATACGTTCCAGTGCCGCCGCATGGCGCGTTTCGTGCATAGCCGGGTGATCTTCGCCGGGGACAGCGCGCATCTGGTCTCCCCCTTTGGCGCGCGCGGCTGCAACGGCGGCGTGGCCGATGCCGACAACCTCGGCTGGAAGCTGGACCTGATCCTGCGCGGCGAAGCGCCGGAGGATCTGCTGGAAAGCTACAATGACGAAGCCATCGCCACGGCGGACGAGAACATCCTGAACTCCTCGCGCTCGACCGATTTCCTCACGCCCAAATCGGAAACCAGCACCGCCTTGCGCAATGCCGTGCTGGAACTGTCGGAAACCCACGCTTTTGCGAGGCCCTTCGTCAATTCCGGGCGGCTGTCGACGGCGGTGTCCTATCCGCATTCCCAGCTTAACACGGACGATGGCTTGCAAGGCGGCATTGCCCCCGGTTCGGTCGCGCTGGATGCGCCCGTGGACCATGGCTGGCTGCTCGATCATCTGGGGCAAGGCGATTTCGTGCTGCTCAGCGCGGATGGTTCGGTGCCTCAGATCGAGGGTCTGCGCAATCTGATTGTCGCAGACCTCGGCGATAGCGAAGGCCTTGTGGCCCAACGTTATGCCATGGAACCGGGCGCCGCCTATCTGATCCGCCCGGACCAGTATATCGCGGCACGCTGGCACCAGCCCAGCGCGCATCAGATCCGCGCCGCCCTGCGGCGCGCGAAGGGATTGCATGTATGAGCACGATTAACCTCGCCCCCAACATCGCCCGCCCCGACGATTTCTACGCCCGTCTGGTCAGCCTGCACGATGGGCTGGACATACAGGCCAGCGCGGTGATCAATGCCAAGCTGATCTTCCTGCTGGCCAACCATATCGGTGATGAGGACGTGCTGCACCAAGCCCTGACAATGGCCGCCGCCAAGCAGCCGATGCCGCAAGCGCCCTGCGCACAGGCAGCCTGAGAGCTTCCCTCGTTGCGGCGATGGCATGGTTTCATCGCCGCAACGTCATACCGCCGGACGATTGCAATCCGCGTGCAAAACTGCTTGACTGATACCGATAAGAACAGGCCGCCTTCCTGACGTGAGAATGTGGCCGGGAGACTGCGATGGTTGTGGGATCTGTCCTCTATGAGGCGCTGATCGATGCCACCGGCACGGGTGCCCTCGCCGATGTGCTGCTCTCGGCGGCGGATCAGGCGGCCGGTGTCGATGAAATCTTCGGCTATTGGCTCGATGAGCGCGGGCGCGTGTTTGTGATCGTCTCGTCCGGCCATGTCGGATCATCGCAAAGCCGTGCCGATCGCTATGCCAGCCAGTATCATGCGCTCGATCCGCTGGCGGGCATGGCGCATTATCACGGCAAGGATATGCGCATGGCCCGGCTGGCGGCGAGCGATGTGCATCATTCCGCCTATCGCCGCGAATGCTACGACCACCCCGGTTTCGCCGAAAAGATCGCCTTTGCCCGCGCGCGCGGCGGGCGCAATTTCGTGCTCAACTTCTACCGCCGCAAGGAACAGCCGGTCGGCAGCCTCGACACGCTGAGCGAATTGGCCGAACTGGCCTTTCCGCTGCTGCGCAAACATGTCGATCTCGCGCGGGACGACACAGACCTGCCCATCGTCGCCAAACTGGAGCAGCGGCTCACCAACACCTATCCCCTTCTCAGCCGCCGCGAGCGAGAGGTCTGCGCCCGCACCCTGACAGGCATGACCGCCGAAGCGATCGGCATCGACCTGTCCGTCAGCGAAACCACCGTGCTGACCTATCGGCGGCGCGCCTATGAGCGCTACAATCTCTCCAATTCGCAGGAAATGCTGGGGCGCATCCTGTTCTGAGCCCCCTTTCCTCCCGCTGGACCACCGTCCAGACAAACGCCAGAATGTCTGCCAGATCCAAGGGATGTTCACGCCACCGTCGAATAGAAAAAGGCAGGCAGCCGCCTTCCGAGCAGCCGCCCGCAGTGAGCCGAGCAGTTAGGGTCCGTTCGGCATCGCAAAGATCATGAATGAGCGAGATTTAAAGAAAATTCCGTTCGCTGAGCGCCTGAAAAACGTCCAGGTCCCGGCGCATCCATCATTTTACAGAGCGTAAAGTTATAAATCCTGTTTCAGATAAGCCAGCGTCATGCGTCCCAATTCGGTCTTCAACGATGCCCATTCGCTTTCGATCTGCGTCTCGGCCACGGATCCCAGACTCAGATAACGCGCCAATGTCGAAAAGATGATCTGATAGGCCGCATTCGCTTTCAACTCATGGTCTTCACCACCGAATTCATGACGATACCGCAGCATCGCCTCGGTGCTGGACTGCTCCGAACGCCGCGCAGTCTCCTTGCCGGGTTCTGCCACCAGCGGATCACGCTGCGCCCTTTCCATGATCAGGCGCAAGAACGGCGCATGGGTGCGCAGCATTTCGGCATAAGCCGCCACATAACGCGGTATGTAATCCGAAAGATTGGGAGATTCCCCGATTGCCCGGATCAACATTTCCCTTTCATCGTGCGCCACCCTCTCCAACTGATGGGCAATGACTTCGCGAACAAGATTATCCTTACTCTTGAAACGCAGATAGATCGAACCAATGGAGACTTCACCACGCTTGCTCACATCTCTCAGCGTGAAGTTCTCGCTCCCCCGCTCGAGCATGAATTGCTCGGTCGCAGCGAACATTCTTTCAAGCGAAGCCTGTGAGCGAGGCTGCTTGGGTGCCTTTTTTGAGGCAACTTTCCTCTTGGGGGCGGTGGGTTCCAATGACTTCGGCCTTCAGGTGAACACGAAACTCCACCGCATCCGAGATTATTCGCGATGTCAATTCCAATTATTTTGAACCACGGCGATGAAGCTGCCCCTCCACCCACCCAAATATCCAATAATATGCTGAATATATTTGGATATTTTAGAATTCCGAGCAAAGTTCCGAACCCGAAAAATAAAACATAAATTCCAAATTTCGCGGATGGGGGCCGACCGGCATGGGCTCAGGCGTCTTCATGCCAAACCACACCGGCCGCACCCCATCACTCAGGCAGCCATCTGCAGCTCACGGCTCCCCTTGGTGGTGGGCACGAAAGGCAGGTAAGAGACACGCATTCGCACCGCAAAGTCGATGGCATGCGGGCCGGCGGCCAATCCACCATCCTTCAGCACCGTGATCCGGGCCTTTTCACCGAAATTCCAGCGATTGTCATAGACCGTTTCCATCTCGTCGAGCGTATAGGTCTTGTCCCGCACGGTAAAACGGATCGCCTCGCGCGGCATCGCCTCACCATCGACCGTCACGGCAAGATCCTCGATCATCGAGAGGCCCAGCCCGCGATAATAAGGCAAGCGCCCGAGAAAAACGAAACCCGTCGCCCGGCCATCCTCGATCACATTCTCGAAGAGTTCGGGGCAAATCATCTTATTGTCCATCATGGCGCTGATCTCCTTATGCGGCCACGGGGGTTTTCAGGCTGGGCACCTCGGTTTCGCCCAGCAACTTGGCCAGCATCACCTGCTGACGGCGAACCTGCTCCACCGAATCCGGCTCCTGCGCGTCCTCGATCCAGCGGTTGCCCTCATATTCCGAGCAGATGTAGCCCTGATAGCCGCCCTGCTGCAGCACGCGGACAATCTCGTCATAAGGGATCGAGGGTTCGATATAGTCCTCGGTCATCTCATAGAACTTGCCATGCACATTGTGGATACGCGGCATGTAATCGAGCATGCGCTTCGGCTCGAAAGCGGCATTGTGGCGCAGGGTTTCGGCCATGGCGATCGCCGGGCCAACGCCGCCCATGTCGCGCACATTCAGAATGACATATTCCGACAGCACGCGATCTTCATAGGCCTTGACGATATAATCCGCGATGTTGGCAGGCACGCCGATGCGCATGAACTTTTCCTTCCACACCGGCGGGAAGCCGAAGAGGAACATGCCCATATCGGGCAGGAAGCCCAGCGCGTCCGAGCCGGATTTCTCGAAAGCCTCGGCATGGCGAATGATCCAGGGGTGATCGAAATGCAGCGGAGCATGCACCTCGATCAGGATCTTGATGCCCTTTTCCTCGGCATAGGGGGCAGCGGCCACCAGGACTTCAGGCGCAATCGAGACCAATGCGCGTATGTATTTCATGCCCAGCGCGGCGCCGAAATCGACATCCTTCTTCACGCTGGCTACCTGTTCACCAAAGGGCATCTCGCGACCCTTGTAGCGCTTGTAATCCAGCATGAAGTCATGGCTGACCGGGGTCGTGCCATATTTCGCCATCAGTGCGTGCCAATGATCGATATCGGCCTGCGCCACGCCCACCTCGGGCCAGCCCCAGAAGGTCTGCTCACCGATGATCTCGATGCCACAGGCGCCCAGTTCGGCACTGGTTCGCACGGCATCTTCAAGGGTCATTTTGCCCTGAAATGTCTCGTTCTGATAGGAATAGAGGCTCACGCCCCGTTTGATCTGACTGGTCATGCCATTCACCTGGCTGTCGGTTGATGTTCGGGGATGGTTCTCCGCTGGATGCTGCCAGCGGCGCAGGCTCTCTCCCCCGACTGAGACTGTCTTTATTAGAACAATGATTCCTAAAAATGGAACGGTCGTCAAGCCCATCTTTTTCGAGGAGATGAGAGATTTTTCTCCAATCCCCAGCGAAACGCCTGTTCTCAGAGGGTCTTCGCGTTGACATGATTAAAACCATTGTATTAATTTATCTCACCATAAAAGAGGACGCCCGCCATGACCTGCAAACTTTTCGCGTTGACGGCGCTTCTGGCCGCCAGCACGGCTCAGGCTGCCCCATCCCGCCCGGCGGCCATCCTGCGCCCGCCAGCGCTTTCCGCAGATCTCGCCCTGCATCTGGCCGCCACCGCCCGCGCCGCCTGCCTGAGCCATGGCGCACAGGTGGCGGTGGCGATCACCGATGCGTCGGGCGAAACACGACTGCTGGTGGCGAGCGACGGCGTCTCGTCGATCGGTGTCGAATCCGCCCGTCGCAAGGCGATGTCCGCCGCGCTGGTCGGCTTCCCCACCGCAGGCCTTGTCGAGGCGGCCAAGGTCGCGCCCACCTACACCGATCTCCTCAAAGCCCTCCATGGCGACATGCTCTTCATGGCCGGAGGCCTGCCACTGCGGGTCGACGGGCAATTGGTGGGCGCCATCGGCGTGGGTGGCGCGGCCAATGGCGAGGCCGACGAGGCCTGCGCCAAAGCCGCCGCCGATGAACTGGCCAACCAGCACTGAACCTGCAAAGGGGCGCCACGCCGGGCGCCCCTCACACCTCACTTCGTGGGATAGGCCCTGGCATCCTCCTCGACCGGCAAGGTCACCTTGCCCGTAGCCGCCCATTCGGTGCCGCGCGCCATCAGCGTCTTCAAGCCGGCAAAGCCCAGCCCGACCTCATCATGGCCCAGCGTGATCGAAAAGACGCGACCCTTGCCGTAATCGGCGGTCCACACCTGCGGATGGTCGGCGTCCAGCCCCTTCATCTTGGCCAGCTTGTCGGGCGTATAGGCAGCGACAGGATATTTCGGCCCGGCGAGTTCGGGCTTATAGGCGGCTGAGGCATCATGCGCTGTCGCCAGCACATGGATATGCGCCTCGGGATCCTGCACCATATTGGTGTACATATCGTCGTTGTAGGTCCAGATATACTCGCGCATGCCCAGCGTGATCGGATGCGTGCGATCGACAATATGGACCGGGAAGCCACCCGGGGGCGAGCGGCGGCTCTGCCCCGGCTCCATCACGGCGCCGACCAGACGGCGATACTCCGGCCAGTTGTAGCCGAAGGTGAAGGAGGAATGATAGGCGACCAGCCCGCCGCCCTGCTTCACATAGTCGAACAGCGCCCTTTCCGCCCCGGGCGACCAGCGATGCTCGGCAGGATCATTGTAGACCCAACGGCTGGAATAGTTGAGCAGCACGACATCGTAACCCTTGAGCATCTCGAGATTGCCGTGATCGAAGTCCTCGATCACCCGCACATCGAAGCGGCCGGTGTCCTGCAACTGCTTGCGCAGCAGATTGTTCACCCCGGTCCAGTCATGCTCATAGCTGTTCCAGCCAGTGATGATCAGCACTTTCAGGCGCTTTTCCGAAGGGTCGACGGGGATCGCCACCCGCTGCACCGTTTCGGGCGGGCGATAATCGGGGTGAACGATGACCTGCGCCGCGCCCGGCACGGCCCATGCGATCAGCGCTGCGCCGGCACCCGCCAGCACGCCATTCCCAGCTTTGAACATCACTGCCTCTCCTTTGTTTATAGCTTGTGTCACGCCCCCTGAGCAGCGGTCCGCGCGGCGATATCGGAGCGGATGCGGGCATGATCGCCGTCCATCGGCCAGAACAGGATGGCTGCGGCCTGAGCGATCAGCACCACGGCAGGCCAGATATAATAGGACCAGCGGATCGCCTGATGGACGCCCTGAGACATCTCGCCGGAATGATAGCCCGCCATGCCCAGCGTGTAGGCCACTCCCGCCGTGCCCAGCGCCATGCCCACCTTGGTCGCCAGCGAAATGCCCGAGGACAGCAGGCCCTCGCCGCGCACGCCAAAACGCCATTCATGATAGTCGACGCAATCGGCGGCCATCATGAAGATCGAGGTGGTCGTCACGCTGATCGCCAGCGATGAGCCGACGAAGACCGCCACGAACAGCGCAGGCTGCCCCTCCAGCCCCGGCAACAGCGCATAGAGCGCCAGCGCCACGGCGATCGAACCCAGCCAGCCCCGGCGAATACCCGTCAGCTTGAGGATCGGCGGGGCAATCACCGCCCCCAGCAGCAACGTGCCCGAGACCGAGGGCAGCAGCACCGAAATCGCCCAGGGCGCATGCAACACCTCCAGCGCGAAAAACGGTGTGTTCGACAGCACCGCGCCAAAGCGCACGAAATTCAGCGAAGCGACCGCGAAGGTCACCAGCCAGGCCCGGTTGCGCAGCATGCGCCCCACGGCGGGCAGGATCGCTCCGGTGGCGGGGGTCGGGTCATAATGCACCTCGCGGCAGGTGCGGAACAGGTTGAGCGAGAACATCAGCGAGATCACCGCAAAGACCCCGGCCAATGCGGCAAAGCCCATGCGCGGGTTGCCTGCGCCCAAAGCCTGCACCAGCGGCATGGCGAAGGCCGTGGCCAGGATCACCGAAAGCGCGGTCGCCCCGGCGCGCCAGCTGGAAAGCTGCAGACGCTCGTCGGTGCGTGCGGTCATCATCGGCAGCAGCGCGGCCAGCGGCACGCTGCCCAGTGAGAACAGCAGCCCCAGCAGGTTGAAGGTGATAAAGGCCCAGACCAGCCTTGCATCCACCGACAGGCCGGCAGGCACCCAGAAGGTCAGCACCATCAGCGCCGCGAAAGGCAGGCCCGCGTAGAGGAAGAAGGGCCGCGTGCGCCCCCAGCGGCTGCGCGTGCGGTCCACCCAGATCCCCACGCCGATATCCACCACCGCATCGAACAGCCGCGCCAGCAGGAACAGCGTTCCCACCGCCGCGGCAGGCAGCAGCGCCACATCGGTGTAGTAGAAGAGCAGGAACGCCCCCACCATATTCCAGGGCAGGCTGAAGGCGAAATCACCCATGCCATAGCTGAATTTCTCGAACAGGGTCAGGCGGCGCTCGGCCATGATGATGCTCTCCCGGAAATGGGCCCGGCGCATCGGATGCGCGCCCTTTGGCCCGGTCATGCGCAGACGGTCAGGCGTTCAGCGCGGCGCGCGCCTGCGCCAGTGAGGCCAGCGCCGGTTGCGTGGGGCGGTATTCCAGGCCGAAACCGCCCTGATAGCCCAGATCCTTCAGCGTGGCGCAAAGCCCCGCCAGATCGAGATCGCCTGTGCCCGGCTCATTGCGGCCCGGCCTATCGGCCAGTTGCACATGGTGAACCAGATGGATGCGCCCTTGCAACACGTCACGCGCATCTTCCCCCATCACCGCCGAGTGATAGGCATCGTAGAGCAGGCGCAGGTTCGGGCTGCCCACTGCCTCGATCAGATCGAGGCCCAGCGTGGTGCTGACCAGATACATGCCGGGATGGTCGATCCGGTCGTTGAGCGGTTCGAGCAGGGCCATCACGCCAGCATCCTCGGCCATCGCGGCAATGCGCTTGAGCGCCGTGACGGCGTGATCGAAATGCTCCTTCGTGCTGATGCCTTCGCGGTTGAAGCCCGATGCCACGATCATCGGCGCCTTGCCGAGCTTGCGCGCGGTGACAAGGCTGTCGGCCACGGCCGCGAACAGCTCGGCGTGCTGCGCCGGATCGACCAGGCTGCGGCGCGGATCGGCGCAGAAACCGGTGAGCGTCACGCCCGTTTCGGCCAACGCCTTGGCAATGCCCTCGATATCCTTGTCGCGCCACAAATGGAACTCAACCTGCCTGTAGCCAGCAGCGCGGGCAGCGCGGATGCGGTCTGGCAGCCCCTCATGCTCATCGGCGAAAATCCATTCGATACAGGGGGACAGTTGCACGGCTCTCTCCTCTCGCGCTCACGCCATGGCTTGCGCCTCATCAGATCATGACGAGCGCGGCAGGGGTGGCACATTTATTGGAACGATGGTTATGATTTAGAGATAGAGATGCGCGGATCGAACCGTCAAGCCATTTTTGCGGCACGCTCATATCATGCCGGAAAAGCGCCACGAACGATGGAGCTTTTGCAATTTAAAATAAGACGAAAAACCATATCGATAAGAAAGGGTCACGGTTATCCCGCCCGTACCGCAGGCCATATTTTTTTGCAGGCCGAGCTTGCGCCTTGACAGTTGAACCGAATCACCAATACTAAAACGGCAATTCTATAAAAATGCAAATTGGGGAGGATCAGGACGATGCGCAAGGGAACCGCTTGGCTTTTTTCGGCAGGTGTCAGCCTGCTGGCCACAACAGCCTATGCCCAGACGGCGAAAGACACCACCGCCGATGACCATGAAATCATCGTGACCGCCCAGAACCGCAAGGAAAACGTCCAGAACGTGCCGATTGCCATCTCGGTGGTCTCCGGCGCCGCGCTGGTGTCGAAGGGGGTAACGGATTTCACATCGATCCAGAAGGTGTCCCCTGCGCTCAACATCACCAATGACACGAACAACACCCGCGTGACCGTGCGCGGCGTCGGCACGCTGTCGAACAATGAAGCGCAGGACCAGTCGATCGCCGTCAACATCGATGGCGAATACATCAACCGCCCGACGATCCTCAATGCCGCGATCTTCGATCTCGATCGCGTCGAGGTGCTGCGCGGCCCTCAGGGCACGCTCTATGGCCGCAACTCCACCGGCGGCGCGGTGAACTTCATCACCCGCAAGCCCGGCGACCACTTTGCCGCCAATGGTTCGGTCACCTATGGCAATTACAATCAAGTGATCGTCGATGGCGGTCTGGATGTGCCGCTGGCGGGCATCGGCGGCATCCGCTTCGCCGGTTTCTACCGCAGCCATGACGGCTATTCCTATCACCCCAACACGCCCTCCAGCCCCACCGCCGCCTATACGCCGGTCAACACCCAGCGCAGCGACGACGATAACACCGGCGGCGGCCGCATCAGCCTGCGCCTGCGCCCCCTGCAGGGGCTGACCATCGATGGGGCGGTGGAATATGTCGAACAGAACCTCATCCCCGCTTCACAGGCCGGAGGCGACATGACCAGCGCGGCCAACAATCCGGGCGCCAGCGGCTGCGGCAATGGCTGGGCTTCGGCGGGAACGGTCTCGGGCGCTCCGGCCTGCGTGCCTCAGAACACCCATGCGCTGGTCGCCATCAACCGCCAGAGCTACAATTCGCCGGCGCAGGGATCGGGTTGGCTGCACCAATATTCCACGGCGGAACGCGGACGCATCGCTTATGACGCGGGCCCCTTCACCGTCACCTACACCGGTGGCTATCGCTATACCCGCGATTCCAATGTGCTGACCCTGGCCCCCAATTACGTCTTCACCCATTTCGGCGAGACGGTCAAAACCCAGAGCCATGAATTGCGCTTCAACGGCATCACCAGTGGCGTGACATGGCAGGCGGGCGCTTTTTACTTCCGGGAGAAGCAATGGACCAATGGCGGACTTTATTCCGCTTACATCGGCCAGAACGGCTCCTACATCAATTACTTCCAGCATCCCACAGACACGCAGAGCATCTCGGGCTTCGGCCAGCTCGAAGTGCCGGTGACCGAACAGCTGACCGTGGTGGCGGGCGGGCGCTATACGCATGATGTGCGCAACGCCACCTTCCGCGCCTTCAATCCCTTCTACTATGCCTTTGCGGGCGGAACCGGCGCCTACAACACCGGGCCGATCAATCTGGCGCCCCTGGCATCGCAGATCGGCTACAGCGATGTGCCGCTGCACTATGCGGGCAGCAAGGCGACTTGGCTGGCCGGGATCAATTACAAGCCCAACACGCGCACGCTGGTCTATGCCAAGGTCTCGACCGGGTACAAGGCGGGCGGTTTCGACGGTTCGGGCAACACGTTCCGGCCAGAAAACAACACCGCCTATGAAGGTGGCGCCAAGCTGAAGCTGGGCGATCGCGGCCAGCATACGTTCAATGTCGCGGGTTTCTATTACGATTACAAGGATCTGCAAAACGATGTGCTGCTCAATCCGGTGATCGGCGCGCAGACCTTCAATGCCGGTCGCGCCCGCATCTATGGCCTCGAGGCCGAGGCCAATCTGCGCCCGACCTCCGACGATACGCTGACGCTTTCGGCCAACTGGACGCATGGACGCTACACGCAGTTCACCGCCAGCGTGAATTACTACAATCAGGATGGCACGCAGAACCCCACCATCAATCTTGCGGGCAATCATCTGCCGCAGTCACCCGACTATGTGCTGACGCTGGGTTACGACCACGCCTTCCATCTGGGTAATGGCGCCACCGTGACCGCCTCTGTCTTCGAGCGTTACAAGAGCGGCTATTATCTCGACTTCTACAATTATCATGACAGCTATCAGATCGGCCACACGCAGACCGATCTGAGCATCGAATACAAGCCGCGCAACAAGGCCTACAGTGTTCAGGCCTATGTCCGCAATCTGGAGAACTATCGCTCTTTGACCTATGCCGCCAACACGGTGATTTCGGGTCAGGCCAACATCTACAGCTGGCAGTTCGGCCCGCCGCGCACCTTCGGCGCACGTCTGGGCTTCGAATTCTGATGCCGCGCGCCGGGGCCTGCTGCGGGGCAGGCTCCGGCATCCAGCCTTACAGCGAAAGCATGTGCGATGGCCGATCATGACCCCTCCCTCTGGAAGCGCCGCGATGTTCTGGGCGGCGCGGCGCTGTTCGCGCTGGCGGTGGGCCTGCCGGTCGCGGCGATCCGCCTTACCGACCTTTCGCCCGATGACCGGCCCACACCGCGCCTGCGCCGGATGCTGCGCGAGGTCAGCCAGTTGGTCATCCCCCGCAGCGATACGCCAGGCGCCGGGGATGCGGGCGTCGGCGATTTCCTGATCTTTGCGCTGGCCCATGGCATGGAGGGCACGGGCGAGCCGTTCAGCCATCCAGGCACCGACCTGCCGCTTCGCGCCAACGGCAGCCTGCGCCACACGCATTGGCTGGAAACCGAACTGGACCGGCGCGGCAATGGCGACTGGCTGGCGCTGAGCCCTACCCGCCGCGCGGAAATGCTGGCCGCGCTCGACCATCAGGCCTTTCCCGATGGCCCGCCGCCCGCTGTCCTAAGCCCGTGGCGGGCGATCAAGGGCCTGATCCTCACCGGCTATTACACCAGCCAGATCGGCGGCGCGCAGGAGCTGCGCTACGCCCTGATCCCGGGCCGCTATGACGCCGACCTGCCCTTTTCCTCCCATGACCGCGCCTGGTCCAGCGACTGGACCGCGGTGGATTTCGGATAGCACCATGACACACCAATTCGACGCCATCGTGGTCGGTTCGGGCATCACCGGAGGCTGGGCCGCCAAGGAACTGACCGAGGCCGGTTTCAAGGTGCTGATGATCGAGCGCGGCCGCGCCATCGAACATGGCGACTACAGCCGGGAAACGAAAGCACCGTGGGATATGCCCTTTCGCGGCGAAGGCGACCCGGACCTCTATGCCGGCGACTATCCGGTGCAGCGCCTCAACCGCCATTTCACCGAATTCACGCAGGATCATTTCGTCAATGACCGCGAGAATCCCTACGCCACGGAAGCGGAAACAGCCTTCACCTGGTTCCGCTCCTATCAGCTGGGCGGGCGTTCGCTGACATGGGGCCGACAAGCCTATCGCTGGTCGGACTATGATTTCGGCGCCAACAAGCGTGACGGCCATGGCACCGACTGGCCGATCCGCTATGCCGATCTGGCGCCATGGTACGATCATGTCGAAAGCTTTATCGGCGTCTCCGGCGCGCGTGAGGGGCTGGCGCAATTGCCCGATGGGCAGTTCCAGCCGCCTATGGCGCTCAATGCGGTGGAGGTGGCGCTGCGTGACAAGATCCGCGCGAAATGGCCCGAACGCGTGTTGACCATCGGCCGCACCGCCAATCTCACGCAAGGCAAGCCGGATGAGGGGCGCAATCCCTGCCAGTATCGCTCGATCTGCGCTCGGGGCTGCTCCTTCGGCGCTTATTTCTCCACCCAATCCAGCACGCTGCCCGCCGCGATGAAAACCGGGCGACTGACCGTGCTGACCGACAAGGTGGTCGAAAAGGTCGATTACGATCCGGTCACGAAGCGCGTCACCGGCGTGCGCTGGCTGGACACAAAAGACCGCAGCCGGGGCAGCGCCACCGCGCGTATGGTGTTCCTGAACGCGGGCGCGTTCAATTCGGTGCATCTGCTGCTCAATTCCGCGAGCGAGGCGATGCCGCATGGGCTGGCCAATGGCTCGGGCGTGCTGGGCACCCATATCATGGATCATGCCAACACCATGGGGGCTCTGGCGGTGATGCCGGGCTTTGAACTGCACACCTCTTTCGGCAACCGCCCGACCGGCATCATCATCCCGCGCTTCCGCAATATGGAGCGGCTGGATGGCGTGGGCCATACGCGCGGTTTCTCCTTTCAGGGCGGCGCGCTGCAATCAGGCTGGAGCCGCGGCAAACGCGAGGCAGGCACGGGCGCGCAGTTCAAGGAGGCGTTGCGTCAGGTGGGCCCATGGCGGATGGTGCTGGTCTCTTTCGCTGAATGCCTGCCACGCCCCGGCAACCGCCTGACCCTGGACCGCACCCGCACCGACGCCAACGGCCTGCCGCTGCTGAACATCGCCTTCGCTTTCGGCAAGGAGGAGCATGCCGCCGTGGCCGAGGCCCATGCCTGCGCCACCGAAATGCTGACCCATGCCGGGGGCCAGGTGTTGTTCGGATCGGACACGCCCGGGCCGGGCGGCACCGCGATCCATGAAATGGGCGGGGCGCGGATGGGTTTCGATCCGGCGACCAGCGTGCTGAACGGGCACAGTCAGGCGCATGGCATCGCCAATCTCTTCGTCACCGATGGTGCGCAAATGTCGTCCAGCGCCTGCCAGAATCCCTCGCTGACCTATATGGCCCTCACCGCCCGCGCGGCAGCCTATGCGAAGGAGCAGGCACAGGCGGGGGCCATCTGATGATATGCCGCGCCTGAACAGAAAGGCTTGAGCGAAGGGCGCCGCCAGCAGGAGACTGGCGCTCCCTCGCCATGCAACCGACGGTCAAAGAATGCCCGCCCACCATAGTCCGACCAGCAGGATGGTTATCGCCGGAATGCCCATGCAAATGGCCGCTGCGTCAGAGCAGGTGCATGCCACCCGATGTTTTGCGGATATCGTTCGCGGCGCAAACCTGCCGCCGTGTGCTCTGTTCATCGGCCTCTCCCAAGGTCCAGCTATGCCGAATTTTTCAGCTTCGAATTAGTATATCACTTCTGATATAGAAGTGTCCAGCCGTCAGTGGATGGCCGCCTCGAATTCAGGCTGATGACACGCGGCAGGGCAAATGCCCCTCGGATCACCTTGAACCGGGCACAGTCGTACCGTTTGCTAGCAACTGGCGCGATAGTCAGCCAATTTCTCCCGAAGCGTATCGATAACCTGATCGCGCAGCACGTCCGGCACGGCGCGGAGCCAGGCCGCGCTCAATGGCAGCAGAGCGATCTCCTCCACATCGGTCAGCTGGCGGAACACAACATCCTCATGCCCGCCCTTGGCGCTCCAGCGCTGAACGATGGCCGCGCCGATGCCCGCCGAGACCAGGCGCAGGATCGTGTGTTTTTCCTCTGCCTCCTGCGCCACCGACAGGGCAACACCGGCCACTTCGAAGAGCTTGACGGTCAGATCGTGGCTATGCGGCCGCGCACGTCTGCCCGGCAGGATCATGGGCACGCCGGCAAGATCGGCCATGGCAACCGATTCAGCCGTCGCAAGAGGATGATGGGCCGGCACGGCAAGGACCGGGCGCTCCTCCAACAACGGCTCCATGACCACGCGTGGATCGTTGCGCGCTGGCGGGCGAATGACAGCCAGATCGATGGACCCGGCGATGAGCTTGGGAAGCAGACGCGTGCTCTTGCCCTCGACAAGCGCGACTTCGATATCCGGATGAAGCTGATGCAGATCGTTGATCAGCGCCGGGATGAGCCCCATCGAGGCGCTGTCGATGGCCCCGATGCGGATGATGCGCCCTTGCTTCTTGGCATGATGGCGCATGGTTTCCACCATCTCGTCGGCCTGCGCGATGAGTTTGCGCGCCAGCGGCAAGAGCGTCTTGCCCGCGTCGGTCAGCGCCACGCTGCGGGTGGAACGCCGGAACAGGGCCGCACGCATTTCCTCTTCCAGCGTCTGGATCTGGCGTCCCAGCACGGCCGGGAGAATCTCCATATGCTGTGCGGCTTTCCCGAAATGGAGTGTTTCAGCTGCCTCGATAAAGCAGCGCAATTGCCGCAACTCCACGCCCGCCTCCGCCGATTATTCAATTTAAGTATATAATTGGATGAGGATTGCAATGCAATCCCTGCGGTCGCTAATGTCGCTTCAAGACAAGCAACGTCAAGAAAAAATCCAAAAATGATCTGGAAGAGGACGTGTCGTGGATATCGATATCGAAAAGCGCGCAATCATGCGCATTTCATGGCGCATCGCTCCCTTCGTCATTATTCTGTACTTCGTATCGTTTCTCGACCGCGTCAACATCGGATTCGCCGCATTTTCGATGAATCGTGACCTTGGAATCAGCTCTTATGCCTTTGGCATTGGAGCGGGGATCTTTTTCATCGGCTATTTCCTGTTCGAGGTTCCCTCCAATCTCATTCTTCACAAGATCGGCGCACGGATCTGGATCGCACGGGTCATGGTGACCTGGGGCCTGATCTCGGGCGCCATGGCCTTCGTTCGGGGTGAGCATAGCTTCTACGTTCTTCGCTTCGTGCTGGGCGTGGCCGAGGCAGGCTTCTTCCCCGGCATCATCCTCTATCTCACCTGCTGGTTCCCCGCACGTTATCGCGCCTCGGTGATGGCGCTGTTTATGGCCGCCGCACCGCTCTCCACCGCGCTGGGCTCGCCCTTGTCCGGCCTTTTGCTGGAAATGCACGGCCTGCTGGGCCTGCGCGGCTGGCAATGGATGTTCCTGATCGAGGCCGTGCCCGCCGTGATGCTGGGCGTGGCGACCTTCTTCTACCTCACCGACCGCCCCGAACAGGCCTCCTGGCTGCCTGAGGCCGAACGCGACTGGCTGGTCGCCACCATGGAGGCCGAAAAGCCTGCCACACCGCGCCACGCCTCGCACAATCCACTTGCGGCTCTGGCGGATATCAGGGTGATCGCGCTGGCGCTGATCTATTTCGGCACCTCGGCGGGGCTTTACACGCTGGGCCTGTGGTCGCCGCTGATCATCCGCGCCTTTGGCCTCTCTTCGCTGGCCACCGGCTTTGTGAACGCCATTCCCGCCGGGATCTCGATGGTGGCGATGGTGGCCTGGGCCCGCCATTCGGACCGCAGCGGAGAGCGGGTCTGGCATGTGGTCTGCCCTGCCTGCTAGCCGCCGCGGGCCTTGCCGGAGCAGCCTTCGCCGGAACGCTGGTGGCGGTGGTGTTCGCCCTCGTCGTCATCAACATCGGCATCTCCTGCGCCAAGGCGCCGATGTGGGCCATGCCCGGCCAGTTCCTGAGCGGCCCCACCGCCGCGGCAGGCGTGGCGGCGATCAATTCCATCGGCAATCTGGGCGGCTTTGTCGGCCCGGTCGCCATTGGCTGGCTCAAGGAGCGCAGCGGCGGATACGGACAGGGGCTCTGCGTCGTGGGCGCCTTCCTCCTGCTCTCGGCCCTGCTGGTTCTGCTGCTGGCCCGTCATCAGAAAACCCTGACCTCCGCTCAGCCATCCCACTGATCAACCTTTTGTTCTGGAGATAACGTCATGCGTAGCTACAAGATCGCGGCGATTCCCGCCGACGGCATCGGCCCCGAAGTGATCGAAGCCGGTCTCGACGTCCTGAAGGCTCTGGCCGAGCGCGACGGCGACCTGAATTTCGAGGTCACCACCTTCGACTGGGGCTCGGACTACTACAAGAAGCACGGCGAGATGATGCCCAAGGACGGGCCCGATCAGCTCAAGCCCTTCGACGCCATCTATTTCGGCGCCGTGGGCGCGCCCGATGTGCCCGATCACATCACCCTCTGGGGCCTGCGCCTGCCGATCTGCCAAGGCTTCGACCAGTATGCCAACGTGCGCCCCACCAAGATCCTGCCCGGCATCACCTCGCCGCTGGCCGGCGTCGGCCCCGGCGATCTGGACTGGGTGATCGTGCGTGAGAACTCGGAAGGCGAATATTCGGGCGTCGGCGGCCGGGCGCACCGCGGCCTTCCGGAGGAAGTGGGCATGGAGGTCTCGGTCTTCACCCGCACCGGCGTGGCCCGCATCATGCGCTATGCCTTCAAGCTGGCCCAGTCGCGCCCCCGCAAGCTGCTGACCGTCGTCACCAAGTCGAACGCCCAGCGCCACGGCATGGTGATGTGGGACGAGATCGCCGCCGAAGTGGCCAGGGACTTCCCGGACGTCACCTGGGACAAGATGCTGGTCGACGCCATGACCGTGCGCATGACGCTTCACCCCCAGAGCCTCGACACCATCGTCGCCACCAATCTGCATGCCGATATCCTCTCGGATCTGGCGGGCGCGCTGGCCGGTTCGCTGGGCGTGGCCCCCACCGGGAACATCGACCCTGAACGCCGCTTCCCCTCGATGTTCGAACCGATCCACGGTTCGGCCTTCGATATCACCGGCAAGGGCATCGCCAACCCGGTCGCCACCTTCTGGACCGCCGCGCAGATGCTCGAACATCTCGGCGAACCCGATGCCGCCAAGCGCCTGATGGTTGCAGTCGAGCAGGTCTGCGCCGATGGTGTGCTGACGCCGGACGTGGGCGGCGGCGCCACCACCAAGGATGTGACCGCCGCCGTCATCGGCGCGATCCATGGAGCCAACGCGTAACATGACCCAGCCAGCCTTCACCGACACCCATGCCCGCCATGTGCTCCGCCGCATGTTCGATGCCGCCGTGGAAAGCGCTGCGCCCGCGCAGGCGGTCGTCGGCCATCTGCCGGAAAAGCCGCGGGGGCGCTGCGTGGTGGTGGGGGCTGGCAAGGCCTCGGCGGCGATGGCCGCCGCCGTCGATACGGCATGGCCCGATGTCGATGTTTCCGGCGTGGTGGTGACCCGTGATGGTTATGCCGTGCCCGCCGGGCGGATCGAGATTCTCGAAGCCTCGCACCCCGTGCCGGATCAGCGCAGCATGGATGCCGCGCATCGCATCCTCGCCGCCGTGCAGGGCCTTGGGCCCGACGATCTGGTTCTGGCGCTGATCTCGGGCGGCGGCTCCGCGCTGCTGGCCGCGCCCGCCAAGGGCATGACGCTGGAGGACAAGCAGGCCGTCAATCGCCTGCTGCTCCACAGCGGCGCCACCATCGAGGAGATGAATGCCGTGCGCAAGCATCTCTCCGCCATCAAGGGCGGCAGGCTGGCGGCGGCGGCGCATCCGGCGCGGGTGGTCTCGCTGCTGATCTCGGACATTCCAGGCGACGATCCGGGCTCCATCGCCTCGGGCCCGACCGTGGGTGACACCAGCACGCTGGCCGACGTTCAGGCCATTCTCAGGCGCTATGACATCCAGCTGCCGACAGCGGCGCTGGCGGCTCTGGAGCACGGTGAGGAAACGCCCAAGCCCGGTGCGATCCCCGAAGACATTCGCATCATCGCCGCGCCGGCTCTGTCGCTGCGCCATGCCGCCGAACTGGCCAGCCGGATCGGCATCCACCCGATCATTCTGGGCGACGCCATCGAGGGTGAGGCGCGGGAGGCAGGCATTGTCCTCTCCGGCATCGCCCTGGGCGTGGCCCGCCATGGCTTTCCGGCGAGCGCGCCTGCCGTGCTGCTCTCGGGCGGGGAGACCACCGTCTCCATCGGCAAAGGGCCAGCGGGCAAGGGTGGACGCAACACCGAATTGCAACTCTCCATGGCGCTGGCGCTGAAAGGCGCGGCGAACATCTGGTCCATCGCCTGCGACACCGATGGCATCGACGGCAGCGACGATGCCGCCGGGGCCATCGTCACCCCCGATACGCTGGAGCGCGCCCGGCAGGCGGGGCTTGATCCCCATGCCTTCCTTGCAGCTCACGACAGCTACAGCTTCTTCGCGCCGCTGGGCGATCTGGTGATCACCGGGCCCACGCGCACCAATGTCAATGATTTCCGCGCTATTCTGATAGGTTAAGCCATGAACGCCGCAACCCTGATCGGTCCCTCCTCCGCCGAAACGCTCGGACCGGCCAGCACGTCGGCCGTGGTGATCGAAAGCCTGTTCCGCGCCGGTGTCGATGTCTTCCGCCTCAACGCCATCGAGGGGCTGATCGGGCTCGATACAATGCATGGCTGCAGCTCAACCCTGTCCACAACCGGTTCCTGACGGGGCCGCGCTTTGAATACAACGGGATACGCACGCAGCTGAACGTGCGGTTCTGATGAAGGGACGAATGCCGTCCGGCATGCGGGGCCTCGGACAGCAGCGCCGGCCGCCGCAAGGAACGGCTGGTCGAGCTGGCCGGCCCCCATCCACACCGGCAAGGCTTTTCGCGACTCCGGCGATGACATCCATCGCGGGATCAGCCAGAGCAAAAGCCGGAATATTAAGCCGATAAGGGCCTTGGTCGCGGTTTCCTCGGTAACGATCAGGGCCCACATCCTCCTGACACAGCCGCCTTACAGAATGGATCATCCATGAGAACCCTCCTCCGCCTTGCTGCTTCCGCTTCGCTGGGCGCCCTGCTGAGCGTCTCGATCGCCCAGGCCCAACCGGCCGGCCAAATCGTTGCTCTGCGCCATGCCCGCGTGATCGATGGCAACGGCGGCGCGCCCAAAGCCGCCCAGACCATCCTGATCGAGCAGCACAGGATCCGTGCCGTGGGCCCCGATGCCCGGGTGACGCTGCCCAAGGCCGCCCGCGTGATCGACCTGACCGGCCAGACCGTGCTGCCCGGCCTGATCTCCGACCATTCGCATCTGGCCTATACCGATGGCGCCACCAGCGGCCCGCAAAACTACACCCGCGACAATGCTGTGCGCGAGCTGAAACAGTGGCAGCGCTATGGCGTGACGACCATCACCTCGCTGGGGCTGAACGCGCCGCTGTTCTACGAAATGCAGCCGCAGGCCCATGCCGGATCGCTGGGCGGGGCCGACTTTTTCGGCGCCGATCGGGGCATTGGCGTGCCGGAAGGCGCTCCGACCATGACCGCCGCCGCCGACCAGCTCTATCGCCCCACCACGGTGGAGGAAGCGCGCGCCGATGTGGATGAAACCGCGGCCCGCCACCCCAGCTTTATCAAGGTGTGGGTCGATGATTTCCATCACGCGGTCCCGGCCAGGATGAAGCCGGAGATCTACAAGGCGGTGATCGAGGAAGCCCATGCCAAGGGCCTGCGCGTGGCCGCCCATGTCTATTACCGAGAGGATGCCCGCAAGCTGGTGGAAGCCGGGGCCGATGTGCTGGCCCATGGCGTGCGTGACGAGCTGGTCGATGCCGATCTGATCGCCCTGATGAAGCGGCGCGGCACATGGTACATCCCGACGCTGGGGCTCGACGAGAGCTTCTACATCTATGCCCAACATCCGGAATGGCTGAAATCGGGCTTTTTCCGGGGCGCGTTGCAGCCTGCTCTGGCCACGCAACTGGCCGATCCGGCCTGGCAGGCCAAGGCGCTCGATCCCAAGGCGCTGGCGATGAACCAAGCCTCGCTGGCGATCAACAAGAGCAATCTGCTCACCCTCTATCGCGCCGGGGTGAAGATCGGTTTCGGCACGGATTCCGGCGCGACGCCGCTGCGCATCCCCGGCATCGCCGAACAACGCGAACTGGTGCTGATGGTGCAAGCGGGCCTCACCCCGCTGCAGGCGATCACCGTGGCGACGCGCGATGCGGCGGCGCTGCTCGATCTGACGGATCGCGGAATGATCGCGCCAGGCAAGCGCGCCGATCTGCTGGTCGTGGCGGGCGATCCCGCGCGCAACATCACCGACACCACCCATATCCGCTCCGTCTGGGAAGCGGGGCAGGAGGTGGTTTCAAACGCCGCTCCCCGGCCCCGGCCCTGACCCGGAACCGCAAGGAGCCCGCCATGCCATGGCCGGCTCCTTACTGTCCAACGGGCCCCAACAGATCCGCTTCGACCAGACTGAGGCGCCAGCCCGCAGGCACGGTGTCGGCCCCGACGCTGGCGGCCACCTTGTCGTTTTTCACCTCGACGATCTTGCCGAAGGCATCGCGATCGGTGGCGGCGGCGGTCAGCGCAATGCGCAGGCGCGTGCCTTTGGCCGGGGCCATGGGCAGGTTCACATAGCCCAGCGACTTGGGCGTTGCACCCGCGAAGATGACCTTGTCATCCAACGTCACCCGGATCGGATAGCTGCGGATGCGCCATCCGGTCAGCCGCAACGACAGTTGCGCCACGCTTTCGGGGCTGGCGAAGCGATACTCGATCCATGCATTCTCGGGTTTGCCGTCGCTGCTCCAGCTCGTAGCCTCATTGTCGTCATGGCTTTTGGATGCATCCAGCTGGTTCGATCCGGCGGTGATCTCGACCGGGTGCAGCGTGACGAAGCGGGGCACCACGGCATCGCCGGTCGGCGTGGGCCCACGCGACAGGTCGGAGGGCTGCGCATCTTCCGGGAACATCGTGGAAAGCCCGCCGTTGGACGGCACCGTAACGCTGTGAGCATCGATGGATGCGCTTTTCAGACCGCCCGCCGTCGCCGTGAGATGGATATCCCCGGCCTGACGGGTCGAGCGGATCAGCACGCGGTTCACGCCCAGTTCGACAGGCAAGCGCCTGGAAAGGATGAAATTATCCTCATCGCGCGCCGTTCCGGCAAAGCTGGTGGTGCCCGCATAGCTGGGCGCCATCACCGCCTGCGTGGGGCGCGGCCTGCCTGAAGAATCCCCCTGAGCCATGCCCCCGCGCCATTCCGCGGGGCCATCGAGCCTGAAATCGATCGTGTTGAACGCCGTCGGCACGCGCTGCCCCCTGGCATCGACGACCTCGACATCGACCATCATCACGTCGGAACCATCGGCCAGCAGACCTTTCGGGCCGGTGTGCGGCGTCAACCGGAGCGCCGCCGGAGCGCCTGCGGTGGTCAACACCTGCTCGGCCTTGCTGCCATCGCCGAAAGTGGCGACCGCCCGCAGATCGCCCGGCGCGAAATGCACGTCCCTGAAGGTGAAGAGGAAACCGCTCTCCGGCTCGCCCCGGCCCAGCGAGCGGCCATTGAGGAAAAGTTCGACCTCCCGCGCATTGGCCACGACATAGACCGGCTTCACCGTGCCCGGCGCATAGGTCCAATGGCCCAGAATATGGACATGATGGCCACCCGCTTCCACCCAGCCATCCCACATCGCCTGATGGACATACCACGGATCCTTCGGCAGCCGCAGCGCATCGACCACGCCGGAGCGGCGGTAGTTGTTGTCGCCCCGAAAATGTGAATTGGAATCGGTGAAGCCGATCTTCACGCCGCCCGCGCTGACCCGGTCGCCGCCACCGGGCCGCTGCTGATAATAGTCCCACCAGCGGCGTACATCCTCCACCGCCATGCTTTCGACGTTGCGGTTGTAGTCGGGCGCATCCTTGTGGAAGGGCGGGGTCCAGTCATCCTGATAGGCGCGGGCGGCCTCGTCGCGCGAATATTCCATCGCCCAGAGCGGTTTGCCGGCGCTCTTGTTGATGTAGAGCATCTCGCCGCCATAGCCGGCCGTGGTGCTGCCCAGCATCTCGCGTGCGCCGATGGCGCGGCCGCCATGCGGATCCCAGCGTTGCTTGAGCGCCATCATCTCGGCCATATGGGCCTCCGTGATGCCGTGATTGCCGCTTTCATAGAACAGGATCGAGGGATTGTTGCGGTTATAGATGATGGCATCGCGCATCACCGCCACGCGCTGATCCCAGCGTCGGCCGGTGGGATCGCCTTCGGCATCACCGGCAGGCATCGCCTCGATCAGACCGACGCGATCGGCGGATTCGATGGTCTGCCTGGCCGGGGTGACATGCATCCAGCGCACCAGATTGCCGTTGCTGCCGGTGATCAAGCTGTTCGAGACATCGCTCATCCATGGCGGCACATCGGTGCCAAGGGCAGGCCATTCGTCGGTCGAGCGCTGGGCATAGCCTTTGAGCTGAAGCACCCGGCCATTGAGCCGCAGCACGCCTTGGCCGAATTGCGTGGCGCGGAACCCGGTACGGATATCGACGGCATCGATCACCTTGCCCGCATCGTCGCTCAGCAGGCCGGTGACCGTGTAGAGATAGCCATAGCCCCAGCTCCAGAAATGCAGGCCGGACAGGCGATGCCGGGCATGAAGGGTTGCCGTGGCGCCCGCCGCGACCGTCTGCCGTTCCCCCTGAAAGCGAGCGACCTCCCTGCCATCAAGATCGCGGACAACCACGGCGTAACGAACGCCCAGCGGCGCCTTCCCGGCATTGCGCACCTCGGCTTCGGCATGCACCGTTGCGGCGCCATGCGGCAGATCGAAACCATCGGCCCAGACATAGCTGCCGCTGGTGCCCAGCGTGCTGTAAAGCGGCAAGGTCTGGTAGACCGGTCCCGTCAGATGGAGCCGGACCACCTTGTTGATGCCGCCGAAATTGGCGTAGAAATTCTTGTCTTCCCACTGGAATTTGGTGTCCGTTGCCCGCTCGCGATAGTCCCAGTGGTTGTCGACCCTGACGGCGATCACATTCTCGCCGGGGCTGAGGGCATCGGTGATATCCACGCCGAAGGCCATCACGCCATTCTCGCTGAGCCCCACCTTCTTGCCGTTGACCCAGACATCAGCGGCTTGCCGCACGCCCTGAAATTCCAGAAAGGCGTGCCCGGCAGGCGCATCGGCGGGAAGAGTGAAGGATTTGCGGTACCAGATGATCCCCTCGGCATGGTTGTGCCCGTCCACCGCAAAAGCCTGATCCTCGTTGAAGGCCCGAGGGAGGCTGACCGCAGACCACGCGCCAGCGCCGAACACGCCGGCGGAGAAGGCGGGATCGTCGCCGACATGCATCTGCCAATCGCCATCGAGATTGTAGCTCTGACGCGGAGAGGTCACGACAGTCGAGGCCCGCTGCGCCATCGCGGCTCCCGCAAACGCAAGCTGAAGACCCATCGCAGCGGCAAGCATCCTGGTGGCGCGGCGCATCGGCATGTCCTTCCCAATGTTTTCGTGTTGTATCGGCAACCCTATCATGGAGATTCCACAATGTGAACAATAAGTCCTCAATGTAGAATACATCCTGCGTGGCGCCAAGGTATGGCCGCTATGCCTTGGCTGGTAGCCTGAGCTTTCCAAGGCCCTGGCCTCTCATTCTGCATGGATCTTAATCCATACATAATAAAATTATCACGAATTGCATGGCGTATTGCATGCATGCAATCATGGGTCTACAGGGCAGACAGAATCAACCACCCCGCCAAGGTTTGAGTCGATGCAGAACAAAGACGCCCTTGAAAGCAAAGGGAAATGGATTTTCCGCTGCGGATTGAGAGGCCTTTGCCCGAAATGCGGGCAGGCATCCATGTTCAGAAAATGGCTGAAGCTGCAAACCCGCTGCCCGCATTGCGGCCTGAATTACAACTTCGCGGCGCCCGATGATGGACCGGCTTTCTTCTCGCTCTGCATCGTGGCCTTCCCGCTCTCGTTTTTCGTGGTGTGGCTTCAGGTGGTGTTCGATCCACCCTATTGGGTGCATCTGATCACGTCCTTCCCGCTGGTGATCCTCGGATGCGTTTTGCCCCTGTCCTATATCAAGGGCTGGCTGGTCGCTTCCCAGTATGTCAATCACGCGCAGGAGGCCGGGACCGAGAAACTCTGGGCTGAATTGCATGCCCGGGCTGAAGGCAAGGACGACTGACATGAGCGCGCCCAAAAGCCTGAACCTGGCCGCGCGCCTTGTTGCGGACATGTATGATGCGATCAACCGGCCCGATCTGTCCGGCATGATCCGGACGGGCCAGGCGGAGGATTTTCCGGAGATCAAAGCCGCAACGGCCTTGCTGGAGCAGGATGCCGCGCAACGCCACCGCTATGAGGCAGCCCTGAGCCAATACGCAGATCCCGGCTTCTGGGATGACATGACGCCGGGCGGCGCGCTGGCGCTTCATGATGGCGGCGAGATGGCGAGAAATGTTCTTGCGGGTCGCCCCGCTTTCAATCATCGGGACTGATGATCCTGACAAAATACAGACAAAGCTGGTTGGAACGTCACGATGCAAGACTGGAACCCTGACATTCGCGCGGCAAAAGGGCCGAAATATCTCGCGATCGCCCAAGCCCTGTCCCGCGACATCGAGACCGGGATCCTTGCGCCAGGTGATCGCCTGCCCCCACAAAGATCGCTGGCCGAAACGCTGGGGCTGGATTTGACGACAGTGACAAGGGCCTATGGCGAAGCACAACGCCTTGGCCTGATTGAAGGCAGCGGACGCCGTGGCAGCTTCGTTCGGACCAGACCAACCGCGCAGCCGCCGGTTTTGGCGAGCGATTCCGGCGATACCGTGATGAACGCCCCGCCAGAAGGTTTCGGCGGGACACTGGCGATGGCCTTTCGCGAATGCGCGAGCCTTCTGCTCAGGCCGGAGAGCGGCACGCTGCCGTTCCAGTATCAGCGCAGCGGAGGCGCGCCTTCCGCGCGCAAGGCCGGGGCGGATCTGTTGGCGGCGCGCGGCGTGCCCTGTTCGGAAGATACCGTGCTGGTGGCCGCCGGTGGGCAAAACGCGCTCCATGCCATCTTCAGCGCCGAGTTCAAGGCGGGCGATATGCTTGCCGTGGGCGCGCAGGTCTATCCCGGGTTGCTGGCGCTGGCCTCCCGGTTTGGCGTGATTTTGCTGCCCATCGCCGCCGATGCCGATGGCATGATCCCCGATGCGCTCAGCCATGCCTGTGCAGGCAGCAGTGTGAAAGGCGTGTATCTCGTCCCCACGAATGACAACCCGACCACGATCACCATGCCGACCGACCGCAGGAAGGCGATTGCGGAGGTTGCCCAAAAGCACCATCTCCTGCTGATCGAAGACGATGCCTACGGATGGCTGCCGGAACAGCCGCTTCCGCCAATTGCCTCCTTCGCGCCGGACAACAGCTGGTATATCGCCAGCGTCTCGAAGGCGTTGACCCCCGGCCTGCGTGTCGCGTGGTTGCGGGCGCCCAACGTCGCGGGAGCCTGGCGGCTGGCCGCCGATATGCATGAAACCGCCATTATGGCCCCCCCGCTCAATGCTGCGGTGGTGACCGAATGGGTTCACACCGGGGTCTTTCAGTCGCTGATCGATGAGGTGCGGTCGGAAGCGCGCCTCCGGCAGGCCATGGTGCGAGAATGCCTCGCCCCTGCATCGTTCCGCGCGCAGGATTACGGCTACCATCTTTGGGTGAGCGTTCCGGATGACCTCGATCCGCGCAACCTCTGCGATGCGCTGCGCCAGCATGGCCTGCCCGCTCTTCCGGGAGACGCTTTTGCAGCGGACAGGTCTATGCCCGGCCCCATTGCCATGCGGGTTTCGATCGGGGGCACGATCGGGAGAGAGCAGTTGCGACGTGGCCTCAACCTTTTATCCGCGCTGATCAGCCCTCAGGCGCCGCGCAAGGTCAGTTTGGTCTGACGCAATTCACCCCGGCCGGATGCATCACATCCGGCAGACTTCAAACTCGGGCAGCGCGTTGTTTGCGCGGTTCACGATAGACAGTGTCAGGACATAGCGATGGAATGGGTTCCGGTCGTCTTCATCACCTTCAAGGCTATCATCCTCTTCACGGGCATGTTCTTCTCGATCAAATGGCATTACGATCAGGACAAGAAGAAGAAAAACGAAGCCAGAGAACAGCAAGCGCTCGCTGAACAAGCTCATGAGGCTTCGGATCAGGCCGCCAATAGCCAATGATGGGCGTTGTTGCGCCGCCCCGGGCTTCCGTGATTTTTCTTTGGCGACGGGCAGAGTTCTGTTAGGAGCCCGAAATCCTCAGATGTCTGCGGATCTCGAGATATCTGGGGCGCGCGGTTGAGTGCTGGTGCTGATCTGAACGACAACCAGCCCCCCCTCCCCGCAGCCATTGCCCGGCAGGCCGCCGACTGGATCATCCGCCGCGATGGCGCCCCGCTCACGCCCGAGGAGCAAGCGGCATTTCAGGCATGGCTGACCGATCCGGCGCATCGGGACGGCTTGGCGCGGCTGGAAGGCCTGTGGCATGCGCTGGAGGTCGGCCCCGCCGACGCTATGCCATCCCTGCCCGCGATCGAGGCGCGCGAACCGGCCCGCAGACCGCGCCGCCGCTGGGCCGGTGGCGCTATCGCGGCCTCTCTGGCGCTGATGCTGCTGGGCACGCTGGAGGATTGGCCCACCTTGCTGCGTGCCGATTACAGCACCGGCCTTGGCGAAAGGCGCAGCATCGCGCTGGCCGATGGTTCACACGTTCTTCTGGACAGCGGCTCGGCCATCGCGGTCGATTTCTCCGCAGACCAGCGGCGCATCCGGCTGCTCAAAGGCGGGGCGCTGTTCACTGTGGCGCCGGATCGCGCCCACCCCTTCACCGTCGAGGCCGCCGGGGGCAGCGCCACCGCATTGGGGACCGCCTTCGCCGTGCGCCGGCATGACGATCAGGCCGAGATCGTGGTGACGGAGCATCATGTCGCCGTTGCGGGCGCTGGCCGGTCCGAAGTGGTCGGCGAAGGGCAGCAGGCGCGCTTCGCGGCCACCACTTTGGGGCCTGTGACCGCCGCCGCCCAGGGCGCCACCGCATGGACGGGTGGCCGGCTGGTGATTGTGGACCGCCCGCTCGGCGAGGTTCTGGCCGAGATCGCCCGCTATCGCCACGGCTATCTGACGGTGACCGGCCCGGCGGCGGATCAGCGCGTCAGCGGTGTCTATGATCTGGACCATCCGCTCGCCGCCGTGGAGAACATCCGGCACAGCCTGAACCTTCGCGCTTTCCGCCTCTCGGACCGCATCATCATCCTGCATCGCTGAATTTTTAAAAAATTTCGACACGCTGGTCGTCATTTTCATTCCCGCTCCGTCTTCCATGACAAGAATGCGTCGCAACAGCAAAATAGCGATGCGTCATGGACGACGATGGGGGTTACAATGAATGAGATGACCGGGAATGGCCGCAAGGCCGCGCGCCTGCTGGCGACAGCGCTGCTTGCGGGGTCCGCGCTGGGTGGTGCCGTCACGCTTTTCGTGACGGCCGCCGCCGCCCAGAGCGTGGGCGCCACCCATGTCTACGCCATTCCGGCTGGCGCGCTGAGCGATGCGCTCAACCGCTTCGCCCAGCAGAGCGGCCTGCAGCTCAACTATGACGCCGCCCTGACGCGGGGCCGCACCACCGCCGGGCTGAGCGGGCAGATGTCCTCGCGCGATGCGCTCTCGCAGCTGCTCTCGGGCACGGGGCTGGTCGCGCGCAGCAGCGGGCCGGATGCCATGACCCTTTTGCCTGCCACCACCGGCGCGATGACGCTCGACACATTGCGCATCGAGGAAACGGCTCCGGTCAAGCTGGCCAGCGCGGAGAGCGACACAGCGGAATCCGATGCCGATGAAGAGGCCATCAAGCGCGGCACCCCCATTCTGGTGCTGGGCCATAATGAGCAGATCGATGCCGCCGCCAGCAGCGGCCCATGGGGCGCCAAGGCGATCATCGACACGCCCTATTCGATCAATGTCACCTCGCATCAGATGATCGAGAACATGGTCGCTTCGGACATGGACCAGATCTTCAAGATGAACCCGGTGGTGCAGAATTCCGCGCCCTCCACCGTCTATGGCACGCCCTATGTGACGATCCGCGGCTTCGACTCCCAGAAGGGCATCGTCGATGGCCTGCGCCTGTCCTCCACCCTGACGGGCATCGCCACCGAGGAACTGGAGCGGGTGGAGGTCATGAATGGCCTCTCCGGCTTCATGTATGGCGCGGGCAATCCGGGGGGCGTCGCCAATTATGTGCTGAAGCGCCCCACCTACAGCCGCACCGCGGACATCACCGGCGGCAATTATGGCGGGCAGCAGTGGTTCGCCCATGTCGATCTGGGCAATCGCATCGACAGGAACGGCGTGCTGGCCTATCGCCTGAATGTCTCGTGGCAGGATGGCAAGACCTCCAAAAAGAACCAGAATCTGGCGCGCACCCTGATCAGCGGCGCCATCGACTGGAATGCGGCCCCCAATCTGCTGGTGCAGGTGGAAGGCGCCCATACCTATTACCGGCTGCAGGGGATCGACTCCCGCTTTTACGCCTATGCCAACACCAGCTTTGGCGCGCTCAACCACTGGATACCCGCGCTGGACAACAGCAAGACCTACACCCCCAGCTGGACCTACAACCAGACCAAGACCGACCGCATCGGCGCCAATGTGAAATGGAAGCTGGACGATACATTCAGCCTGCGCGCCGCCTATCTCTACAAGCGCGACCAGTCGGAATCGATCAATATCTATCCCGCCTATTATGCCGACAGCGGCTATGTGAACGGCTGGCCTTCACGCAGCGCGCCATCGTGGAATTTTGCGATGGGAGCCTATGCCTATCTCGACAGCAGCTTCCAGACTTTCGGGATCAACCATCATCTGACGCTGGGCGCTTCGGGCGACAGCCTGCGCGTGGTCAGGCACCTGACCAGTTCGGTCAGCGCGACCGCCTCGCCCGCTTTCACCAATCCCGACGATCTGATGAACTGGGCCATGCCCTCCGCGCTGAACGCCACCGCTTGGGGCGGCACCTACAAATCCAGCTACACCACCAATGCCAACATCATCCTTGGCGACGATATCCAGTTCACCAGCAAGCTGGGCGCGCTGGTCGGCCTGAACCGCACCACGATCAACGCGAAGAATTACACGGCCACCGGCGTGACCTCCTCGGCCTATGACAAGACGGCCTATACGCCCACCGTCTCGCTGGTGTTCAAGCCGGTCAAGCGCCTCACCACCTATGCCAGCTACATGCAGGGGCTGGAGCAGGGGACGATCATCCCCAATGACCCCGCCTACAGCAATCCGGGGCAGATTCTGAAGCCGTTCCTGTCCAAGCAATATGAGGTGGGCGTGAAATATGCCCCCACCAACGGATTGCTGCTGACCGGCGCGCTCTACCGGATCGAGAAGGCCAATTCCTATGAAGGCCGCACGCCCGATGGCAAGATCACCATCACGCAGGATGGCGTGCAGGTGCATCAGGGGCTGGAGCTGACCGCCACCGGACAGTTGACGAAGCACCTCTCAACCGTGCTGGGCGGCACCTTCATGGACCTGAAGGTCACCAAGGCCGCCGATCCCACGCTGATCGGCACCCGCCCCACCGGCGTCAGCGACCGGCTGCTGAAAGCCTATCTCGATTACAGCCTGCCATGGGTGCCGGGTCTGTCCGTAACGGGCGGGGCCTATCACGCGGGCACGATGTACAAGGACAGCGCAAACCTTCAGAAAATCCCCGGCTATACAATCTTCGACCTTGGCCTGCATTTCAAGACACAGGTGGAAAAGCATCCGCTGCGCTTCGACCTTAACATCGCCAACATCACCGGGCGCGATTACTGGGCGACATCCTATTCGCTGGGCATTCCGCGCAATGTCGCCTTCTCCGTAAAATACGGCTTCTGAGCAGGCCGGGAGCGCGCGCATGACACAGGCGAAACAGGGTCTCCGCCAGTCGATGGCATGGCTGCACACATGGGTCGGGTTGCTGCCGGGCTGGGTGCTTTATGTGATCTTCGTCTTCGGCACGGCGGCCTTTTTCCAGCATGAGATCGACGGCTGGATGCGGCCCGAATTGCCGGGCGAAACGCGCGTCTCGCCCCGCGCCCTTGCCGCGGCCGATGCTGTGCTGAAAGCCCGCGCGACAGGGGCGGACAGCGCAGCCGTCTCGCTGCCCGATCCACGCGGGGGCAGCGGGCTGGAGCTGTCATGGCGCATCAAGGGCGAGAAGCGCGGCGAGGGCAACCGCGTGACCCTCGCCCCCGCCACCGGAGAGGAAGCGCAGGTGCGCGCCACCAAGGGCGGCTATTTCCTCTACCGCTTCCATTTCGACCTGCATTACATGCCGGTGATGTGGGCGCGCATGCTGGTGAGCATCGCCGCTCTGGCCATGCTGGTGGCGATCTTGTCCGGCGTGGTCACCCACAAGAAAATCTTCGCCGATTTCTTCATGCTCCGCTTCGGCAAGGGGCAAAGAAGCTGGCTCGACGCGCATAATGCCAGCGCCGTGCTGGTGCTGCCCTTCTATCTGATGATCACCTACACCGGTCTGGCGACCTTGTTGTTCACGCTGATGCCATGGACGCTGGCCGCCAATTTCCCCGACCGGCAGGCCTTTTACAAAACCACCTTCGCCGCCGCGCCCGAACGCGAGCCCAGCGGCAAGCCAGCCCCGACAATCCCCCTCGCCCGCATGATCGCGGCGGCGCAGCAGAGCTGGGATGGCGACATGCCGACGCATATCGGCATCGACCATCCCGGCGACGGCAAGGCCACCATCACCCTCTATCCCGAGCCAGGTGGCTGGGGCCGTCCAGCGCACCCCACCCTCTATCTCGATGGGGCCAGCGGAACACCGCTGCCCTCCGCTTCCCCTGTGAAAGGCGGCGCCCAGGCCACATGGCGGGTGATGATCGAACTGCATATGGCGGAGTTTGCGGGCTATGCACTGCGCTGGCTGCTGGCGCTTTCGGGCCTTGGCGGCGTGGCGATGGTGGCAACCGGCCTGTGCCTGTGGTGCGTCAAACGCCGCGCCCGCCTGCCGGATGCGGCACGGCCTCACCTCGGCTTCCGGCTGGTCGAGGGGCTCAACATCGGCTTCATCCTTGGCGCGCCGGGGGGAATCGCAGCCTATTTCCTCGCGAACCGCCTGCTGCCCGTTGACATGCCCGACCGCGCGGCATGGGAGATCAACAGCCTGTTTATCGTCTGGGGCGGCGTGCTGGTCTGGAGCTTTGTCCGCGCGTTTGCCTGCCATGCCGCCCGCGCATGGATCGAAATGCTGACCCTGAACGCCGCGTTCTTCGCCGCCGTGCCCCTGCTCAACGCCCTGACCACCGCGCGCGGCCTTGGCCAGAGCCTGCCCGCCGGAGACTGGATCTTCGCCGGTTTCGACCTTGCCATGCTGGCGCTGGCCGCAGGCTTCGCCTTCACCGCGCGCACACTTGCCCTGCGCAAGCCCCGCTCCGCCCCCAGACGCGCCAGACAGGAGGCAACCACATGACCCACCTCCTCACCGCCCTGCCTTGCCTGCTGGGCTTTGCCCTGCTGCTGACCGCCATGGCGCGCCACCAGCAGGACTGCCTGAAACGCAAGCTGCCTGCGCGCGCCAGCCGATTGCTGCGCGCCACCGGCTTGGCCCTGTTGACCATCGGCTTCATCATCGCCGGGCTGGGTCTGGGCTGGGCCTATGGTTCGGTCAGCTGGTTCGGCTGGCTCTCTGTCGGCGCCGTCCTCACCCTCACCGTCCAGACCAACCGCGAGCGCATCCTCGCCCGACTGCGCCGATGAAAGGCCTCCCCATGCCCAAATCGATCTTTTCCGCCACCGCGCGCCAGCGCTGGTCGGTGGCCTCGCGCAGCATCGCGGGCACGCTGGGCGCCTATGGCGTGGCCTCGCTGGCGACGGTGGCGCTTTCGCTCGTGCTGGCCCGCTGCGGCATGGCGCGCAGCGAGGCGGTCACCGCCGCCACCCTGGCCAGCTTCATCATCTTCGCCGCCATCGCCATGACGGTCTTCCACGCCCGCACGCCCGCCAGAGCATGGCGCGGGCTGACCATCGCCGCCCTGCCCCTGGCGCTGGCGATCTGGCTGCTGTTGCCCCCGCGATGAACGCCATCCCCATGCTGCTCGCCATGCTCGGCGGCGGCGCTGCCGAGGAGGATGCCACGCGCCAACCCGCCACCCATCAGGCAGCGCCGCCAGTGGCCGCCAATGGCCCCGATCCGGTCTACCCCGCCACCTTCTATCAGCCCTTCCAGCCCCAGACCGCGCTCGACATGCTGGCGCGCACCCCCGGCTTTCTGCTTACCGAGGGCTCATCCGTGCGCGGTTTCGGCGGCGCGGCGGGCAATGTGCTGATCGACGGCCAGCGCCCCACGATCAAAGGCGGCGGCCTGACCGAGGTGCTGCGCCGCATCGCCGCCAGCCGCGTGGCGCGCATCACCCTGCTGCGCGGCAGCGAGGCGGCTCAGGCGCAAGGGCAGACGCTGGTGGCCAATGTCATCCTGCGCGTCGACGGCAAGGGATCGGGCAATGTTTCGGCCACGCTTACCCATACGGCGGAGGGGCGGGTTTCACCCTCGGGAAGGATCAGTCTGGCCCGCGCCATCGCGGGATGGCAGAGCAGCGTGGAACTCTCCACCAGCCTGACGCGCTATCCCGCCACCAATCTTTATCACAACCGCGACGCCAGCGGCACGCCAACCTCGCACCGGCTGGAACGGCTTTCCGCCAGCGCGCCGGAGGTCAATCTGGCGCTCTCCACCGCAGGCGCGGTGGCGGGCGGCACGCTGACGGTGAACCTGCGCCTGAATGACAACCGCTATCGCTCGCTGCGCGCCACCGCGGTCACCGCCGCGCCATGGGATGGCTCGAACGACGCCACGCGCAGCAACATCTATGGCGAAACCGCCCGCAGCGGCGAACTGGGCGCCGACTGGACGCGCCAGCTGGACAAGGGCTGGACCGCCAAGCTGGTCGGCCTTGGCCGCATCGAGCATAACACCACCGCCGAGGACTATCGCGAGGGCCTTTATCGCGGCCTGTCCCTGCTGGATCAGAAGCCGGTAGAGCTGGTGGGCCGCGCCACCATCACCCGCGAGGGCGAGCATGCGCTTCGCCCCGAACTGGGCTTCGAAGTGGCCGAAAACCGGCTGACCAGCCGTCTGGACTATGCCGAGGATCAGGGATCGGGGCTGGTGCCCGTGGCGCTGAGCAATGCCGACACGCGCGTGTCGGAACTGCGCGGCGAGGGTTTTGCCAATCTGACGCTGGCCTTGACCCAAAAGCTCGGTCTGGAGGCGGGCGCCGCGCTGGAACTCTCGCGCATTCGCGTCTCCGGCCAGATGCCCAGCGAGCAGAGCCTGTCCTACCTCAAGCCCTCCGCCGCGCTGGTATGGTCGCCCTCGGGCGAGACCCAGCTGCGGGTGGGGATGCGGCGCAAGGTCGATCAGCTGGATTTCGGGGATTTCGCCGCCTCGGTCAATCAGGCGGACGGACGGTCGCTGGGCGGCAATTCGCGGCTGCGCCCCGCGCGCATCACCCGCGTGCTGGCCCGCATCGACCATCGCTGGGGCAAGGGCGGCGCTCTGGCGCTGGAGGCCTGGCATCAGTGGCATCGGGGCCTGCTGGGCTATCTGGTGCTGCCAAGCGGCGATCAGGCATTGGGCATCATCGGCGACGGGCGGCAATGGGGCGTCACCGCGCAAGGCACGCTGCCGCTGGGCACGCTGCTGAAAGGCGCGAGGCTGACAGTGGACGGGACATGGCGCGGCTCCCGCCTGCGCGATCCCCTGACCGGCATGCCGCGCCCGATGGACGATATCGCACCGCTCAGCCTCACCGCCGAAATGCGCCACGATGTACCCCGGCTCAAATCCTCCTGGGGCCTGACCTTCACCGCCCCCGAACATGGCGCCACCTGGTACACCAACGAGGTGCTGCGCTGGCATGATGGCGCGGTCTGGGGCGCCTATCTGGAAACCACGGCGCTGCATGGCATCAAGACCACGCTGACCGGCAAGGCCATTCTGGGTTACGAGCGCGACCGCCTGCGCCATTTTTTCCAACCGACCCGCGCCGGGGTGGACAACGGTTCCGAAACGCGCGGGCAAAGGCAGGGCGGCACGCTGGCCCTCACCATGGCCAAGAGCTTTTGAGAGCGCGTAGGGGAGGTTGCCGCAACGCCCCTCCCCCGGTTTGGCTTCAGGATGGCCTCTGCCAGCCGCCGCCCAGCGCCTTGAACAGGTCCACCCGGTCGGAGGACAGCTGAGTCAGGGCGGCGGCATGGGCGGCGCGGGCATCCAGCATCGCCCCCTGCGCCACCAGCAGATCGAGCAGCGAGATTGATCCGGCGCGGTAACGCCGGTCTCCCAGCTGCCATGCCCTTTCGGCGCGCGCCTGCGCCTCGGCCAGTTCATCGAGGCGCGTTTGCCCGGTTTGCACGCGGGTCAGCGCCTGCTCCACCTCTTTCAGCGCCGTCAGCACATGGCCATCGAAGCTGGCCAGCGCGGCATCACCCTGCGCCCGGGCCTGCTTCACCCTTGCGCGCGCCGTGGCGATGTTGGGGAAGGACCAGGACACCGCCGGGCCTAGCGAATAGGAGAAGGAATTGCTGCCCTGCACCGATTGACTGCGCAGAAAGCTGCCAAAGCCGCCCAGACTGATCTTCGGATAAAGATCCGCCGTGGCCACGCCGATCCGCGCCGTATCCGCCGCCAGACGGCGCTCGGCCTCGCGGAGGTCGGGACGGCGCCGCAGGAGAGCGGCGCCGTCACCGACCGGCAGCACAGAGGCGGGGGTGGGGGGGAGTGCGCACCCCTGCGCTGCCTTTGGAATAGCATCGGGCGTCTGGCCCAGAAGCGCGGCCAGTTCGAACAGGGCCACCTGCCGCTCCGCCTCGAAAGTTGGCAGAGCGGCGCGGGCGGTCGCCGCAGCGGCGGCGGCGCGCTCCACATCGAAAGTGGCGAGCGAGCCGGCCTTTTCCCGCGCTGTGACCAGATCGAGATTTTGCTGCGCCACCTGCGCGGACTCCTGCGCCACCGCCAAAGCATGGCCGTGCGCGCAGGCGGCCAGATAGGAGCGCGTCACCTCGGCGGCCACCAGCACGCGCACGCCGTCGCGCGCGGCTTCTTCGGCCTGCGCATCGGCGCGGGCGGCCTCGATGCCGCGATGGATGCGGCCAAAAAGGTCGACCTCCCATGAGAGCGAGGCCGAGGCATTGCCAAAGCCCTGCCCCTCGCCGATCTGCGCCGAACCGCCCTGCCCGCCGCCGAAGCTGACGGTGTTGCCATAGCCGCCCCCTGCCGAAAGATCGGTGGAAGGCAGGCGCCCGGCCCGCGCCTCGGACAGCACCGCGCGTGTCTTGGCCAGATTGGCCGCCGCCACCCGCAGATCGGTGTTGGCGGCAAAGGCCCGGGCAATCAGCCCATCCAGCACCGGATCGCGGTATAGCCGCCACCAGTCATCCTGCAGAGGCGCGGCGGGGTCGATGCCCTGTCCGGTGGTCACGAACTGGCCGCCCTTGGGCAGGGCCGCGACCGGCTTGTGATAATCCGGCCCAACGGCGCAGGCGGTGGCCAGCAGCGTGGCGAGAAGCGCCGGGAGAACGCTCTTACGCATGGGCCATCTCCCCGTCCTGCGCGTCCATGGTGGGTTGGGCGGCGTCCTTGCGGCGATGGTCGCCCGCCAGCAGCGTGTAGATCGTGGGCAGCACGAAAAGCGTGAACAGCGTGCCCACCAGCATGCCCATCACCACCACGATGCCGATGGCGAAGCGACTGGCCGCCCCCGCCCCTCCGGCAAACAGCAGCGGCACAAGGCCCGCCACCATCGCCGCCGTGGTCATCAGGATCGGGCGCATGCGCACGGCTGCGGCATGGCGGATCGCCGCGGCGCGGGTCAGCCCATGGCTCTGCTGCATCTCATTGGCGAAGGAGACCATCAGAATGCCATGTTTGGAGATCAGCCCGATCAGCGTCACAAGCCCGATCTGCGTGTAGATGTTGAGCGTGGTGAACCCCAGATAGAGCGGCACCAGCGCGCCCGAGATCGCCAGCGGCACCGTCACCAGAATGACCAGCGGATCGCGGAAACTCTCGAACTGGGCGGCCAGCACCAGAAAGATCACCACCAGCGCGAAGGCGAAAGAGACGGTGAGCTGGTTGCCCTCATGCACATATTGGCGGCTGTTCGACAGCCAGTCGACACTCATGCCGGGCGGCAGGGGCTGGGCTTTGAGAAAGTCCACTGCCTGACCCATCGTCACGCCGGGCGCCAGCACCGCCGAAATGGTGGCCGAGTTCATCTGGTTGAACTGGGGCAGCTTGTTGGGCTGCGGGTTGATCTCGATCTTCGCCACGGTGGAGAGAGGCACCAGACTGCCGCCGCGCGTCTTCACATAGAAGGCGCCGAGGTTGTCGGGGGTGAGGCGCTTGCCCTGCGGCACCTGCGTGATGACATCGTAGGACCGGTCATGCCAGTTGAAGCGGTTGACGTAATTCTCGCCCACCATCAGCGCCAGCGTGTCGGCGATCTCCTCCATGGAGACGCCCAGCTCGCCGGCCTTGGCGCGGTCGATCGAGACATGGGCTTCCTGACTGTCGAAGGCCAGATCGGTGTCGACAAAGGCGAAAAGCTTGCTGCCCCAGGCCACGCCCTTGATCGCTTCGAGCGTGCGATAGATCTCGGGAAAATCATCGGCGGAGCGGATCACCATCTGCACCGGCAGGCCGCCGCTGCCCGCCGGCAGAGGACTATCCTGAAAGGCCGTGGCATAGACGCCGGTGACAGCGGCGCTCTTGCCGGTGATCTCGGCCTGGATCTGGTCGGCGCTGCGGTGGCGTTTCGACCAGTCATCCATGATGATGCCGCCGAAGCCGATGTTGGCGCCCAATGTGCCGCCCATATCGAACCAGCTGCTCTCATACTCCTTCACGGTGCGGAACAGCGCATCGACCTGCGTGCTGTAACGCGAAGTATAGTCCACATTGGCATATTGCGGCGCCTTGGTCTGGACGAAGACATAGCCCATGTCCTCCTGCGGCGCGAGTTCACGCGCCGCGCCGGTGAAGAAGACCACGCTGGCCCCCATGATCGCCACGCCCGCCAGCAGCACCGCGCCGCGCGCCGACAGGGTGCGGCCCAGCACGCGGTCATAGCGGGCGGTCAGGCCATGCATGGCCTTTTCCAGCAGCTGTTCCAGCCGCCCCTCGCCCATCTTGGCATGCAGCAACCGGCTGCTCATCATCGGCGAGAGGGTGAGCGCAATCACGCCCGACACCACCACCGATCCGGCCAGCGTAAAGGCGAATTCGCGGAACAGCGCGCCGGTCAGCCCGCCCATCAGCCCGATGGGGGCATAGACGGCGGCCAGCGTGATGGTCATGGCGATCACCGGGCCGACGATCTCGCGCGCGCCTTTCAGCGCCGCCTCGATAGGCCGCAAGCCTTCCTCGATATGGCGATGGATGTTCTCCACCACCACGATGGCGTCATCCACCACCAGACCGATCGCCAGCACCATCGCCAGCAGGGTCAGCAGGTTGAGCGAGAAGCCGAAAGCCAGCATCAGCGCCGCCGTGCCCAGCAGCGAGAGCGGGATGGTCACCACCGGAATGATCACCGCGCGGAAAGTGCCCAGAAACAGGAAGATCACCACGATGACGATGGCCACCGCCTCGATCAGCGTATGCCCGACCTCATCGATGGAGGCTTCCACGAAATGGGCGGTGTCGAACTGGCTGACGACCTTGAGGCCCGGAGGCGCCACGCGCTGCATTTGCGGGATCAGCGCCTTCACGCCCGCCACAATGTCCAGCGGATTGCCATCCGGCGTGGGCGCGATGGCCACGCTAACCGCCTTGCGCCCCGAGGACAGCGCCTGCGCATCGTAATTCTGCGCCCCCAGCTCCACCGTGGCGACATCGCCCAGCCGCACGATACCGCCATCGCCGCCGCTTTTCACCACCATCTGACGGAAGGAATCGACATCGCGCAGATCGGTGCCCGCCGTGATGTTGATCGCGGTGTTGCCGCCTTTCAGCTGGCCCGGCGCGGCCTGCACATTGTTGGCGCGCAGGGCATTGCCGATGTCGCTGGCGCTCATGCCGCGCCCGGCCAGCTTCACCGGATCGACCCAGATGCGCATCGCCAGAGGGGCGCCCCCGCTGATCTCGGCCGAGGCCACGCCCGGCACAGAGGTGATCAGCGGCCGCGCCACGCGGTTCACGAAATCGGCCACTTGCGAAGAGGAGAGCCTGTCGCTGGTGAAGGCCAGATATTGCACAGCCGAGGCGCCATCGGTGATCTTGGCGATGGCCGGATCGGTGACGCCGCTGGGCAGGCGGTATTTCACCTGCTGCACCTTGGCGAGGATATCGGCCATCGCCCGGTCGGCATTGGCGTTCAGCACCAGCTTGGCGGCGATATGGCTCTTGCCCTGCGTGGAGGTGGAGGTGAGGTACTCGATCCCCGCCGCCGTGGCGATGGATTGCGAAATCGGCGTGGTGACAAAGCCCTGCATCACATCCTGCGTGGCGCCGGGCAGCGATGTGTCGATGGTGATCGTGGCGCTTTCCATGCGCGGATATTGCCGGATCTGCAGCGCAAACACCGCGCTGAGCCCCACCAGCAGGATCAACAGGCTGACCACGATGGAAAGGATCGGGCGGCGGATAAACAGGTCGGTGAAGGCCATCTCAGCGCCCTCCCTGCGGCACGGTTTTGACGACCTTGACCTGCGCCCCGGGCTGCACCCGCAGCAGCCCATCGGCCACGATCACATCGCCCGCACGCAAACCGCCGGTGACGATCACCGCCTCTCCGACATGCGCGCCGGTCTGCACCGGCACGATTTCCGCGCTACCGTCGGCCTTGGGATGGGGGCCACGAATGGCGATCACACTGTCGCCCTGCGCCGAGGTCTGGATCGCCGTGGCGGGCACCAGCAGCGCCCCTTCACGCGGCGGCAAGGCCAGAGCGGCGGTAACATACATGCCGGGGCGCAGAACAAGGCCGGGATTGGGCAGCTGCGCCTGCACCGTCACATTGCGCGTATCCTTGCCAATGGCGGGCTCAACGGCATTGACGCGGGCTGTAAAGCTGCGGCCCGGAAAGGCGTCGCTGGTCACCGTCACCTGCATGCCGGGTTTCAACCGCGCCAGCTCCTGCTGAGGCACGGCGAAATCGACATAAAGCTGATCCAGCGCGGTGAGCGTCGCCACCGCATCGCCGGGGTTGAGATATTGGCCCAGATTGACACGGCGGATGCCGATCTGCCCGGCAAAGGGCGCGCGGACCTGCTTCTGGACCAGCCGCGCCTCGATCTGGCCCAGAGCGGCCTGGGCAGCATCCCGGTCAGCACGGCGCTGTTCGAGCAACTCACGCGATTCCGCGCCGCTCAACGCCAGCCCCTGCGAGCGCGCGAATTGTGCTTGAGCGAAAGCGGCCTTGGCGGCGGCGGCCTGCCGGTCAGCCTGTTCGGGCCCGGCATAGAGCTGGAGCAGCAGATGGCCCGCGCCCACCCCGGTCCCCGGCAGCAAAATGGATCGCGGAAATGCGACCCGCCACTTCGGGCGACAGCACCACCTCGTGCACGGCGCTCAAGGCGCCAACGGCCTCGATGGCGGCGGGGATTTCACGTGGCAGCACTTCCACGGCGGCGACCTGCACGGCCTGAGGGGCCCAGCCCTGCTCTCCCTTGCCGCGCAGCGTGCGCCAGCCCAGCAATCCGCCCAGCACCGCGACCAGCGCCACACCTGTGACCGCCATGGCGCGAACCGAGCCCTGGCTGCGCGTGCCTTGCGTCTCCACCATGGCCGTCACTGCGCTGTTCCGACGTTGCCGGCAGGTGAGGCCTCGGATTGCGAGGCCGGCAGGGGAAGCCAGATGTAGGGGTTCAACGGTTGATAGAACAGGATCATGTCGGCTCCTCTGGATGCCCCCGCGCCGGGCGGAGAGGCCCGCCGGAAGCGAGCCGACACGCTGCTTACAACCTTAACCTAAGTTTAGGTCAAGATCGGAATTTCCGATTGCTTCACCGAGATTTTCCGATTGAAGAACCGGTATGGGCAACCTATCAAACCTGCATATTGCATCAGGATGCGTCATGACGGACAACCACCCTTCCCTGACTGTCGGCGATGTTGCGCGGCGCAGCGGCGTGCCGGTCTCCACCATCCATTTCTATGAAAAGAAGGGGCTGATCGAAGGCTGGCGCACGCAGGGCAACCAGCGCCGCTATGAACGCCGCGTGCTGCGCCGCGTGGCGATCATCCGCGTCGCCCAACGCGCGGGCCTGCCGCTGGCGCTGATCAAGGAGCATATGGACCGCTATGCCTCCACGCCGATCACCTCGGCGCAGTGGGACGTGCTCAACCGCGAATGGCGCGCCATGCTGGATGAGCGCATCACCAGCCTGATCCAGCTGCGCAACCAGCTGGACAGCTGCATCGGCTGCGGCTGCCTTTCGCTGGCGGATTGCCCTTTGCGCAATCCCGGCGATACGCTGTCGAGGGAAGGGCCGGGCGCGCGTCTGCTGGCATCACAGCAAGGCCAGGGCGCTTGGAGCAGCATCAAAGGTTAATCCTGACGACAGGCCGTGCCACGCCCGGCAACCCTTGCTTTTGCCAAAACTTTTCAGCAATCGCTGGGCTTTCATCCTTTCCTAACCACAGCCAAGGCATGGAAAGCACGCATGTTGGGGGCAGGCAGGTGGTGCAGGCGATCGTGTCCGAATCTGGAAGGCTGGACGCTGCCGCCCGGCGCGGAGGCAGTCTGGCGCTCTGGCTGCCCATCGCGGGTCTTGTCCTCTTCCACAGTATAGTTCCTTACATTGTGGGCAGCATGGCGCCGATCGTCTCGCTGGCCTGCGTGGTGGTGCTGGCGCTGAGCGGCGCCAAAGCCTGCCTGGCGCGTGCGCGCATCAGTGGCGCCTCGGGCTGGCTTATGCTGGCGATGGCAAAGGTAATCTGGGCCGGCGGCATGATGGCCAATGCGGCGGTTCACCTTTCGCTGGGCCATTATCAGGGCGATGCCAGCCTCTGCCTGCTGTTCTTCGTGCTCTATGGCGTGCCGCTGGTCTTCGCCACCTCCAGCCCCGAAACGGAGCGCCTTTCCGTGCGGGTGCTGGACGGGCTGATCGCCACCGCGCTGGGGGTGCTGTTCTTCGTCCACACCTTTGGCCTTGCCACGATGGCCGGGGCCAGCGCGGCGGACGCCGAATTGCTCACCCGCATGTTCGATATCGAGAACGGGCTGATCGCGCTGTTCGCGCTGTTTCGCTTCACCACCAGCCATACGCGGGCCAATCGGGATTTCTTCGGTAGCCTGGCGGCCTATGGCTTCGTCTACCTGCTCACCACCGCCTATATGGACCATTGGCAGAAGGACACCGATTACGGCACCTCTTTTGACCTGATCATCGATCTGCCGATGCTGTTTCTGATCGCCCTGACACAGCGCTCGACACGCAAGCCTTCGCGCAAGACCGTGGATGCCAGCCAGCGCGAGCGGCTGGCTCAGGCCATCAGCCCGCTGCTGCTGCCCGCGATGCTGCTGGTGGTGGCGGCGACCATGCTGGGCTCGCATCCGCGCTGGGCGGTGGCCGGTTTCGCCACGGCCACCATCGTCTATGGCCTGCGCAATGCCCTGACTCATCTGCGCAATCTGGAGGAGCGCGACAGGCTCGCCCAGCTCTCCCAGATCGACGATCTGACCGGCCTGCCCAACCGCCGCAGCTTCGATGCCGCCTTGCACAGCGAATGGGCGCGGGCCGCGCGCAGCGGCACCAGCCTTTGCGTACTGATGATCGACATCGACCATTTCAAGCTGCTCAACGACCATCTGGGCCATCAGGAAGGCGACCGGAGGCTGCGCGATGTGGCGGAAGCCCTGGCGGGCTGCGCCTCGCGCGCGGCGGATATGGTGGCGCGCTATGGCGGCGAGGAATTCGTGGTGATCCTGCCCGGGGCCAGCGCCGAAGAGGCGCGCACTCTGGCCGAAACCATGCGGATCGCCGTGCTGGCGCTGGCTTTGGCGACACCGGCGCCGGGCGGGCGGGTGAGCATCAGCATCGGCGTCAGCGCCACCACCATGCCCGCTATCGACACGCCCGATGCCCTGCTGGCCTGCGCCGATGCCGCGCTCTATGCCGCCAAGCGCGATGGCCGCAATACGGTGCATATGGCGATGGCGGCGTAAGTTCAGGGCACGAGCAAAGCCCGCGCCATCTGCGCGATACGATCCCGCCAAGCCAGTGTGGCCAGCCATTCCGCAGGGATGCCTTGCTGCCCGTAAAGCGCGCCGGCCAATTGGCCGGTGATGGCTGCGGTGGTGTCGGCATCGTCACCCAGATTGGCGGCCAGCAGCACGGCATCGCGATAGGTTGCGGTTTGATCGACGCACCACAGAGCCGCCTCAAGGCTATGGGCAACATAACCTGACGACTGGATCGCTGCCCGATCCTTGCCGCGCCATCCTCCGGCGAGGATGGCGGCAATCGGGTCGCTGCCGATACCTTCGGCCGCCTTAAGCGCTGTTGCGAAATCAGCGCCCAGAATGGCGGCGTGCAGGATCAACGCATAGCCCTCGCAGGCATCCAGACAGGCGGTGGCGCCGTGGGTGGTTGCGCTTTGCAGGCGGGCGACGTCGCGCATCGCTTGTTCGCCATGCTTCACGCCCCAGATGGCGACGGGCGCAAGGCGCATCAGCGAGCCATTGCCTGCGCTGAAAGGATCGGTCGAACCGGCGAGGGGGTTCCCGTCCACCTCGAAACCGGCGAGGGCGCTGCGGGTGGCCATGCCGATATCGAAGCACTCGCCCGTGGCGCTGTAGACGCCCCAGCGCCACCAGTTGACAAAGCGCCGCATCAGATCGCCCGGATCGAGCGAGCCGCGCTGCGCCAGACTGTCGGCCAGCGCCAGCGCCATGGACGTGTCATCCGTCCAGACCCCTGCCTCAAGCTGGAACGGCCCGCCGCCGACAATATCGGTGAGCGGCGGCAGGCTGTCCCGAACAGAAAACTCCAGCGTGGTGCCCAGCGCATCGCCGGTGGCGAGGCCCAGCAGGGCGCCAAGGGCACGGTCTTGGGTGTGCAGATCCATCATGGGATCATCCTTTCTTCAGGCCGCGGCTGTTTCAGGGGCGACGGGCAGAGCCGCTTCACCCGCTGCTCTGGCGCGCAGATCGGCAAAGCTGTGGCGGACCAGCATCTGCCCATCGCGCCACACCGGCACCAGCAGATCCTCCCTGGCGTCCAACGTATCCAGCCGCGCCGCGACCAACTTGCCATCGCGCATCACCACCGCCTGACGACCCGCCTTGCTGGCCTTGGTGAGATCGGTGGCGGGCTGCTTGTTCACATCCCTCCACACGCCGTCGGCATCGCGCATGGCATTGGCCTTCATCGCAAAGCGCAGCGTGTCTCGATTGACCTGTTGCAGCAGGCCACCGCCCATGCCGAAAGCGATATTGTCGATGGCAAAACCCTCCTCCACCAGCCGGTCGATCAGGCGGGCGATGCTTTTGATGGTCATGCCATCGCCCTGAATGACGCGCACATGTGGATCAAGAACCCGAAAGCCCTTGCCGTTGACCGCGCCGCCAAAGGCTTCCCACAGCGTTCTGATCGCACGGATCGGCGTTTCGACCGGATCGCCGCTGTCGGGGCGGACCACCAGCGTGCCCTTGCGCGTCAGCAACTTTTCATGCAGCGCGCCACACCAGATGCCTCCGATGGCCGCATCCAGATCGTAGCTGTCCGAGACGACCGCCACCAGCCTCCCGTCGCCCTCGAAGGCGTCGAGCATATTGGCATAGGCATCCTGTTCGCGGGCGCGGCCCCAGCTGGTGATCGTGCTGTGCTCGGCGGCCGGGATCGAGAAGCCCGCCATATCCGCGCCATAATAGCGGCGGGCAGCGAGCAGGGCCTCCATCGTATCGGTGCCCATGAAGTTCACCAGATGGGCCATGCCGCCCAGCGCGGCGCTCTCCGCGCTGCTGACGCCGCGTGCGCCGAAGTCGTGCAGTTTGAAGGGCAGCTGACCTTCAACATCATCACTGGTGCGTTCCAGCCCGGCGCGGATGATCTGGCGGCACTGCCAGCTCAGCGTGGCGACCGTGGTGGGATACCAGATGGCGCGCAGCAGGGCGGTTTCCACGAAGGTGGCGAGCCATGGCAGGCGTGGATCGGTGGTCTCCACCTGCACCAGAGGCACGCCGGTGGGCACCATCATGCCTTCGGGCAGAGCGCGGATCTCGATGGGCAGGAAGCCCTTGTGATCCTCGACGATGATCTGCCAGCCCGCGCGGTTGAAGGGCACGCCATGGGCGGTGCAGATGGCCTCGGCCTCGTCGATGTCGTCCGCCGTGATCGGGCGGGCCAGGAGGTCGATCAGGAAGGGCTGCAGGCCCATGAACAGCACCTCATCGGCGAAGTCATTGGGCCGCGCCTCGACATAGGCGCTGATCGCGCGGGCCTCTGGCGGGTATTGCAGGAAGTGGCTGTGCTTGTAGCTGTCGGTGGCCAGGATGAGATTGGTCATGATGTGAACTCCTCACAGTGACGCCGGACGCAGGACTCCCCTGCACGGCAGATCTCTTCATTTTGGGCAGTCAGCGGCGGGTTACAGGTCCGCCAGTTCCTCGATGATCGACCAGTGATCCTCGAAGAGCATCTCCGGGCTGAGGTCACCGAAGCGATACCAGCGGGCATGGGCGGCATCGTCGCCCCCCTTCACGCTGAACAGCTTCCGCCGTTCGGGCAGGCGGAAGAGAAAGGCGTGCGTGATGATCCGACCACGCAGCGAGCGGTTCGGCGCATCGAAGACGCGGCTGCGCGAGTCCTCGATAAAGCTGGCCAGCATGGCGGGGGGGATCTGCCCCTTGCCGTCGCCGATCGAGGTTTCCTCACGCAATTCGCGGATCGCGGCGTCGCGGATGCGCTCGGCCGGGTTCACGAAGCCGCCGGGCAGGGCCAGCAGGCCCTTGCCGGGCGCGCGGCCCCGCTCGACCAGCAGGATATGGCCCGATTGCACCACCACCGCGTCCGCCGTGACGAAAGGCCCCTTGCCCCATTGCGCGGGATAGGCGGCCAGAAACTCCGCCTCTTCCAGCAGGGCGCGGAAGGTCTCGCCCAGCATGAAATGGCGCAGGAACTCGGCCACGCCACCCGACAGGATCGAGCCCGCGATATCGGGAATGCGCTGGAAATAGCGCTGGCGCACATCGCTGGAGGAAAAGGTGCCGTACTGGCTGTCGATCTGCAGATTTTCCCATTCGGGGAAGAGCTTCAGATAGTAGGACGAGGCATCCTTGCCATAGCCCGCCAGCGCCACGCGGAAATCGCTGAGGCCATGGCTTTGGAAACCATGGTGGTTGCCGTGGTCCAGCACGATGGCGCGCACTGTGCGCTGCACCTGCGTCACCCAGGCGGTGTCGGAATAGAGGTGATCGTCGAGCGGGGCGATGATCAGGCGGCCCTCGGCCACCTCATGGCGGAAGGCGGCGCGCAGCATCGCCTCACGCTCGGCATAGGTGAAGGGGTTGCGCGGATCACGCGCCATATTGGCCGATCCCACCAGCACGATCAGGCGATTGACCCGTTCCAGCGCATGGGTGATGACATGCTCATGGCCGATATGCAGCGGCTGAAAGCGACCGATAAAGACGCCGAAATCGATGGTATCGTTCATATCCGAGGCTCCCTCGAAACGTGATGCGAGACGGACTCCCCGAATCGCTGCAAGACCCTTATATTTATTTGACATATATCCAGTCAACACATAAGATGTCCTCATGCCTGAAAACACTGCCCAATCCTATGATCCTTCGGCCTATCCGCCCGTGGCCGTCACGGTCGATCTGGTGCTGATGAGCGTGGTGGAGGGCCAGTTGGCGGTGCTGCTGCAACGGCGCGCTGCCGATCCTTTCGCGAACAAACAGGCGTTGCCGGGCAGTTTCGTGCAACCCACGGAAGGGCTGGACGACGCTGCAAGGCGCGTGCTGGCCGACAAAGGCGGCTTTGCCGATGACACGGATGTCTGGCTGGAACAGCTCTATACCTTCGGCGATCCCGCGCGCGATCCGCGCATGAGGGTCGTCAGCGTGGCCTATTTCGCGCTGGTGTCGCCGCAGCGGATGGCGCGGGCCCTGGCCACGCGCGATGATCTGGCGCTGGCGCCGCTGGCCGATATCGCACAGCCGCTGGCTTTCGACCATGCCGCCATCATCGCGCTGGCGCATGACAGGTTGAAGGGCAAGCTGGACTATAGCCCCCTCGCCTTCTCGCTGCTGCCCGCGCTGTTCACCCTGCGCGATCTGCAGGCGGTACATGAGGCCATTCTGGGCGTGCAACTCAACAAGCCCGCCTTCCGCCGCCGCCTGCTCGATACCGGCTGGATCGAGCCCACCGGCGAGCGTGAGGCCGACACCGCCTTTCGCCCGGCGGAACTCTATCGCCGCCGGGCCTGAGGCTTACTTCAACGGCAGAAACAGATCCGTGATGGCCTCATGCTCGGGCACGTCGGGGAAGAAGCGCAGGCGCTGCGCATAGAGCGGATCGTCGCGCAGTTCCTCGGCGCTTTCGGGCAGCCATGTGCCATAGAGAAATTCCGCCGCCGGGCGCAGATTGTCGCTGTTGCCCACCACCCGCAGCACCGCGCAGCGACCACCGGGGATCACGCCCGGCACCACGCCTTCATCCTGCGCGGTCATGGGGCGGCGGATTTCGGTGGCCAGATCGAGGCGATACTCCTCAGGCCCGCTGACCTCCGGGTCGGTATGGAAGATCGTGTAGGTCGCATGGCTGGCCGGGCGCAGCCCGCTGGCCTTGCGCCAGGCGATAAAGCGGCGGATCGTCTCGCCCAGCAGCACGGGATCGCCGCGATGGCTCATGATGGCGACAGGCACATCTGGCGTCTCGCGCAGGGTGACATCTTGCATGGAAAAGGTCCGGGTCATCATTCTGCTCCTTGCCCGGGCCAGAGGCGTCATTGCCTCGGCCCATGCCGACCAGTCCGGCCCCCCGCGAAAATCCGAGGGCGCCTGCCCGAAGCGCTGGCGAAAGGCGCGCGCAAAACTGTCGGGCGCCTCGTAACCGGCATCGAAGGCGATCTCGGTCACCGTTTCCCCGCGATAGGCCAGTTGCCATGAGGCCCTTTTCATCCGCGCCAACTGCACATAGCGATACAGCGGCATGCCGAAGATCGCGCTGAACTGCCGGTGGAAATGATGCGGTGAAAAGGCCGCGACCCGGCTCAGCGCATCGAGCCCGAGATCGCCGCCGAGATGACGGTCGATATGGTCGAGCACGCGTTGCATGCGCTGATGGTATCGGGCCTGAGGGCCAAGCGGGGCGGGCATCGAAAGGGTTCCTTGCTGGTGGCCCGGGCAAAGTGCCTTCGCCGCCTTCTGGCCGCTCGGCAGTTCTTGCGCAATCTGTGGGCCTGCCGTTAAACGCAAGGATCAGCAGGGAGGGAAGAAGCGCGGATGAAGGTCGTCGATCACGAGCCCCATGCGTGGTTCCTGCTTGAAGATGAGGAGGCGCTGTTCCTTGATGCAGCCTGCAATCACAGCGCTTTTGGCTATTCATGGCTGATCGAGCTCAACGCTGAGGAACGGCAGCAGTTCGCGGAAAAGGGCCGCCCCTACATCGACTGGCTGGCGCAAGACATCCACAACGGCGCGCCCATTCTGGAGATCAGCCAATCCCCCTACAAGAACCGCAACCGCGACCGGGATCTTGGCCCCAGGGTGCGCGAGGCCTTCAAGGTCTGGGCGGAAGCAAAAACCCCCTGAACCTACGCGCGATAACGCAAAGCCTCGATCAGCACCGCAAAGCCGGAGGAATGCTGCCGACGGCTCGGGTAATAGAGGTGATAGCCGGGGAACGGCGGGCACCAGTCCTCCAGCACGCGCACAAGGCGGCCCTGCGCGATCAGCGGCTGCACCTGATCCTGCGTGATATAGGCAATGCCCAGCCCGTCCATCGCGGCCTGCAGCGCCAGCGCCGTATCGTTGACGATCATCTGCCCGTCGACCCGCACGTTGAGCGCCCGCCCGTCCTTCTCGAACTCCCAGGCATAGAGACCGCCATAGGTGGGAAAGCGCAGATTGATGCAATTGTGGCGCGCCAGATCATGCGGCACCAGCGGCGCGGCATGGCGCTCCAGATAGGCGGGCGAGGCGGCGGCGGTCATCCGCATCTCGGGCCCGATGGGCACGGCGATCATATCCTGCGCCACGGTCTCGCCCAGCCGCACCCCGGCGTCGAACCGTTCCGCAACGATGTCCACGAAACCGGCGTCGACGTTCAACTCCACTTTCAGATCTGGATATTGCGCCAGCAGCGGGATCAGCGCCGGTTCCAGCAACGTGCGCGCGGCATGCGCGCTGGTGGTGATGCGGATCATGCCGGAAGGCGTGTCGCGCAGCGCGCTCAGACTGGCGAGTTCGGCCTCCACGCCATCGAAAAGCGCGCCCACGGCGCCCAGCAGGCGCTCGCCCGCCTCGGTCGGCACCACCTTGCGCGTGGTGCGGTTGAGCAGGCGGATGCCCAGCCTTTCCTCCAGCCCCCGGATCGCATGACTGAGCGCCGAGGTGGAGACACCCATCTGCGCCGCCGCGCGGGTGAAGCTCCGCTCTGTCGCCACGGCGCGGAAGGCCAACAGGTCATTCAGATTGCCGCGCGCCATTGTTGAATCCTGTTCAAGACCGTTTGCAGATTATACGATCTAATGCCGATCCGCGCTTAAGCCTAGAAGCTTCTGCATGAAGGAGCTGTCGATCATGGCTGACACCAACGCCCCGATGCGGGCCCCCTGGGGCGATCTGGCCCCTCACCTCACCGAGATCAGCGACAGGGTGCTGTTCGATGATGTCTGGCAGCGCCCGGGCCTCTCGCCGCGTGACCGCAGCATGATCACCCTGGCCAGTCTGATCTCGCACTATCGCCTCAACGAGCTGCCCTTCCATCTGGGCAAGGCGCTGGACAATGGCGTGACCCGCGACGAGATCATCGAAATGGTCACTCATCTGGCCTTTTATGCAGGCTGGCCCACCGCCGCCTCGGCGCTGACGATCATCCGCAAGGTCTTCGACGAGGCCGATGCCCATGGCTGATGTGACCATGCCGCACGACAGCGGAACCACCCCCACCATTCAGAAGGATTTCCCTATGCAAACCCGCGAACTGGGCCGCAGCGGCCTCCATGTTTCCGCTCTTGGCCTTGGCTGCATGGGCATCAGCTTCAGCTATGCCACCAAGCTCTCCAAGGCGGATGGCGTCGCGCTGATCCGCGCGGCGCATGAGCGTGGCGTGACCTTCTTCGACACCGCCGAAGTCTATGGCCCCTTCGAAAACGAGGATGTCGTCGGCGAGGCGCTGCGCCCGGTGCGTGATACCGTGGTGATCGCCACCAAATTCGGCTTCGATATCGATGCGCAGACCGGCCAGAACCGCGGCGTCAGCAGCCGCCCGAAGCATATCCGCAAGGCTGTCGAGGGCTCGCTGAAGCGTCTGGGCGTCGAGACCATCGATCTGCTTTACCAGCACCGTGTCGACCCCAATGTGCCGATCGAGGATGTGGCGGGCACCGTCAAGGATCTGATCGCGGAGGGCAAGGCGCGCTATTTCGGCATGTCCGAGCCGGGCGTGCAGACCTTGCGCCGCGCTCATGCGGTGCAGCCCGTGGCCGCGCTGCAGAACGAATATTCGCTGTGGTGGCGCGCGGTGGAGAGCAATGGCATCCTTGAGGCCTGCGACGAGTTGGGCATCGGCTTTGTGCCTTACAGCCCGCTGGGCAAGGGCTTCCTGACCGGCGCGATGGACAAGGACACCAAGCTGGAAAGCAATGATTTCCGGCACAGCATCCCGCGTTTCGCGCCTGAAGCGATGGAGAAAAATCAGGCGCTGGTCGATCTGCTCAGGCGCGTGGCGCTGGAGAAGGACGCCACCCCGGCGCAGATCGCGCTGGCATGGTTGCTGGCGCAGCGTCCGTATATTGCGCCGATCCCCGGCACGACCAAGCTGCACCGCCTTGAGGAAAATCTCGGCGCCGCGCAGGTCACGCTGGGCGACGCCGATCTCCACGCCATCCGCCACGCCGCCGAGCAGATCGAGGTGGCCGGGGATCGTTACACCGAAGCGAATATGGCGATGGTCGGCCGCGAAGCGCCTCTCGCCAAGGTGTAAGGGCCAAGGTGTAAGGGCCAAAGCGCAAGCGTTCGAACAAGGCCTGCTGTCCTCGGGCAGCGGGCCTTGTCCCGCGAGGCGAGCGGTGCTCTACGGCCGCGCGGCCTGCGGCTGGTAGGTGACGGTGATCTTCGTATCCTTGAGGAAGGAGACATGATCCTTGCCCGCCTTGAGCCCCGCCAGGGTGACGGGCTGGGCAAAGCGCAGATCGAACGCGAAATGGCCGGTGGGGTGCGGAAAATCGCGGATAAAGCGGATCAGCGCCTCACGGCTGTCGGCATCCAGCAATCTGGTGGGCAGTTCGCGCAACTGGGCCTCGGTCTTCTTTTGCCAGCGCGGGAAGACTTCGGCAGGATCCTGCTCTGCGGGCACCAGCGCGATGATCGTCGGCATCAGCATGCTTTCGAACAGCGTCTTGTTGTCCAGCACCAGTCTGGTGTGGGACAGTTGCAGCGCCGGCAGATCGGGCAGATCATGCCCCGCATGGGCATCCTGTTCGGCGCGGTAGACGGCATCGATGCCCAGAGCAATATGGCCGATCCACGGGCTCTCGATCGCCAGTTCATGGATGCTCAGCGCCTTGGTGGCGGGATCGAAACCTGCATCGAGCCGCGCATCGAAGGGGCGCTGCGTCAGCCGCATCTGATAGCGCAGATGCGAATTCTCGACCGGCGCCGCAAAGCGGATGCCCTTGGCGCTGACCAACAGATGCGGCGGCAGCGGTGAGGCCTTGCGGTCCCAGCCGTTCAGCCCTTCAATCGTCAACTGCTCCACCGTCCAGTTCTGGTAGCGGCCCAGCTTGATCTGGACATCGCTGAACAGGCACCCCCGATCCGTGGCATGCACCTGACCGGGATCGCTGATGGCGCCTTTGAGAAAACCTTGCGCCAGCGCGGTGCAGGCCTGCGGCTCCGGCGCGGCCATCGCCCTCCCACCGCCGGTGAGGGTGCAGAGCAGAAGGGCGGTGGAGGCGAGGCGTTTGAAGGTCATGGCGCCATCTTGTCGCCGGGCGACAGTTTATCAATCCTTTATCGATGGCTGCGTGATGGATCGCAAGCCGCGTCAGGCGCGGGCGGCAAGCACGCTGCTGCCCGCATTGCGCGCCAGTTTCAGACTGTCGAGCAGGCCGATCGCCGACACCGCCGCCACCATCAGAAAGGCGATGCGGAAGGGCATGGCGGCGTCCGCGCCCCCACCACCCCATATCGCGCCGATCTGCCATGCCACCGCGCCCAGCGACACGCCCATGCCCATCGCCAGCTGGAAGGCGGTGGAGAACAGCGTGTTGGCGTCCGCCATGCCGGCACCGGGAATATCGGCAAAGGCAATGGTGTTGAGCGCGGTGAACTGCATCGAACGCGTCATCCCGCCGATAAACAGGATCACGCAGGTCAGCCACAGCGGCATGGACGGGGCAAACAGCGCGCAGGCGGCGATGGAGGTGGCGTTCAACGCGCCATTGCCAATCAGCACGCGCCGCATGCCGAAGCGCTTCATCACGGCGGTGGTGAAAGGCTTCATCGTCAGATTGCCCGCGAAGACCGCCATCAGCAGGCTGCCCGACTGGAACGAGGTGTAACCAAAGCCGATCTGGAACATCACCGGCAGCAGGAAAGGCACCGCGCTCACCCCCATGCGGAACAGCGAGCCGCCCCAGACCACCACGGCGAAGCTGGGCTTTTGCATGGCGTCGAGGCTCAGCATGGGATGATCGGCGCGTTTGAGATGGCGCACGCCCGGCACCAGCAAGGCCAGCCCCGCCGCCAGAGCCCCCGCCGCCGCCAGCAAGGCCGGTTGAGGCCGGGCGAGGATTTCAGCCACCAGCATCAGGAAGAACAGCGCCCCGCCCATCAGCAGAAAGCCCGGCCAGTCAAAGCTGCGCTGCGAGGGTTGATGCCCGGGCACCAGCCGCAATGCCCCCAGCAGCGCCAGCACGCCCAGCGGCAGGTTAAGCCAGAAAATCCAGCGCCAGTCGCCATGATCGACGATCAGCCCTCCGAAGGGCGGCCCCAGCACCGGGGCCACCAGCGCGGGCCAGGTCAGCACGGCGATGGCCTTCACCAACCCCTCCTTGGGCGTTTCCTTCAGCACCACCAGGCGGCCCACAGGGACCATCATCGCCCCGCCCAGACCCTGCACGATGCGCGCCGCGACGAATTCGGGCAGGTTCTGCGCCATGCCGCACAACACCGATGTCAGGGTGAAGATCACGATGGCGAGGGAAAAGATGCGCCGCGCGCCAAAGCGCTCCGCCGCCCAGCCGCTGACCGGGATGAACACGCCCAGCGCCAGCATATAGGCCGAAATCCCTGTCGAGAGATCGACCGGGGCCGTGCCGAAGCTTTTCGCCATGGCGGGCACGGCGGGGGTGATGACGGTGGCGTCGAGGTTTTCCATAAAGAAGGTGCCCGCGACGAGCAGCGCCAGCGCCTTGCGGTTGATCTTGTCGTTCAACGAAACCCCTTTCCATCCTCCAACCGGATCGCGCCTGTTCCCTGCCTCACCGGACAATGTTCCGCCCGGGTAATCTCCTGTCGCGCAAGGCGAAGAATATTACACTTCTCCACCGCGATGACGGCATGACGCCTTGTGTTCCCGCAGAGGCTTTGCTCAAATCGCGCCATCATCGGGGCCTGCCACAAGGCTGCGGCCCTGTCATCCAGACAGAAGGCCTGTTCTTTATGGCACATCTCTCTTTGCGAACCGCTGTTCTGTTGGCTGGAGCGGCGCTGGCCGGTTTCGCCGCGCCCGCGCTGGCAGCCGCTAACCCCTTCGATGCCCCCAGCACGCTGCCCTTTCAGGCCCCGCCCTTCAACCTGATCCATGACAGCGATTATGCCCCCGCCTTCGAGACCGCCATGGCCCGGCATCTGGCCGAGGTCCGCAAGATCGCCGACAACCCCGCCGCCCCAACCTTCGACAACACCATCGGCGCACTGGAAGCCTCTGGCCGGATGCTCGACCGGGTCAATCTGGCGTTTTTCGGCGTGGTGCAGGCCAACACCAATGACGTGCTCGACAAGGTGCAGGCCGATGTTTCGCCCAAGCTGGCGCAGCATCAGGATGCGATCAACCTCGATCCCAGACTGTTCGCCCGGATCAAGACCCTGTGGGAGCGTCGCGCCAGCCTGAAGCTGACCGCCGAACAAACGCAGGTGCTGACCATCTATTACCGCAGCTTCGTGCATGCGGGCGCTCAGCTTGGCGCTGCCGATCAGGTGAAGCTGAAGGCGCTCAACACGCAGCTGGCCGGGCTGGAAACCAGCTATCAGCAGAAGCTGCTCGCCGCCGCCAAGGCCGGGGCGCTGGTGGTGAAGGACAAGGCTCAGCTGGCCGGGCTGGATGATGGCGCCATCGCCGCAGCGGCGCAGGATGCCAAGGCGCGCGGGCTGGATGGCCAGTGGCTGCTGCCCTTGCAGAACACCACCCAGCAGCCCGCGCTGGAAGGGCTGAAGGACCGCGCCACGCGCGAGGCGCTCTTCACCAACAGCTGGACCCGCGCCGAAAAGGGCGACGCCAATGACACCCGCGCGGTGATCCAGCAGCTGGCATCCTTGCGCGCGCAAAAGGCGCAACTGCTGGGTTATCCCAACTGGGCGGCCTATGTGCTCTACGATCAGATGGCCAAGACGCCTCAGGCCGCCTCGACCTTCATGCAGCAACTGGCCGCCGCCACCGCGCCCGAGCAAAAGCGCGAAGCCGCCGAAATTCAGGCCCAGATCACCAGGGATGGCGATCACTTCGACCTGAAACCCTGGGACTGGGACCATTATGCGGCGGAAATCCGCAAGGCGAAGTATGACCTCGATCAGGATCAGGTGAAGCCCTATTTCGAGCTGAACCGCGTGCTGGAGGATGGCGTCTTCTATGCCGCCAACCGGCTCTATGGCCTGACCTTCACCCGCCGCACCGACATCCCGGTCTATCAGCCCGATGTGATGGCCTACACCGTCCATGACAAGGACGGCAGCGAGCTGGGCCTGATGTATTTCGACTATTTCAAGCGCGACAACAAGAATGGCGGCGCCTGGATGTCCAACTTCGTGGGCCAGTCGAAACTGCTAAAGACCAGGCCGGTGGTCTACAATGTCGGCAATTTCACCAAGCCCGCCGCCGGGCAGCCCGCGCTCATCACCTCCGACGATGTGGTGACGATGTTCCATGAATTCGGCCATGCGCTGCACGGGCTCTTCGCCGATCAGACCTATCCCACCGTCTCGGGCACCAACACCGCGCGTGACTGGGTGGAATTCCCCTCGCAGTTCAACGAGCACTGGGCCTTCGATCCCGAGGTGCTGGCCCATTACGCCAAAGACTATCGCAGCGGCGCGGCCATCCCGCCCGCTCTGGTGGAGAAGATCCGCAAGGCCAATCAGTTCAATCAGGGCTATGCGCTGGGCGAGGTGATCGCCGCCGCCATGCTGGATATGGACTGGCACAGCCTGCCCGCCTCCGCCGGAACGCAGGATGTCGATGCCTTTGAAAAGACCGCGCTGGAACACAGCGGGCTGGACATCGCCGATGTGCCGCCGCGCTATCGCTCCAGCTATTTCCTGCATATCTGGGCCAATGGGTACTCGGCGGGCTATTACGCCTATCTCTGGACCCAGATGCTGGAGCATGACGCCTATCACTGGTTCCGCGACCATGGCGGCATGACCCGCGCCAACGGCCAGCGCTTCCGCGACATGATCCTGAGCCGGGGCTACACGCAGGATTACGGGCCGATGTTCAAGGCCTTCTACGGCAAGGATCCCGAGGTCGGCCCGATGCTGGAGGAACACGGCCTGCCAGCGCCCAAGCCCTGAGGGACAATTTTTCGGAAAAATTTTCCGGCCATGTCACATTCGGCACGGGGCATCTCGTCATGACGGCATCTGCAACACGAAAGGATGTTCTCATGGCCCCCCGTGCCGATATCTACAAAGCCTCGCCCGAGGCGTTCAACGCCTGGTATGCCCTGTCCCGCAAGCTGGCCGCCTGCGGGCTGGAGCCATCGCTGCTGGAACTGGTGAAGATCCGCTCATCGCAGATCAACGGCTGCGCCAATTGCCTCAACATGCACACCGCGGAGGCGCGCCGCGCCGGGGAAACCGAACAGCGCCTCCATCTGCTGGCCGCCTGGCATGAAGCCCCCTGCTACAGCGACCGTGAACGCGCCGCGCTCGACTGGACCGAGCATATGACAGACATCGCCACCAAGCGCGCGCCCGACGCCGTTTATGCCGCGCTGGCGGAACACTTCACCCCCGCCGAGCAGGTGGAGTTGACGCTGGCGATCAATGTCATCAACGGCTGGAACCGTCTGGCGGTGGGCTTCAATGTTTATGCGCCGGAAATGGGCTGGCAGTGACGGAAGGAGCAACCCGGATCTTCGACGCGCAGCGGCCTGCCCTGCTGCGCGTCGCCTATCGCATGCTGGGCTCGATGGCCGATGCGGAGGATATCGTGCAAGACGCCTTTCTGCGCTGGCGCGGCGTGGACCACGCGCAGGTGCAGGCGCCGGGCGCCTTTCTGAGGCGGATCGTCACCCGGCTGTGCCTCGATCATCTGAAATCGGCCCGCGTTTTGCGCGAAACCTACACCGGCCCATGGCTGCCCGAGCCGGTGGTGGAGGACGATTGGGTGGATGAGGATGTCACCCTGCCCCTGCTGCTGGCCCTGGAACGGCTCTCCCCTCTGGAACGCGCCGCCTTCCTGCTTCACGACCTGTTCGGCGAAAGCTTCGACGAGATCGCCCAGGTGCTGGACCGCGACGCCGCCGCCTGCCGTAAACTCGCCACCCGCGCCCGCGAGCATGTGCGGGCCGAGCGCCCCCGCTTCCCGCTCGACCGCCAGCGCGGCATGGCCATCGCTTCGGCCTTTTTCGAGGCTTCCAGTCAGGGCGATCTCACGCAACTGGGTGCGCTGCTGGCCGAGGATGTGCGCTTCTATTCCGATGGCGGCGGCAAGCGCCCCTCGGTCTCGCGCATGCTGGAAGGCGCGCGCGATTTCCTGCGCGCTCAGGCGGCTCTGGCGCGGCTGCGCACCGCTCCTTCGCGCCTGATCCGCTATGCTCTGGTCAATGGCCTGCCCGGCTTCATCACCCGCGAGCCCGATGGCCTGCTGCAAACCACCGCCTTCCAGATCGAGGACGGCCAGATCCGCGCGATCTACGTTACCCGCAACCCCGACAAGTTGCGGCATCTGGAGCAGGCGCCGCACTGAACGGACCGCCTGCCCCAGACCATGCCTGCATCAAGCCGCGCGCACCGCCGCGACAAAGGCCTCAGCCCGCGCCTTGATCACGGCCGCCGAATCACCGGGCTTGTAGAGCGAACCGCCCAGCCCGGCCCCGGCAGCCCCCGCCGCCAGCCACTCGCCAAGGTTCCCGACGCTGACGCCACCCACAGCCAGCACCGGCACGCTCTTGGGCAGCACGGCGCGCTGGGCTTTCAGCACCGCAGGGCTGGCGCCCTCGGCAGGGAACAGCTTCAGCCCGTGAGCACCCGCTTCCAGCGCCGCAAAGGCCTCGGTCGGCGTGAAATAGCCCGGCAAAGCCGCCATGCCCGCCGCCACCGCCGCGCCGATCACCACAGGATTGCTGTTGGGCGAAACCATCAGCCGCCCGCCGCGCTCGGCCACGTTGGTCACGTCGTCCACGCTCAGCATGGTGCCTGCGCCGATCAGCACATGGCGGTCATAGCGCCTGGCGATCAGGCCAATCGAATCCAGCGGCTCGGGCGAATTGAGCGGCACCTCGATCATGGTGAAACCGGCTTCGACCAGACCGTCGGCGATGTCGATGATCTCGTCAGGGCGCACGCCGCGCAGGATCGCCACCAGCGGGCAACGGCTCATGGCTTCGGTGAAATCAGCGGTGATCGTCATGCGCATTCCTTCCAGATCTGCAAAATTCCGGCGGCGAAGCTGGCATGGCTGTCGACCGCGATGGCGCGCGCGCCCGCTTCCTCGATGGCGGCGGCATAAAGCCCGCCCAGATAGGGATCGGCCAGCACATAGACCTCCTCGCCCTTGGCCAGCGCCCGGCTGGCGATGTCGCTGCCGATCAAAAGCCCGCTGGTATAGGCGGCGCAGTCTTCCTCGGCGCGCAGCCCCAGCAGAGCCGCCGCGCGCACGCCAAAAAGATGGCGCAGCAAGCGGCTGTCCAAACCATCGACCACGCCGCTGCGAAAGGCCGGGCCATCGGAGACCTCGCCCGAAAGGAAGCCGCCGATCAGGCTATGGGCTTTGAGCAAGGCGAACATTTCGCCCGTCATGCTGGTGGAGAAATGGGCAACGCTCTGCCCACGCATCCGCGCCCATTTGCAATGGGTGCCCGGCTGGCACAGCAGGCCATCGGCAGGCGCCAGACCGGCCGCCACCGCGCCCAGCAGTTGCACCTCCTCGCCGCGCATCACATCGCCGCTCTGGCGCTCGGCAATGGACAGGCCCGGCACGATAGCGGTGCGCTCCGGCTCGACCCAATGCAGTCCTTCGGCCAGCGCCTCGGTTCCTGCCGGGCAGGCAACATAAGGCACATTGACCCACCCCTTGGCCGAACCGACCATCCCCGCGCAGAGCATCGGCAGATCGCCGAATTGCGCGCGGATCGCGGCGGCCTCGGCGGGGAAGGTGCCCGGCGCTACGGAAAGCAGGCCCTTGTCGTCCCGCTCGCTGGCCTCAATCGCGCCATCGGCGGCGAAACGATAGACCCGCCGATTGGTGGTGCCCCAATCGACACCCAGAAAGGCTCCCTGCGCCATTTACCACCACACTCCATACAGGATCGCCAGAACGGCAAGGATCAGCACCGCCGCCAGATTGAAGCCCTTCGTCGTGCGGAAATCGACCGTATCCAGCCGGATGCGGTTCGAGCCCGCCGCCGCCGGACGCGCCAGTGACACCACCACCGCCAGCACCAGCGACAGCGCGAAGATGATCAGCATGCGGTTCATGAAGGGAATTGCGCTCAGCGCCTCGATCCCGCTGAAGCGGAAAAAGATGCTCAGGATCACCGAGGCGATGGCGCCCATCAGCGCGCCATTCTCGGTGGCGCGCGGCCAGAACAGGCCGAGCAGGAAGATCACTGTGATGCCCGGCGTGACGAAGCCGGAGAACTCCTGAATATACTGGAAGGCCTGATCCAGACTGCCCAGCAGCGGGCGCGCCGTCAGGATCGCGATCACGATGGAAACGCTGGCCGCAATGCGGCCCACGCGCACCAGATGCGTCTCGCTCTTATGCCCATGGGCGAACCATTTGGCATAGACATCCAGCGTGAAGATGGTGGCGATCGAGTTGATCTTGCTGGCCGTGGAGGCGACGATGGCCGCCACCAGCGCGGCAAAGACCAGACCCAGCAGGCCGGGCGGCAGCATGCGCATCATGGTGGGATAGGCCAGATCGGGCTTGCCCAAATCGGGCGCCAGCAGCACGGCGGCGATGCCCGGCAGCACGATGATGACCGGCATGATCAGCTTGAGGAAACCGGCGAGCACCATGCCGCGCTGCGCTTCCTGCAGGCTTTTCGCCGCCAGACCGCGCTGGATGATGTACTGGTTGCAGCCCCAATAGGCGATGTTGGCAATCCACATGCCGCCGATGATCACCGAGAGGCCCGGCAGATCCTTGTAATGCGGATCGCCGGATTTCAGGATCATATGGAAATGATCGGGCACCTTGGTGACCAGCGTGTGCCAGCCATGGAACACATCGCCGCCGCCGATCTTGCCCAGCGTCAGCCAGGCGATGATCAGGCCACCCGTCACCAGCAGCGCGACCTGCACGATGTCGGTCAGCGCCACGGCCTTGAGACCGCCACGGATCTGATAGAGCAGCGCGAAAATCCCCAGCCCGGCCAGCGCCAGATCCTGATTGACGCCCGCCACCTGCACCACGGCAATCGAGCCCAGCCAGATGATCGAGGTGAGGTTCACAAAGACATACAGCACCAGCCAGAACACCGCCATCACCGCGCGCAGGCGGGGCCCGAAGCGCTGCTCCAGAAACTGGGGCATGGTGGTGATGTCATGCTTGAGGAAGATCGGCAGGAAGAATTTAGCCACGATCAGCAGGGTCGCCGCCGCCATCCATTCATAGCTGGCGATGGCCAGACCGATGGCATAGCCCGATCCGGCCATGCCCACGATCTGCTCGGCCGAAATGTTGGCTGCGATCAGCGAGGCTCCGATGGCCCACCATGGCAGCGCCTTGCTGGCGAGGAAATAGTCGGTGGTGTCGGTTTCGTGCCCGGCCTTGCGCCGCGACACGAATTGAGCCAGCGCGAAGATGAAGACGGCATAGGCCCCCACCATCGCCAGATCCAGGCTTGAGAGTTGCATCCCCTTCTCCCTTCGATCGGCGCGGGGCACCGGCGCGTGCCGTGCCTCTCGCGCGAAATATCGTGTGTTCAGCCCGCGAAATTGTGAGGCGGCAGGCCGGTAAAGCCAGTCTCCACCTCGAACAGGCAGCCGGCGTTGTCTTCATCCACGCCATCGGCGGCGCTGGTCACGAACATGCGGTCCAGCTTGTCGCCCGCAAAGACGCATTTGGTGATCTGGCTGGCCGGCAGCTCGATAAAGCGTTCGCGCGTGCCATCGGGCAGGAAGCGGCTGACGCAGCCCGCACCCCAATGCGCGATCCAGATGCCGCCCGCGCTGTCGCAGCACATGCCATCCGGCGATCCCCATTCTTCGGGGAACTGCAGGAAGGTCTCACGCGGGCCGAGTTCGCCATCAGGGCCGATGGCGAAACGATAGACAAGGCCCAGCAGGCTGTCCGTGTGATAGAGCGTGGCGCCATCGCCGCTGATCGTGGGGCCATTGGCGATATGATAGCCTTCATCGACGCGCTTGACCGACAGATCATCGTTGAGCCGGTAAAGGTGGCCACCAGCCCCCTGTCCGTCCATCTGCATCGTGCCCGCCCAGATGCGCCCGCGCGCATCGACACAGGCATCGTTCATACGGTTGCCCGGCAGATCGGGCTCGGGCGCATGGATACGCTCCAGCGCGAAGGGTTCGAGGGTCAGCGTGTGAAAGCCACTCTTGAGCCCGGCGATAAAGCCGCCTTGCGCGCGGGGCAGCAGCCAGCCGATCATCTCGGGGCAGTCCCAATCGGCCACCGCCTCATCATCCAGCCCAAGGCGATTGACCTTCTGCCCGATGATATCGACCCAGTAGAGCGCGTTTTCCTGAGGGCACCACACCGGCCCCTCGCCGAGACTGTCCCGGCGAGGGCGCTCGACGATGCGCAGTTTTGCTGATGTCGGCTGCATCTCAGTGGCTGTCGCGCGGCACGCCGTGGACCTGGGCCACGCGCTGATATTTGACCGCGCTTTCCAGCACCGCGCCCGTGGCGAACTGGCCCGTCTCGCGGCGGTGGATGTCCTGCCACGGCGTCTGGCTTTCGGGGAAGGCGTAAGGCGCATCGACCAGAGCGGCGCGGCGCTCGGCCATTTCGGCATCGCTGACCAGCAGATTGGCGCTGCGGTCCTTCAGGCTGATGCGGACGCGATCACCCGTACGCAGCAACGCCAGACCGCCACCCACCGCCGCCTCGGGGCTGGCGTTGAGGATCGAGGGGCTCCCGCTGGTGCCCGACTGGCGCCCGTCACCAATGCAGGGCAAGGCATCCACCCCGGCGCGGATCAGCGCGGCGGGGGGCCGCATGTTGACCACCTCGGCACCGCCCGGATAGCCGATGGGCCCGGCGCCGCGGATCACCAGAATGGTGTTGGCATCGATCTCCAGCGCGGGATCGTCGATGCGATGGTGGTAATCCTCGGGGCCCTCGAAAACCACGACCTTGCCCTCGAAGGCTTCGGGATCGTCGGGGTTGGAGAGGTAACGCTTGCGGAAATCTTCGCCGATCACGCTGGTCTTCATCACCGCCGCGTCGAAGAGATTGCCCGACAGCACGGTCAGCCCGGCTGCAGCCTTCAAGGGACGATCCAGCGGGCGGATCACATCCTCATCCTTGATGCGCGCCGCGCCGACGTTCTCCGCCACGCTACGACCGTTCACCGTCAGCGCGTTGTCATACAAAAGACCGGCGCGCTGCAGTTCACCCATCACGGCGGGGACGCCACCGGCGCGGAAGTAATCCTCACCCAGATACTCGCCCGCCGGTTGCAGATTGACCAGCAGCGGCACATCGGCGCCATGCTCTTCCCAATCGGAGAGCGACAGCTCCACGCCGATATGGCGCGCGATGGCGTTGAGATGGATCGGCGCATTGGTGCTGCCACCGATGGCCGAATTGACGCGTATGGCGTTGAGAAAAGCCTCGCGCGTCAGCACATCGCTGGGCTTGCGGTCGGCGCGGACCATTTCGACGATCTGCTTGCCGGTGTGATAGGCGCATTCTTGGCGGTCACGATGCGGCGCGGGGATCGCCGCCGATCCGGGCAGGCTCATGCCCAAAGCCTCGGTCAGGCTGTTCATCGTGGTGGCCGTGCCCATCGTGTTGCAGAAACCGGTCGAGGGCGCGGAAGAGGCCACCAGCTCGATAAAGCCCTTATAGTCGATCTCTCCGGCGGCCAGCATCTGGCGGGCCTGCCACACGATGGTGCCGCTGCCGGTGCGCTTGCCCTGATGCCAACCATTGAGCATCGGCCCCACCGACAGCGCAATCGCGGGCAGATTGACCGTGGCCGCCGCCATGAGGCAGGCAGGCGTGGTCTTGTCGCAGCCGATGGTCAGCACCACGCCATCGATGGGATAGCCGAACAGCACCTCGCTCAGGCTCAGATAGGCCAGATTGCGGTCGATGCCTGCGGTCGGGCGCTTGCCGGTTTCCTGGATCGGGTGGATCGGAAATTCGATGGGAATGCCGCCCGCCTCGCGGATGCCGTCCTTCACGCGGTCGGCAAGCACGAGGTGGTGGCGGTTGCAGGGGGACAGGTCGCTGCCGGTCTGGGCGATGCCGATGATCGGACGGTCGGACTGCAGTTCCTCGATGGAGAGGCCATAATTAAGGTAACGCTCCAGATAGAGCGCCGTCATGTCGGGCGAATCCGGATTGTTGAACCAGGCGCGTGAACGCAATTCTTTAGGGGCCTTCGTGTCCGTCACAATCATCCTCGATCCGCTTTGTCGCCGATGCGCTACCCTGCTTGACGCAGTGAGGCGGCTCACCAAGCTCATTGACCTGATAGAGCGCATATATCATATAAAACGGACATGGAAGAGGAACGTCACGTGAACAACGCACCAATCCGGCTGGCACTCGTGGGAATCGGCAAGATCGCCCGCGATCAGCATATCCCCGCCATCGCCGCCAATCCGGCTTTCGAGCTTGTCGCCACCGTCAGCCCTTCCAGCCGCGTGGAGGGCGTTCCCGGCTTTCCCGATCTGCCCTCGCTGCTGGCGGCGGGGCTGGATGTGCAGGCGGTCAGCCTTTGCACGCCACCCGAAGTGCGCACCCAGATCGCCCGCCAGGCGCTGGAGGCAGGCCTGCATGTGATGCTGGAAAAACCCCCTGCCGTGGCGCTGTCTCAGGCGCAAGTGCTGGTGGCCGATGCCGAAAAAGCACAGCGCGCGCTGTTCGCCACATGGCATTCGCGTGAGGCCGGGCATGTCGATGCCGCGCGCGACTGGCTCTCCGGGCGCACGTTAAAGAGCGTCCGAATCGCCTGGCGTGAGGATGTGCGTCGCTGGCATCCCGGGCAGGAATGGATTTTCGCTGCCGGAGGCTTCGGTGTTTTCGATCCGGGAATCAATGCCCTGTCAATCCTGACACGGATCATGCCCGGCGCGGTGGCCGTGGAAGGCGCGGCGCTCGACATTCCGGAGAATCGCGAGGCTCCCATCGCCGCCAGCCTGACCATGCGCCATGCCTGCGGCGCGCCGGTCACTGCCGCATTCGACTTTCTGCAGACCGGCCCGCAGACGTGGGAAATCGCCATCGAGACCACTGACGGAAACCTGCTCATCCGCGATGGCGGCAGCAAAATGCTGATCGATGGAACAGCTCAGCCCGACCATCCCGATGAGGAATACCCACGCCTCTACGCGCGCTTCGCCGAACTGGTGCGCGACTCTGCGGTCGATGTCGATCTGGCGCCGCTCACGCTGGTGGCCGATGCCTTTATGCTTGGGGCACAGCAGCGCGTGGCATCTTTCGAATTTTAAGCAGCATGAAAGCCGCCCGCAATCGCACTTTCCCCACATGGTGAGATCGATTGCGGGCGCCTCCAAAGCATTCCCCGGTTGCATCTGCAGCGAAACTTCTATTTATCGTACAATATTACATCGAACGGCCCCCAGAGTGACAAGGGCCAGCGCCGCAGAGGAAGAGGAAAGCCATTATGCGTAAGACAATCGGGTCGGGCCTTGCTCTGGCCGTCGTTCTGGCGGGCACAGCGCAGGCCGGCGAGGTGCAGCGCAAGCCCTTCGGCACCATGCCCGATGGCAGCGCGGTGGAGGCTATCACCCTCGACAATGGCAAGGGCATCACCGCCACGATCCTGACTCTGGGCGCCAGTGTGCAAGCCCTGATCGTGCCCGACCGGAACGGTAAAAAGGCCGATGTGGTACTGGGTTATGACGATCTGGCCGGCTACATCGCCAAGCCCAACTATTTCGGCGCCACGGTGGGCCGCGTCGCCAACCGCATCGCCAAGGGTCAGTTCACGCTCGATGGCAAGCAGTATCAGACCCCAGTCAATGACGGGCCCAATGCACTGCATGGCGGCACCAAGGGTTTTGACAAGGTCGTATGGTCGGTGGTTTCCGCCAAGGGCGGCGCCAAACCCAGCGTCACCCTGCGCTATGTCAGCCCCAACGGCGATCAGGGCTATCCCGGCACGCTGACCGCCACAACCACCTACAGCCTTGACGACAAGGGAAATTTCGCGGTCGATTACGGCGCCACAACCGATGCGCCGACGGTGGTCAACCTCTCCAACCACACCTATTGGAACCTCAACGGCGAGGGTTCGGTGGCGGGCGCGATGGGGCATATGATGATGATCCCGGCCACCACCTATTCCCCCACCGACGCCACCGCCATCCCCTCCGGCGAGTTCCGCCCGGTGGCAGGAACGGTCTTCGATTTCCGCACCCCCACCGCCATCGGCCTGCGCGTGCGCGACGGGCGCGACGAACAGATCCGTTTCGGGCGCGGTTACGATCACAATTGGGTGGTCAGCCGCACCAAGCCCACCGCCATGCAGACCATGGCCCGGGTGGAAGATCCGCTCTCTGGCCGGGTGATGGAGGTGCTGGCCGATCAGCCGGGCATCCAGTTCTATTCGGGCAATTTCCTCGACGGCACGATCACCGGCAAGGCGGGGCACATCTACCGCGAGGGCGATGCCATCGTGCTGGAACCGCAGATGTTTCCCGATACGCCCAACCGCCCGGACTTCGGCTCGGTGCGGCTCGATCCGGGCCAGACCTATGCCAATCACATCATCTGTCGCTTTTCGACAAAGCGCTGAGGCCGTTTCACGGCAAAGCGCTGATACCCAATAACAATCACGGAGTGATGCAATGAAGAAGCTGATCCTCGCCGTGCTTGCGGGCACGGTGGCCTTTGCCACGCCCGCCGCCGCCCGCGACCGCTGGACGCCCGAGCAGGCCAAGGCCTGGTATGGCCCGCAGCGCTGGCTGGTGGGCGCCAATTACCTGCCCGCCAACGCCATCAACCAGTTCGAAATGTGGCAGCCCGAGACCTTCGATCCGGCACGCATCGATCTGGAGCTGGGCTGGGCGCAGAAGATGGGCATGAACACCATGCGTGTCTTCCTGCATGACCAGCTATGGGAAAAAGACCCCAAGGGTTTCGCCAAGCGCATCGACACCTTCCTGACCATCGCTCACAAGCATGGCATCAAGCCCCTGTTCGTGCTGTTCGACAGCTGCTGGGATCCCGATCCCAAGCTGGGCCCGCAGCATCCGCCAATCCCGGGCGTCCACAATTCGGGCTGGGTGCAGTCGCCCGGCACTGCCGCCCTGCAGGACCCCAAGCAATATCCGCGGCTTGAGGCCTATGTGAAGGGCGTGGTCGGCGCCTTCGCCAAGGATGATCGCATTCTGGGCTGGGACGTGTGGAACGAGCCCGACAATGGCGCCGATCAATATGCCGGCCAGCCCGCCAACAAGGCCCAACTGGTGACCCAACTGCTGCCCAGCGTGTTCCAATGGGCGCGTTCGGCCAATCCGACCCAGCCGCTGACCAGCGGCGTGTGGCAGGGCACCGATTGGGCTCCTGGCGACAAGCATCGCCCGATCGAGGACGTTCAGCTGGGTGAATCCGACGTCATCACCTTCCACGATTACAGCTGGCCTGAAACCATGGAACTGCGGATGACCAAGCTGGAGGCATATGGCCGCCCGATCATCTGCACCGAATATATGGCGCGCGGCGCGGGTTCGACCTTCGATGGGTCGCTGCCGCTGGGCAAGAAGCACAAGATCGGCATGATCAACTGGGGCTTCGTCGACGGCAAGGAGCAGACCCGCCTGCCGTGGGACAGCTGGCAGCGCCCCTATGTGCTGCAGGCGCCGACGCTGTGGTTCCACGATGTGCTGCACACCGATGGCACACCCTACCGCCAGGCCGAAGTCGATCTGATCACGAAAATGACGGCGGAATAAGCGTTGCGGGAGGCCCCACCGTGAGGATGGTGGGGCCTCCTTCAGCCTTCCTGCCGTTCGGCATCGGCGATCAGCAGCATCACTTCGCGCAGGATCATGCTCATGGCCGTATAAGCGCCCGCGCTGTCCCGCGCCTCGATGGCGAGTTTCACCGCGCGATGGGCGGGCAGGCTGGCGGTCCGGCCCTTGAAGCGGTTGGTGAAGCGGATCGAGGTGCGCAGCGCGGTTTCCACCACATCGCGGAACTGGGCGTAGAACGGATTGCCCGCCGCGCACAGCACCGCGACATGGAAGGCGATATCGGCATCGAGCGGATCGTCCTGCCCGGCTTCGGCGGCGACCATGCGCTGATAACCGGCCTCGATCATGGCGAGACCTTCGGGGGTGGCTTTACGCGCGGCCAGTTCGGCGGCGGCAGGCTCGATCGAGACGCGCAATTCGTTGAAATGGCGCAGGAGATTGATCGAAAATTTGCGCTCCAGCAGCCAGCGCAGAACATCGGGATCAAACAGGTTCCATCCGGCCTCCGGCTGGATGATCGTGCCTTGCCGGGGGCGGGCGCTGAGCAGGCCCTTGGTGGTCAGCATCTTGACCGCCTCACGCGTGACCGAGCGGCTGACAGCATAGGTCTGGGCCAATTCGGCTTCGGTGGGGAAGCTCTTGCCGGCGAACTCACCGGTGACAATCGCCCGCCCCAGCGCATCGAGCATGCTATATGTCAGATTTTTGCCCAAATGAGATTGTTCCACAATCACCCCGCCAATATCCACATTCTGAGCCATCGGCCCATTATATGATGAATGCAACCCATTATAGCCCATGGCCGGGCGCGATTTAAACCATCAGTCGCCGGAAAGGTGACACTCAAAAACCACAAGAACAAATTTTGTCCGCAGCGCGCCTTTTTATCCTACAAATATCTTGCGCCAACTGCATTCCGTGATATGCCCATTATATAAGATAAATGCAATGGCGAGATTAAGGCGGCGCAAGCCGCCCGAAGGTGCAGAGGTTCAACAAAAGCATTAATAAACAATAGATTGATTTCTATTCTCAGCACACCTGCGCATGACTGCAGGCGTGGCATCGACGCTGCCTGCGTTCAATCATCAGCTAAAACAGCATCGGCTAAAAACAACAAAAACAGAGGAGAAGGCGTGTGATCTTGAAGCGTGAATTCCTGCTGGCGGCATCCACGACGGTGCTGGCCCTGGCATCGCCGGGTCTGGCACGGGCCCAGAATACCGCCCAACCCGCAACGCCGGAAGTCCCGGCCCCCTCCACCGCCGCAGAACCGGGCGCCGCCGAAATCGTGGTGACCGGCCAGCGTGCGGCTCTGGCCTCGGCGCAGAACATCAAGCGCCTCGCCCCGCAGGTCATCGACTCGATCGTGGCTCAGGACATCGGCAAGTTTCCTGACAATGCCGTGTCGGACTCGCTGCAGCGCATCACCGGCGTGCAGGTATTCCGCGATTCTGGCGAAACCAACCGCGTGGTGATCCGCGGCCTGCCCAATGTCGTCACCTCGCTCAACGGACGCGAGATCTTCACCGGTTCCGGGCGCGGCTTTGCCTTTCAGGATCTGCCCGCCGAAGCCGTGTCGGAACTCAATGTCTACAAGACCAGCAGCGCCGATCTGATCGAGGGCGGCATCGCCGGCCTGGTCAACATCAACCTGCACAAGCCCTTCGATTTCAAAGGGTTTTCTCTGGGCCTGACGGCGCGCGGCGAATACAGCGAATATGCCAAGCGGGTGAACCCGATCCTGGGCCTGCTGGTCAGCAACCGGTGGGATACGGACATTGGCGAGATCGGCGTGCTGGTCGATGTTTCCTACCGCAAGCAATATTACAACCAGCCCGCCAGCTTCTCCGATCCGCGTTATGAAGCCTTCACCAGCGGCAATGACTTTCTGGTCTCCAACGCTGTCGGCGCCTTCTACACGCGCGGCCATCGCGAAAGGCCGCAGGCGAATTTCGCCATTCAGTGGAAGCCGTCGCCCAATGTCGAAATCTATGTCGATGGCATGTACGCGCATTACAAGGAACAGCGCGAGATCGACTATTACTTCGGCATTCCGGGTGGCGCCTCGTCGGTCAGCAATTTGCAGCTCTACTCGCCCTCGCAGGCTGGTGGTTGCGAAACGATCGCCACCCCCGCGCCGCATCAGGCCTGCGAACTGGCTTCGGGCACCTTCACCAACCCCTATGTCGCCACCAGCACGCAGGCCTTCAACCAGCGTTCGCATGATGCGCAGATCGCCACCGGCGCGAAGATCACCAGCGGCAATCTGAAATTCACGACCGATCTGGCCTATACGGACTCATCTTTCGCCGAAAACATCTTCATCATCGATACCTCCCTGCCCAATCAGACCTTCGATCTGGTCAGCAACACCGGGGGCCATATCAACTGGAACCTGCGCGGCAATGACAAGATGAACCCCAACCTCTTCCAGCTGCAGGGCCTGTTCCAGACCGGAGACACCAATTACGGCAATTCCATCGCCTGGCGCACGGACGTCAATTATGACTTCGACCACGGCTTCCTGAAGAAGATCGCCGCCGGTTTCCGCTACGTCAACCGCAATGCCGGAGCCACGGGCGAGACGCAGATTTCCACACCCTATTCGCAGGGCGGCGCGCCGCTGGTGTCGGCAACCAGCGTTTTCGGTCAGAACTTCTTTGAAGTGCTGCCCAACCAGCTGGGCTTTGCCGGGATCAGCCCCGCCGTTACGCCCGATATCAACTATCTCTTCAACAATCAGGCCAAGATCAGGGCCGCCTATGGCTTGTCGACCGGCGATCCGGATCAGGATCCCACGCGCTATTACCGCGCCGTGGAAAACAGTTTCGCCGGTTATGCGCAGGGCAGCTATGGCTTTGACCTTGGCGGCCTCGCCATCGACGGGCAGGCCGGTATCCGCATCGTGCAGAACAACCGCTCGATCAACGCCTTCACCGTCACCTTCACCACGGATCCTGCCAATCCGAAGATCGTGACCCCGGTCTCGGCCCGCACCACCGATACGGACTTTCTGCCCAACGCCAGCCTGCGCGCGCATCTCACCGACAAGCTGCAGGCGCGCTTCTCCTACGCCAAGACGGCCAGCCGCCCCGATTTCGGCAGCCTCAACCCGTCCCTGACGCTCAATCCGCCAACACAGAACCGGCTTGGCATCGGCTCGACCGGCAATTCCCAGCTGAAGGAAATCAAGTCAGACAACATCGACGCCACGCTGGAATGGTATTTCACCCGCTCCGGTTCGCTCACTGCGGCCTATTTCCACCGCAAGATCGACGGCTATATCCAGACCTATGGCATCCCCGAGGTGATCGGCGGCGTGAATTACACGGTCAGCCAGCCCCAGAGCGCGGGCAATGGCACACTGCAGGGCGTGGAAGTGGGCTATCAGCAGTTCTATGACTTCCTGCCCGGCGCGCTCAGCGGTCTGGGTCTGCAGATGAACTACACCTATATCACCGGCAGCACGCAGGCGCCGCTGGTCTTCGGCGGCGCGGCGGTGACCACGCCGCTGGGCAATGTGTCCAAGCACAATGGCAACGCCGTGCTAATGTATGAGAAGTATGGCGTGTCGGCCCGGCTTGCCTACAACTATCGCGGCAAGTTCATCGACTCCTTCAACCCCGGCGGCGTGCAGCTGCCCGCCTACAACGTCATCAAGGCGCAAAGCCATCTGGACCTCTCGGTCTCCTATGACGTCAAGAAGTATCTGACGCTGACTGTCGACGCCACCAACCTGACCAAGGCCAGGGCCTATGAATATCTGGGCACACCGCTGCTGCCTCAGAATGTTCGTTTGGAAGACCGCACCTTCTCGGTCGGCGCGCGGATGAAGTTCTGATGCGTGTCCACGCAAAATATGGGGCGCTGGCCGCCTTCGCGATGATGATGCCGGGAGGGGTGGCGCATGCCGCTCCTCCTTCACCGCCTGAAGGGCCGATCCTGTTCCAGCCGGATCACACCGCCAATCCGGAGGAAACCGGCGGCTATCCAAGGGTGATCCGCCTTGCCCACGCGGGCGCCGCCAATGGCACGCTGCTGGCCACCTTCGCCCATGCCGGGCGCAAGGGAGAAAAGGGCAGCCTGCCGATCTACCGCTCGACCGACAATGGCAAGAGCTGGTCCTCCCAGCCCATCGGCGTGGTGCGCGACGCCGTGCATGGCTGGGACATCGAGGCCCCCGCCCTCTTCGAACTGCCCGAGGCGCAGGGCGACCTGCCCGCAGGCACCCTTCTGGCGGCAGGCACGGCGTGGAACCGCCCGGATTTCCGCCAACAGGCGATGGAGGTCTTCATCAGCCGTGACGGCGGCGTCAACTGGACCTATCGCAGCAGCTGCGCTTCCGAAGCCCTGCAGGTCAACAACGAAGGCCACGGCATCTGGGAGCCCTTCTTCGCCATCACTGCGGATCACAGCCTCAACTGCTTCTTCTCCGATGAACGCCCCTCCGCCGATGGTCTGGCGCAGGTGATCGCCCATGTGCGCAGCACCGATGGCGGCGCGACATGGGGTCCGGAAATCTTCGATGTCGGTATCCGCGACGGCCTGGCCCGGCCCGGCATGCCCACCGTGCTGCGTCTGCCCGATGGCCGTCATGCCATGAGCTTCGAGAACTGTCAGGCCGGGGCCGATGCCGATCATGTCTGCTCGGTGTATCTGAAAACCTCGCCCGACGGGCAGGACTGGACGCCGATTGCCAGCCTCGGCACGCAGATCGCCAGCGCGGACGGCCATCGCCTGCTCCACACGCCGACCATCGCCTGGACGCCCTACGGCGGGCGCAACGGTACGCTTGTCGCCGTGGGCCAGCGGGTGGTGTCGGGGCCCGAGGGCCATGTCACCGTGGAGCCGGAATCCGGCCGCGTGCTGATGATCAACACCCAGCTTGGCGCGGGCCCCTGGAAGCAGATCCCCGCCCCGCTGCTGGTGGCCCCAACCGGCAGCTATGCTCCCAAGGCCCCCGCCTGCCCCGGCTACAGCTCCCCCCTGCTGGCCTCGGACAATGCCAAAGACCCGACGATCGTGATGCTGGCGGGCACTTTGGCTGAAGGCACCACCTGCGCCGTTCGCGCGGCGCGCGGCACCATCGGAGAGAAATGATGATACGCCCCCCGTTTCGCACCTTCATGGCCACGCTGGCCCTCTCGCTGGCGGCGCCTGCCGTCGCAGCGCCAGCGCCTTTCACCAATCCGCTGCTCCCTTCCGGCCCCGATCCGTGGATTGCGCGGGAGGGGCAGGATTTCTACTTCATGAGCACCGAAGGCAACCGCCTCGTCATCCGCAAGACGCGCAATCCCGGCGAGCTGCATGCCGCCACGCCGGTCACGGTCTGGACGCCGCCCGCGCATGGCCCCAACGCCATCTCGGTCTGGGCGCCGGAGCTGCATCGCATCGATGGGCGCTGGTTCATCTATTACACCGCCGCTCAGGATGGCCATGACGATGACGATCATCGCGGCATCTTCGTGCTGGAAAACGACGGGCCCGACCCGACCAGGGGCCAGTGGACCGATCGCGGCCAGCTGAAAACCCGGCATCACGGCATCGACGGCACCGTCTTTCAGCATGGCGGGAAGCTGTACTTCGTCTATTCCCCCTATGTCGGGCCCGAGAGCGATCTGGCCATTGCCCCCATGGAAAATCCATGGACACTGGGCTCGCCCGAGGTGATCATCGCCCGCCCCGATCAGCCTTTCGAAAAGCAAGGCGGGCGGCAGATTCTGGAAGGGCCGGAATTCCTGCAAGGGCCCGGGGGCGACCTGTTCCTGACCTATTCGGCCAGCGCCTGCTGGTCTGACGATTATGCGCTGGGCATGCTGCATGCCGCGCCGGGCAGCGATCCGCTCGACCCCCAGGCGTGGCGGAAGTCGCCGCATGCGGTGTTCCACAAGGATGCTGGCAACAGCGTCTATGCGCCGGGGCATAATGGCTTCTTCACCTCGCCCGACGGGAAGGAGAACTGGATCGTCTATCACGCCAATCCGGCGGCGGGGATGAAATGCACCGCGGCGCGTTCGCCCCGCATGCAGCGCTTCACCTTCGACGCTTCCGGTCTCCCGGTCTTTGGCCGCCCGGTATCCTCGGCCACCAAGCTCGCCCCGCCGGGCGGCACCCGCTGAAACAGGAGATACAGATGACCAGAACCCGCATCACGGCGGCAGCCGTCCTGTCGACGCTTCTTCTCCCGGGCGCTCTTGCAGCCCAGGAAGCCGGCCCCGGCAACGTTCCCGCAGGCGCGCATGAAGCGCCCTATGTCGACCCGGCCAAGGCCTATCTCTTCGCCCATATGAACCGCGAGCATTACGGCACGCTGTATTACTCGGTCAGCCTCGACGGGCTGCACTGGCGCCAAATCAATGGCGGCAAGCCGGTCTCCGCCGATTACCACGGCCATGCCTCCATCGCGAAGGGGCCTGACGGGCGCTATTATCTGGTCGGCAACAAGGGTGACGACGATCCGCTGATCCGCTTCTGGGTCTCGGATGATCTGATCAGCTGGAAACCCTTCGGCACCTATCAGCCCGATCTCAAGACCATCGCCGGGATGCCCCATGCCCTGCAGCGCATCGGCGCGCCCAAACTGTTCTTTGATCAGCCCTCGGGCCAGTTCCTGCTGACATGGCACACCCCCACCGTGGAGGGCGTGCCCGAAGACCCCGAACGCTATTGGGGCAGCCAGCGCACGCTCTATGTGCAGTCGAAGGATTTGAAGACCTTCGCCGAAAAGCCCAAGCGCCTCTTCCCCTGGGAGATGGCCACCATCGACACCATCGTGCGACCCAACGATGCCGCCCCGGGCTATTGCGCCATCCTGAAGGACGAGCGCTATCCCTCCTACGCCTGGACCACCGGCAAGACGGTGCGCATCACCTGCGCGCCCACGCTGCTGGGCCCCTATCCCCTCCCCGGCCCCTCGCTCAGCCCCAATTTCCGCGAGGCGCCCACCATCATCCGCGCCCCCAACGGAAAGGACTGGCTGCTCTGGTACGAGCAGTATGCCGGGGCGAGCTATGGCCTCTCGATGGCGCCGCGCCTGACGGGCCCCTGGTTTCAGGTTTCCGGCAACAGCAATGTCGCCGAGTGGGACCGCTACTCCATGCCTGCTGGCTTGCGCCACGGCTCGATGATCGAGATCAGCCGCAAGGAGTATGACAAGATCGTCGCCGCCATGCCCTGACCGCCAAATTCCATAGCTGCGTCTTCCCGCCCGCACGCGGATTGTGCTACCGGCTCGTTCAAGAGCCTGTTTTCCAATCCGCGTACGAGGTTGCAGATCATCATGAGCGAAGGGCCCGATCCGGCGGCTTCCACCCTGCCGCTGCGCCACGAAGGCCCCAGCCTGTCCTTCCTGCATCCCGAGCAGGACCACCCCTTGCGCGCCTCGCTCTCCACCGAGATGCATGTGCGCAAGATGCCGCATGTGGTCGCTCCGGCGCGGGTGTTGCAGCTGGTGATGCTCACCGGCCCGCAGGATGCGCGCGAAAGTCTGGCGCTGCTGGCCCGGCGTTTCGCCAAGGACGGCCCGCCACTCGACGAGGATATCCGCTTCCTCACCCGCCCTCTGGGAGCCCTGAGTTTCGCCTGGGAACGCCATGCGGAATTCATGACCTACACCTTTATCGCTCCCGGCCATCAGGGCGAACTCTTCGATCTGGCCCCCTTCGCGGAGATTGCGGATTGGGCCAATGCCCTGCCGGGGCGCATCATCCGCTCCAGCCATATCAGCCTGATCGCGCAGGAACCCTCGGCGGCGGTGATCCGCTCCCATTTCGCCGCCGACGATCTGATCATCTCGGATGCGGCGCATGGCAAGGCCCGCCTGTGGAGCGATTTTCGCCTGCATCCCGATGGTTTCGGCCGCTTGCTGATCCATGATCGCGGCATGAGCGGCATCGATGCATCGCAGCTGCTGCAACGCGTGCTGGAGCTGGGCAATTACCGCAAGATGGCGCTGCTGGGCCTGCCCGAGGCACAAGCCGCCACCCCCGCCATCACCGCGCTGGAAAAGGAACTGACCGCCATCACCATGCAGGTGGCGCAGGCCGATACGGATGATGGCCAGATTTTGGATCAGCTGACCGCGCTCAGCGCCTCGCTGGCGCAGATCGCAGCCTCCACGCGCTACCGCATGAGCGCCACGCGCGCCTATTCGGAAATCTGCATCGACCGCATGCGCCGTCTGGCCGTGTCACCGGTGGAGGGCTATCGCTCCTTCGACGATTTCACCGAAAGGCGCCTGCTGCCCGCCATGCGCAGCTGCGAGGCCTTCAGCCGCCGCATCGACGATCTGTCCCGCCAGGCCGCATGGGCCAGCGATCTGCTGCGCACCCGCGTCGATACGGCGCTGGCGCGGCGCAACCGCGATCTGCTCGCCTCCATGGACCGGCGCACCGGGCTGCAACTGCGGCTGCAGCATACGGTGGAGGGCCTCTCCGTCTTCGCGATCAGCTATTATGCGCTCAACCTGCTCCATCATATGGAGGAAGCGCTGAGCCACCTGGGCCTGCATCTGCCCGAGATCACCGATGCGCTACTGATCCCGGTGGTCATCTTCGTGGTGTGGCGCAGCGTCCATCACCTGAAAAAGACCAAGCGCGATACCGGGGCGGAGCATTAAGCCGCCCCGGCCTGTCGCCGCTCAATCCCTGGGAGCAGCCGCCAGCGCCGCGCTGAGCCGGGCTTCCGCCGCTGTCGCCTCGGCGATCACGGTGCGCAGGGCGGCGGCGGTGTCTTCCAGCAGGCTGGCGCTCAGCGGGCGCTCGCCATTGATAAAGCGGCGCAGGGCCCGTTCATCGATGCCGAGGCGGCGCGAGGAAGCCGCAATTCCGCCAAACACCTGAATGCAATGCGCAAAATGATCTTGCTGATCTTGCAGGGACATGGGTCTGGGTTTCCTTTCTTCGCTTGACGCCCGCCCTGCCCCAGCCTTGGCGCCAAAGCAAGCCGTCAGCCGGTTTCGGCTCTGGCGGCGCGTTGCAGGGTCAGGATCTCCCACCCCGTCAGGAACAGCGCGGCGACAAGCGGGCCCACCACGATGCCGCTGATCCCCATCAGATCGATGCCGCCCAGCGTGGTGACCAGCACCAGCCAGTCGGGAATGCCGGTGTCCCGCCCCACCAGAATGGGGCGCAGGATGTTGTCGGCCAGACCGATCACCACCACGCCCGAAAGCACCACCACCACCGCCTGCCAGATCGCCCCCGTCGCCAGCAGATAGAGCGCCACCGGCACCCAGACGATGGCCGGCCCGATGGCGGGCAGCAGCGCGCCAATCACCATCAGCATGCCCCACAGCAGCGCGGCGGGCAGCCCCACGATCCAGAAGGTGATCGCGCCGAGCCCGCCCTGAGCCAGCGCCACCAGCCCCGTGCCCTTGATGGTGGCGCGCACCACCGTAATGAATTTCTCCGCCAGCCTTGCGGCGATGGGGGCTTCGATCGGCAGGCCGCGCAGCACCGCCGGGCCGATGCGATCACCATCGCGCAGCAGGAAATACATCACATAGAGGCCGACGCCGCAGGCCAGCAGAAAGCTCGCCGCATTGGCGCCGATCGACAGCGCCTGCCGCGCGATCATGCTGACGCTGTTGTTGATGGCTTCGGCCACGCGTGCCTCGGCATGTTCGAAGCTGCCGAAGCCCGAGGAATCGAGCAGCTGTTGCAGGCGCTGCGGCAAGGCATCGTGAAGCTGCGCGAAATAGACCGCGACATTGATCTGCCCGCTGCGCATCTGGCCATAGACATCCGCCGCCTGCTCCACCACCAGGCTGGTGAGGATCAGCGCTGGAATGACCACGGCCACGGTGATGATCAGCATCGTCAGCCCCGCCGCCAGATTGCGCCGCCCCGGCCAGCGCCGGAGCAGTTTCTGGAACAGGGGCTGGAACAACAGGGCCCCCAGCACCGCCCAGAGCAAGGCGCCGGTAAAGGCCGAAAGGATCAGCCCGAGCCCCAGGCTGACCAGCGTGAGAAATATCAGAAAGCCGCCGTTCTCAAGGCGATAGCGCATGGATTTCATGGTGGGTGAACGCTCGTCAAGGCCGATGGGTCCGACTATGATGAAGAATTGCCGCCCACCAAAGGCAAATGTCCATAGGGTTTCGCGTGGCCGCTGCGGATCGCCAGAATATGCTCGAAATCCTTCAGCGCCGCTGCCGCTGTCGCCATGGGTTCGGAGCCGCAGCCCATGGCCACCACCTCACCCATCAGATCGGTGGCGATGCGGATCGCCTTGTTCTTGCCCGCCACCAGAGCGAAAGGATCGCTGGGCGGATAGGCATGAACGCCGACGCTGGCCTTGAAGCCCTCCCCCTCGCGCCACAGCCGCCCGATCAGCTTGGGCGCCAACCCCTGGTCGCGCCAATCGCGCAGTTGATCCTCGCCCAGTTTGTCGATGCCCGTGACCGCCATATCCGCGATGGCCAGATCGGCGCCAAGGCCGAAATTGGCCAGGATCAGCAGCTTGCAGGCGGTGTCCCAACCTTCAACATCGTTGCGCGGATCGCTTTCGGCGAAACCGGCGGCCTGCGCCTGCCTGAGCGCCTCGGCGAAACCAAGGCCGCGATGGATCATCGCATCGAGCAAGAAATTGGTGGTGGCGTTGAGAATGCCCTCGATCCCCAGCACGCGGCAGCCGATCAGATTGTGGTTCAGCAGATCGATGGTGGGCAGAGCCGCAGCCGTGGCCCCGCTCAGCTTGAGCAGCGATCCTGAAGACCCGGCCAGATCGCGCAAGGCGCGCCCGTCAAACACCAGCGCGCCTTTGGAAATGACAATGGCGTCGCGCCCCGCCGCAAGCGCCTCGCGCAGATAGGGCAGGCCCGGGCCGCCGGTGCGAAAATCGCTGGGGCCCGCCTCAATCAGCACATCGGCCTCGCTGGCGGCGATGAAGTCGGCACCGGTCAGGCCTTCCTCCAGATGGTCGAGCCGGTCCGGCTCCAGCCCGGCAGCATCCATCACCCCGGCCCGTGATCCGCAGGCGGCGACCAGAAGCACATCCACGCCATAGCGCGCCCGATACTGCGCGCGGCGCGACAGAAGCAGCTGCGCGGTGGCACGCCCCACGCCGCCCAGACCCGCCAGAGCGATACGGCATTGTTGCGTCATATGTGCGTTTCCCGGGCTGAGCGGTCATCCAGGGTGATGGCCAAGGTGGTGGAATAACAGGCACAATCTGATAGGAAGCCCGAAGCGATCCGGCAATGAGGGAACAGCGCCTTGCATCTCGACCTTATCCAGATGGCCAGCGTTTCAGGCAAGGCCGAAGCGGCGAATGACGATCGCCTCGGCTGCGCGGACCGCCATGCCTGGGTGATCGACGGCGCCACCGATCTGGGCGAGCCCGGCCTGCTGGGCGGGCGTGGCGGCGCGGCATGGCTGGCGGCGGTGGCCGATCGCAGCTTTGCGCAGGCTTCAGGCGCCCTGGCCGATCTGTGCGGTGATATCTTCGATGCCGTGGCGCAGGCCTATCAACGGGAAAAACAGCGTGAGCCCGTCGGCACATGGGAGCTTCCCAGCGCCGCCTTTGCGGCCGTGGCGCTGGAGGACGACAGGCTGACCTGCGCCCATGCCGCCGATTGCTCCGTCCTGCTGCGCTGCGAGAGCGGCGTGTCCTTCGTCACCCCCGAGCCGGATCGGCGGCGGGAGCAAGCGGCGGCTGCGGCGCTCGGGGTGGGCGCAACCGCAGGCGGCTTGCGCTCGCCGGCCGTGCTGGCCGATCAGCGGGCGGTGCGCGGCAGGCCGAAGCGGCGCGTGCTGGGGGTGGATGCGCAAGCCTCGCGCGAGGCCGCTTCCTATCGCAGCGTGCCGGTGAGCAAGGGCGACGAATTGCTGCTGATGTCCGACGGTTTCTCGGCTCTGCTGGACAGCTATGCGCTCTACGATCCACACACCATATTCGCGGCCCTGCCCCGGCGCGGTCTCGCCGGGCTGATCGAGGAGTTGCGCGCCGTCGAGCGCGATGACGCCACCTCCTCACGCTATCCCCGCTTCAAGCCGAGCGACGATGCCTCCGCGCTCTGGCTGAGGGTCAGCTAGGGATTTGCGGTGCGCATGCCCTTGCGCAGGCGGGCCAGCATGATGCGCACAATCACCCGATGCGCCGGGCCGACCGGCAACATATAGGCCCGCCCGAACCAATTGTGCACCACCACCGATGACGTGATGGTCAGCCGCGCGCCCGTGGTGCGAATGGCGGTCATGACATCGAGATGGCGGTCGCGCTCGGTCAGCAGCAGGAGGTCAGGGCTTGCACCTTCGACAAGGAAGAAGTCGAGCCGGTCCCCCACCGTCACCCTGTCACGGCGTCGCCCGGAAAAGCCGCCGATCCGCTTGACCCCGAACCGCGCCGAAATCGCATCGCGCACCCGAAATGCCCATTTCAGGATCGGTTGCGGCTGAGCCATCATCAGGTTCCACGCCTCCAGCGGAGCGATGGCGCGAGGCAGGTCGATCGACTGGCTGTCATGATAGGCCAGTGTTTCGCGCGGGGCGATCAGATCGGCGCCATCGATGGTGTTCATGGTCATTCCGGCATCCAGCAGGCAAGCATCGTGACCCTTTACCGCATAAATCGGGTTCCAATCCAAGCCCTATCATTTTCTTTCAAAGGCGGATTTTGCCGTTCATGGCGCTTGGCGTAAAGCGCATCGCGAGAGGCGCGAAAGGCCGGGCGATGGTTTGGCAATCGCTCTGGCCGCCGGTCGAGCCCTGCTGGCAACTTCGTCGGAAGACGTGATGGGAGCGCAAGGGGATAACCCCCTTCCATTTTCTTTTCCCCTTACCACGCGGACGATCACCGCTTCAGGCTTTCCCACAAGCCCGCCAAGAGCTATCAGCCGCGGCCAAATGAACGCTCCTGTCGCAACGCTCGATCACGCCGCCGATCTGCTTGACGCCCATCCGGACTTCCGGGTGCTGCGCCGCCTGCAAGCCGTGGACTGGCTCCACAAGGGGCCGGCGCAGGGCGAGATGCGGGTCGGCGTGGCCGTCGATGTCGAGACGACGGGGCTGGATCATGAACAGGACCGGATCATCGAACTGGCCGTGCAGCGTTTTCGGTTCGACGCTCTGGGACGCGTTACGCAACTGGGCAAGGCCAGGGTATGGCGCGAGGATCCGGGGATGCCGCTCGATCCGCGGATCACCAGGCTGACCGGGCTGACGGACGAAGACCTGGCCGGGCACGCCATCGATGAGGGGGCGGCCGCCGATATCCTCGCCTCGGCGGACATCATCGTCGCTCATAATGCGGCTTTCGACCGGCCCTTTGTCGACCGCCGCCTGCCTGCCACGGCGGGAAGGCCATGGGCCTGCTCGATGGCGGAGCTGGACTGGCTGGAGCTGGGCTTCGACGGGCGCGCGCTGGGCCATCTCGTCTCGCAATGCGGCTGGTTCTATGAGGGCCATCGCGCCGAGAACGACATTCTGGCGCTGATCTATCTGCTGGCCCATCAGGCGGCGGATGGCGGGACGATCATGGCCCGGCTGATGGCGGCCTCCGCGCGCCCGAGCTGGCGGGTCAATGCGGTGGACGCGCCTTTCGAGGCCAAGGATGCGCTGAAAGCGCGGGCCTACCGCTGGGACGGCACCCTGCGCTTCTGGTGGAAGACCATCCCCGAGGAAGAGGTGGAAGCCGAACGCCAATGGCTCGATCAGAATGTCTATATCGGGCGCGGGGCCCCGGCGCTTTTCGCGCAGACCGCCTGCGAGCGGTACACCCGGTAAATCGCTCTGATTTAGCGGGATAAATTTCATCGCAAAAGGGCCTTCACAAAGCCCCGGCCATGCCCATCTTGCGCAGCGCCCACCTGACGTCAGGCGGCCTCATCAAGGACATGTCCATGCCCGATCTTTATGCCATGACTGTACCCACCTTCATCCGCGCCTTCAAAAACCTTGACCATGTGCTGGCCAAGGCCGCCGACAGCGACATCGCGGAAGAAGAGCTGTTCAACGCGCGGCTGATCGCGGACATGCTGCCGCTGGCCAAGCAGGTGCAGATCGCTTCGGACACGGCCCGTTTCGCGGCGGTGCGCGTGGGGCAGGCCGAGCCTTCGGCCATGGCGGATGAAGAGGCCTCGCTGGCCCAGCTGCGCGAGCGTGTGGCCAAGACCATCGCCTATCTCGAAGCCGTCGATCCCGCCGGTTACGAGGGCCGTGAGACGGCACAGGTGGTGCTCAAGCTGCCTCAGGGCGAGATCCCCTTTACCGGCCAGAGCTATGTCACCGATTTCGCGCTGCCCAACTTCTTCTTCCACGTCACCATGGCCTATGCGCTGCTGCGCATGAAGGGCGTGCCGCTGGGCAAGATGGACTTTCTGGCGGGCGGCATGGCCATCGCCTGATCCTTTGGCGTTCCGGCGGCGGAGTATATCCTGCCGCCGGGGGGCTCAGCCGGGAGCGCCCTCGCCCCTTGCCCGCCCGGCATAGAGAAAGGGCGAAAGCCCGAAATGGCGGGTGAAGGCCACGCTGAAGGCGCTGGCCGAGCCATACCCCACCTGCTGCGCGATCCTTGCCAGACCCAGCCCGGTCTGGCGCAGCAGATCGCGGGCCAGCGCCATGCGCCAGCCGGTGAGATATTCGATGGGCGCCACCCCCACCTCGGCGCGGAAACGGTCGAAGAAGGTCGAGCGGGAGAGGCCCGCCTCTTTCGCCAGTTCCTTGACGCTCCACGCGCGGGTGGGATCGCCATGCATGCAGCGCAAGGCGGCACAGAGCCGCTCATCCGCCAGACCGCGCAGCAGGCCCGGCGGCGCGGCGGGGCCGGTGGTGGCGCGCAGGGCCTCGATCAGCAGCACCTGCAGCAGATGCGAGAGGATCACATCGCGCGCCGGGCGCCGGGCATGGGTTTCCTCATTGAGCAGTTCGACGATCCGCGTCAGCCGCCCCTCGCCCCGGATATGCACCACGCGTGGCAGCAGAGAGACCAGCAAAGCCGTGTCATCCGAGCCGAAGCTGCAATGGCCCACCAGCATGCGCACATTGGGCTGGGCCTCGCGCGGGCCCAGCCAGAACATGCCGGGGCCAACCTCGGCATGGAGCAAGGGCGCATCGCGGGGCGGCGGCGTCAGGCTGGAGGTGGCGAAATCGCAGGCGGCGGGCACCAGCACGAAATCGCCCTGCTCCAGCACCAGCTCCTCCTGCCCGGCCAGAGCAAGGCGGCAGGCGCCGTCCAGCACAGCGGCATAGAAGGGCCGCCCCTCCTCTGAGCGATGGACGCGCCATGCCCCGGCCCCTGTCACCAGCTTGGACCAGCCCGCGCTGGGCGCCAGCAGGCTGACGACATGCGCCAAGGGGTCTGACGATAAGGGATCGGACATTTCGGACTTTCACACATGCTTGCCGGATTTCCGGCTATAGCACGTCCGACAAGGCAATCCTACCTCTGGCCTGCCCCCCAAACAGGAGCTATCCATGAACACTGTCTTGATCACCGGTTGCTCGTCGGGCTTTGGCCTCGCCACGGCTCAACTCTTTCTCGATCGCGGCTGGCATGTCATCGCCACCATGCGCACGCCGCGTCACGATCTGTTCCCCGCTTCCGACCGGCTGCATATCCTGCCGCTCGATGTCACCGATGCCGACAGCATTGCCCGGACCATCAAGGATGCCGGGCCGATCGATGTGCTGGTCAACAATGCGGGCGTCGGGCTGCTCAATGCGGTGGAGGGCACCTCCATCGAAAAGGCCCGCGAGGTCTTCGAGACCAACACGCTGGGCACCATCGCCATGGTCAAGGCGGTGCTGCCGCAGATGCGCGAGCGCGGTTCGGGCGTGATCGTCAATGTCACCTCCACGGTGACGCTGCGTCCGCTGCATCTGCTTTCGGTCTATACGGCCAGCAAGGCGGCGGTGAACGCCTTCACCGAAAGCCTCGCGCTGGAGCTGGAACCCTTCGGCATCCGTGCGCGCATCGTGCTGCCGGGACGCGCGCCCGATACGGCCTTTGGCGACAATGCCCGCGCCCGCATGGGCATGGACTTCCCCCAACCCTATGGCGAGATGGTGGCCGGAATTTTCGAACAGTGGCAGACTTCGACCGATCCGGTGACCCATGCCTCCGACGTGGCCGAGGCCGTCTGGCTGGCCGCCACCGATCCGGCCAGCCCGATGCGCCAGCCCGCGGGTGCCGATGCGGTGCTCTGGGCTCAGGCCGTTTGAGCGATGGGGGGCGGGCCGATGGGCTCGCCCCCTGTCTTTATCGCGACACACAAGAGGGGGATGCTGCCTGCCGGAGACTGTGGAGGCGTATGATGGCCAATATCGAAACCAATGTCATCGAAACCCGTGTGGGTGATTTCAGCCTGAAGGCCTATGCGGGCGATTTCAAGACGCTGCTGGCTTTCAACTTCACCGCGCAGCAGGCGGCGCAGGGGCTGGCCGGTTTTACCATCCGCTATTCGACGCCCGATGGCAAAAGCCACTATCTCTGGAACAGCCTGGTCTACGAACATCCCGAAAATCATGCGCAGGTGGATGGCGAGCCGCCGCAATCGACGGCCAACGCCCCCATTCACAAATTCCGCTGGGTGCATGTTCCGGGCGTGATCCATCAGGGCGATACGCCCATGGCGGGCAACTACCTCTATGAGGTGACGCCGCGCTTTTTCGATGAGAACCAGCATATGCTGCCGCTCGATCATGCGCGGACGGCGCGGGTGGATGTGCAGGTCGGGCCGTTCCGCAAGGGCAATCTGGCGCTGGGCTTTACGCGCGGTTTCGTGCAGTCGGAGGCCTTTGTGCATCGCTTCGGCAAGGATGCGCTGCTGCGTCCCGCCGGGCATGAGCTGATCTTCGATACGTCGGCTCAGGCAGGCACGGGGCCTCTGGATGGAGAGCCCTATAGCTTTGCTCAGGCCTATCAGTGGCTGGGCTTTACTGCGCGCGATCTGGTCTTCGATCTGCTGCAGGCGGTGGAAACGACCGAGGGGTTGACGCTGGATGTCTTCGCCTATGATCTGACCGAACCGGATTTTATCAATGCGCTGGTCCGCCTGGCCGCCAAGCCGGGCAAGCTGCGGATCATTCTGGACAATGCCGCGCTTCACCACGCCGCAGACGGCAGCAAGCCAGAGGATCAGGCCGAGGCGCTGATCGCCAGGGCGGCGGGCGATGCCCAGGTCATCAAGCGCGGCCATTTCGCCCGCTATGCCCATGACAAGGTGCTGGTGGTCAGCGATGCCAGCGGACCGCTGAAAGTGCTGACAGGCTCGACCAATTTTTCGGTGAACGGACTTTACGTCAATTCCAACCATGTGCTGGTGTACGATGACCGGGAGGTGGCGGGCTGGTACAAGGGCGTGTTCGATGCCAGCTGGGATCAGGATGTGAAAGCCGCTGCCTTTATCGCCTCGAACTGGTCAACGGGTACGTTCACCACATCGGCAAGCGAGACGCCCAAAAGCGTGATCCGTTTCTCGCCGCATACGCAGGATACGGCGCAGGCGATTTTAGACGATCTGGTGACGCGGGTGAATGCTGAGAAGGATGCGCCAGCCGGGCAGGCTTCGGTGCTGTTCGCCGTGATGGCGCTGAATGAGGCCAAGGATGTGGTCTATCAATGCCTCAACGCACTGCATGCCGTGCCGGGCATCTTCAGCTACGGCATCTCCGACGCGCCCGAGGGTGTGACGCTCTATCCGCTGGGGCAGGATCACGGCGTGCTGGTCACCGGCAAGCCGGGCACCACCGATCTGCCCGCGCCCTTCGATCAGGTGCCGCCCATCCGCGAACATCAGGTCCATCACAAATTCGTGGTCTGCGGCTTCAATCGCCCCGATGCGGTGGTCTATTGCGGCTCTTCCAATCTGGCCGAGGGCGGTGAGCATCAGAATGGCGACAATCTGATCGCCATCGCCGACACCGACATCGCCACCGCCTTCGCCATCGAGGCGCTGGCGCTGGTCGATCATTTCGACTTTCTCGACGCCTATTCGAAGAACGCCAAGGCATCAGGCACCGATGCGCCCGCTGGGCCGGCCAAGGCGGCGGCGGCTCAAGCGGTCCACTGGTATCTGGGCACCACGGATCTGTGGATGCACAAATATTTCCAGCCGGGCGATCTGCACAATCTGGATCGCGAGCTGTTCGGGGCGGAAGTGGCGCCGGCCCACGCGTGACAGGGTACGGCGGCAGGCTGAAAGACCTGCCGCCGCCGGAACCTTACTGCGTGTACATGCTGCGCAGGCGCGTCAGATCGGCCTTCGACAGGCCCATCTCGTCGCGCAGATAGCCGTCCGCGCCGCCGGGGTGCTGGTCGATCACCTTGAAGGCCGCTTCGATATAGCTGCGATCGGCGGCCATCATGGCGCGCAGCACCTCGGGCGGCATCTTGGCCATGGCGGCAAGGCTGGGGTTGTTGGTCCTGGTGCCGGCATGCATCATCTTGCTGCCATCCAGATAACGGTTGGTGAGCAGATAATCCTCGATCACCGTCTCGCGCGGCACGCCCAGCGATGTCAGCACCAGCGCCGCGGCGATGCCGGTACGGTCCTTGCCCGCCGTGCAGTTGAAAGCCAGCGGCACGCGATGCGCCAGCAATTCGCCGAACATGCGGCGGAACTGGCCGTTGAACTGGGTCAGCATCATCGGATAGCTGGTGGCCATGGCGGCGCGGCCCTCTTCCGCCGTCCAATGGGCCATGTCGCCCTTGGGCAGGCTCTGCGCCATGTCGAGATGGTAGTCGTCGCTCAGCACCTTGGGGGCGTGGGCGGCGGGCCAGTTCACCGGCTCGGCGGCGCGCTCGCCGGTGTCGCGGAAATCGCAGACCACACGGATACCGCGCTTTTCGAGATAGGTGTAATCGGCAGGCGTCAGCCCGGCCATCGCGCCCGAGCGGAACAGCACGCCCCATTTGACGGTGCGCCCGTCCTGCGTGCGATAACCGCCCAGATCGCGGAAATTGCGCCCGCCCTGCAGCGGCAGCAGGCGCTGATGCGCGGCGCTCTCCACCTTGGCAGCGGGCTGGGCCAGCGCCTGAGGCGCCAGCGCGGGCGAAGCAACCAGCGCCAGCGCGCCCAGCAGCGTCAAAGCATTACGATAGATCATGGATCATCTCCTCAGCGAAGGATTTCAGAACTTGACGTTGGCTTCAAGGCCGTAGGTGCGCGCCTCATTGAACATGCCATAGGTGCCCAGATACTGGCTGTAGGCCTTGTAGAAGACATGCTGCTCATTGAGCAGATTGCGCGCCCAGGCCGAGATCGTCAGCCGCGCACCGCTGCCCGCCATGGCGATATCGGCCAACGCCAGACGACCGTTCATGATAAAGCTGGGATCGCCCTTGGGCTGGATGGCGGGCGCCGGATCGTTGGCGCTGACATAGAAGCCATTGTCGTAATTGGCGTCGAGATGCAGGCGCAGCTTCGCGCCCCGCAGCGGCATCTCATAATCCAGCGAGCCGCTGGCCGACTGGGTGGGCGTGTAGACCGGATAGATCTTCACCGGCGTGGAATTGATGACCGAAACGCCGCCCGACACCACCGGATAGGGGTTGGCGGTGTTGGGAATGTCGACATGGTTGTAGGCATAGCTGGCATTCAGCGTCAGCCCCGGCAGCGGGTTGAGCGTCAGCTCCGCTTCCACGCCGCGCAGATGGCCGGTGCCGGGCGCATTGGTGGTTTCCAGCGTGGTGCGGTTGCTGTTCTGCAGCACGCCATTCACATATTGCAGATAGCTGGCCGAGAAATCGACCTGCACATTCTTGTAGGTGCCGACATAGCCCGCCAGATTGAAGCGCGCGCGGTGGTTCCAGAACTCGGTCTTGGCGCCGATCTCGAACATGGAGACGGTTTCGGGATTGAAGGGCGCATAGGTCAGCGAGCGCGAATTGGCCCCGCCCGACTTGTAGCCCGTGCTCCACTTGCCATAGAGATGCACGTCGCGCGTGGCATCCACCGCCAGATTGATCATCGGATCGACCCGCGACCATGAGGCATTGAGATTGACCGGCGCCACCACGCCCGACACGCTGACCGGCGTGGCGCCGTTGATGGTGAAGAGCTGGCCCACCTTCTTGTCATTGCTGTAACGCAGACCACCGGTCACATGCAGAATGTCACCCGCGACGGCGGGCGTGTAGGTCGCCTGGGCATAGGCGCCGTAGCTGTCGGTCTTCACATGGCTGGCGCGGTCGATGGTGACGGTGTTGTAATCAACCGACAGCACCGTGGCCGACGTGCCATTCGCGTTCCACTGCATGGTGTTGGGGGCCTGCGCATTGTCCTGCACGCGCTCTTCGTAGAACAGGGCGCCGGCGGCGAATTTCAGGCGGGGCGTCTCGCCGATGATCTGCAGCTCTTCGCTGGCCTGATTCTGGCGGAACTGGGCAAGGCTGGCGCGGCTGAAGGTACCGCTGGGGCTGTAGACCGAGAGATTGGCCGAGCCATTGTCATACTGCGACTGGGTCAGTTCGCGATAGGCACTGATCGATTTGAGCGTCAGATGCGGCTGCACCTGCCAGTCCAGCGTCAGGCGATGGCCGCTGGTCTTGCCCACGCTGGGCAGTTCCGGCACGCCCACCGTGGCGACCGAGGCACGCCTGGGCTGCAGCGGCTGATCGGGCGCGCGGGCCAGAGAGCCCGCCGAAAGCGCCTGCACATAGGCCGAGGTGGAGGCATCATAGGAGGTGTCATAGGAATAATCGGCGCTGAAGTTGGGCGCAGGCTTCCACAGGGCCTCGGCATGCAGGCCGCGCTTGTCATAGGCGCCGAAATCCGAAGCGCCGGCCAGCGGGTTCTTCACCAGCCCGTCGCGATGGGCGATCACGCCATCGACCTTCACGCTGACATTGTGGAATTCGGGCAGATCGATGTGGGTTTCGGCCTTGTAGCTGCCGTAATTGCCCGCGCCCACCGTGGTGTTCATCGCGAATTTGCCGCTGGGCTTCTTGGTGGTGATGCTCACCGCGCCGCCTTCGGTGTTGCGGCCGAAGAGCGTGCCCTGCGGGCCTTTGAGCACCTCGATGCTGTCCACATCGAACATGGCGGTGCCGAGACCTTGGGCGCGGCCCATATAGACGCCGTCGATGTAGATGCCCACGCCCTGGTCGCGGGCGGGCTGGTTGCTGTCCGACAGCACGCCGATGCCGCGAATGTTGAGGATCAGCGCCGAAGGACGCGCGAAGAAGGGCGCGACGCGCAGCGAGGGGATCGCCCCGTCGCCCAGATCGAGCAGCGAGGTAACATGGCGGTTGGCCAGATCGTCAGCCTTGAGCACCGAGATCGAGATCGGCGTCTTCTGCAGGCTCTCGGGGCGCTTTTCGGCGGTGACGACGATATCGGTCAGGCCCTGATCGGCATCGGCTGCGGCGGCGGCCGGGGCGGCAGGCTCTGCAGCATGCGCGGCGGCGGGCATGGCACAGAGCGCCAGCGCAAGCGCGGTGGAGGTCGGTAACAGGCGGCTGACGTGACGATGGGCGAGCATATGTATCCCTCATGGCGACCGGTTGCGGGAAGGTCTCCTCCCGTCGATTCGCAGCCCCAAATGGAACGTTTGTATTTCAACCTTGTGACGGTTGCCGCACAGGCTGGAACATCTGTATTCAGCTTGGTCATGTGCAAGGGAGGCGGCATGCGGCGCCAGTACGCCCAGCTTGAGGCTTCACGCCTCGCTGTTCCGGAATGCATGCGCAATACCGATAAAATTATCGATACATCAATCTATTATCGCGTCACGATGACTTACAGGCCGTAACGAAAGAGGGCGCTGCTGCGGCACCCAGATCGGGCAGAAATTTCGCCATCTGCGCTCGCACCCCGCGTAGCAACACGGGCATGCCACTCCAAAATCCCTGCTGCCGTGCCGCTGCTATGGAACAGATGTTTCTCAAGGGAAGCCGCGAGACGGCGCGTGATGCTGCATTGGAACGCTTGTCTGGCCTCGATATCAGTGCGCCCCAACCTCACGTTCGGGCATGACTGGCGCAGGATATGCCACGTCTTACGCCCCTGCCCCGACCGGCGCCGCGCGGGCGACCAGCCTGTCCAGATAGCGTTCTGACGTATAGAGCGCGACCGCCAGCCCCCGCGCAATCGCCGCCTTCAGCGCGGGATTGGCGGCGATTGCGGGGGCGATCACCTCCTCGATCCATTCGCGGGCGTGGTCCTCGTCGCAGGTCATATGGAGGTCGACGAATTCCCTGTCGTGATCGTCGAAGCCAAGGCGGCGAAGGCCCCTGTTCATCCCGGCAAGCCGGTAAAGCGCGACCGCCTCGGTCATGTAAAGCGCGCCGACAAGCGCCCATGGGGCGCGGTAGAAGCCATGGTAGAAGATCAGCGTGCGCTCGGCGAGTTCGGGATAATCTTCAAGGCGCAGACCATCGCCGGCCCGCGCCTTCAGCGCCATCATCAGGCGGCGCATCAGATCGGCGTGAGGGACGGGATGCTGCTCATCCGCAATGTTGCGTTGAAGCGCATCGCGGGCGGTCTGCAGAAACTGCACCTCCAGCGCCCGGGCGGCCAACGGAAGGAAAGCCGGAAAATGCCTGTTTTCCAGCATAAAACCGGCGAATTCCTCCACCGATACACGATCGGCCAGCAGATGATACCAGCCATGACGATGCGCGGGGTGATCGAGCACCAACTGTGTCCAGCGCTCCACCGGTTCATCCTGCAACCTCGCAGCGAGGGGAGCGGCGCGGTCCAGCGCATCGCACCACCATGCCTGCAACCCTGTGGCATCCCCGGCGCTTAACGCCCCTTGCGGAAAAGCGGCGGCGCAACGGGCCAGAAGATCGCTCAGGGGGATGGCGCGCATCGGGTTTCTCCTGCGGGATGTGCCTGATGGAAGGGACAGCGCTGCGCCCCCTCGAAATGGTGTGTGGCAAGGCCCTCGCGCCTTGCGTGAAGCACCATGATGGTGCCCAGAACCAGCTGCTTCATGCCCCGCCCCACATCCTCCCAATGGTCGCGGATACGCAGCCATGCCAGCAGCAGCCCCACCGCGCGCGCCGGAACCGGCCGGGCGCGAGGCACCAGAATGCAAGGCCCGCGATGCGGGATCGGGCGCGTATGGCTCACCGAACTCTCGCAGCGAAAGCGCTCCAGCAGAGCGCGGGCAGCGGAGCGCATGGTGACCAGCGCGATGGCATGGGCCGGGCAAGGCCGGTTCTCGTTCACGCCGAAAGGAATATAGGTCTGGTTATGCCCGGCGATCCCTTCCCAGCGATCAGGATCGAAACGGTCGGGGTCGATAAAGCCGCTGCGCTGGTAATCGGCATAGTTGAAGCACAGCACCGACCCTGTGGGCAGTGTCCGGCCCGCCACATCGATGGGCGCCTGCGTGATGCGATGGGCGATGCCGAACAGCGGGAATTGCCTCAAGGTTTCGGCGATCACGCGGTCCAGCAGGCGGTCATCGTCCAGCCCGGACAGCACCCGCGCCTGCACCGCAGGATGCCGCGCCAGCGCCAGCATCAGATGCGTCATCGCTTCCGACATTTGCACCACGGCGGTGTTGAAGAACACACCTTGCAGATAAAGCGCCTGCTCCTTCAGCGTCAGCGTCACCGGCAGGCGACCGATCAGCGCGCCCTCCCGCAGGCGCTGTTCCAGCCATGCGGTCAGGGCTTCACGGCGGCGCATATGGCGCAGGCCCGATCCCTTGAGGGCGGTGACCACATCGTCGGCATGGCCCACGATCAGGTCGCGCACCGCGGGCGGGCAAGGCTTGCCGAACACCAGTTCGTGGTAGAAACTCGCCCAGACCGGCATCATCAGATCGCGCAGGCGGATCAGATGCAGATCGTCCCGCCCCTCATCCAGCACCTGCCGCATCGAGCGCGCCGCCAGATCGCCAGCCTTGTCCTTGCGCATGGCGAGGAAGCGCCGCGTCGCCTCCGCCACATCCTCATAGCGCTGGCCCGGTTCCAGATGCTCCTGGTGAACATCGGCCCCGGGCGAGAGCCAGTACCAGAACAGATCCGACAGAGCCGCCCCCTTGCTGCGTCCACTGGCCGCGGGATGAGCATAAAGCGCGCGAAACTGGCTGACCGGCACCAGAGGCCCGGGCACGGCGATGCCTTCCTCACCATTGACCCGCGTAAACACCCAGCCGCGCAGGCGAATGATGGCGGGCGGCAGCCAATAGGGCAGGCCGATCAGCAGCAGGGCAAGGCCCAGCCAGATCATGACCACGCTTCCCGCAGCAGCAGCGAGGGATCGAGATCGGCAGGCGAACCACAGCCGCACAGTGTCAACGTGTGCCTCAGATCGTCCTGCAAAGCGTCCAGCAGAGCCGCCACACCCGCCGCGCCGCCCGCCGCCAGAGCCCAGATCACCGGGCGCCCGATGGCCACAACATCGGCCCCCAGCGCCAGCGCTTTCACGATATCGGCGGCTCGCCTGATCCCACCGTCAAAGACGATGGGCACCTGCCCCGCGACCTCCTGCGCGATGGCGGGCAGCAGGCTGAGCGTCGGCGCCACGCCATCCAGCTGCCGCCCGCCATGGTTGGAAACGTAAATCCCATCCACCCCATGCTCGATGGCGAGCCGCGCATCGTGTGGATGCATGATGCCTTTGAGCAATATCGGCAGCCCCGTGCGTGCCCGCAGCCATTCGATATCGTGCCATGAAAGCGTGGGCGAAAAGGCGATCTGACGCGGCGGCGCACCGGGGGCTTCCCGCATGTTCTCGCAGGCAAAGCCGGATGGCAGATCGGTGAAATCATGAACCTGATCCCGCTTCCTGCGCCCGAAAACAGGGGAATCCACCGTCACCACCAGCGCCGGGCATCCGGCGGCCTCGGCGCGGCGGATCAGAGTTTCGGTCAAGCCAAGGTCGGGCTGGATATAGAGCTGAAACCAAGGGCACACGCCCGAAGCCACCGCGACCGCTTCAATCGCCTCGGTGGCGGCAAGGCTGAGGATCATCGGAATGCCCGCCTTCGCCGCCGCCCATGCCGTGCCGCTCTCGCCATCGGCATGGGCGAGGCGGTGGAAGGCCGTAGGCGCGATCACCAAAGGCATCGACATCGGCTGGCCCAGCAAACCGCCCGTCAGATCGGGCACGCCCGCGCCTCTCAACACGCGGGGCGCAAGGCTGTAGGCGCGATAGGCGCGCTCATTGGCCTGCAACGTCCATTCCTCGCCCGCGCCGCCCGCAACATAGTCGTAGATGGCCGGATCGAGGCGGCCACGGGCTTGCGCCTCCAGCGCGGCGATGTCGAGAGCGGCCATCGCGGCCTCCCTCAGACCGCCACCTCGGCGGGGGTGAGCATGCGTTTGAAGAAAGCCTCAAGCGGCTCGCGGTGATGCGGCCACACCCAGTCATTCTCAAGGTTTTCAGTGACGTGATGGGTGGCCAGCAGCGCGCCATCCTGCCACGCCCGCACCACGGGATGGAGATATTGCCCCTGCGCCGCCCGCTCGGGATCGTTCTGGGCGATGCGGGTGACGTTGAGGTCGAACGGGTCGACCTTGTCGTGATCGGGCCCATATTCCAGCGTGATGGTGAAATGCATGACATCGCCCGCCAGAGCGCCATCGGCCACCAGATCCATCGGCATTTCCTCACAATAGCAAGCACTGCCATCAGGCAGGATGCGGATCACATCGCCCAGAAAGCCGAACTGCTGCCACAGCGCCGAGCTGCGGTTGACGCGGGCGATCACCGCCTCCATCAGCACATCGGCTTCGGGTTCCAGCACCTCATGCGGCCATGCCACGCCGTGATAGCGCTCCTCCAGCACCCGGCTCAGCGCGCGAACCGCATAGCGGAAACCATGAATGAAGCCGCTGGTGGATTTTTTGAAATCGCGCATCTGGGTCAGCGTGCCCGCGAAATAGAGGCCGGGCACATTGGTGGATTCCCATGCAGGCGTCTGCTCGGGGAAGCGGTCCTTGATGACCAGTTTGGGGCGGATGGCGGGGTCAAAGATATCGGCGTCGAAGCGGAATCCGGTGCAACCGATCACGCGATCATAGCGCAGATCCTTCAGCACCTCGTTCACGCGGCTGAAACTGACTGTGACGGTGTAGCCGGACTCCTCCTTCGCGATGTTGACGATCTCGCCATCGAGCAGCGCATTCTGCGATTTCAGCTGATAACTGTCGAGCAGATTGTTGTTCACCGCCCGCAGATGGCCCACGAAATGCGTCTTCCACGCAAACCGGATCGGGCTGGGCCCCGCGACATGGATGACAGCGGCGGTTTCCATCAGATTATCAGCGGTTTCGAAGGCGGAATTGGCCTTGCCGATGATCAGCACGCGCTGGTTGGTGAAATCCTCGGGATCGACGGAAACGTCTGCATATTGCTCGATGCTCTCGATGCCGGGGATCGGCGGGATATAGGGCTTTGATACGCCCGTGGCGATGATCAGGCGTTTGGCCCGCCAGCTTTTGCCCTGTTCATCGGTGGCGATAAAGTCGCCGCTCTCGTCCTGCCGGGTGATATGGGTGATGCGCGTGTCATAGGCGACATTCAGCCCCAGTTTCTCTGCATAATCGGCCAGATAGCGCACCAGCACATCGGCAGGTGGGAAATAGCGCGGCGAATAGCGGGTGAAGAGCAGGTCCGGATCGTCGCTGAGCAGCGAATTCCAGTCCATGCGCAGATTGTGCTCGGGGTCGCTGCTGCCGGTATGCACCTTGTTGATGGAGATCAGCTTGCGGTGGCGGGGATAGCTCTGGAAGAATTGGCCCGGCGTGGGCCCGGCCTCGAGAATCTGATAATCGCGCCCGGCGCGCTGGAGGTGATAACCCAGTTGCAGACCAGCAGGCCCGGCACCAATGATCAGATACTCCACAAGAATCCTCCAGCCTGCATCGACATCCGGTTTCCCTGCCAACGCGGCAAAGGGACAACCGGGCATCATGCGGCACCGCGAAATCGATGGAGCGGCATCTGGTTACGGCAAAATTCCCGAAGGCATGGAACAGGCCCCCTTCCCGCCCGCCTTCACTGCGAGAGCAGGGTGATCGGGCCGCTCAGACCCGAAGGCTGCGCCGTGATACGATCCTGATCCTGGTCCTGAAATCTTTCGCCATAGCGCAAGGTCAACAGGCGGCGGTCCGCAGGAGGGCGCCCCGCCAGCGCATTGACCGCGCCATTCATCACCATGATATCGATCCGATTGCGGCCCTTGCGCAGCGCTCTGGTGATATCGAGCCGATAGGGCGGCGCCCAGAGCGTCCCCATGATCTCGCCATTGATGCGAATGATGGCGGCTTCGCGCACCGGGGAGGCGATCTCGGCCTGAGGCCTTGCGGGCGTTCCCTGCGGCTGGGGCAGCTTGGTGGGGCTCCCCAGATCGAGCAGCATGGCATGGCCCGCAGGCAGGTTTCGCAAGGTGAAGCTGCGCCGGTAATGCGCCGCGCCCGATATGGGGCGATCTTCGGGGTTATCCGTCCATGGTGCGATCCTCGCCAAGGTTTCCTGACGCGTGGGCAGCGCAAGGCTCCAGTTGGCGGAGAGGTCGAGGAGCGGCAGGGGTTCTTGTTCGGGAGTTATGGGCGCGGCGAAACCTTTGCCAAGCATCAGCACACGCGATTCATAAGGCGCCAGCCGCAAGGTGACAGGGCCCGCAGCGACGCCTTGCCTTGTGCCGGTCATCGGGTTCCACAAGGCGCCACCTTCCCGATCTTCCGCAAAATGGGCAGAGGTTTCAAGAGGCTGTTGGCCAGTGTTGACAAGGAAGTAGAGATCGCCGCCCGCAACCTTGCGCCGCACCACACCCAAGGCAGGCTCGGGCCGGGGCAGGATCACGTCCTGCGTGGCGAGGTGCTGCAGCGTGCCGCCCAACCCGGCTTCCGGCACGATCCGCACGGCTTGACCCAAACTCTGCCCGATCTCGCGCACCCTCGCGGTGGCCTCGGCCTGATCGCTTAGCCCCCCGGCCACAGCCGGCAGATGATCGAGGGCGACCAGCTTGCCGCCCGCCTGCACCCAGTTCTGGATCGCCTGAAAGGCCTCAGGATCGATGCGTTTCATGGGGGGCAGGATCAACACTTGCGCGCTCAGCCTGCCTTTGCGGATGGCGGCGGCGTCAATAAAGTCGAAGCCGAAACCGGCGTCCAGCACCGCGCCGATCAGGCTGCCCGGCACATGCAGCTTCATCGCCTTGTCCGCCGAGGCGTAATCGGGCGACATGGCGGCGAAGACATCCTCGGTGGGCAGATAGATCGCCACCTTGTTGGCGGGCTCGCCCGCGCGCAGCAGGGCGCTGACCCGCGTGAGATAGGCCGTCACCGCAGGCATCGCCGGATACCATGGGTTGTGATCGTTGAGCGAGGAGGCCGCATAGAAGGCCCAGCCCGGCTCCGCCGCGCCGGGCGGCGTATAGGGCCAGCCATGGCCGACCAGCTGGTTGATCCCTTGCAGGAAATGCCGATCCGCCTCGATCTTCATATCGAGCGGGGTGGCGGCCCATGTCGGGGAATGCAGCCATGTCCAGACTTCGGAAGACACCACCGGGCGGCCATAGAGATGCGCCGCCGATGTCGCCCAGCGGGTGGAGGTGAAGCTGCGCCAGTCGGCGCCCTCGCCTTCCGGCAGGGTGACCAGCGCGTTGGATGACAGCGTCGGCGGCGGAAAACCATAGACCTGGGCGCGAAAGCGGGTGTTGTGGCTTTGCGCCCATGCGGCGATCGGCGCCAGATAGCGCTCGTCCACCAGTTCGGAAAGGGTGCGGGACCAGTCATAGCGCACCGCCTCGCTTTCAGCGCTGTTCCGGATCAAAGCCGGGAGATGGTCGAGCACATCGTAACCCCGCCGCGCCCGGAACTGCTGGGGCAGATCGCCGGTCCAGTTCGAACCATAGGCCTCCAGACTGTCGGAGAACATGGCGTAAGGTGGCTGATCCCTGGGGAAAGCCTGAAGCAGCCGGTCGCCCACCACCGCCAGATGGCGCTGCACCGCCGAGGCATCGACATGATCGATCACGAAGCCCTCCGCCCCCACGGCGGCGCGCTTGACCTGCTGGCCGGTGCGGCTGGCCATGGCGAAATCGATCCGGCGCGGGTTTGAGGCGCTCGACAGACTCGCGCAGCCATTGGCCAGCGTGATGCGGCGGCCATCGGCATAGGCGGCCAGCAGTTGCTCTCCGGCTTGCGGCGCGGGCGCACAGACCGAGGTCTGGCCCTGCCCCAGATCGACAGGCACCATGCGAAGCATCGAGGCCGCCTCCGTCACCGGCACATGCGGCCCGCCAAAGGGCCAGCCCGAGCCGATCGTCACATCGATCCGCATGCCTTGTCGGCGCGCCGTTTCCCCCGCATGGGCAAGGCGGGCGATAAAGGCGGCGGAGAGATAGGGCAGATTGACGATGCCATGCGCCGGATCATCAGGCGAGAGCGGATAGGTCGGCTGCACCTCGAAACCGCCGAAGCCGCCGGATTGCATCGCGGTGATCTCGCGGTCGATTTCCTTGTCCTCCACCGCAGGGCCGAACCACCACCAGCGGACCATCGGACGCGCCTCGGCAGGAGGATGGAGGAAGGTGCTCCACAGATCGGGGGTTGCGGCACTGGCAGTGTTCGCCACCATCGAAACCGCGAGCGCGATGGCCAGCGATGCTGCCTTGCAAGCCATCAGTTCGCCGCCTTGGCCGGGGCGGCGATGGGCTGGCCATTCACCACCACATGGCTGAAGGCCACATCAGCGCCGGAAACGGGCAGATTGTCGCCCTTCCGCACATGGATATCGATGTTTTCGAGCCTGACGCCGGTGACCGCGACATGCGGATCGGGCCGCACCTCGCCCCATGCGCCGAAGGTGCCCGTGATGCCGCTCAGCAGCACATTGCGGACCTGCGAATGCGGCGGCGCGCTGCCTTTCAGATCGAGATATTGGGTCCATGGCCGGATCAGCAGGATGCGCCCGCCCTCGCTGGCCAGATGGATGCGCCGCAGCGTGATGTTCTCGTAAAGCTGCGGCGTATCGGCGCGCAATTTGAGCATCAGCAGATTGATCGGCCCGCTGACCGTGCAATCCTCGATCTGCACATCGCGGACGACCGTCGCCTCGCTGCCGCAGGAGAAGGCCTGATGGCCGCGCTTGAAGGTGCAGTGGCGGATCTGGATGCGCTCGACCGGAGGGCTGGCTTTGTCCTCCGGCGCCTGGAGGCCTTTCGAGCCTTTGGCGGCAATGCAATCATCGGTCACGGAGAAGAAGCAGCCCTCCACCAGCACATCCTGACAGCTGTCGATATCGATGCCGTCACTGCTGGGAGCCCATGCGTAATCGTCGGGCACGAGGAAGCGGGCGCCGCGCACCGTGACCTTTTGGCAAGCGTAGAGATGCAGGTTCCAGAACTGCGAATCCTTGAAGGTGACGCCCTCGATCAGCACGTCTTGTGAATTCTGGATCAGGGCCAGTCGCGCGCGGTCGATGCCGATGTTGGGAAAGTTGCCGGGGTCTTTCGCCTGTTCGCGCAAGGCCCAGAACCGCTCCCAGATCGCCATGCCGGAACCATCCAGCACGCCTTCGCCGGTGATGCGCAGGCCGTCGCAGCGCTCGGCGTTGATCAGGGCGGGGGTGAAATGCTCCTCGAAGTGGCCTTCGATGCGGGTGCGACCGCGTGGAAAGTTGGCCATGTCAGTGGTGCATTTCAGCACGCTGCCGCGCTCCAGATACAGATGGACCTTCGGCTTGAGGAAAAGCGCACCGCTCAGGAAGGTGCCTTGCGGGATGATCAGCGTGCCGCCGCCTGACTGCGCCAGATGATCGATGGCCGTCTGAATGGCGGTGGTGCAGAGCATGCGGCCATCCGGCTGCGCCCCGAAATCCACGACCGAAACCGAGCGTTGTTCCAGGCTGGTCGCAGCCGGTCCCCGGCTGGCGGGCCAGAGGGCGAGCGAGGCCAGCGTGAACCCCCGGCGTGACAGCAGCGGGGCCGTGGTCTGGCGCTTGGGCATCCTTCTCTCCTGTCTTTTCGTTGCGGCCAGTCTATTCATTTTTTGTGGCCATGCTACACAATATGATACCCGGTCTCAAATTGAGGGAATATGAGCGCCATGCTCACCATCGACAAACGCGGCCTGTTGCTGGGTTCGCTCGCCAGCGCCGCCGCCTTCGGGCCGCTGGGCAGAGCTGCGACAGCCCCCTCTCCGCAAGGTGCCACCGGCGATCTCAAGCTGATGAGCCCTCCCGCCGCGCAGACCGCCGACAGCATCGCCGCGCTGTGGGACAAGCCTCAAGGCGTAGCCGTCGAGCGCTATGAGATCCATCTGGACGGCAAGCTGGCCGGAACCTCGCATTTCACCGATTACACGCTGGAAGGGCTTGCTCCGGCAAGGTCTTACGCAATCGCGGTCACGGCCTATCTTGCCGATGGCCGGGTGCTGCGCAGCCCGATCCTGTCGATCGCCACCAAACCCCGGGGGACATGGCATGCCATCACCGCCTTCGGAGCGGTCGGCGATGGCCAAACCCTTAACACCAGGGCCATCCAGACGGCGATCGATGCCTGCGCTCCGGGCGATACGGTGCGCATCCCCAAGGGTATCTTCCTTTCGGGCGCGATCATCCTCAAAAGCGACATCACGCTGCATCTCGATGAAGGCGCCACCCTGCTGGGCAGCACCGATCCGCAGCATTATCCGATCATGCGCTATCGCTCCGAAGGCACGGAAAAGCCCTGTTACGCCAGCCTGATCAACACCGCCGACGCCAAAGGCGCCCGCTGGCGCAACATCGCCATCACCGGCGCGGGAACCATCAATGGCAATGGCGCCGCCCTGCGCCAGAACGAGCTGGCGCAAAAAGCCGCCGAGCGCGGCTGCGTCATCTGCATCCGCGATACGGACGGGGTTTATCTCAAGGGCATCACGGTGCGGCAGTCGCCCTTCTGGTGCGTCCATCCGATCTATTGCGACGGGCTGACCGTCAATGGCGTGAGCATCCACACCAAATATGACGAGGCAGGCAAACCCTACCCCCATATGGTCAATGGCGACGGGCTCGATCCGGATTCCTGCCGCAACGTCTTCATCTTCAACAGCCATATCGCCAGTCAGGACGATGGCATCGCCCTGAAATCGGGCCGCGATGCCGAGGGCCGCGCCGTGGGCATCCCCACCGAGAATGTGCGGATCAGCCATTGCCGTTTTTCCAGCGGTTTCGGCGTCGCCATGGGCAGCGAGATGGCAGGCGGGCTGCGCAACGTGCTGGTGGAAGACTGCAGCTTCGAAAACACCTTCAGCATCGCCAGCGTAAAAGCGCCGCGTGGCCGGGGCAATGTGATCGAGAACGTCACCTATCGTGACTGCACCCTTACCTACGCCAGCGACGAGCATCGCGATGGCAGATGGTTTCGCGGCGCGCTCTATGTCGATCAGTTCTATGGCGAGGTCGATCCCGATCCGCATGCCGCCCGCCCGCGTGATGCAGGCACGGCGATCATCCGCAACATCACCTTTCAAAACATCAGGCTGGACACGGTGGGCGGGCATGCCATCTATCTGGCGGGCCTGCCGGAAAGCCCCTTGCAGAACATCCGTTTCGAGAATGTCATCGCCAAAGGCGCCCAGGGCTTTGTGGCCTACAATGTGCGAGGGCTGGTGATGGATGGCCTTGCCGTCGAGGCGCGTGACGGCAAGGCGATGGAGGTCGTCAATGTTTCGGCGTGAGGGGCGGGATCGGCGCGCCGGTCCCGCCCCCTTCGTTCAATCCACCAGCGCCGCCGCCTGTTGCAGGCCAGACGCATCGTCCAGCGCCAGAGCGCGCTTTGCCGCCGGGCGGTTCTTGCAGCGCTCGACATAGGCGTCGATCACCGCGCTCTCGGGGAAAGCCTTGCGGCCGAAGTTCAGGGCGCTGGCGACCAGCACATCGGCGACGGAGAAGTGGTCGCCCAGCAGATAGTCGTGATGCTCCAGCCGGGTCTCCAGACGCTGCATCACCGCCGCATGATCGCGCTGCTTGAGCGGCGAGGCCGCCAGAGCGCCGGACATCGCCGCGAACATCGCCTGCTCCATCTCGCAGGCATACCAGCCCAGCCAGCTGCAATAGGGCCCGCGCCATGCCGAGCCGATGGCAGGCGCCAGACCGGCCTGCGGAAAGGTGTCGCCCAGATAGAGCGCGATGCCCACCGATTCCGTGATCAGCGCATCGTCATGCTCGATGGCGGGCACGCGCTGGTCGGGATGGGGATTGGCGGGATCGGGATCGCCCTGCCCCGTCATCGGGCGGAAGATGGAGACCGGCTGGATGGTGTAATCCACACCCAGCTCTTCCAGCAGCCAGACGATGCGCGAGGAACGGGATTGCGGCGCGTGGTAAAGCGTGATCATGAGAGGCCTCCTGTTGGTTGCAGCCCCCTTGTGCGCCACCCCTGCTGACAGCATACTGTCAGCAGGAGAAGACCGATGCGCCGTGCCGACAGATTGTTCCAGATCATCCAGATTTTGCGCCGCTCCACCCGGCCCGTCACCGCGCAGGACATGGCGCGGGAGCTGGAGGTCTCGCCCCGCACCATCTATCGCGACATCGCCGATCTGATCGGCCAGCGCGTGCCGGTGCAGGGCGAGGCGGGCTTCGGCTACATCCTCGAGGACAGTTTCGACATGCCGCCGCTGATGCTCACGCCCGAGGAGATCGAGGCGGCGGTGCTGGGCGCGCAATGGGTGATGGGGCGCGGCGATCCGGCGCTGGCCGGCGCGGCGCGGGATCTGATCGCCAAGATCACCTCGGTGGTGCCCGAGCATCTGCGCGCCGTCATCGCCCATCCCGCCACCGGCGTGCCGACACGGTCCTCCCCGGCCCCTGACGGCATCGACCTGGCCCGCGCCCGCCTGTGGATCCGCGAGGGCCGCAAGCTGGCCATGACCTATCGCGACGAAAAGGGCGCCGTCAGCGAGCGGGTGATCTGGCCGGTCATTCTGGGCTATTTCGAAGCAGCGCTCATGCTGGCCGCATGGTGCGAGATGCGGCAGGATTTCCGCCATTTCCGCGCGGACCGTATCCTCTCCACCCGTTTTCTGGAGGACCGCCACGGCCAGCGCCCCGGCGAATTGCGCCAGCGCTGGAAGCGCAGTCTGGACAGCAGACCCGAGCGGCAGAGACCTTCAGGGCCTGCGGGAAAGTCCTGATAATCTTGCCATCGCGTTCACCATCATAAACCACTTCCACCAAGCACTAAGGTAGTTTCCACAGGGTACGCCTTCAATCAATAACGAGGCCCTTGCGTTATGACCCCCTCACGGTTCGTATAAAAAGGGTCGGTCATTGACCAGAGGGTTAACAGGGCGGTGTTCATCTGCCGGCGCGGGCGTGGCCCGGCGCAGCGGCAAACGCCTGTGGCAAGCGCTGCTGGCGGACACATCCGGCGGCCCGGCCATCGAATTCGCGCTGGTGGTGCCCGCCTTTATCGCCCTGCTTCTGGGCATTCTGCATATCGCCCTGATCTATCTGGCGCAGGAAGGGCTGGAAACCGCCGTCGAGGCCGCGTCGCGCCTGATCCTGACCGGCAATGCCCAGACGATGCAACTGGGCAGCGGCACCTCGGCCTACACCGGCATGAGCTCCAGCGATTTCAAGACCGCCGTCTGCAATGGCCTTACCGGCAAGGATTCCAGCGGCAACAGCGTCACCTATGCCAGCGCGCTGCCGCCCTTTCTGGCCTGCAGCCGCCTCTATGTGAATGTGCAGATCATGCCGGCGGGCTGCACCAGCCCCACCGTCAGCACGCCCACCTTCAACTACACCAATGGCGTGCTGACCAGCAACAGCACCAGCTACGGCAATTCCAGCTGCGACGGCACCACAACCAGCAATTCGGGGCTGAGCGGATCACAGAACGATCTGGTCGTGGTCCAGCTTGCCTATCTCTGGCCGACGATCTCGGCGCCGCTGGGGCTGAACTTCATCAATCAGGCCAACGGCAACCGCCTGCTGGTGGCGACCTCTGTGGTCACCGTCGAGGGCTATGCCTGCGCCACGGGATCGACCACATGCTGAGGCGCCCCGCAAAAAGCCCGCGCCTGATCCATGACCGGCGCGGCACGGCGATGATCGAATTCGCGCTGGCCCTGCCGCTGATGCTGACCATGTTCGTGGGCGGCTATGTGCTGGCCGACATGATCTCCTGCGCGCGCAAGGTGACGGTGGCGACCCGCGCCCTCGCCGATCTGGTGAGCCGCAACGTCTCGCCCTCCTCTCCGGTCACCGCCGCGCAGCTGACGACCTATCTCAACTCCGCGCAGCTGGTGATGACGCCGATGCCCGCTGCGGTCACCCGCCTGCAGATCACCGAATTGCGGGTCTGCGACGCCACCCATGCCTATGTGGTGTGGAGCCAGGCCCAGAGCGCGGGCGCCACGGTGGCCTCCACCTTCACGGCGGGCAGCGTGGTGTCCATCCCGGCCAGCCTGATCACCTCGCCGATGGTGCCCACCTCGGCCGATGGCTCCAACGTGTGCAGCAACACCACCGCCGCCGCCAACAAGACGGTGGTGGGCACCGCCGGGGGTTATCTGTTCTACGGCCAGATCTCTTACGCCTACACGCCGCCCATCGGTTTTGGTTCGCTCATCACCACGACGCTGGGCGATCAGGACTATATGATCCCTCGTCTGCAGTAGACCCGCACGCCATGACGCAGCCCACTCGCCCTTCACCGCTCCACCTGCTGATCGACGGCCTGCGCCGCCTTGCCCGGGGGCTGCGCGCGGACAGACGCGGCAATGTGATGTCGATCATGGCCTTTGCCGCGATCCCGCTGATCTTCGCGATCGGTTTCGGACTGGATTACAGCCGGGCGCAGAAGCTGCAGACCAAGATGAACGCCGCCGCCGATGCCGCGGTGCTGGCCGCCGTGGTGCCGCAATTGCTCAACCAGAGCGACGCCATGGCCCAGACCGCCGCCCAGAACATGTTCGACCAGCAGGTCGCCGGTCTGCCGGGCATGACCACCGTGGTCCGCACCGTCACCATCACCAGCACCGTGTCCGCCACGCTGGGCCGGTTGCGCACCGCAAAGCTGGTCTACACCGCCAAATCCACCAACTTCTTCGGCGGCGTGCTGGGCGCGGCCACCCTGCCCATCGGCGGCACGGCGACGGCAAGCGCCTCGCAGCCGCCCAGCATCAATTTCTACATCGCGCTCGACACCTCGCCCTCGATGCTGCTGCCCACCACGTCCACGGGCATCAGCAATCTGATCGGCGGCGCCATCTGGCAGGGCGAAATGGCCTATTACGGCCGCACCGACGGCTGCGATTTCGCCTGCCATTCCAACAACATGCATCAATGGAACGCGGGCACTTACGTGATCGACACCAGCTCGCGCGCCATTTACCTCAACAACAGCTCCTCCAGCGGCACCAACCCCTTCTTCCGCGTGGACTGCTCCGGCAACGTCTTCAACAGCAGCGGCACCAAGCTGGGCACCAGCGGCACGATCGTGGGATCGGCGACCTATTGCGGGGGCTACAGCCCGCTGCCCAATCCGGTGGTGCTGTCCTATGTGCCCACCGGCCAGGTTCTGCCCACCACCGTCTCGGTGAATTTCCCCGACACCTGGTGGCTGGCGCAGAATTACAGCAAGGTCAATCCGGGGCAATCCGACATCAACCTGCGCACCGATGACGAAGGCACGGCGGCGGCAGGCGTGATCCAATACGCCTATAACATCCAACAGCAATTCGCCACCGCCACGGTGCCGCCGGTCTACAAGATGCAGTTCTTCACCTTCAATGTGGGCAATCCGGCGGCGCTCTCCACCTCGCCCTTCGGCACCATGACCAATGTGTCCACCTTGCAGAGCGCGACCTTCCCCGATCTGGGCGCGCAGGCCCCGCTGATGGCCGCCAATGGCAGCTGGACCAACATCCTGACCGTCACCGGCAATGCCGACACCAATTTCACCTATATGTTCAACTGGATGCAGTCCACCATGACGGCCTCGGGGACCGGCACGCCGGCCTCGCCCCAGAATGTGCTGCTGATCGTCACCGACGGCGCGCAGAACAACAACACCGGCGACGGCATGGGCCAGCTCAACGCCAACAACATCGCGCAATGCGCCGCGATCAAGGCCACCGGCACGCGCATCGCCATTCTCTACACGCAATATCTGCCCGCCACGATCAACTACACCAAGCACCCCACCTTCAACAGCTTCGCCGCCAACAATGTACCCTATATCCAGCAGCAGCTGCAGGCCTGCGCCAGCCAGAACACGGATGGCTCCTACCTGTTCCAGACCGTCTCGACCGACGGCAATGTGTCGACCGCTCTCAACAGCCTGTTCGCCATGGTGGTGCAATCGGCCAAGCTGGTGCGCTAAGCGGTCCTACCAGCCGGTGGCTCCGGCATCGATGGGAATATCCGCTGCTGTGACATAGCGCGCCTCATCGCTGCCCAGCCAGACGGCGGCCCAGCCGATGTCGCCCGGTTCGCCCAGCAGCTTGAGCATGTTCTTGGCCAGCACCCTGTCCTTCAAGGCCGGATCATGGTCGAGATGTCGCTGGGTGGCGGCGGTGCGGATGAAGCCGGGGGCGATGGTGTTGGCGCGAATGCCATGCGGGGCGCCCTCCATCGCCAGCTGGCGCGTCATGGCCAGCACCCCGCCCTTGCCCGCGCAATGGGCCAGAGCAGGCGAACCCTCCAGCGCATGGCGGGCGTTCGCGCTGGCGAAGTTGATGACGCTGGCCCTCCCGCTGGCCTTCAGCCACGGCCACGCCGCCTGCGTGGGCAGGAAAACGATATCGAGTTCGCCTGCCAGCGTGGCCTTCCAGTCGGCATAGGTCAGCGTCTCGATCCAGTCGAAGATCGCAAAGGCGGCCGCGTTCACCAGTATATCGATCCTGCCATGCTCCTGCCCGATGGCGGCGAAGAGCGCCTTCACCGCCGCTTCGTTCAGAAGGTCGCAGTCACGGTCGGCGCCTTGCCGGTCGACGCCGATGACCGTGGCGCCCTCCTGCCGGAACAGCGCCGCCACGCCCTGCCCGATGCCATTGCCCGCCCCGGTGACGACCGCCACCTTGCCCTTCAGGCGATCAGCCATGCGCCATTCCGTTCATCTTGATAGGCTGCTCGATCCGGCCAATGCGTCCCGCCACCAGCAGCACGACAAGCAGACCGATCATCGCCCCGCCCGACATCACCACAAAGGCTGACAGCAGGCCCCCCGTCCGTTGCGCGGCGAAGGTCACCACCACCGGGCTGAGGAACTGCCCCATGGCAAAGGCGGCCTGCCACAGCCCGGCGCCGCGCCCGCGAATGTCGAAAGGCAGCAGGCTCATCGCCCAGACCAGCAGGGTGGGCAGCAGCATCCCCGCGCCCAGCTGGTTGCAGAAACAGCCGATCAGGAAGCCGCCGGGGGCCGCAGCCTTCCCCATCATCAGAAAACCCACCGCGAGCAGCGCGAATTCCAGCACCAGCAGGCGCTGCACCGGCCAGCGCCCGATGCGCGAATAGATGAAGGTGCCCAGCGGCACGCCCACGCTGGCGATGGAGGTGAGGAAACCGGCACGCGCCGGATCGGTGATACCCAGCACATGCAGGCCGCTCGCGGCCTGGATCTGCACGGTGTAGAAGAACACCGAGCCATAAAGCGTGATCGCCATGATCACCGCGATGCGCCGCCATGGGAATTGCGCCCAGCTCGCGTTGCGGGGCGCTTCGGCCTTACCGTGATCGCTCGCCTTGGGATCACGGGTGAAGGCCATCACCAGCGCCATCATCAGCAGCGCTGAGCTGTAGACCCAGAAGGGCGTGCGCCAGCCATGCGACCCCAGCTGCCCGCCCACATTGAAGAAGACCAGCGCCGACATGGAGGCGAAGGCCGTCTGCCCCGCCAACCATTTGTCACGCGCGGCGCCGTGGTAATAGTCGCCGATCATCGTGGTGGAGAGGACCATGATCAGCGCCTCGGCCAGCCCCACGCCGACGCGGCTGATCAGGATCGCCGTCAGATCATGCAGGAACACCGGAGCGATGCCCACGATGCCATAGACCACGAAGCTGGCCAGCAGCAGGCGGCGGCGCCCGAAATAATCCCCCATCATCCCCGCGATCGGCGAGAACAGCGCCACGCAGAGCGCCGGGATCGTCAGGATCATCGGCACCCAATATTCATAGCCGGGCACGGCGCTGAAATTCTGCATGATCTGCGGCAGAATAGGCGCCAGCAGCACGATGGCCATGGTGGACAGCGTGATCGGCAACAGCAGCGACAGGCCGGTCATCACCGTCACCTGCCTGCCGCCCGATCCCGCCGGCGGGGCTTGATCCGCAGGCATGAGTCTCCCTTTCGATTATGGTTTCATGCAGACACGCCTTTATCGCGCCGCTGTCGAATTCACTCTAGCGTTGCCTGGCCATCCACGGAACGGGATGATGGCGCTTAGCTGCCGTCGGTGATCAGCGTGCCGCCATCGACCACCAGATTGTGCCCGGTGATAAAACCGGCGGCGCTGCTGGCCAGGAAGATCGCCGCCCCCGCCACCTCCTCCGGCGTGCCGGGGCGGCGCAGCGGGGTCATCGCCATGCGCCGGGCCATGAAGCTTTCGTTTTCAAGCAGAGGTCTGGACAGTTCGGTGGCGATAAAACCGGGCGAGATGGCGTTGACCCGCACGCCTCTTGGCCCCCATTCCACCGCCAGATTGCGCGCCAGCTGCGCCACGCCAGCCTTGGCCAGGGCATAGGCGTTGATCGCCCCATTGCCGCGCAGACCCGACAGGCTGGACATCAGCACCACGCTGCCCTGACGCTGCGCCATATGCGGCAAGGCAAGGCCGGTCAGCACCACCTGACTGCGCAGGTTGATCGCCATGACGCGCGCGTAATCGGCCATATCGATAGTTTCAAACCGCCCGGGCCGCCCGGTAATCCCGGCGTTGCAGACCAGAATGTCCAGCCCGCCCAGTTCCGCCACCGTGCCCTCGACCAGATGCTCCAGCGCGGCGTCATCGGATACATCGCAGGCGATGCCCGGCATGCCCAGCTGCGCGGCGACCCGCGCCGTGTGCTCAGCATCCTCGCTGGAGAGCATCACGCGCGCGCCCGCAGCGATCATGCCCTGCGCGATGGCGAACCCGATGCCGCGGGTCGAACCGGTGATCAGGGCGGTGCGGCCCCTCAGCCCGAAGTCCGGCATGCTCATCAATGTGCAGCGTGTTCTGGCTTGGCCTCATCCAGTGGCTGGCCGTCATGCAGATAGGCCGGGGCCTCGATCAGGATGAAGGCGATGCGGCACACCGTGTCGGTGGTGTTGCGCCACAGATGATTGGTGCCGCGCTGGATGATGATGCCGCCTTCGCGGATGGTCTTCTTGCGGCCATCCTCCAGCTCCAGCTCGATTTCACCCTTCAGCACGATGCCATAGTCGATGCTGTTGGTGCGGTGCATCGGGCTCTGCTTGCCGGGCAGCATATCGGTGATGCGGATCACGCTGCCGCGCTCCAGCGTGAGGCCTGTGGGCAGATCGCGCCCGTCGCGTTCGTCATTGTTGTCGGCGGGCACGGTTTCGGTGGCCCAGATGGTGAGGAAGCTGGCGTCGCCCGAGGCGATCATTTTTGTGGGCGTGATGTCCTCGGATTTGAAGATGGCGCGGCCATCCTCATTGTGCCCGGTGACCACGCGCTGCACGGCAGGCAAGCCGCTGTCGGAGAGGATGTCGCTCATGCCTTGATGACCTTCTGTTCGATGATGCCGAAGGGCGAGGCGCCCGTGGGGGTGACGGCTTCCATGCGCACGCTGTCGCCGAAAGCCATGAAATCGGTGCGCGGCGCGCCTTCGTCGACGATCTCGATCCCGCGCCGCTCGGCGATGCAGGAGGAGCCGATCTCGCGGAAATTCTCGTTGGAGACGGTGCCAGAGCCGATCACCGTGCCCGCCACCAGATCGCGGGTGCGCGCGGCATGAGCGACCAGTTCGTGGAAGCCATGGCCCATCGGTTCGCCGCTGGCCGCGCCGAAACGCTTGCCGTTCCAGTCGACCAGCAGGTTGAGGCAGACGCGGCCCTTCTTCCAGGCCTCGCCCAGTTCATCGGGCGTGACGGCAAAGGGCGCCATCGAGCAGGGCGGCTTGGCCTGCACCCAGCCAAAGCCGGTCTTCATCTCCGGCCCGGCCAGCTTGCGCAGCGACCAGTCGTTGATCTGCACCACCAGCCTGATGTATTTGAAGGCATCCTGCGCCGTGGTGCCCATCGGCACGGCGTCCACGATCACGCCGAATTCGCCCTCGAAATCGATGCCCAGATCCTCATCGGGAAAGCGGACATCGTCATGGGGGCCGTAGAACCGGTCGGACACGCCCTGATACATCAGCGGGCGCTCTGTCTTGAGCGGTTCGACCCCCAGCACCTTGTCCATCAACGCGCCATGGCTGGCAAAGGCCGAGCCGTCGAGCCACTGCCACGCGCGCGGCAGAGGGGCAGCCAGTTGGGCGTGATCCAGCGCCTGTGGGAAATCCGTGATCGCGGCCAGTTCGGCCGACACCCGATCCCATTGCTCCAAAGCCTGTTGCAGCGTGCCCACCGGGGCCTGCGCATAGCTCTCGCCATCGGGCGCGATCACGACCAGACGCCCATCGGCGGTCCCGTCGCGCACAGTTGCCAGACGCATCTTTCTCTCCCATCTCGAACGTGAGGGTCAGGCTAACGGCGCAGGCGGCGGGCAGCAAAGGCATCGCATCAATAGTGTGCCATCGATCCTATGCGTTGGTCCGCGCGGGAAGAGACGTGGCAGGACGCCGGGAAGACATGTTTCGCCCCGTCCATGCCGGGCGATAGATCTAAGGATATGAGGATGTTCGAACCCTTCCCCGGCAATTACGTCTGGAATCTGGCCACCAATCTGGCGCTGGTCTGCGGCGGCAACCACGGCGAGATCGACGAAGCCTGCCGCCCCGTGCGCGAGGCCGCCAAGTCGGGCGCCGATGCCGGTTCCGCCGCCCTGTTCGACAGCTGGATCGCCGTGGCCGATCAGGTGACGAAGAATGCCGACGCCGATCTGGTCGATGGCTATGCCCTGTCCGCAGGCACCAAATATCTGCGCGCCAGCGGCTATTACCTCGCCGCCGAACGCATGCAGAGCCGCGATTACGCGCCGCGCTGGGCGGCCTATGACAAGGGCATGGAGCTTTACCACAAGGGCTCCAGACTGCGCGGACTGCATGTCGAGAAGGTCGAGATCCCCTATGAAGGCTCCAGCTACACCGGCATCTTTGTCCATGATGGCAGCGGCACGCCGCGCCCCACGCTGGTGTCGGTCAATGGCCTCGATTCCATGAAGGAGCAGGTCAATATGGCGGGCCATGGCGCCTCCAATCTGGAGCGCGGCATGAACACGCTGTTCCTCGACCAGCCCGGCACCGGCGAGGCGATCCGCAAACGCAATCTGCCCGCCGTCTATGACGCCGAGCGCTGGGGCAGCCCCGCCTTCGACTATCTGCTGACCCGCAGCGATGTGGACCACCGGAAGATTGGCATCTTCGGCCTCTCCTTCGGCGGCTATCACGCGCCGCGCATCGCCGCCAACGATCCGCGCTATGCGTTGTGTGCCGTGATGGGCGCCAACCACGTCTGGGGCCAGCGCCAGCGCGAGCGGGTGACGAACGAGGGCGAAAACCCCGTGCCCCATTACTGGGACCATGTGCTGTGGGTCTTCGGCTTCGAGGACCGCGACGCCTTCCTCGATTACGCCGACCAGATCACGCTCGACGGGCAGGTCGAGAAGATCAGGGTGCCGTTCCTCATCACCCATGGCGAAAACGACCGCCAGATCCCCGCCTTCAACGCCCGGCGCAGCTACGATCAGGCCGTGAACAGCCCCGACCGCCATCTGCGCATGTTCACCAAATCCGACTTCGAAGTCGAGCATTGCGGGGCTGACAATGGCACCGGCATGCGCGACTATATCGCCGACTGGTGCGCCAAAACCTTCGCGAAGATGGGATAATCCATGGCCGATTTCACCTTTCACCACGGCGGAGTCTCCGTGCCCAGCCTCGACGAAGCGCTGGACTGGTACGGCAACGTTCTGGGCTTCGAGCTGGAAAAGCGCTTCACCATCGAGGCCGCGCGCAGCCGCACCGCCATGGTCAAAAAAGGCCCGCTGCGCTTTGAGATCTTCGAGGTTGAGGGCGCCGCCCCCCTGCCCGAGGATCGCCGCCACCCGCCCAGCGATCTGAAGACCCATGGCAACAAGCATGTCGCCTTCCGCATCGCCGATCTGGAGGTTTTCCTCGCCGAGATGGAGGCCAAGAAGGTCGATATCGCCTTCGTGGTGCGCGAGAGCTTCGGCAAGGGTTGCTTTATCCGCGATTGCGCGGGAAACCTGATCGAATTCGTCGAAGAACCCAACGATTGAGAGCCCCCGTCATGGTCACAGAAATCGCCCGCCTCACCATCGACCCCGCCCGCGCCGCCGATTTCGAGGCCGCCGTGGCTCAGGCCGAGCCTTTGTTCCGGGCCCATCCAGGCTGCACCGGCTTCGCTCTGGAACGGGTGGTGGAGAAGCCCGAGGTCTATCATCTGGTCGTCGGCTGGGTGAGCGTGGAGGCGCATCATGACGACTTCCGCTCCACCGAGGCATTCCAGCAATGGCGCGCCCTGGCGGGGCCGTTTTTCGTGGCCGCGCCTGAGGTGGTGCATTTGCGGTCGGTGATCGGACATGTAGAAGTGAAGTGACAAGCAGGGGGCGTTACGCCCCCTGCACCCCCATGACGTCTCCCGACGCCAAGGCAATGGCACACCAATGGTGCGCCCCACCTATCCACCTGCACGACACAAGGCGCCGCAGGCAGGCATGCCCGTCATTTAAAAGCCTGCGGCGCAGCGGCGTTGCTCTATGGCCGAACCCTGCGCGCAACGTAGACAAAAATGGGAGCGCGAGGGTGTAACACCCTCGCATTGCCCCTTCCAAATCCTCTTAAATCGCATGCTCATCGTCTTGGGTCAGCTGAGCCAGCGCCCCTTCGACAGCCCCTTTCTTGCGATAGGGCTCAAAGCTTTTGCGCTCGGCATCGAAGTGCATATCCCACGGAATATCCGCCCCCCGGAAGATCGGCGGCGCATTGTTCGCCCACAGCAGCGAGCCAAAGCGGAAGTCCCAAGCCCGCGGCACCCAGTTGTCATCGAGGTAGTCGGTGTCGGCGTGATACTCGGCTTCTCCGGCGTGGCCGGGCATGTCGCAATAATAGTAGATCGCGCTGGAGATGCGGTGACGGGAAATGCCGCCGCTGGAGTTCATCGACTCATTCTTCCAGCCCTTGGCTTCCATGATGTTGGCGCCCAGCATCACTTCGTCGATATCGTCCATGCCAAAGGCGATATGCATGAATTTGAAGTGGTCCGGGGCGATGGGCAGGTCGCAATTCACCCAGAAAATCGAGTGATGCTCAAAGGTGCCCGGCGCGCGGGAGAAGATGCCCACGCCGCGCGAATGGTCGATGTAGCGGAAGCCGAGGTGGCGTTCGTAGAACTCGAAGCTGCCGATGTAATCGGGCGAGAAGAAGACGACATGGTTGATCGTCTTGGGGATGGCGCGCTGCCGCCAGATGCGGTGCTGGTTGAAGCGCGGATGGCTGGCGGGCGTGTTGACAGGGCTGGCTTCCGACACAAAGGCCCGCTTGGCCCAGACGCGCAGGGCGATGGGCTGGCCATCGGGGCAGACGGCGTGGACGGTGCCATCGGCATCGCGGGTAACAGCAACTTCGGTGGCGAGACTGGCGGCAATGGCCTCCAGATCGTCCTGCGCGCGCACGCCCCAGACGGTTTCCTTCAACCCGTCGCCGGGGAAGGGATCAGGCGATGGCAGGCGCGCATCGCCATGCCGCAGGATCACAACACGGCTGCCCGAGGCGAGGCGGAACACCGCTTCATCCTGCGTGATGCTTTCCACCGGCAGGCCGAAATCGGTCCAGAAGCGGGCGTGCTGCGCCACATCCGCAACGCCGAAGACGGCGCTTTCTACACCCAGAATGCTCATAACATCTCCCAAGACTTTAGGCCTTGTTTATGGCGGGGAGCGAGCCGGGGCAGAAACGCAAAGCATCGAAGCCGAACTATTTGTGGAACCGCTACATGGCGAACCCACTCTTTCGAAGAGGTTCGCTACAGGCCCCTCCCCACCGGATCGCCGGCGGGGAGGAAGAGCCATCGTTGAAATGCTTTTGGAGAGCGGCACATGCGCGGCACTCCATAAGCGGCAGCGCTCAGACCCGCTCGACCGCCAGCGCCAGGCCGATGCCTACGCCCACGCACAGCGTGGCCAGCCCGCGTTTGCCGCCGGTCTTCTCCAGCTGATGCACCAGGGTCAGCGCCAGACGCGCGCCAGACATGCCCAGCGGATGGCCCAGCGCAATCGCCCCGCCATTGGCATTCACCTGCGGCGCATCGTCCGCCAGCCCCAGATCGCGCATCACCGCCAGTGACTGGCTGGCAAAGGCCTCGTTCAGCTCGATGGCGTCGAAGTCGCTGATGGTCAGGCCCAGCTTCGCCATCAGCTTGCGCGTCGCCGGGATCGGGCCGATGCCCATCACCCGGGGCTCCACCCCGGCCGAAGCAAGGCCCAGAATGCGCGCGCGCGGGGTCAGCCCATGGGTCTTCACCGAAGCCTCGCTGGCGATGATCAAAGCCGCCGCGCCATCGTTGATGCCCGATGCATTGCCGGCCGTCACCGTGCCGGTGGGGCCAAACAGCGGCTTCAGGCCGGAGAGCGCCTCAAGGTTGCTGTCCGCCCGGGGATGTTCGTCCAGCGTGACCGGCGTGACCTCGCCCCGCTTGCGGCCCGGCACGCTGACGGGGACAATCTCCTCGGCATGGAAGCCAGAGGCCTGCGCCGCCGCCGTGCGCTGCTGGCTGCGCAGCGCAAAGGCATCCTGATCCGCGCGACTGATGCCGTAAGCTTCGGCGACATTCTCGCCGGTGCGCGGCATGGTTTCGGTGCCATAGGCGGCAGCAAGCGCGGGGTTGACGAAGCGCCAGCCCATCGTCGTGTCTTCCAGCGTCTGGGCGCGCCCGAAGGCGGTGTCGGATTTGCCCATCACGAAAGGCGCGCGGGTCATGCTTTCCACGCCGCCAGCAAAGGCCAGATGCATCTCGCCGAGGCGGATAGCGCGGGCCGCCTGCCCCACCGCTTCCAGCCCGGAGGCGCAGAGGCGGTTGAGCGTCACGCCTGGCACGCCCGCAGGCAGGCCCGCCAGCAGCAGGCTCATGCGCGCGACATTGCGGTTGTCCTCGCCCGACTGGTTGGCGCAGCCGTAGAAGACCTCCTCGATGGCGGCGGGATCAAGGCCCGGATTGCGCTCCAGCAGGGCTTTGAGCGGCACTGCGCCGAGATCATCGGCGCGAATGCGGGAGAGGCCGCCATTGTAGCGGCCAATAGGCGTGCGAACGGCGTCGCAGATAAAGGCTTCAGTCATTTGGGAAATCCTCTCAGGCGGCCAGCTGGGCGGCGTCCAGCGCCAGTCCGGTGCTGCGGCGCGCCTCCTCGATGCTGAAACCGGGAACGAGATCGATGATGCCCGCGCCCTGCGGCCCCACGCTGAAGGTGCCCAGATCGGTGTAGACGCGCGAAATGCAGCCGATGCCGGTCAGCGGATAGGTGCAGCGTTCGACCAGCTTGCTCTCGCCGCTCTTGGTCAGCAGCTCCATCATGACGAAAATCTGCTTGGCGCCGATGGCAAGGTCCATCGCCCCGCCCACCGCCGGAATCGCGCCCGGCGCGCCGGTGTGCCAATTGGCGATATCGCCTGTGGCCGAGACCTGGAAGGCGCCGAGCACGCAGATGTCGAGATGGCCGCCGCGCATCATCGCGAAGCTGTCGGCATGGTGGAAGAAGCAGCCGCCATCCAGCAGCGTCACGGGCTGCTTGCCCGCATTGATCAGTTCGGGGTCTTCCAGCCCCGGCGCGGGGGCGGGCCCCATGCCCAGCACGCCGTTTTCGCTCTGCAGGAAGATGTCCTTGTCGGCGGGCAGATAGTTGGCCACCATCGTGGGCAGGCCGATGCCGAGGTTCACATAGGCGCCCTCGGGAATGTCGCGGGCGACGCGGGCGGCCATGGCCTTGCGGTCCAGTCGTTCCATTGTTCTTCTCCCTTCAGGCAGCCAGAGCCGAGGCGGGCATGATCGGCACCACGCGCTGGACGAAGATGCCCGGCGTCACCACGGCCTCGGGATCGAGGGCGCCCAGCGGCACGATCTCGGCCACCTGAGCGATGGCGGTTTTCGCCGCCATGGCCATGATCGGGCCGAAGTTACGGGCTGTCTTGCGATAGATCAGATTGCCCCAGCGATCGCCCTGCTGCGCCTTGATCAGCGCGAAATCGGCGTGGATAGGGTATTCCAGCACATAGTCGCGCCCGTCGATGTTGCGGGTTTCCTTGCCCTCGGCCAGCTGCGTGCCGAAGCCGGTGGGGGTGAAGATGGCGCCGAGGCCAGCGCCCGCCGCCTGAATGCGCGCCGCCAGATTGCCCTGCGGCACCAGCTCCAGCTCGATCTCACCGGCGTGATAGAGCGCGTCGAAATGATGCGAATCCGCCTGCCTCGGGAAGGAGCAGATGATCTTGCGCACCCGCTTTTCCCGCATCAGCGCGGCCACGCCTGTCTCGCCGTTTCCGGCATTGTTGCTGATGACGGTCAGGTCACGCAAGCCGCGCGCAATCAGCGCCTCGATCAGCTCGTCGGGCATGCCGGCGGTGCCGAACCCTCCGATCATGATGGATGCGCCATCCTGAATATCGGCGACGGCAGCTTGGGCCGAGGCCACGCTTTTATCGATCACGGTTCTCTCTCCTGAAACCTGTGTCCTTGCCTCCCGGTTCTGCCGTGCCCCCTCTTGAGTCAATCGATAAACGATATATTGTACGGTAATCGGTTATTGAAAGCACCAAAGTATGATGGACGATCTGCTCGAATCCCCCGGCGATCCAGAGTTCATGGCCTCGCTGGCGCGCGGTCTGGCGGTCATGCGGTGCTTCGCCGAGCAGGAGCGGGCCATGACCATCGCTCAGGCCAGCAAGCTGACAGGACTGAGCCGCCCCGCCGTGCGCCGCTGCCTGCTCACGCTGGTGAAACTGGGCTATGCCGCGCAGGATGGCAGCCATTACGCGCTGCGGCCCAAGGTGATGACGCTGGGCTATGCCTATCTCTCCTCCACGCCGCTGGCGCTGCGGGCGCAGCCGCTGCTGGACCAGTTGCGCGACGAGTTGGGCGAATCCTGCTCGCTGGGCATCGTGGATGACGATCAGGTGTTCTACATCGCGCGGGCCGAGGTTTCGCGGATCATGTCGATCGCGCTGCGGGTGGGCAGCCGCTTGCCGCTCTACACCACCTCGATGGGGCGGGTGCTGTTGGCCGATATGCCGAGGGAGAGCCGCGCCGCCTATTTCCGCCGCATCAATCCGACCACCCGCACCGATCTGACGGAAACCGACCCCAACCGCCTGCAGGCCATCTGCGACAAGGTGGCCGAGGAAGGCTATGCGATCATCGATCAGGAGCTGGAAATGGGGCTCCGCTCCGTGGCGGTGCCGGTGTTTGGACTGTCGGGCCGAGTGGTGGCGGCGATCAATGTGGGGACGCAGGCCTCCCGGGTCTCCATCGTGGATCTGCGGACGCAATTTCTGCCCGCACTGAGGCGCTGCGCCAGGGAGTTGAGCGCAACCGGGCTGCTTTGACGGACCAGCGCCTGCCGCCCAAGATCAGCGCGTCACCGGATGCCGACAAGCGCGCGAAGCCGCTCGATGTCCCGGTGGCGCGTGGGGATGTCATCACGCGGCGCCGCGCAACGATAGTCCCGCAACCGCTCAAGGCTGCGCAGCAGCACGTCGAGCGGCGGTCCACTCGCGGTGATGCTGCCCAGAGCGCGCGTGCTCACCTGCGCGGCGGGGCGGGTGATGAAGCGGTCGACCAGCATATCGTGATGCTGCCGCGCCGTCCGCCCGAACGTATCGCAGAGCTTGAGGAAGGCCCGGGCGTTGGTCTGGAACCAGGGCTGATCCGCCTGGCTGTCCGCCGCGAGAAGGAACGCATCGAGCATGTTCGGCGTCGCCATGCAGTCGCGCAATTGCGCCTGATCGCCCGGCATCATGAAGGGCATTTTTTCCAGCAGCAGTTGCGAATAGGAGGGATCGCTGGCGCGGCAGAGGCCGAGCAGCAGATCGATCTCGTTGATGCTGGGAAAGTCCCCGGCATTGGCGCCGCGATAGACATGCCGACCGACCCTGTAAGGCTTGTAATAGGGCCGCACGCTGTAGAAAAACCGGTCGACATCCAGCCTGTCGAACAGGCGCTGGTTGAAGCGGATGACCGCCTCCAGCGCGGCCCCGGCCTGCTCGAACAGCACGTCCGCGACCGGGCTGCTCACGCCGATGGCGACCAGCCGCCGCAAGGCATCCGCCGCGCATTGGAAACTCAGAATGCCGCGCGTGTTCTCGTCGATAAACAGGAACTCGTCAGGCAGCGCCGTGAAGCTCTTGCGCACCCCGTTCACGGCCAGATTATGCGTGGCCAGATGGGCGGTCGCAAAGCGTGGCGCCATGCCCGCCGCCGCACCGACATGGAGCGCCAGCGCGGAAGCCTCCTGATGCGGCGATTGCTCCTCGCGATCAGGATGGGTCAGTTCATGGCGGCGCAGCGCCCCCAGATAGAGGCCGACATTGCCCAGCAGATGGAACGCCGAGCCAAAGCCATCGGTGGTCCGCCCCTCCGCCAGCAGCGGGGCGATCAGCAGCCGTCCCTCTTCGCACAGCTGCTGCTTGATGCCTTCGCCGGCCCCTTCCACGGCGGAGCGGTCCTCGCGGGCGAAATAAAGCTCCTCCAACGCGGTGTTCATCGCGACGAAACTCGTGCGGATCCAGTGGTCGAAAGCTTCTGCGTTCCGTGTCATCGCGCCCTCCTCAACCGCGCGCCGCGGCGCGCAGGCCAGCAGCCACGCGATCGACATCCGCCTCGTCATTCCAGATGCCGAAGGACAGGCGCAGGCGCGCGCCCCGTCGATCGAAACGGACGCCGTCCGCTTTCAGCGCGGCCTCGTGATGCTCGTCGAGGGGGAGGCACAGCGTGCCGCCGCGCTGGGCGAGCAGGCCGGGATCGGCGTCTATCTGGCCCAGCAGCCTGCCGGAAAGGCGCAGATTGTGCGCGCGAATGGCAGGCACGCCGATCCCCGCGACAGCCCGCAAGCCCGCCGTCGCGATCGCAAGGGGCGCCACGGACGGCGTCCCGCCCCAGAGCCGACGCGCATCGGGCGCAAAGGCGAAGTGGCGAAGATCCATCTCAAACGGGTTGGCGTGCGAAAACCATCCGCGCTCGATCGGCGTGATGCTCTCGATGACCTCGGGCGACACCCACGCGAAACAGGCGCCGGGGCCGCCGCTCAGCCATTTCACGCAGGTGCCGACGACCGCATCGGCATCCCATGCATCGACGCTGATCGGCAGCACACCCGCCGACTGCGCGACATCGACGATCGAGAAAACGCCATGAGCCTTCGCCATCGCCGTCAGCTCGGCCACCGGGCTGAGGATGCCGGTGTTGGAGTGGACATGCATCATCACCACCACGGCGATGTCGGGATCGCCGATGCGCCGCCAGCTGGCAAGGTCTGAAGGGTCGCCTGTCACCAGTTCCATGCGGAAGCCGAGGCGCGAGAGCCCGTCCACGGCATAGGCCACGGAGGGAAATGCTTGCTCCGAGATCAGGATGACATTGCGCTCCGGGCGGCATGAGAGACCGGAGATGATCCGCGATATGGCGGCGGAGACGCCGGGTTGGGGGCACCATTGGCGCGCCTCGCCGCCCAGCAGATCGACCAGAGCGGATCGGAATGCATCGACCGCGCCAAGCCATTGCGACCATGCATCGCCCCCGGCAGTTTCCCAAGGGGTGAAGAACGCCTGTTCGGCACTGTCCCGCGCCGCGAGGGGGAGGAGGCCGACGCTGTGGGCCAGCAGGTAAGGCCCGCCTTCCGGCCGGTGAAACAGCTGCCGTGCAGATGGTGCGGCAGCATCGTCGCGGATTTCTGGATCGGTCATGGCCCTGGCTCCCTCTGCGGGGCATTGTAGGCATTCCGATGGCGAATGTTGTCCTTTAAGCCGCCATGGCGTCACACTTGTGCAGAACAATGTCCCGGCGTATGAGATTTTTCAGGAATATCTGTCAGACATACTCCGATCTGACAGACCGTTGGCGACCGGGAGATGATGAGGTGGACAGGTTCGATCGCGCCATTCTGGCCGAACTGGAACAGGATTCCCGGCAAAGTTTCGGAGCCGTGGCCGAAAAGGTCGGCCTGTCGAAGACGCCCTGCTGGAACCGTGTGCAAGTGCTTGAACAACAGGGCATCATCACGGGCTATCCCGCCGCCATCGATCCCTATGCCATCGGCCTCAAGCTCAGCGCCTTTGTCGAGGTGTCGGTCGAATTCGCCCAGCATCCGGCGTTCGAAGCCGCCATCATGGGCCACCCCGCCGTCCTCAATTGCTACACCACGGCGGGCGACGGCGATTATCTGCTGCATGTCGTCACCAGCGACGTGGAGGCGCTGGACGGCCTGCTGCGCGGAAACCTCAGCCGCCTGCCCGGTGTGCAGCGCTTCGCCACGACCATCTGCATGAAAACGATCAAGCGCGGCGCCCCGCTGATGGCCGCGGCGAGATTGGGGCAGCCATAAGGCCCATCCCGTCAACACGGCCTGATGACAAGACTGGAAACATAGGCTTCCGCGCCAACCCCGATCCCCAAAGCAGCATTCCCGCCAGCATTGGCCATCAGACGCCGGTCGGGCAGGCCGCCTTCAACGTCGGTTTTTGACAATCCCTCCAGCTTCATCGCCCTGTTCAAGCGTACCTTCGGCGCAACGGCAAGAGCCGCTGAAAATGCGCGCCTTCACCGTCCCCGGTTCGCCGGCTCCACCCTTATGTCCCCCCGCCGCGATGGCCAGCCGCCTGCCATGGCCGGGCCTTCATCGAAGTCCGTCGTCAGCCGCGCGGGATCAAGCCCCAGCCCGGTGATGATATGGCGCAGCTTGTCCGCGCGCTGGCGGGCAAGGCCGGGGGCTTCGCTCAGCAGCCTGCCGTCGTCCAGCCGCGATTGACCGCGTGTCGCCCGGATCGTGACATGGGCATGGGTGGCCTGCGCATAGCGCACCAGCGCCATCAGCGCGATCATGTCGCCCAAGGAACCCCGGTCGCTGTCGAAGGGGTAATAGACGGCCAGATTGCGCGGCAAGAACGGCGGCGTGGGAGCGGGTTCAGGCGCGGCATCCTTGTAGATCGGGCGGATCGAGAGCGCGGGATCGGCTTCCACCCGCGCCAGCATCGCGCTGGCCGCCGCCTTGCGTTCCGCGCTGACGGCGTTGGGGCCATAGGCCATGCCGGGGGTGGCGGGCACGATCCGGTCGCAGGCAGGATCGATCTCGGGCATGACCGAGAAGCGGCCCTCGACGCTCAGCCCGCCGCAGGGGGCGGGCCCATCGTTCACCCTGCCCTCGACCAGCACTTGATGGTGCAATTGCGCGCTGGCGTAATCGACCGGATTGGTGAGCGAGTAACGCTGCCCGTCATGCTCCACAAAGAAGCACAGATCGCTGTCGGGCCCGGTGTCCTGCGCCACCGGACAGGCAAGAAAGCTGACCGGCGTTCCCGCGGAGGGCGGCGCGGCGGCGGTGAGCGCCATGGCCAGCAAGGCGGTGGGCCTGACGGCGGGCATCACAGCACCTCCAGAAAGTGGACCAGATCCTGCTTTTCCTGCTCGGCATAGCCGATGTTGAAGCGGCGGTCGTAGAAATCCACCAGCTCGCGCAAGGATCGCGCCGAACCATTGGCGAAATAGGGCGCCCGCCCCGCCAGAGCGCGCAATTGCTGGGTCATGGTGGCCCCCACATCGAAGCATTTGCCGGTGATCAGCGCGCGTCCGGGATCATGCGTGTAGATATGCCGCCCCAGATAGGCCTGCGGCCTGGCGGTGGGCGAGCAGGTGATCTCGAACAGCGGCAGATCGGGCCGGTTGTTGGACCATGGCAGATTGTTCAGCCCCAGATCCATAAAGCCGGGGGCCAGATCCATGCCCATCATCAACGTGTTGTGGCAGCCCGAGGCGCAGGAGCGCTTGAAGGGATTGCCGATGCCCTTGTCGTTATAGGCGCCCACATCCTGAATGATGAAGCGGCGGCTGTAATAGAGTTCCGCCCCCCGCACGATGGACTGGCGGCGTTCGCTCTGGGCCGGGCTCTCACCGGACGCGGGCTTCGCCCACATGGCAAAGCTGCCGAAAACCTTGTTGACCGGATTGTTGCCCAGCCATGCCGGAGCGCCATCGCGCAGGCTTGCGGCGCCAAGGCCGGGCGGCGCGCCATTTCCGGTCAAAGCCCCCGCGACACCGTCCACGCCTTGCGCCGCATAGATCTGCCGCTCGAAGGCGACGATCCGGTCCAACTGCCGCGCGGTGGGTTTGCGACTGGCCTGAAGATGCGTCATCGCCGCTTCCAGCGCCTGCGTGCGCAAGGTCGGCTCACGCCCGTCGGCCATCAGTTGCAGCGAGACGAATTGGCCGGTCTGCGGGTCTTTGGGCAGCAGGCTCTTGTCATTGTAGAAAAAGGCTTCGTGCGGGGGCACGCCATGGGGCAGCTGGGTGAGATATTTGGTGTTGGCCAGCGGACGCGGGCGGCGGAACACCGAGACCATCGGGTTGGCGCTGTGCAGCCCATAGGTGGGATCAGTGTTGCAGGTGGTGGGGTCGCTGACCACGGCGATGGTGAATTCGGGTTGGATCGGCGTGCCATCGGCGGCGCGTGGCGGCCATGGCAGGAAGATGCGGAACAGCCCGCGATCCAGCAGCAGCGCATGCGACGCCCGCTCGCCCTGAGGCAGGCTGGGGCAGTTCGAGCCATCGATGGCGGCGAACAGCGGATCCTTGCCCTGCGTCTCGGCCCAGCGCCGGTCGATCGTGGCCACCGACAGGCCCATGCCATTTTCCGGCTGATGGCAGGTGACACAGGCCCGCCCATTCGCCCCCAGCGGGGTGAAGAAGGGATGCCCCTTGCTGGCCAGCGGACCATCGGCATTGAGCACCTGCATCCGCCCCGACGGGTCGGCGTAATCGGCCATGGCGGGCATGGTCCGCTGCTCGCCCGGGGCCCACCATGACGGATCGGCGGCGCCATAACCATCGCCTCGCGGCGCGGTATCGGCCACGGCCTGAGCCTGCCTGGTCTGGGCGGGAACCTGCCCTGCCGTGTCTCCCACCGCCCCCGGCCGCCGCGGCGCGCCATCCGGGGGTGCGGGCCGCGACAGGGCGATGCTGGCGCTGAGGCAGGCGATGGCGCCGATCAGGGCGGTTGTGGGCCACAGGCGGAGGCGGGAGGTCGATGTCACGCGCAGACTCCTCGGGAACTCAATAGGCTGCCCCGGCCCAGACGTAATGATCGTCACGCAAGGTGGCGGGCATCTTGCCGGCGAAGCTGGCCGGATCGTTCACATCGCCCTTGCCCTTGTAGGTGGCGCGGACGGGATAGGCGAAGACCGGGCGATGACGGGGCGTGCCATCGGGCAGCAGCGCGCTGGCCATGATCTGGTCGGGTGCATGCGCCTGTTCCACCCAGTTGACGATGGAGCCCAGCATATTGGCCTGATAGGGGATATAACCATCGCGACAGTGATACATGCCGGGCACCGGGAACATGCGGACAAAGGCACGCGCCGCATCCAGCCCGCCCACAGCATCGCGGAGGCGGGCATAATAGTCGGGCATGCCATCCACCCCGGCTGCCGGATCGGCGGCACCATACCAGATGATCAGCTTGCCGCCGGCGTCGCGCAGGGGTTTCAGGTCCGGATTGTCGGCATCATAGATCGCGCCATGCTTTTGCAGCGCCCGCAAGGTGGGCACGTCCCAGCCCCATGTCTTGAGCGTCACGCTTTCGGGCAGGGTGCCCAGAAACATCATGGTGCGCACATTCTCATCCATCATGGCGATACCCGCTTCGGTCAGCCCGCCGCGCCCGCCCCAGGTCAGCTCCGCGCCATAGGGCTCGCCGCCGGGATAAAGATGGACGCCCTGCGCATCGACGGGCCCCTGATAGAAGCGGCGGGCGACATCGGCCTGTTGCGGGGTCAGGCAGGCGTCGGCGCGCTGCGGACCGCAGACAATGGTTTTCGGATCGAAATGGCAGGCGCGGGGCTCATCGATCTGGCCGTCTTTCACGCCGTCCAGCCCATCGCAAGCCGCCATCACCGCGCCGTGCAGGGTTTCCAGCGCGGCTTTGTCGAACACCATCCTGCCCGCATCGTCATGGCCCCAGCGCGCTTCCCAGAGAAAGCGCTCCATCGCCTCGGTGATGATGGTGGCCGGCGAGCCCGCGACGAGGCCGTTGAAATCCGTGGGATAGCGCTGGGCCTCCATCATCGCCTCGCGCCCGCCGTCCGAACAGCCCTGAAAATAGGCATAGGCAGGTGGCTGACCGTAATAGAGGCCGATCAAGGCCTTGGCCGCGATGGAAAAAACATGGGCCGCGCGATAGGAGAAGTCCGCCCGGACCTGCTCGCCGCCCAGCGCCCAGATGCCGTCGCCCCCGGTGTGGCCGGAATCCTCGAAGCCCACGGCGAAGGCGCCGGAGAAGGCCTGCGCGTCATCGCAGGCGGGTGAAAAACCGGTGCGGATCGCGCCGCAATTGCCGCCGCAGCCGCCTTGCAGATAGCGCCCGGTGTAGCCTGTGGTGGGCAGATGCAGCTCGAAATGGATGTTGGGGGCGACATAGCCCTTGAGCAGGCACATCTCCGCGCGGCCCTTCGCAGCGGGCACCACCTCTGCCGAAAGCACCCGCGCGCCCGCATCGGGAAGCGTGGGCAAGCCGCGTCCGCGCAACGCCGCGCAATCCATCACCGGCGCCAGCGCCGCGCGCACGGGCAGCGCGGCGTAGCGCACCAGCCCGGCAGCGGGTTGGGCCTGTAGGGCAGGGGCCACGATCAGCCCCAGCAGCGAGAGAAAAGCCGCAAGCTTGCGCAAGACTGTCAGCATCAGGCCGGTCCTCCATCACGGAAAAGGGTTCAAAACCGCTTGGTCACCTGCAGATTGGCGACGATGCCATAGGGATTGGCATTCTGCGTATCCATGCCGTTCCCGTTCGAGGACAGCACGACCGGCGGCTGCTTGTTGGTGAGATTGCGCAGATTGAGCGCGACATTCATCCCCTTCGCCCAGGCCGGATTGTCCAGAGCATCGAAATCATAGACCAGCGTGAGATCATAGGTGGTCCAGGAGGGGATTTTGGCATTGGGCAGCGCCGCGCCATTCACCACGATGGGAATGTTGTTCACATAGGAACCGACATAATCGAAGGCCGGGGTGATGGTGAGCGGCCCCCAGTTCCACGTCACGCTGCCACGCCCGCGCAGGCTGACCGGGTAATTGACGATGTCCACCCCGTCGATCACCGCGCCGCCATTGACCACCTGCGTCTTGTTACCGAGGATCTTGGTGAAGCTGCCCGCCAGCGTGAGGTGGGACTTGTCCAGATCGAAGCGATAGCTGGCCAGCACATCGATGCCGTTCTGCCGCACGTCCGAAGCATTGGCGTTGCGGCTGTAGGTGATGGCCCGCGCCGTGCAGAGCTGGCTCTCATCGATGTTGGCCGGGGCATTGACCAGCACGGCGGCATAGAGCGGGTTGTAGGTCGCCCGGTTGCCGTTGACGCAGGTGCTCGGCTGGGCCGCCGCCACGATATAGGGCGCGTAAAGCGCGCGGTTCGCCGGGCTGGCCAGATAGCTGGTGCGATAGCTTTGCAGGCCGATGATCTGGTTCTGATAATGGATGTTGTAATAGGTGAAGGACAGGTTCAGCCCGCGCAGCAGCGAAGGCTTCACATCGAAGCCGAAGGAATAGTTGGTCGCGGTTTCGGGGAGAAGCTGCGCATTGCTGCCCGAAACGTTCAGCACATTGGTCTGGTTGGTCGCCGCATTGGTGAGGCCGATGCTAGGGTCACCCGAAAGATTGGTGATCGTGGCGAGGGCGACGTTGGAGAAGAAGGCCGGATTGTTCTCGATCAGATTGGGCGCGCGGAATGACGTGCCCCAGGCGCCGCGCAGCGACAGGCCGGTCACCACATCCCAGGTGAGGCCGACCTTGGGGTTGGTGGTGCTGCCCACATCGGAATAATGTTCGGTCCGCACGGCGGCATCGAGCATCAGGCGCTTGATGCCCGGCAGGGTGAAGCCCTCGCCCAGCAGCGGCACGAAGAGTTCGGCATAGCCTGCCTTGATGGTGCGGTTGGCATAGGCATAGGGCACATCGACCGTTGCCTGCACGCCGATCGAGCTGCGCCACTGGGTGATGTAAAGATATTGGCCGCCGATCGCGCCCTTGATCGTGCCGCCCGGCAGGTTGAACAGGCTGCCGCCGAAGCGCAGATCATACTGGCTGATGCTGGAGCGGTTCTTGTCGAAGGCGGCAGGGAAGATGGCCGCCAGCACCGATTGGGGCGCGGCTGTGGTGCTGAAGGGGTTGTAGGTGCCGTTGTTCAGCGCGGCCTGCAGCGCGGTGGTGTTGAGATTGCCCGCCAGCGCATCGATGCAGTTGGCGCAGTTCTTGTCGCGCGAGAAGTTGACGCCGGCATCGGCCTTCCAGTCGCCGAACATGCGATAGGTGGCGTTGAGCGAGCCCTGATAGGACACATCGTAGATGTGGGTGGTGCCGATGCCGACATCCTTCATCAGCGAGAAGTCGACCGTTTCCGCCGCGCCCGGAGCCACCCCCGGAACGCCCGCAATGTAATAGGGGCTGGTGGATGGCAGTGTGCGCACGGCGGACTGGACATAGCTGTGCAGCGTGCTCTCGCGCCGGTTGTAGAAGGCCAGCGCGGAAAGGTGGAGCCGCTCGCCAATGTCCTGCTCGGCGGTCAGCGAGACCTGATTGCGCACCGTATGCGGGAGGAAGGTGGTGGCATTGTTGGCGTCGGCCAGATTGGCCTGATTGTAGAGCAGATTGGCGGCGGTCAGCCCCGTGCCGGAGGCGGGGGAATTGGGGTTGATGCCGTAATAATCGAAAGCGCCCGCCGTGGGATAATATGGGTTGGTGCCCGAGCGCGGCACGACGATGTTGGCGTAAAGCCCCGCTGTGGCGGTGTTGGTGCGCACGCGGTTGTCCGGCCCGCCCACGCTGCGCAGATCCTGGCGCAGATAGGGGCTTTGGCCATACATCATCTCGCCCCGGTCGTCATGGTCATAGGCCAGCACGAAGCCGCCCGTGCCCCAGTCCTTGCCGGTGACGAAGCTGGCACCCCAGCCCGTATAGGCCGCCGAGCCCGTGCCGCGCAGCGTCAGCTCCATCCCCTTGAAGCGCTTGCGGGTGATGTAATTGACCACGCCCGCCACCGCATCCGAGCCATAGATGGCCGAAGCGCCGTCGGCGATCACCTCGATGCGTTCAATGGCGGAGGTGGGAAGCTGGTTGGCCTCGGTGAAGGAATAGACGTTGCCGGTCGGTGCGATGCGCTTGCCATCCACCAGCAGCAGCGTGGCATTGCTGCCCAGCCCGCGCAGGTTGACGGTAGAGCCGCGTTGCAGATTGCCGCCGCCGTTCTGGCCGACGCGGGGCGTTTCATCGAAGCCCAGCCCCTGCACCTGCGGCAGTTCACGCAGCACATCGGTGGGGGTGGAATGGCCCGAGGCAGCCAATTGCTCACGCGTGACCGACACGGCGGAGGAACCCACGGCTGTGATTCCGCGAATGCTGGTGCCGGTGACGATGATATCGGCGTTCGGTGGGCTGACCGGGGGCTTTGCGCTGGCCGCCTGCTGATCGGCTGCATCGGCCTCGGCTGGGGGAGGCGCGGTTTGCGCCTCCGCTCCGGTGGCGATGATGGTGATGGCGGCGGCACCAGCCAGCCACGCCCCACGAATGGACTTGTCCACGATCCTCTCCCCTGTTGTCGGCGCTGAACACGCCCTTCTTTATGATTGCTATATTGAGTAGCTAATTATTGTCAACAATCTATTCAGAGGCGTGATCGCAGAGAAGAGATTATCGGCGATTTCTCCAAGGGCAGGATCAACAGGACGGACAGGGCAAGCCAGCAAGCCAGCGCGACCACCGGCATGGCCAGCGCACCGCTTTTTTGCGCAATCCAGCCGATGGCCGCCGGAGCCACCACACTGCCGACGTTGCCGCACAGATTGATCAGGGCGATGGCTCGCGCCCGGGCTCCGGCGAAGCGCGCGGTGGGGATGGTCCAGAACACCGATTGCGCGCCGCCCAACCCCAGTCCACCCAGCATCAGCGCGCCCAGCGCAACAGCGCCGCCACCCACGAAACCGGCGACGGCAAGGCCGACCGCGCCCAGCAGCATGGCCACGCCAAGGTGGCGATAGCGTTCGCCCGTGCGGTCGGAATGGCGGGCGTTGAGCATCATGCCCAGCGCAATGGCGATCCACGGCAGCGCGGTAAGCACGCCGATGGCCAGCGGATTGCGGATGCCGGTGCCGCCAATCGCGCTGGGCAGCCAGAAAATCAGCCCGTTGGCGCTGGTCACCAGCACCAGCCAAAGCAAGGCGCAGCGCCACAAAGCGGGCATATCGAGCGGCGCGGCGACAGCCTTCGGCCCATCCTCCGCCGCCAGCGCGCGGGCAATCCACCACCTGCTTTCAGCACTGAGCCAGCGCGCCTGCGCCGGACCATCGACGAACCATGCCGCCGCAGCCAGGCCCGCAAGCACCGTCGCCAACCCCTCGGCGGCGAACATCAGACGCCAGCCCGGCAAGCCCGCAACCTCCAGCTTGAGCAGCCAGCCGCACAAAGGCCCGCCCAGAATCACCGACAGCGGAATCGCCAGCAAGGTCAGGCCGATCGAGCGCCCACGCCACGCCTCTGGCAACCACAGGCTGACGTACCACACCACGCCGGGCGCAAAGCCACTTTCGAAAGCACCGAGGATAACCCGCAGCACGAAGAACTGCCACGGCACCTGAATCAGGCTCATCGCCCCGGCCGTCAGACCCCAGCCGATGACGCTGAAAGCGATCCATCGGCGCGCACCGACCCTCTGCAACAGCGCCATGCTGGGCAGCTGGCACAGGAGGTAGCCGACGAAGAACAGCCCCGCCCCCAGCCCATAGGCAGCCTGCCCCAGCCCGATATCATGGCGCATCGCCATGGCGGCAAAGCTGATGTTCACGCGGTCCACCGAGCTCAGCACAATCAGTGCGGCAAGCGGCGCAACAACACGGGCCATAACGCGGCGATAGGTGTGGGTGGCCTGGGGGTCCATGGCTCTTCTCTCCCTGATGTCTTGACGAGTGGACTAGGTTGCGCCCATGAGAAGGTCAATGATATTGTCAACAATATGGGAAATGGCGGCGATGCAGGATTATGATCCACTGGCCCATGAAGAGTTCGAAACGCCGCATCGCGTCTTTGCCGATCTGCGCGCGCGCTGCCCGGTGGCCCATAGCGAGGCCTTCGGCGGCTTCTGGATGCTGACCCGTCATCAGGACATCCGCGCGGTGCTGGAAGATGCCGACGGGTTCACCACCACGGTGCGCAATGTGGTGCCCGGCAGTTCGGCCACGGGACGCCGCCCCCCGCTGCATCTCGACGCGCCCGAACACACGCCCTATCGCCGCGCCATCGACCGGGCGCTGGGCCCGCGCCGGGTGGAGGACATCGCCCCGGTGATCGAGGCCCATGCGCGGCGGTTGATGCGCGATTTCGTGGCGCGCGGCGGCGGCGATCTGGTCGAGCACGTCTCCAGCCCCCTGCCCGCCCTGGCCTTCGCCGACTGGTTCGCGCTGGACGAGCCCCAGACCACGCTGCTGTGGCGCACCGCGCAGGCCTTTGTGAAAGCGTGGGAAGCCTTCGATGTCGAGACCGTGGGCCGCACCAGCGAAACGCTCTACGATCTGGCGCGCGACCTGATCGCCTCGCGCAGGCAGGCGCTGCTCGATCCGGAGCGCGATCCGGTCAGTTCGCTGCTGCAGGCGCAGGACGATGATGGCGCGCCCCTGCCCGACGAGATGCTGGTGGGCTGCGTGCGGCAAATTCTGGTGGTGGGGCTGGTGGCGCCGCCGGTGTTTCTGGGCAGTGTGGCCGTTCATCTGGCAGGCGATCCCGATCTGCAGGACAGGCTGCGCCGTGACGCCACCCTGACCATCCCGGCCACCGAGGAGTTCCTGAGGCTCTATACGCCCTATCGCGGCTTCGCGCGCACATCGCGCCATGGCGTCACCTTGCATGGTCGCGCCATCGCGCCGGGCGAACCGATCGCCCTGGCCTATGCCTCGGCCAACCGTGACGAAGCCGTGTTCGAGGATCCGCACAGCTTCCGGCTGAACCGCCCCAACATCCGCGAGCATCTGGCCTTTGGCCGGGGCCCTCATCGCTGCGCGGGGATGGCGATGGCCCGCCGGATGCTGCAGATCGCCATCCGCGTGCTGCTCGATGAAACACGCAGCATCGCCATGGATGGCGACCCGCGCATGAGCGGCATGCCCGAGGTCGGCCCGGTCTACGCGCCCCTGCGCGTGACATGATCGACAAGAATGGGCCGCCGGTCCATAAGGCTCGCCCCGCCAACCGCTCCATGCCTCACCATCAGCCAGACAGAACCCATGCAAGACACGCAAAACCCCATCGGCGCCGATCAGACCACCCAGCGCGACGTGGCGCAATGGCTGCGTGACCGCATCCGGCGCGGCCTGCTGGTGCCGGGCCAGAGGCTGGTGGAGGCCGACATCATCCGCGACGCCGGGGCCACACGCAGCCGCGTGCGCGAGGCCTTTCAGCGGCTGGAAGGCGAAGGCCTGATCGTGATCGAGGAGTTCCGCGGGGCCTCCGTCCGCACCTTCACGCGCGAGGATATCCAGCAGAGTTATCGCGCGCGCATGGTGCTGGAAGGCATTGCGGCGCATGATTTCGCGATGTCCGGCGATCAGGAGGCGAAAACGGATCTGGCGCGCCTGCAAGATGAACTCAACGGCTGCGAGCGCAGCGGCAACCACCTGCGTTTTGCCGAATTGAACGATGCCTGGCATGCCACCATTCTCAAAGGTTCGGGCAATCGCTATATTGCCGAGGCGGTGGCGCGGCTGCGGCTGCCGGTGCATCGCCTGATCATCACCAGCTTCCACCGGGCCGAGCGGATCGACGACGCCAACACCGATCACCGCCGGATCACCGCCGCCATTCTGGAAGGGCGCGCCACCGAAGCCGAGCGCCTGATGCGCCGCCATATCAACGATGCGGCGCAGGCCGCGACCGAGCTGGACAGCGACCCGTCCACATCCGGCTTTTAGGGCCACATCCGGGCGGCAGCCTGATGATGACGCCGCCCGGATATGGGAAAAACGATCCTAGATCTTCTTGCGGTCCAGCACCCACTCCTTGTCGCGACACAGGCCGCAATCCTTGCCCGTGAAGGCTGCCCCGGCCTTGCTATCGCCAAAGAGTTGCCAGTTCAGCCAGTTGAGCGACACCTGCGCTTCCGAGCCGCCATCGGTCTGGTTGAAGGTGCCCAGATGGCCCACAGCATGGCTGGCGACCGCCACCGGCACATGATCGATGCGTTTCAGGTCGTCCATGCCGTTTTCATAGGCGATGTCGCGCGGCCCGCCCAGAATGTAGAGCACCGGCGTGTGCAATCCCCTGAGCTGGTCCTTGCTGGTGGCCTCGCCGGTGTTGGGCGCGCGGTCATCGTTGAAAAAGCCGGTGTGCAGGCCGATCACCGCCTTGATACGCTGGTCCGCAGCGGCCTGCAGCGCCTGAAGCCCGCCGCAGCTGGTGCCCGCCACGGCCACGCGCGCCAGATCGAGGCGGCCCTGGTAAGGCCCTGCGGCATTGGCCTTGTCCGCCAGATCCAGCCCGGCCAGCACATCGGCGGTCTGGCTTTTGCCCATGGCCTTGTCATCGGCCGGCATGGGGGTTCCGGGTCCGCTGAGGATCTTGCCGGGCGCGATCACCAGAAAGCCGTGCGAGGCGATCTCCTCAAGAAACAGCCGCGCCGCAGCGCCATCGCCGCGGCACCCGCCATTGCCCCACAGCAGGATCGGCAGCTTGCGCTTCACCGCAGCCAGCCGGGCCGGACGATAGATGACATGATCGGGGAAGGCCGGGTCCACCGCCTTGATCGCGGCATAGGGCCCGCTGCCGGGATTGTCCGGCATCGACCATTTGAGCGGGCGCTGCCTGGCTGAATCCTCTTTCAGCGCGATATCGCCGGGCAGAGGCGCGCGTTTGGGAGCATCTTGCGCCAGCAGGGCGCCCGGAAGGCTGGCAGCCGAAACACTCAGGGCCAGCCCGAAGGCGGCAGCCGGAATCACACGCATCACTCTCTCCCTGTCGGTTCCGGGAGAGATGCTGCCTCAATGCAAAAATCGATGCAAGCCCTTTCATTGGAGCTTGCAAGGCGTGACTAGGCGCTTTCCCGCGCAATGATGCGGAACCCCACATCGACCAGCAGGGAGGGCAAAGCCTCACCCGCCGCGCGGGCACGCAGGATGCGATGCACCTCCGAGGCGATCCGCGCGCCATCGATATCGACCGAGGTGATCGTGGGCCGCATATCGCCCGCCAGCCGCAGATTGCCGAAGCCCGTCACCGCCAGCTGGTCGGGCACGCGCACCCCGGCGGCCTGCGCCTCCACCAGCAACCCTTGCGCGATCCAGTCCGAACCGCAGACCACCACATCCGGGCGATTCTCCAGATCGGCCAGACCGCGAAAGGCCAACCGCCCCTGCCCGAAATGGCTGGGAATGTTGACCTCCAGAATGCTCGGCTGCTCGCCGCCATCGGCCATCCAGTGCTCGGCGAAACTGGAGGCACGGGCTTGCGACCGCCCCGAGCGCGGCACCACCAGATGCGGGCGGCGATAGCCCCTGCCGTGCAGGAAACGCGCCATTTCGCGCCCCACGGCGGCATGGGAAAAGCCCACGGCGACATCGATGGGGTCTTCGGGAAGACCCCATGTCTCGATCACCGTGGCCGACTGGCTTTTCAGCCTTTTGCGCGTCTCAACATCGCTGACGATGCCCGTCAGGATGATGGCATCGACCCGGCGTGACAAGGCCGCATCGATCTGCGCCTCCAGCCGGCGATTATCGGGTCCTGTCAAGGACATGACCACGCTGTTGCCGTCGGCGGACAGCTGCTCGATCATGGCTTCCATGGTGTCGTTGAAGATCGACTGGGCGATGTCGGGCACCAGCGCCGCGATCAGGCGCGAGCGGTTGGAAGCCAGCGCCCCGGCATTGAGATTGGGCAGATAGCCGGTTTCGACAATCGCCGTCTGCACGCGTTGCGCGGTCTGTTGCGCCACCATGGCGGGGTTGTTGAGAAAACGCGAGACCGTGGCGGTGGAAACACCGGCCAGCGAGGCCACCTCTTCAAGGCGTGGGGTGCGAGCATTCATGCGACATGGGTTAGCGATCCGGCAAAATTTTGCAAAGAGTATTGCAAGCGCTTTCATAGCCGCTTACACCCCGACTCATGGCTCATGATTTCGACCCCCTTCAGCCGGAAACCTTCGACAGCGCTCACGGCGACTACCAACGCCTTCGCGCCCAGTGCCCCGTCGCCCACAGCGAGGCGTGGGGCGGCTTCTGGGCGCTGATGAAGCATGATGACGTGGCCAAAGCCGCCGCTGACTGGCAGACCTTCATCACCTCGCAGCAGAATGTGGTGCCCAAGGTGGCCTTCACCGGGCGGCGGCCCCCGCTTCATCTCGATCCGCCCGAGCATACGCCTTACCGCCGCGCGCTGGCGCCCCTTTTCACCGAAAAGCGGATCGCCCGGCTGGAGCCCGTGGTGCGCGGCATCTGCAAGGCGCTGCTGGCGCCGATGGTGGCGCGTGGCGGCGGCGATGTCTGCGCTGATTATGGCGCGCCCATGCCGGTGTCGGTCTTCGCCCATTGGATGAATCTGGATGAGGAGGCCATCGCCTCCCTCACCGATGCGGGCAAGCGCTACAATGTCGCGGTGCAATCGGCGGATATGGAGACCACCAAGGAAACCAGCCTGTTGCTTTACGACATGGCCCGCGCCGTGGTGGCGCAGCGCCGCGTCGCCCCGCTGCCGGTCGATGAGGACGCCACCAGCGCCCTGCTGGCGGTGCGCGTCGATGGCGAGCCGTTGCCCGAGGAGATGATCGTCGGCACCATCCGGCAGGTGCTGGTGGTCGGGCTGATCGCGCCCAGCGTGGTGATCGGCTCGATTGCGGTGCATCTTGCGCGCCATCCCGATCTGCAAACGCAACTGCGCGCCCAGCCCGAACTGATGCCCGCCGCCATCGAGGAATTTCTGCGGCTCTATGCGCCCTATCGCGGCTTTGCCCGCACCGCCACCTGCCCGGTGACCATCCGCGACCGCACCATCCCGCAGGGTGAGCCCATCGCGCTGGTCTATGCCTCGGCCAACCGCGATGACGATGTCTTCGACGATCCCGACAGCTTCAGACTCGACCGGCCCAATATGAAGGATTCGCTGGCCTTCGGGCGCGGTCCGCACAATTGCGTGGGCGCGGGTCTGGCCCGGCTGGAGCTGCGCATCGCCATCGAGGAATTGCTGAAAGCGGCCCCCGCCTTCACGCTGGATGGCGAGCCCAAACCCACCCGCTTCCCCGAAATCGGCGCGCTGAGCGTGCCCATCCATTTCGCAGGTGACGCATGACCAAGCCGGGCATCGTGCTGGCCGTCGGCGATCTGGCGATGGACCGCGCGGACTACGACGAGAGCTTCACCGCCACCCGCGATGTGCTGAGCGCGGCGGACATCACCTTCGGCCAGCTGGAAACCAGCTTTGCGGAAACAGGCGTGCGCGCGCCGCAGGCCCGCCATGCCGTGCTGGCTCGCCCCGATGGTGCTGCAGCGCTCAGCCGAGCGGGATTCGACCTGATCTCCATGGCGGGCAACCATGTGCTCGACTGGGGCAATGACGCCTTTTTCGAAACCAGGGCGCATATCGAAAACAACGGCATGCAGGTGGTTGGCGCGGGCGCCACCATCGCGCAAGCCCGCCAGCCGGTGCATTACACCCTGCCCGATGGCTCGACGGTTGCCTTCCTCGCCTATTCCAGCATCCTGCCCATGGCCTATTGGGCCGACGAGCGCCGCCCCGGCTGCGCCCCGATGCGCGCCTTCACCATCTATGAGCAGATCGAGCACGATCAGCCCGGCACGCCGCCGCGCACCCATTCCTACCCCCATCGCGAGGATCTGGCCGCGCTGGAAGCCGATATCCGCGCCGCCAAAGCCTCAGCCGACGTGGTCTTCGTCTCGCTGCACTGGGGCATCCATTTCGTGCGGGCGACCATCCCGGATTACGCCCATGATGTGGCCCGCGCCGCCATCGCCGCCGGGGCGGACGCCATTCTGGGCGGCCATCCGCATATCCTCAAGGGCTGCGACATCATCGATGGAAAGCCCGTCTTCCACTCGCTGTGCAACTTCGCCACCGATCTGAAGATGGACGCGGCCCATGCCGCCTCCAAAAGCTGGAACGAGATCCGCGTGCTGGCCGAAACGTGGGAGCCCGATTTCGAGGGCCTCTACAACTTCCCTGAAGCCTCGCGCCTGTCGATCATCGCCCGCTTCGAGATCGCGCAGGGCCGGATCCAGCGCAGCGGTTTCCTGCCGCTCTACATCGATCGCGACGCCGTGCCGCGTCTTGTCGCGCGGGATGATCCGCGCCACGCGCAGGTGGTGGATTATCTCACCGCCATCACGCAGGAAGCGGGGCTGAACGCCCGCTACCGGCAGGGCGAGGATATGGTGGAGATCGTGGCATGAAAGCGCGGCTGAGCATTTCGCTGGAAGGCATCGTCTTCCTCTATTTCCTCTCCTATCTGCCCAACATCATTCTCACCAAGCTGGTGACCACCCTGCCCAGCGCGGCGCTGGGCCGCCCGCTGAGCGGCCTTGAAACCCTGCCCGCTTCGCTGATCCTCAACATGGTGATGACCTGGGCCTTTATCTGGCTCTCGGGCTGGCATCGCGAGGCGCATGGCGTGCAACTGGGCGGCCTGCGCCTGCCGGTGCCGACGCGCTACACCGTGCTGTCGGGTGTCGGCACCGCGCTGGTGCTGTTCACCGTGCCGCTGTCCTTCACCTTCAAGGGGGTGAGCATTCCCTTTATCCAGCTGTTGATGCGCGGCGACATCCTGATCATCGCCCCGCTGGTCGATCTGATGTTCGGCCGCCGCGTGCGCTGGTGGAGCTGGGCGGCGCTGGTGATGGTGGCCTTCGCGTTGTTCATCACCCTGCGCGCCCATGGCGGGCTGGCGCTGCCGCCGCTCGCGATCCTCGATGTAGTGCTTTACACGCTGGGCTATTTCATCCGCCTTGCCGTGATGACGCGTGTCGCCAAATCGGGCGAGGCCGCCTCGGTGCGCCGCTACTTCGTCGAGGAAAAGCTGGTGGCCCTGCCGTTGGCGGTGCTGGCGCTGGCGCTGCTTTCAGCCAGCGGCATCGGTGGACAGGCCGGGCAGCTGGGCATCGGCTTCGTGCAGGTTTGGAGCGACAGCGTGATCTGGTGGCTGGCGGCCATCGCCTTCACCCTCACCATCGTCTCGATCTTCTCCGCCGTGATCCTGCTGGACGCGCGCGAGAACGCCTATTGCGTACCCATGGAGCGCGCCTCCAGCCTTGTCGCGGGCGTGGCGGGATCGCTGCTGCTCGCGCTGGGCTGGGGCCTGCCCTGGCCGGGCACGCCCGATCTGGTCGGCGCGCTGATCCTGATCGCGGCCATTATCCTGCTGTCCGTGGCGCCCCGGCTGGGCGTTACGCGCCAGACCGCAAGGGCCGAAGCCCCATGACCTGATCCCACCATTCCCGTGACCCGCCCAAACGAAGGCGGCGCATGTTCAGAGAGGAGATTCCATGATGTTCGCAGACCCCATCCTGCTGCGCAAAGCCCCCGGCATTGCGCTTGGCGCGCTGGCCATCGCCATGGCCGCCCCTGTTGCTGCCCAGACGACACAGCCTGCACCGGCGCCGACCCAAGCCGCCGATCAGGCCCCCACCACCAAATCCGATACGGAAATCATCGTGACGGGCAGCCGCATCAAGGGCGTGGCTGCTGTGGGTTCCTCGGTGATTTCGCTCGATCAGACCAAGATCGCGCAGGAGCCGGTCACCTCGGCCAATGATCTGCTGCGGCGCGTACCTCAGGTCGTGGGGCTGGGGCAGAACCGCAATGGCGGCACGGCGCAGAACGCGGGCGCCAATGCCACCCGCGGCGCGGGGATCAACCTGCGCGGCATCGGCACCAACGCCACGCTGGTGCTCTATGACGGCAAGCGCCTGCCCCCCATGGGCACGCAGGGGCAATACACCGATCCTTCCGTGATCCCCTCGATCATGCTCAGCCGCGTGGAGGTGGTGGCCGATGGCGCCTCGGCCATCTATGGTTCGGATGCCATCGCGGGCGTGGTCAACTTCATCCTGCGCAAGAATTTCAACGGCACCGAATTCAAGGCCCGCAGCGGCTTCACCGACGATGGCAGCTATAACGAGCAATTGTTCTCCGCCATTCACGGTCAAAAATGGGACAGCGGCTATTTCACCATCGCGGGGGAATACACCCGCAACGCGCCGCTCTTTGCCCGCGACCTGTCATGGTATCAGGATGACAACCGCTATCGCGGCGGGCGAGACCTGCGCGTCAACACCTGCAACCCCGGCACGATCACGGCAGGCGGCAACACCTATGCCATTCCCGCGGGCGGGGTGACGAGCGCCAATGTCGGTTCGCTGGCGGCGGGCACCAGCAACAAATGCTTCTACAACAACCGCGATGCGGTGATCCCCTCGCAGCAGCGTTTCAGTGCGGTGGCCAATTTCAGCCAGAATCTGACGGACAATCTGCGCCTTTTCGGCGACGGCTATTATTCCTATCGCGACGGCCAGCTGTGGAGCAACAGCGACACCTTCACCGCCACCGTGCCCAACACCAACCCCTTCTTCGTTTCGCCCGTACCCGGCCTGCGCTCTGAAACCGTCACCTATTCGCTGGTGCCCGAACTGGGCACCGACGTCACGCCCTATCACGCCTATTCGTGGAACGCGACGGCGGGCGCCGAGCTGAAATTCGCCTCGGACTGGAGCGGCACCTTCTATTACGGCCATGGCGAGAGCAAGGATGTGTCCGACAAGCGCATCGGCGTGAACAGTGCGGCACTGGCTGCCGCTCTGGCCGATACCAATCCGGCCACCGCGCTCAATGTCTTTGGCGGGGCGAACAATCCGGCGACGCTGGCGAAAATCCACGACAATTACTTCCAGATCATCGGCGCCACCAAGCTGGATGTGGCGAACCTGCAGTTCAGCGGATCGCTGCTGCATCTTCCCGGCGGCAAGCTGCGCGTGGCGGTGGGCGGCGAATATCGCGTGGAATACACCTTCACCGATCTGGTCAGCGGCAATTCGGCCACGCAGGTCCACACATCGGACGCCGGTTCGCGCAATGTGAAGGCGCTGTTCGGCGAACTCTATGTGCCGATCTTCAGCGGCGAGAACGCCATCCCCGCGTTCCAGCAACTCACCCTCTCGCTGGCGGGCCGCTATGAGCATTACAGCGATTTCGGCAGCACCACCAACCCCAAGGTGGGTATCACGTGGAAGCCGGTGCAGGGCGTGACGGTGCGCGGTTCCTACGGCACCTCCTTCCGCGCCCCGACCTTCACCGAGGTTTCGCAGGTGGCGGGCGGCGCTGGCCTCTATTACGATACGCTGCCCGGCCCCAGCGGCAACCTCACCGGCATCGGCATCGCGGGCGGCAACCCCAATCTGAAGCCCGAAACCGCGCGCACATGGTCGGCAGGCGTGGAGTTCGCGCCCCGCGCAGTGCAGGGTCTGGTCGCCACCCTCACCTATTTCGACATCGACTACCGCAACCAGATTCAGGCCCTGCGCGGCACCTCTGGCATTCTGACCAATCCGCTCTATTCGTCTTTCGTCACCTTCAACCCCAGCGCGGCGCAGGTCAGCGCGCTAGTCAATTCGGGCCTGCCGCTCAACAATGCCATCAACACCTCGGCGGTGGCCTTTATCGTCGATGGGCGGCGGCAGAATCTGGGGCGCTCGCTGGTCAGCGGCTTCGATTTCGGGGTGAATTACGGCCACACCTTTGGTGACGTGAAGCTGGATGGCGGAGTGCAGGGCACCTATTACACGCGCTACAATTTTCAGGCGGTGCCCGGCTCGGCCTTCACCAGCGTCATCAACACCATCAACTTCCCGCAGCAGTTCCGCATGCAGGCCGATATCGGCGCAACATGGAAGAAGGTGCATACGCGCCTGACGCTCAACCATCTGGGCGGCTATGCCAACACCGGCGTCATCCCCTATCAGAAGGTGGCGTCCTACAACACGGTCGATGCCTATGTCGGCGTGGATGTGACCGAGCGCTTCAACCTCTCGATCGACGCGCGCAACCTGTTCAACCAGAACCCGCCCTTCGTCGACCAGACGCGCGGTTACGACCCGCAATCGGCCAGCCCGATGCCACGCCTGATCTCGCTGACCGCCGGGGTGAAGTTCTGATGCGCGCGTGGCTGGTGGCCGCTCCGCTGCTGGGCGCGGCATGGGCAACGCCCACAATGGCGGCCGCACCCGCCATGGCTGCGGACTGTTCGGGCCTGCAAGGCGCGCAAGGCCACGGCGTGGTGGTCACCGCCGCCACCGCCATCACCCCCACGCCGGGCCAGCCCTTCCAGCCCGACACGCCGGGCGGTTACAAGGCCGTGGCGGTGCAGGTGCCGCTCTGCCGGGTGGAGGGCACGATCGAGGGCAACATCGGCTTCGAACTCTGGCTACCGCTGCCCGCCGCATGGAACCACCGCCTGCTGGGCGCGGGCGTGGGCGGCGATGCGGGCGTGTTCAACTACACCGACCTTGGCCGCCGCGTCACCGAGGGCTTCGCCGCCGTCACCACCGACAGCGGGCACAAACTGACCAACAAGCGCTGGATGGCCGATCCCAAGGCGCGCAAGGATTACGAACACCGCGCCACCCATCTCGCCACGCTGGCCGCCAAGGCGCTGGTGACGCGCTTTTACGCCCGCCCCGCCGATCATGCCTATTTCCTCGGCTGCTCGGGCGGCGGGCGGCAGGGATTGAAGGAGCTGGAACTCTACCCGCAGGACTACGACGGCATCGTGGCCGGCGCGCCTGGCCCCTATATGCCGCTGATCTCGGTGCGGATGATGTATTTCTCGCTGCTGCAAAAGCAGAATCCGGCGGGCGCGCTCAGCGATGCCGATTGGTCGCTGTATGAGAAAGCCACCTTCGATGCCTGCGACGGCAAGGATGGGGTGAAGGACGGCGTGGTGGAAAACCCGCTGACCTGCAGCTTCAAACCCGCCACCCTGCTGTGCAAGCCGGGCCAGAGCGACAACTGCCTCACGCCACCCAAGCTCTCGATGCTGACAGCCATCATCGGCCCCATGCCCGACGAACACGGCAAGCCGATGGACAAGGGCCTGCTGCCCGGCGTGCGCACCCGCCCGGGGCCACCCTCGCCGCTGCTGCGCGAGATGTGGGCCGATGGCGTCTACAACAACCCCGATTGGGACGAGGCCAGCTTTCAGCGCACCGCCGATCTGGCCAAGGCCAACACCGCCATGCCCCAATTGCGCGCCGACAGCACGACAATCGCCCCCTTTATCGCGCACGGCGGCAAGGCGATCATCTATCAGGGCTGGCAAGATCCTTCCGTGATCGCGGGGCCCACCATCGACTTCTACCGCAAGCTGGGCGTCGCTCAGGGCGGCGCGCGGAAGCTGGCGGAGGCGGTGCGGCTGATGATGGTGCCCGGCATGTATCACTGCCAGGGCGGGCCGGGCGCGGACCAGTTCGGTGGCTCCAAGCAGGTGAATGCGCCGGGCGATGCATCGCATGATATCCTCTGGTCGGTGATCGATTGGGTGGAGCAGAAGCGTCCGCCCGAAGCGCTGACCGCAACAAAGCTTCTGCAAGGCAAACCGGTGTTCACCCGCCTGATCTGCTCTTTCCCCGACAGCGCGCAGTATGATGGCAAGGGCGATGCCAGCAAGGCAAGCTCATACACCTGCCGCCGCGATCCCGTGCTGGCCGCGCGCTAGATGCTGACCGACCGCCTCTGCGCCCATATCGCCCGGACTCCCGCCGGCGCTATCCCTGAAAGCACGCTGGCGGCGACAAGGCTGGCCTTGCTCGACGCGCTGGGGGTGATGCTGGCGGCCAGCACCCTGAGCCCCGAGGCCGAACCCTTCCGCAGTCTGGCGCTGGCCAGCGGCACAGGGCGCAGCACGCTGCTGGGGCGCGGCGAAAGCGTGCCCGCCCCGGCGGCGGCGCTGGCCAATGGCGCACTGGCCCATGCGCTGGATTTCGAGGATGCCTTCGACGCTGCCCCGTGCCACCCCAATGCCGCGCTGGTCCCCGCGCTGCTGGCGCTGGCCGAGGAGCGCGAGGCCACGGCAGAGAACTTTCTGACCGCCATGGCCATCGGCTGCGATCTGACCTGCCGCATGGCGCTGTCCCTCAAGCAGCCGATGGAGGCGGGCGGCTGGTATCCGCCGCCGATCCTCGGCGCTTTCGGCGCCACGGCCGCAGCCGCGCGGCTGCTGGGTCTGGATGCGGGACAAACGCGCGATGCCCTGTCTCTGGCGCTCTGCCAGGCCACCGCACCGGGCGAGATCAAACACAGCCACGCCACCACCATCCGCGCCGTGCGGGAAGCCTTCCCGGCCCAAGCCGCCGTCACCGCCGCCCTGCTGGCCGAGGCGGGCGTCATCGGTTTCGAGGAACCGCTGGAGGGCAAGGGCGGCTTCTATCGCCTCTACGCCGGGGGGCAATGGGGTGAAGGCGCGCTGCTGGACGGGTTGGGCACGCTGTATCACGGCGAAAACCTCAGCTTCAAACGCTGGCCCGCCTGCCGGGGCACCCACGCCTATATCGAAGCGGCGCTCGACCTGCGCGCAAGGCTGGGCGGCGCATGGCAGAACATCGCCAGCCTGACCATGGTGGTGGGCGACGTTCAGCGCATGCTGGTCGAGCCCGCCCCGCGCAAACAGGCCCCCGCCACCGCAATAGACGCCAAGTTCAGCATCTTTTTGACCGCCGCTCTGGCGCTGGTGCATGGCGAGGTGGGCCTCCACAGCTTCGACGAGGCCGCGCGCGCCGACCCGCAGGTGCTGACGCTGGCGTCCCGTATGCGGGCCCGGCACGATCCCGCCCGCGTGCCCACCGCTTTCGGCGGCATCCTCGATGCCACGCTGAAGGATGGTGCAAGGCTGACGCTGGATGTGCCGCTGCCCGCAGGTCACCCCTCGCGCCCGATCTCGCGCGCGGCCATGGTGGAGAAGTTCATCACCTGCGCCGGGCAGGCCGCTCAGCCTTATGGGCTGGACGAGGCCAAGGCTCTGGCCGAACACATTCTGACGCTGAGCGACGCCACGCCAATCTCCACACTGACAGGCAGAGCATCCGGGAAAGCTTGATATGGCCAGACATTTCGCCACCCTTATCGCCCTGCTGGCCACCGGCGCCACCTCGGCGCAAACTGTGCCGCAGGCTCCCACCCACCGTGAAGGACGCATGGCCAATGGCAATGGCTGGGCGATCGACATGCCCGCGACGTGGAACGGCACGGTGCTGCTGTTCAGCCATGGCTTCAGTTCGGCCCCCGGCAACCCGCCCCGCAACCGCCCGCATGAAGGGGCCGAGCAACTGCTGGCGCATGGCTATGCCCTGCTCGGCAGTTCCTACAGCCAGACCGGCTGGGCGGTGGAACAGGCCGTGCCCGACCAGATCGCCGCGCTCGACCGCTTCGAGGAAACATTCGGCAAGCCACGCCGCGTGATCGCCTATGGCGAATCCATGGGCGGCCTCGTCACCGCCGCGCTGGTCGAGCGCCATCCAGAACGGATCGATGGCGCCATGCCGATGTGCGCTTCGGTTTCGGGCGCGGTGGCGATGGAAAATCAGGCGCTGGATGGTGCATGGGCGTTGAAAATGCTGGTCGATCCCGCCGCGCCCTTGCGCATCACCGGTGTCTGGCAGCCGGGCGCGCCGCAACCGCCGATCCGCGAGGAAGGCGCGGCCGTCGATGCGCTGCTGGCCAAGGCCATGGCCTCACCGCAAGGGCAGGCGCGGCTGGCGCTGGCCGCCACGCTGGCGCAGTTGCCCGATCAGCCCGATGACAAGGCCCCGCCCGCAGGCTCTTCCGATCTGGAGGGGCGGGTTCAGGCCTATGGCCGTTGGTTCGCCATGGGGGTGTTCTTTCCCCGCTGGGATCAGGAACGGCGCGCGGGCGGCAATGCCTCATGGAACACCGGCGTGGATTATGCCGCGCAATTGCAGGCATCCGGCAAGCGCGCGCTGGTCGAACAGGTCTATGCCCGCGCGGGATTGTCGCTGCGGGAGGATCTGGCCACTTTGGCCAAAGCGCCGCGTGTTTCGGCCAACCCAAAAGCCGTCGCCTACATGCGCGCCAATTTCGTGCCCTCCGGCCGGTTGAAACGTCCGGTCCTCACGCTGCACACCACAGGCGACGGCGCCACCATGGTCACCTATGAGCGCGCCTATGCCGATCTGGTGCGCCACGCGGGGGCAGCGCCCATGTTGCGGCAGGCCTATGTGCAGGCCTTCGGCCATTGCAGCTTCAACACCGCCGAGACCGTCGCGGGGATCGAGGCGCTGGACCGGCGCATCGCCAGCGGGCGATGGGATGACGCGGCCATCTCCGCCTCCGGCCTGAACCATGCGGCAGAGCCCATCGGCAAGGCACGCTTCGTGTCCTATCGGCCTGCACCCATGCTCAGGCCTTGCGGCGCCGTAGCGGGGTCTTGCCGTGGCGAAACGACAGCACCGCGTTAGGCAACTGAACCAGCCGGATCGGCGCCTATGTGCGGAACAGCATCGTGACGAGGAACAGGATGGTCTTGACGTCCAGCAGCTTCAGCGCGGCGCGGGCTTCCTGCGGCGTCAGCTTGGCGACCATCGGCATGGCGCCGAAAATCTTGCCCCGGATCACCAGCGCATCGCCATCCCGCTCGATCTTGCGGACGGTCATCAGTTCCTTGTCATTGGCATCCAGCACGCGCATCTGCGGCGGCTTTTGGGTGGTGTTCATCAGATGACTCCCCCGCAGACCTTGTCGAAATCGATCCCCATGTCGTCCATCATCTGGATCGCCGTGGCGCGGCCAGCGCCAAAGACCCCGCCGCCCGGATGCATGAAGGGCCCGACCAGATAGAGCCCCTCGATCTGTGGCACGCGGAAGCTGCCGAGGTCCGGCGTGGGGCGGTGGCCGACCGACTGATACATGAAGGGCGCGCAGCCGTGGATGTCGCCCTTGATAAAGCTGGCCGGACTGTCGCGCTCGTGATCGACGGGTGAACGGATCAGGCGGCCGGTGATGTTGTCGTCGGTGAGATTGCTGTAGAATTTGCGGTATTGGGCAAGGGCGGCGTCGGCCACCTCTTCCTTGCGTTCGTCCCACGCCGCGTGGCCGCCGTCGAACAGGTCATAGGGCGCGAAGTTCACCCCGTAGAACACACCGGCCCCTTCCGGCGCGCGTGAGGGATCGAAGATGGTGTTGTCTCCGCCCGCGATCAGGCGTGGAGCGGTCAGGCCACGGCGCAGCTTGTCATACTCCAGCAGCATGTCGCGCATGGTGTAGAAATCCATGAGTTCGGTCATCATGGCATTGGTCTCATTGCCGACCTTCAGCGTCAGGCGCTCCTTCAGCGTCAGATGCATGAGGTTGATCGAGAAGGTGGAGGGCGTGACGCGCTCGGCGCGTTCCAGCACCGGCTCGGGCGTTTCGGCGACGAATTTGCGCAGGACATGCGGGTGAATCGCACCGATCACGCCATCCCTGGCCATGAAGGTTTCGCCCGTGGTCAGCTCCAGACCGACAGCCTTGCCGGAGGAGACGATCACCCGGCTCACCTCGGCGCTGCAGCGCACCTCGCCGCCCCAATGTTCGATGGCGCGGACCAGCGCCTTGCTCAGCTGCCCCGAACCACCCCTGGGCATCGAGCAGCCATAGGTATGGATGATGCCCGGCATCAGGAAAGCACCCATGCCGGTGCCCAACTCGTCAGGCATCTGCAGATTTTCGGTGACCATGCGCAAGATATGGAGGCGGAGCAGATCGCTTTCGAAATACTGGTTCACCACATCGAGCGCCGACCGGCTCATCACATCGAGCAGGAAGCGGCCCTCGTCGGACTGATCCATCATCGCCACAAAGGCGCCCATCGGGAACGGGGGCGCATAGAGCCCGCTCATAAACATAGGCAGGGCGGCCATGCTGGCCCTGGCGAACTTGCGATAGGCCTCGGCATCGCGCGGGCTGAAGCTGGCGATCTCTTCGCAGGTGCGATCCAGATCCTTCCAGGAGCGGACGATGGTGCCATCCTCCCAGATCGAGGCATGGGGCAGTTCGGGATAGATATATTCCAGGCCGAACATGCCCAGCAGGCCCAGTTCATCCTGACGCAGCATGGGGTTGCCCTGAATCATGATATGCACGTTGGAATGCTCATCATGCCAGAAGCCGGGGCGGATCAGTTCACGCGTGGAGACACCCCCACCGAAATGCGGCTTGCGCTCCAACACCAGCACCCTCTTGCCGGCCTTGGCCATATAGGCGGCGGCGGTCAGGCCATTGTGGCCGGCGCCCATCACCACGATATCGTAATTGCTCAATGCCCAACTCCTTGAAAAGCGTCTCCCGAGAAGAAGGCGCGGAAGGCCGCGAGGCCCGGAACATGGCTGGCACAGCCGCCATCGGCGACGAGCACCTGCCCCGTGATATTCCGCGCGGCATCGCTGGCGAGGAAGGCCACCGCCTCGGCGATATCTTCCGCCACGCCAAGCTGGGGGCGCAGCGTTTCGCCCTCGACAGCTTCGCGCAATTGCGGCGGAAAGGCCTCGCGCAGGGCGGGCGTCATGGTCATGCCGGGCGCGACGGCATTGCAGCGCACGCCATGGATGCCATGACTGGCGGCTATGGCGCGGGTCATCTGGATGATCGCGGCCTTGCTGCTGGAATAGGCCGCCTGAATGATATGCCCCTGAAGCGCCAGATTGCTGACGGTGTTGACGATGTTCCCACCGCTCACGCGCAGGTGCGGCAATGCCGCCCGGCAGCCGATCATCGTGCCACGCACGTTCACCGCATAGGTCCGGTCCCAGAGGGCGGTGGCCATATGCTCGATATCGCCATCCTGCTGCGCAATATCGGGGCCGAGCAGCGCCGCATTGTTGTGCAGCACATCCAGCCGCCCGAAATGTGCAACGGTCCCGGCGATCATCGCCTCGATGCTGTCGGCCTGTTCCAGATCCAGCGCGATCGCCAGAGCGCCGGGCAGGGTCTCCGCCAGTTCCCGCGCCCGGTCGAAAGCGATATCGGCAATCGCCACCCGCGCCCCGCGCTGCGCCATACGTTGCGCGGTGGCCCAACCGATCCCACCTGCTCCACCGGTGATCAGGACCACCTTGCCATCCAGCCGGATTGCATCCTGCGCCATTCGCCTGTTCTCCCACTTCCACACTTGTTTGCGCGGCTGATCGATGCTCTTAATCGCCGCACGACCCAGCGGAAGACGGCACTTTTTTGTGCCCTGCATGAAGATGAAATCTGTGATCGATCCGGACGATTTCCCTCAGGATCTGCGCGCTGGCCTGAGCGCGCTGGCCACCGATATGGCAAGCCATGGCACGCGCCGCGTCGATCCCCCGCGCGAGGTGATGGCCATGCTGGGCGACCGCTGGACATCGCTGATCCTGCAGGTGCTGATGATCGGCATATGGCGCCACGCCGATCTGAAACGCGCGCTGGCGGCTCTTTCGGAGGAGCAGGCCATCTCGCAGCGGGTGCTCACGCTGAAGCTGCGCGCGCTGGAGCGCGACGGTTTCGTCGCGCGCCATGTCACGGCGGATGTTCCGCCGCGCGTGTCCTATCGCCTTACCGCGCTGGGGGTGGAGCTGGCGCAGGAAGGCCGCCGGATGATCGATTGGGTGAACACCCGCAGCGCGGCCATCATTCAGGCGCGCACCGCGTTCGACCAGCGCGACGGCTGATCAGTTGCCCCGCATCCCCGGGTGGTTCTGCTGGAACTGCACCGCGATCTCGTCGCGCCGCGCATCGGCGATGGGCACCACATTGCTGTCGGCCGAGGGCGTGGTTTCCTGCGCATGGCACGCCAGCCGCTCCACCACCCAGCGCAAGGCCCGATCATTGTTGTTCGAGATATGCCACTGGATCGCCTCACGGATGGGCGGAATGTCGAAGGGCACTTCGCGCATCACCAGACCCATCGTCGGCACGAGCTGATTGGCCAGACGGCGGTGCATCGTGGCGATCCGCCGCGTGCCGATCACCAGCCCCGCCTGTGACAGGAAGGTGGGCGCCACCACCTCGATCCGGCGCTGGGTCTTCTGGCGGCGCACGAACCAGTCGTCGAACGCCGGGGTGCGGCTCTTGCCGAAGCGGGCTGTCACATGGCCCAGCGCGAAATAGCGTTCGCGGGTCATATCGCCCTGCAGATCGGGGTTGGCGGCATCGCCGACCACCACATAATCATCGTCGAACAGCACCTGGCTGGGATGATCGGCGCTGATCGCGAAATCGATGGTCAGCAGCAGATCGATCAGGCCGCGCTCCAGCACCTCGATGGGATTGTCGCCCATCGGCTGGATCTCGAAGCGCATATGCGGCGCTTCGCGCTCCAGCGTGGCCAGAGCGCCCGCCAGCAGCACCTGCGTCGAATAGTCCGAGGCCATGATGCGCACCTGACGGTCGGCGGTGGCCGGATCGAACTCGGGGGCGATGGCCACGGTGGTGCGGATCTGCTCCAGCACGGCGCGCACCGGTTCGATCAGTTCTTCGGCACGGGCGGTCAGCACCATGCCGCGCCCCTTCATCACCAGCAGATCGTCCCCGAAATAGTCACGCAACCGGCCCAGCGCGCTGCTGGTCGCCGATTGCGACAGGCACAGGCGATCGGCGGCAAGGCTGACGCTTTTTTCCGAAAGCAGCGCGTCCAGCGCCACCAGCAGGTTGAGGTCCAGTCTCTGGAACCGCATGCCCATCCTCTCTTTATGCCAGCGTCTTGAGTGCGCTGGAGACAAGATTAGCAAGATTTCCGTCATGCGCAAAGCCCGCGCGGTCTGCCGCCGCCGTGGTGATGGGGGGCTGGGCGGCAAAAGCGGCTTCCAGCGCGGCGTCGGGTTCATAGGTCACCAGATCGGGCGACACGCCGCATTGGCGGGCGATCTCTGCCGCCAGATCGCCCATGGTCACGCGCAGCGCGGGCAGGGTCATGGCGCGTGCCGGGGGGAGAAGCGCGGTGTCCACCTCCAGCGCATGAATGAAATTGCCGGCAACCTGCGCCACCGATTCCGCCCAGATCGTGCCTTGCGCCGAAACCGGGCAGGTGAACGCCTCTCCGGCCTTCAGCGCATGGAACAGATTGCTCATAAAGGCGCTCTTCATGCCCGAGGGGCCTTTGGGGCGCGCCAGAATGCCCGGCAGGCGCAGACTGATGCCCTCGATCAGGCCTCGCGCTGTGAACATGGCGACGGCATGCTCCATCATCGCCTTGTGGCCGCCGTAGATCATCCTGGGCACCAGCGGCGTGGCATCGTCCACCTGAGGCGGGAAGGGATCGCCGAACACCGCGATCGAGCTGGCATAGGCGAAACGCGGCGTGTTCCCCACCGCCGCAGCCTCCAGCAGCAGATCATACATGGCGTCGACATTGATCCGGCGCGATGCGTCAGGATCGGCCTCCGCCGCGCCGCCCGGCACCGTGGCCAGATGGATCACCGCATCGCAGCCTTGGGACAGAGCATCGGCGCGCACCGCGGCATCCCCCAGATCGCCCGCCACCACGCGCGCGCCCTGCGGAATGCCGCCCGCCACCGTGTCCACCCCCACAACGTCGCGCCCTTGCGCGATCAGGCGGCTGACGATCTGGCGGCCGACAAAACCCCCGGCTCCGGTGACGATGGTGGGCATGGACGCGTCCTTCGATAAAAGAGAGGAGGCGGCACGAGGCCCCCTCCCCAAGGCAGGTTCGACGTGGCGGACGTCAGAAATTGACCGACAGGCGCCCGCCAAAATAACGATGTGAATCCCGCGCGGGCTGGCCGATGACCAGATTGGCCGAGGTGGCGCTGGCGAAGAAGTCCTCCAGATTGGTGTAATACATGTGGTTGGTCAGATTGTTGACGAAGAAGGTCAGGCTGGCCGTCTGAGCCTTGTTCTGGAAGCCCAGCGACACATCGACAAGCGCAAAGCCCTTTTGCACCGCATAGGGGTTCTGATCGGCCTGCATGTTGGTGGTGGTGCGGTAGGAGACATTGCCTCCCAGCAGCACGTTGAATGTGTCCATCGGCACCGTCTGCTGCAGGCTGCCCGTCAGCTTGAACTTGGGCGAAGAGGGCAGCGGCTTGCCGGTCAGATCCTGACTGTTGGCCGCGACATTGCAGCCCTGCGCCGCCGTCTGCCCGGGATAGCACACCGCGCCGGGGAAGTTGGTGAACTTGGCGTCGGTGTAGGCGCCCGACAGGTTGAAGCGTGTGTTGCCCCGCACGTAGGTCAGATCGCCTTCCACGCCCTGCGTCCGCGCATCGGCATTGGCCAGCACCAGCACGGCGATCAGGCCTGAATTGTTGTAAAGCTGGGCCTGGTAATTGTTGTATTTGGTGTAATAGGCCGCCAGATTGAAGGTCAGATGCCGGTCAAGCAAGCTGGATTTCAGGCCCAGTTCGAAGCTGTCGATGGTTTCGCGCTTGGTGGCCCCCGTGAATTGCAGATCAGAGGCACTGGGCGCGCTCTGCGTCGAGGCGAAATCATGCACCGTGTTGAAAGCGCGCGGCTTGTAACCCCGCGTGTAGGAGCCATAGACCATCACATCGCGCGTGGGCTTGTACTGGATCGCCGCATCGCCCACCAGCGCCGAGGAACTGTCTTTCAGATTCCACGTATAGCCACCCTGACCATAGCCGCCGCTGCCATAAATGCCATTGGCGGGATCGAAATATTGGGTGACATTCCAGCCGATCTTGTCCCAATTGTACCGCAGGCCGGCCACCAGCGTCATCTTCTCGCCCAGCTTCGCCGTGCCGCGGCCATAGATGGCGTAGTTTTGCGTGGTGGAAATGTTGGTCTTGGCCAGCGGGTTCAATGTCCAGTTGCGGAAGCTAGCCTGATTGACTGTCATGTCCGAATAGAAAAATCCGGTGATGTAGCTGAAGGGGCGTGACGCATCCGAGGCCAGCTTCACCTCTTCGGTGGTCTGGTTGACATAGCCGTAGAAATGGCCGGTGTTGTTGAAAGGCTGGTTCAGCGCGGCGGGAATGGCGCCCACGCCTTGCAGGAAGTTCTGGAAGATCGTCGCCCAATTGACATTGGATTCGAAGATATCCTGCGTCTGGTCCTGGTTTTCGCGGAACAGCGAGGTGGTCGATGTCAGCACAGAACCATTGCCCAGATGATAGTTCAGGACCAGCGAACCGTCCTTATCCTCATAGCGCGATCCCATCACCGTATGCGAGGCATATTGCGTGTTGCCATAAGCGACATTGATGCCCGGATACATCACCGACTGCGTCAACCCCACCGGCGCGGCGAAAAAATAGGCGCCCGGCGTCATATAGACCGGCACGAAATTCTCGCCGCTGCTGGTCGAAAGCGCGTAATGCGCCATCACCTGCGCATCCAGCGCATCGGTGATCTGCCACTTCAGCTTGATGCGCCCGCCCTTGCTGTCGGCGTTGGAATGCTCCTTCAGCGTGGTGTTGTAGACCGGATAGGGCGTGTGCTGGTAATAGGCGCTGATGCTGCCGGTCAGCCCCGGCGCGATCTGGCCCGAGCCATGCACATCCATATGATGCTCGCCATCATTGGTAAGCATGGCGTTGAAGCCGAATTTGGTCACCTCGCTGGGCGCGTAGGTCACGAAATTGATCACGCCCGCCGAAGCGGTGCGGCCGCCCAGCGTGGCCTGAGGGCCTTTCAGCACCTCAAGCTGCTGCACATCGGTGATGGTGTTGGCGGCAAAGCTGTCGGCGGGCACGGGCACGCCGTCCACCTGAATGGACACGCCCGAGGTCAGGCCGATCGCCCCCTCATTGGCATTGGTCGAGATGCCGCGAATGCCATAGGGCACGCGCCCGTTGAAGGTGCCCTTGATCTCCACCGAGGGCACGATGCGATTGATGTCCGACAGGTCGGAGACATGGTTCTGGGCGATGGAACTGCTGCTCAGCACGGCGGCGGCGACGGGAATATCCTGCAGGCGCTCGGTGCGCTTCTGCGCGGTGACGACGATTTCGGCTGTATCGTCAGGTTTGGCGGTGGGCGCGCTCTGGGCCAGCGCACTGCCGCCAAAACCCAGCGGCGCAGCCAGCAGCGCCATCATCGAAACCGACAATTTCGTCTGCTGCCGAAACAAGTTGCTCATGTCCATATCTCCCCAGTCCCGACCGACATCTGTGATGCCCGGCTCCACTTTTCGTCTTGGTGGCGAAATTAGCGCGAAGCGGCCCCGCCGTCGCACCGATTGTATGGATGAGCGCCTATCCATGCTTCGGATTTGCCTGAGCCGCGTTTCCGCTTACCTCTTGAGGGCATGACACGGGAGAGCATCAAGAGCGTCGCAACGACGCTGATCGTAGGCGGCGGGATCGGCGGCATGGCCGCGGCGATTGCGCTGGCGGAGCGCGGCGTGGCGGTGGAGATCGTCGATCTCGATCCGCAATGGCGGGTGTATGGCGCGGGCATCACCATCACCGGGCCGACCTTGCGGGCCTATCGGCGGCTGGGGCTGCTCGACGCCATCAAGAAGCAGGGGGCGATCACCACCAAGACGCGATTGTTCAAATTCGACGGCACCCATATCAAGGATCTGGACGAGCCCATCATCGAGGAAGGCCTGCCCGCCACGGGCGGCATCATGCGCCCGGTGCTGCACCGGATCATGCAGGCGCGCGTGAAAGAGCTGAACATTCCGGTGCGTCTGGGCCTCACCGTTTCAGCGCTGGAGAACCGCGCAGAGGGCGTGGATGTCCGCTTTTCGGACGGCTCCACGGGCCATTACGATCTGGTCGTCGGGTCCGACAGCGTGGGCTCCAGCGTGCGCGAAATCGCCTTTCCGCATATGGCGGCAGCACAGCCCACCGGGCAGGGTTGCTGGCGCCTTTCCATCCGCCGTCCGCCCAATCTGACCGAGGGCGAATTCTATCTGGGCCATGACAATCCGGCGGGCATCACCATCTGCGCGCCCGACAGCGTCTATCTCTGGATGCTCACGCCGCATGTCGAGCGCGAAAACTTCCTCACCGATGACGAACTCTTCGATGAACTGCGTGGATCGCTGAAGGATTTCGGCGGCAACATCGGCTGGATCCGCGACAACATGACGCGCGCGGACTGGATCAACTATCGTCCTCTGACCGCCGCTCTGCAGCCCAAACCCTGGTTCAACGGGCGGATCGTGCTGCTGGGCGATGCGGTGCATGCCACCACGCCGCATCTGGCTTCAGGCGCTGGGATGGCGGTGGAAAGCGGACTGGTGCTGGCCGAGGAACTGGCCGGGCATGACGGCGTGGCGCAGGGCCTGCTGGCCTATCAGGAACGCCGCTTCCCGCGCTGCAAGGATGTGATCGACAGTTCGATTGCCGTCGGGCGGTTGCAACTCAACCATGGCGCGCCGCATGAGCATGCCGCCATTCTGGAAGGCGCTCTCAGCCGGTTGAACGAGCCGTTTTAAACGCCTCGGATGAGGGCTTCGGAGACGGTGCCGCCCGAAGCCCTCACGTCGATCACAGCTTGTAGGCGCAGACCTTCGCCGTGGCGTTCGCCCAGCAGGCTCCTTCGCGCTTCAGCAGGCCCAGTTCGCTATGGGCATGGGTGGAGCCGGGCTCCTCATTCCAATAACCATGGGCGCCATCGTCATCCATGTTGACATAGGCGAAATATTTGGACCGATGCTTGTCCGAAACGCCAATCGAAAATGACCCCTGCTTGTCATTGATGGTGACTTCGCAAGGACCGTTCAGATAGCTCTTATGCTTGACTTCCAGCACGCAGCGCCCGGTCTTGGCCTGCGCCATGCCTGGCGACAGCGCAGCGCCCAGCGCCAGAAGAAACAAAGGCGTGAACTTCATCTCAATGACTCCCGACGGGATGAAGACGGTTGTATTCGGCCAGAGCGATGCGGGCATGGTTCTGCCGATCCGCCTCATTGGGAATGCCCGGCCCCTCGAAGGAGATCATGAAGGCATGCGTCGCCTTGTTCAGATCGCTCTGCTTTTTCAGCGTGGTGATCGAGCGGCGGTAGGAGGTGTTCAGCTCATGCTCCAGGTAGCCAAGACTGGCCGCCTCGCTGTCGCGCTGCAGATGATGCGCATCGGCCCAGGCGAAGAAGGTCTTGCGGCGCGGGCCTGTCCATTGCGCCCAACCGTAGCCGCCCTTGTTCTCGGCCTGACCACGCTCGTGATAGGCGGTGAAATTGGCGCTTTCGGTGCCCAGATTGCCGACGATGGCGGCGGCTTGCACCGGCGTCAGTTCGAAGGCGATGATCAGGTCACCCATGATCGCGGGGGCAAGGCGAATGAAATTCGGCATCGTCGAAGGCCGATGATGCCGGGGCCGACGCCGATGCCTGATATGCGGTTTCGCTGTCGTCATTGCTCAATCCATCCATCTTATGGAACTGACGTTCTTCGAGCATAGATAAATTGTCAAAACAATCCATGCGACAAGAAAACACGCCAAGAACATCTTTTCCCGCGATGAAATCATCAAGCTCCAGTCATGAAAAATCGAATTCTTCAATCCCATGAAAGATCAATTGGCGTTCGCCACATTATACCGCGTAAGCCCCGCCTGACTGAGATAACAGACCTTGTCGGAATCAGTGTTGAAGGCATCGGTCATGAAATCGAGCGATAGCGACATCTCCACCAGATAACGCGCGCGGATGGCCGCGATCTTGGCCGATTCCTTCTCCCATGTCCGCAACTCATGGGCGACATACTCGGCGACGGCGGCATCCACCTTGTTTTGCGGATTGCCCTTGCGGATCAGCTCGGTCCGCTTGGTGCTCACACCCTGAAAGCGGTTGAACAGTTCCAGCATGCCTTGAGAGTCGCCGGTCGCGCTGAACATATGGATGCCGTAATAGGCGCCGGGCTCCACGGTTCGGATCACCCCGCCCAGAAAAGCGTAGGAGCAGGCGCTGATGCAGGCATATTCCTTGCGCAGGCGCACCGCCATATTCCTGGCGCGGATGATACGGCCCATATAAGGCCCTTCCATGGCGGCGCCGCCTGGCGAATTGAACCAGATTTCCTCGATCGCGCCCGCCTTCGCGATGGCCTGCTGCAACCGCTGGGACTCGCCGGCCATGATCTGCCCTTCGGCGATCAGCACCTTGCCATTGGGCGTGTTCTGCACGCGATAGGTCATCGGCGCGGCGAAAGCATCCGTCTGATAAGATTGCGGCAGATCATAAGAGGCGCAATAGGTCTGCTCGGCCTTCTGCGCCAGCGCCCCTTGGGGCGCCAGCGCAGTCAGACACAGCAGCGGCGCGAAACGCCGCAAGATCAAGCGACCTTCCAGTCGGTGGCGGGAGGCGTGCGGCACAGACGCGGCGTCTCACGCACTTCCTGACCCGAAATATAGGCCACATTGGTCACGGTGCGGCACTGGCGGCCATCGGCCAGCTTCTCGGGCGCGGCAGCGGTCACGGTGCCATGCACGTCCGAGCGGGTGTCGCTGGTCCAGGTCTGGGCCTGACCGACGGGGGCGTTGGCGGCATCGACGTTGGCCTTGGCCATCTTCTGCTTTTCGCACTCGTCCAGCTTCTTGGCGATCACCGAACCGACAATCGCGCCACCCAGCGCGCCAAGCACCGTACCAGCCAGCTTGTTTTTGCCGGCCAGGCTATGGCCCAGCAGACCGCCGACCGCGCCACCAACAAGAGCGCCCTTGGTGCCCGAACCGCCGCAGCCACCTTCACCGGCCACGGCAGCCGTGTTCATGCTGGTGATAGCAAAGATCATGGCCGTGATCAGAAGAATTATTTTTTTCATAAACACTCCACCCTAACAAAGTTAACGGACCATTATACAATAACATTTGAAAAAGTTCCCGTTCAGGATAAACTTTCTCATATAGTTGAACTATACATAGGTCACGAGAATTTTGCACAATACAATCAAACCATAATGTGAAAGTTCTGCACCAGGCACGCCGCGCCTTCAAAACTTCACGAAAAAGCCCCCTGCATGGTATATCGAAGGACGTCACCATCGCGCCCCTTACCCCCGCGCCAGTCCAAAAGTCCGAGACGCCGGCGCGATGGGCCCCTGCTTTTCGAGCAACACCGCCGATCCCTCCCCCGTCTTGTAGAAACCCTCGTCAAACGCCGCGATTCCCAGGGCCTTGAGATAGGTCTCCAACAGCGGCCCGGTGAAACGCTTCTTGATCGACCTTTCGGAATAACGCGCCACATCCTCGAAAGGCTGGACTTCGCCATCGGCCGAAAAGGCCCATTTGCTGCCATCGAAGGAGGCCGAGACCGCACGCAGGATGTTCAGGAAATCGGTCTTGTGGGGCGCGAAGATTTCCATCACCGTCGCGGGCAGGCGATCACCGCCCCCCTCCTCCGGCACATAGGTCATGCGCAAGGCATCGCAGGCAAGCACTTCGGCAAGATGAGACACAGCCGAAAAGGCATCCGTTCCCTCATGGCCATTGTCCCAAAAGGTCACCCATTCCGAATGGGTTGGCACGAAGAGGTAGCGGCGGCGCTCCACGCTGGTCAGGGGCAGCAAGGCCTGCAAGACCTCGCCCAGATCGCCCTGCGGGCGGGATTCCACCAGGGTCACCCCCCGCTTGGCCTGAATTCCTCCCTGCCAATCGAGGAAAGCGCGGGTGGCCCGCGCCGCATCGCAGCGCAAAAAGCCGATGGTATCGGTGATGGGCGCCAAATTTCCAGAGAAGAGTTCCTGCATCTTACCTTACCGTTTTGAGAATCACATGGCCGTCCGGATCGTTGGACTTCAGCCGCACTTCATGGCCCGGCCCGCGTGTCGAACTGGGCGTATCATATTCGACATAAACCCTTTTGCCGTTTGCGTCAGTATATTGCAGGTCCGGGCGATTGACACCCACGCGCTCGCCGGCGGCATTGACCTGCTGCTGGTTGACGCGGAAATCGGTGGCGCCCTCGGCACGCGCTGCGGCAATATCGGCCTGCATCGCCGCGTTCTGCGTCGGGCTCTGGCCGATCGGCCGCCTCAACGACAAAGCGGCAGGCGGCTTGGGATTGACCGCAATATCCTGCGGCAATCGCGCGGGCGGCGGCGTGGTAAAACGCGATGCGATCAACTTGCCCGCAGGGCCCGCCACCAGCCCCATCCCGGTGGCGATGCCCGCTTCCTTCCAGCTCCAGGGGCGATCCTTGCCCATCAGATTGTCGATGCCCCAATCGGCGACATAGCTGGCAAAGCCGCTGACCGCGCCCACCCCGGCATAAATCGCATAACCGGCAGCGGCAGGCACGAAGAGGAATGGAACCGAGGCCAGCGCGCCAACCAGCGCGCCCTTGGCGGCGGCGGCCAGAATGCAGGTGAAGCAGAACTCCTTCTGGGTCAGCGCTTCATTCAGGCCAAAGCCCACGGCGCCTGCCGCCGCCCCCGCCGCCAGCAGAACGAGCGCCGGGGCCGCGATCGGCGCCAGCAGCACGCCCACCGCCACCCCCACGGCAATCGCCGCCACCGCAGAAAGCGCCTGCTGCCACCACAGCCCCAGCGGGTCGGCGCGATTGAGCGGATCATTGCCGACATAGGCATAGAGGTTGATCCCCCCCGCCACCCCCATGGGATCGCGGCTGAGATAACGCCCCAGCGCCGGGTCATACATGCGATGGCGATTGTAATGCAGCCCGGTTTCGGCATCGTGATAATGCCCCGGCAGGCGCAACGGCTGATGCCTGCCACCCACCAGAACCTGCAGAGCCCCGAAAGCCGAACGCTCGGCCTCCCAGATCACCCGGCCCTGAGCATCGGTCAGGCGGGTCGGCGTACCGATCGGGTCGACATGATAATGGCAGATGCCCGCAGCATCGCGCTGGAACAGCGGCATGTGGCTGTCCGGCCACCAGGCATAATCGCGGACCTGCCCGGTCGCGCCCGGCTGCCAGCCATCCGCGCCGGTCTCGATCTCGCGGATCAGCTGCTCGCCCGCCCAGATAAAATGGGTGACGCGCGTGGTGACGCTGCTCTCCACCGTCTTGCGAATACGGCGGCCCAACGGATCATAGGCGAAGCGGACCACCAGCCCCCGGCCATCCTCCGCGCGGATCAGACGATCGAAGCCATCCCATGCATAGCGCCAATGTACGGCCCCGCTGCGCTCCACCAGATTGCCGCGCGGATCATAGACGAAATGCTCGGAGCCCTGCGCCACCATCTGGTTCAGCGCATTGAAACGCGCCTCTCCGGCAGGCCCGGCGATGCGGTTGCCCGCGCCATCATAGGCGAAAGCCTCGCGCGCGCCATCGCCGCGCCGGAGCGCCAGCACCTGCCCCCCGGCATCGTAATCGACCCGCAGCGCGCCGAGCCGACTGTCCTCGCGCGCCACCAGCCGGTCCTCGGCGTCATAGGCATAGCTTTGTTGGAACGCGGCGCCCTCCGGCGTTTCCAGACGGCGCCCCGTGGGCAGGCCGACCTGATCCTGCCATGTCGTGGCCACCAGCCCGCCGGGGGAGAGCATCCGCCACCCCGCCTCGTCGGGAGCATAGTCGATGGCGTGGCGCGCGCCGCTCCAGTCGGTGATGGCGCAGAGGCGCTGATCGGCATCGCGCGCGTAACGCATGGCGCTGCCATCGGGCCAGACGAGGCCAACAAGCACACCCGCGTCGTCATAGTCATAACGAATGGCCTGATCGCCCAGACGCTGATCGGTCCGCCGTTCCTCGATCAGGCGGCCCTGCGCATCGTAGCGCCAGGCAAGGTCGATCTCGGCATTGCGCGCCGCCACCAGAAGCCCGCGCGCATCGTAGGTGAAGCTGGCCAAGGCGCCGCCAGCGGCCATCCGGGTAACCTGCCCCGCCTCATTGCGGCTGAGATCGATCCGCAAGCCATCGGCGCGGATCAGCTGCTGAAGCGCCCCGGCGGGATCGAAGCTGTAGCTTTCGCGCGAGCCATCGGCATGGGTCTGACCCTCGGGCCTCTGGCCGACGCCATAATGAAAGCGTGTGCTGTTGCCATTGCCGTCGCTGATGGCGGCCAGCGCGTCACCCTGATAGTCGAAGCGTTCGATCCGCCCCAGCCTGTCGCGCTGGGCGGTGACAAAGCGCCCTTGGGGATCGCGTGCGGAGAGAGCGCCCTCGTCGCGATAGGCCATGCCACGGAATGTCCCATCGGGAAAATCCATGCGCTCCAGCCGGTTGATGATATCGTGCCGGGCCCGAAACCGTTCACGCCCGCCGCGCGAGACAGAGGCGATGTTGCCGCGCCGGTCATAGGCCAGATCAAGCGCCAGCCCCGATGGCATGCGCAAGGCAGCCAGCTTTCCGGAATCACCATGAGCCATATGCCACTGCCGACCCAGCGCGCTGGTGACACAGGCAAGCTGTCCGTCGCCACCAAAACTCATGCGCGTGGCGCCGCCGCCGGGGCTGTCGATCAGCAGATCGTCGGACTGCGGGTCTCGCCGGGGGGGATGGGGCAGGCCCGCAAAACTTTCCGCCAGTCGGTCGCTGCCCGCGCGCCGCCGAAAGGCCGCGATATGGGCCCGGCTCATGCGTTGGCGCGCGCCCACCGGCAGGCGCGGCGGCAGGCGCAGGATCTCAGGCGCGCGATAGGCCATATGGCCATTACCCGCGCCATCGACGGTGAGGAAGGCCTGCACCGGGCCAAAGAAAGCGTTCAGCTCATCCACCGTCGAGCTGCGCAGATAGGCGGGCAGCAGGCGCGGGTCGTGAAAGCGAAAGATCCAGTCCTCGCCCTCTGGCGAAGAGACCTTGATAAAGCGCCGCAACTGGCGATGCACCGCCTTGAAACCGGCGCTGGAGAGCAGGAAATAGCCCCATGGCTGGCCGTCGAAACGGCGCGCGATGTCTTGCGCCATCCCTGCATCGACATGCAGCAGATAAGGCGCCTTGTCGCGATAGGCGGTCGCCGCCCAGCCCTGATAAAGGCAGGCTCCGCGCCCCGGCCCCGCCGCTTCCGCCAGGCCCGGCACATCGGGCGAAACGCAGCCGTCGATCAGCGCATAAAGCTGCCCCGCCGCCGCCCATCCGGCAACCGACTGCGCCCGCACCGGCGCGAAGAGCACCGGTGATGCGTGGTCGGCAGGGGGCGGCGTCTCGGCCATCGGTCTCCCTTATACCGCCACGAAGGGCGCGCCGCTGGCATAGGCGCGATCGAGCGTGGTGCGACGTGGCGGAGCGCCATCGCCGATCAGCACGGTCACCGCGCCGCTCGCCAGCGTGCCGCCATGGCAGGAGGTGTCGCCGATGCGGGCGGCCTCATTGTTGCCGATCTTGACTGTCGGGCAGCCCGCCTCGATCTGGGCCTTGCTGCCGCAATCGAGCTGGTCGCCCTTGCGCGCGGCAGGCTGGCCCATGATCAGCACGGTCGGCTCGCCCGAGACGATGGTCGCCACATTCTTTTGCGGGCAGCTTTCCTGATCGCTTATGCGTGCGGCGGGCGGCATGGCGGCATCTCCCTCTCAATGCCCATCGGCGGACCAATGCGGCGGATCGGTGGCCAACTTGCGCACCCCATAGGTCGCGCCGACCCGGTGCAGATCGCCATTGCTGCTGCCCGAGCGCGGGTGGTCGATCCACACGGTCTTGCCCGAGGCATCGGTGACCGTGATAGCCTGATCCCAGCTGATCGTCATATCGATGGCCGTCCCATCGATATGGTTCGAGGTGAGCGAGGGCTTGAACCGTATATGGAACAGATTGACCATCGCCTGCGCCGCCTTGCGCGAGGCGCGCGCATCGCCATGATCCCAGTGAATATCCACCTCCTTGTTCTCGGGCACGGCATCGGGCTTGATCTGGCCATGGGCGACCATCCAGGCGTAATGCATCAGCCATGCGCGGTTTCGGTTGCGCCGCGTGGAGCTGACCCGCACCGAGGCCGAGGCGCGCCTGAGCATGGCCACGAAACTGTCGACCTGCACCGCGAAGCCGGGCGCCAGATCGCTGATCCTGTCGCTGTTGGGAAAACGCGCCTGATTGGCGCGAAACCATGCCGCGCCGCTGAGGTTGCGCTGCACCGCCTGCGCCGCCAGCCTCTCACGCAGCAACGTGGAGGGCGAACTGTCGGACAGGCGGCTGACCATCGCGCCGCCCGGATCGATCCGCCCGCCCGAGGGCATACCCATCACGAAGGACTGATAACGGCCGATGGCGGTCATGGTTGGTTCGTCCATCATGCCATCGGAGCGCAGCACGCCGAGGCCCAGATCGCCCACGCGTGTGTTGAGGCCCTGCTGGATGGCCGCGACATCCTCCCGCGCATTGACGCCACCACGACCGACAGAAGAGGCGAGAGTGATGTCGGGCATCATTCGGCCTCCGTGTCGTAGCGCGCCAGCACAGCCATGATCCTGGGTTGCCCGGCATGGGCTTTTTTGAGTCGCACCAGCTGCGTATCGGTGCCGCTGCAGTCGCGCTTGACCTGCTGTTCAAGCTGCCGGGCGCGGGCACCATCATAGGGCTCCTCGCCCCTTGCGTGGTCGCAGCTTTCGCGGCGGGTTATGAAGGCTTGCACGTCAGCAGGCATGGCCGCGCCCTGAGGTGAGGCCGCCAAGGCCCCGCCGGCATGGCAGGCCAGCAGCGCGACGGGCAGCGCCCATCCTGTCTTGTGGCGGAGAGCACTCATTCGATCTACATATCCAGAACTTTAGCCTGCTTTTCGTAGAAAGCGGCTGAAGTAGCGTTGCCCTGCGCCTTGTAACGCCGGCTGACAGCCTTGGCGGCAAGGGTGGCGATCTGGAAGGCATGGTCACGCTCGTCAAAGGTAACCTCGCCCTGCCCGACATCGCCGTTCACAAAGCGCCCGACCATAAAACCGCCGGTGTTGGCGCGGGCGCTGGCGAAATCGATCACCCCCATGGTGGGGATGCCAGCGCGGAACTCGCCATAAAAGGCCTCGCCGCTGGTCTGACCGTCCCGCCGCCGCAGCATGCCCAGCCCAGAGGCCTTGCCGCCGGGGCAATCGCCGGTCCAATACGTCGGACCGGCGGGCAAGGAGAGAGGCGCCACAAAGCGGCACCAGGAGACAGGGTCATGCGACCAGACCAGCGCAGCGGCTGGAGCCTGCGCACGCAGCGCGGCGGCGCCGCCAACACAGGCGGCAGCCAGCGCAAGGTGGAGGCAGGCGCCTCTCATCACCACGGTTTTTCCCCGGCCATGCCGCTTACTCCACCAGGTTCTCAAGCTGACCGGAGAGCTCAACGGGTTCGGGCTGCGCTTGCCTGTCGGTAAAGGCATAATGGAAGCCGTCCGGCCCTGCCGAGACTTCGATCCCCGAGACTTCTTCGCCCCGCATCTGGCGTTCCAGCAGCTGGATCGACATTTCGGGCAGCAGCGTGTTGGTGAGGATCGCATCGATCATGCGCCCGCCCGAGGCCACCTCATTGCAGCGCGAAACGATCAGGTCGACAACCGATGCAGTGAACGTCAGCGCGATCTTGTGGTTCTCGGCGATACGCTTCTCGATGCGCTTCAACTGCAGACGCACGATGCCCGAGAGCATGTCGGGGCTCAGCGGATAATAGGGAAGCACCAGCAGGCGGCCCAACAGGGCGGGCGGGAAGGTTTTCAGCAGATCGGGCCGCAGGGCCCCCGCCAGCGCTTCGGGATCGGGCTTCATCTCCTCGTCCTCCGACAAGGTCATCACCAGATCGGTTCCAACATTGGAGGTCAGCAGGATGATGGTGTTCTTGAAATCGATAAAGCGGCCTTCGCTGTCATTCATGAAGCCCTTGTCGAAGACCTGAAAAAACATCTCATGGACGTCAGGATGGGCCTTCTCCACCTCATCGAGCAACACCACCGAATAGGGACGGCGACGAACCGCCTCGGTAAGAACCCCTCCCTGCCCGTAACCGACATAGCCCGCAGGCGCGCCCTTCAGCGTCGAGACGGTATGCGCCTCCTGAAATTCGCTCATGTTGATGACGATCAGCGAGTCATCGCCCGAGAACAGCAGTTCGGCCAGCGCATGCGCCGTCTCGGTCTTCCCCACGCCCGAGGGGCCGCAGAGCATGAAGACGCCGACCGGCTTGTTGGGATTGTCCAGCTTGGCCCGGCTGGTCTGGATGCGCTTAGCGATGGCATCCATGGCATGGTCCTGCCCGACCACCCGCGCCTTCAACTGATCGGCAATGGTCAGCACGCTCTGGATCTCGTCCTTGACCATGCGGCCCACCGGAATGCCGGTCCAGTCGCCCACCACCGCCGCAATGGCATCCTGATCGACCACGCCAAAGACCATCGGTGTATCGGCCTGCACAGCGCGCATTTCGGCCAGAGCGGTTTCGAGCGCGGCCTTCAACGGGGCCTCATCCTGGCCCCCGTCCTGCCGCGCGTTGCGAAGGGCATCACGGGCAGCAGCCACACCGGCCAGCGCGTCCTTCTCCCGCTCCCACTTAGCGGTGACTGTCTCCAGCGCCTCGCGCGCAGCGGCAATCTCTTCCTCGATGCGTTCCAGGCGATCATCGCTGCGGTAATGATCCGAGGCCTCGCGAGAGACAACGTCACGCTCGATCTCAAGCAGTTCGAGGCGACGGCGGCGATCCTCCACCATGGCGGGCGTGGCATGCTGCGAGACCGCCACACGCGCGCAAGCCGTATCGAGCAGGCTCACCGCCTTGTCCGGCAATTGCCGCGCGGGCACATAACGCTGCGACAGCAGCACCGCCGCCGCCACAGCCTCATCCAGCACGGTGACGCCATGATGCTTCTCCATCATCGGCGCGACCGAGCGGATCATGTCGATGGCCTTGCCGGTCTCGGGCTCGCCCACATCGACGGTCTGGAAACGGCGGGTGAGCGCCGGATCTTTCTCGAAATACTGGCGATATTCGGCATAAGTCGTGGCCGCGATGGTGCGCAGCCGCCCGCGCGCCAGCGCAGGTTTGAGCAGATTGGCCGCATCCCCCGTGCCCGCCTGACCGCCCGCGCCGATCAGCGTATGTGCCTCATCGATGAACAGGATGATCGGCACCGGCGAGCTTTCCACCTCATCGATCACCTGACGCAGGCGCTTCTCGAACTCGCCCTTCACCCCGGCCCCGGCCTGCATCAGCCCGATGTCGAGCGAGCGCACGGTCACACCCTCCAGCGCGGGGGGCACATCGCCATCGGCGACGCGGCGGGCGAAACCCTCGGCCACCGCCGTCTTGCCCACGCCTGCTTCGCCGACAAGGATCGGATTGTTCTGGCGGCGGCGCAGCAGAATATCGACCACCTGCCGGATTTCCGCATCGCGCCCGATGATGCGGTCGATCTCTCCAGCGCGGGCCCTGGCGGTCAGATCGACGGAGTATTTGGCCAGCGCCTCGCCACGCCCGGCGGCAACAGTGCCCGGATCGCCCTCGCCCGCCGCAGGCGCCGGAGCGCTGCCTTCGCTGGTTTCAGCCGAGGCGGCGATCATCGCGTCAAAGCTGTTGCCCAGCTTATCGGCGCTGACCTTGCGCCACTCGCCGCTCAGCACATAGAGCGCATTGCGCAGGGTCGGTGTCTTCAGCATGCCATAGAACAGATGGCCCGAGCGCACCCGGCTCGCCCCGAATTGCAGCGAGGCATAGAGCCAGCCCTTCTCGATGGCTTCCTCGATCTGCGGCGCGAAATCGGAAATGGCGCTGGCCCCGCGCGGCAGGGCATCGAGCGCCGCCACCACATCCTGCGTGAGCCTTGCATCGTCCAGCCCGAAGCTGCTGCGGATCGCGGCGAGATCGTTGCGCGGATCCTGCAGCAAAATATGCACCCAGTGGACCAGCTCGACATAGGGATTGCCGCGCATCTTGCAGAAGCTGGTCGCGGTCTCGATGGCCTTGAGCGGCACCGGGCCAAGGCGCTCGAACAGGGCCGTACGGCTGATCTCGGACATTTACAGTTCCCCCAAGGATGCGTGAGCCGGTTTCATGCGGCGCAGATGCGCGTCGGACCGGATGATGTCGGATGGTTTCGGGCTGAGCCAACCCGTCCAGCCCAGCCGCGTGCGGCCATCGAGGCGCGCGGGCGGCACTTCGCTTTGCGGAATATCGATGCGGATATCCCATTCCAGATGGCTGGGCGCAAAGGCATCGAGCGCTTCCGAGGCAATGGTGAAGCGCGGCTGGCCGGGCAGCAGTTTTTCGAACTCGCCAAAGTTGCGCGCGCCGATCACCACGCTGAAACTGTCCGAGGCGGTACGGATGCGGCTGCCCAGCACGACATCCCGCCCCAAAGTGGCGAAACCCTTGCCGAGGCGGCTGCGGTCTTCTGCCTCGATCGCGCGCCAGCGCGGCTGATATTCGATGACGCGCACCGGCTGGCCGAGCAGATGGCCCAGCGAATCCTCGATGCCGATGGCGCTGCGCCGCGAGGCGAAGAGCGAGGCATAATGCACCCGCGCCCGTGCCGGAAAAGCCGCGTGATCGGAAACGTCTTCCGTCGCGCCCGACAGGAACGCCAGATAAGCGCCAAAGCGGTCATCGGCGGGGCGGTCGGCCTGCACCGCAGGTTGGGAATCGGCCCATGCGCGGTAGAAGAACTGCAACATGCGGTTCGCCAGCACATCCAGCCAGCGACCGAAGGGCCTCTGCCTGGCATAGCGATGCTCGAACGCCGCGAATTCGGTCAGATGCACCGGCAGCGGCCCCATTGGGCCGGTCAGCCCCAGCCAATAGCCGTTGATCTGCGCGCGCTGGTGGCGAAACTCCACCGAATGCAGCGTGGGCGCGGGAAAATGCATCGCCGGGATTTGCGCCAGATCGACGATACTCTGATCCGGGCGACGCGCTTCACCCAGACGCGGCAGATCGGGCGCGCGCGCCTCCGCACCGCGCACCGCCGGGAACATCCCGAAGAGGCGCGCCTTCTCCCTGATCCTTTCGAGGAAGGTCAGATGGTGTGGCGGCGACCCATGCGCGGCGGCCATTGCGCGACATCCCCCTCGTTCGGACTATGGAAGTGGCATTCGGTGAACGCGTTGATGCTGGCGAATTCGGCCAGAAAGCGCTCCAGAACGGCGGTGAAGAGGAACATGCCGCTCTTGTCGAAAGCGGCGTCGTCCAGCTTGATGCGAATGCGATGGCCGCGCGCCAGCGCCATGCGGTCCAGCCCCGGCACGCGGCGCATCACCTTGGTTGAACGGATCGCCAGAACGCCGTCGATCTGGCGGCGCAGGGCGGCTTCATCCTGCTGGCCGTAAAGCGCCAGATGGTCACGCAGGGCGGAAGGGTCGTCATGATCTTCCGAGGCCAGCGTGGCGTAATTGGGGGTAAGATGGGCAATCACCCGCCACGCCGCATCGCCCAGCCCCAGCGGCGGGCGCGGGCGCGTGGGCGCACGCAGCACCGTGACGGCGCGAACCGGAACGCCCGAAACGGTGAAATGCTGGTCGCCGCGAAACGACAGCAATTCGGGCAATTCGCGGTTGGTGACCAGCGCGCGCACCGCCAGCTCATGCACATCGTCCAGCCGCGTAGCATCGCCAGGCGAGGTCAGGCTGAGCCACGTATCGGTACCGACATATTCGCTGCGGCGGCGCAGGCGTCTTTCGCGGGTGGAGAGGCGGCGCGGGCGCAGCTGCGTGGAGTAGAACAAAGCCTCGCGCCAGTCATAGAGCAAGGCTCCGAAAGCATAGAGCGGCGCGACGGTCTTGGGATCGAGATTGTCCCGCGCATAGGCCTTGACGTCGAGCAGGCGGAACACCTCGAAATCATTGCGCCTGGTGCGGTCCGGGATGACATGGAATTCATGCTCATGCGGGCGGACCTGCACGCGGTCGAGCTGCTTTTCGAACAGATTGATCGCGGGGGTGGCGAAAAGCCTGAAGTTCGTCTTGTCCACCGCGCGCGCCAGCGTGGACGAGGCGCGCGAGAACAGCAGCACCACATCGCACATCTGCGGCGAGGCGCGAAAGGCCCGATCCAGTCCCTTCAACCGCGTGAACAGAAACCTTTCGGGGCACGCGAAATATTCCGACAACAGCCGATAGCCGCGAAAGGAGCGCTGCTCTGCCGGAAGCAGGGCCTCATCATCCTCGAAGCCGATCTGTTCGGGCAGCGGCAGCGCCATCCAGGGCGCATTGGCCGGGGCATCCGCCGAGCGCGCCAGCACACCCAGCGTCTCGCCGATGATCTGGCGGTAGAGTTCATTGGGCACAGCCTCTGCGCCATGGAGATGGATCGCCAGATCCTTCACCTTGATCTGCGGCAGATCGGCGCCCGGCGTGGCGGCAAAGCGCAGGCGCAGGCCAGCCTCGGCGCGGATCTCGCCCGAACCGGCGTAGGACGCCACCGCCGCGCGAGTGGAAAGATACTCCGCCTCGACGATCGCCAGCGGCCACAGGGTGACATCGTGTCCGGTGCGGAACATCACCGGCGCATTGTCCTGTGTGTTGGCCACCAGTTGCGTGCCGCGCGGCACATGATGGCCCGCCAGCAGGTTCTGCTCGCCCTGCTTGGGTTCGAAACCGGCGATGCAGATCGAGGGCATCGGGGCCAGATAATGCGGCTGGATCGCATGCAACAGATGCGAGGTGAACTCGGGATATTGATCCGCGAGCTTGAGCTGCACCCGCGCGCCCAGAAAAGCCACGCCTTCCAGCAGGCGCTCGACGTAGGGGTCGGGGTCGGTCGGCGTCTTGAGGCCAAGACGGCCCGCGACGGTCTCATGCTCCTCGCCGAATTCGCGCGCGGCTTCGCGCAGATAGGCCAGCTCATCGTTGTAATGGCGCAGCAGGCGCGGGTCCATGAGGGCTTACTCCCGCACATCGACGGCGACGGTTTCCGGGTCCACCTCGGTCCGGAATTTTACCGGCATGGCCTGAGCGGCAGCCGTGATGTCAGCGCGGATCACAAAGGTGATGGTGTTGGGCTTGTCATGGCTTTCGGCCGGTTCGACACTGAGCGAATCCTCGCCCAGACGCGGCTCATACTGGCGGATCGCCTTGCGGATTTCCCGCGCGCGGTTGAGGATGGCCCGCCGTGTCAGCGGCTTGCCCGCCAGATCGCTGAGCCCGTAATTCAGCACCGAGCTTTGCACATGCGGATAGGGCTCCAGATCATGGAGCGCTTCCAGATTGGTGGTGTTGAGCAACCAGGCAAGCTCGCGCCGGATCGTGCTGCGCAGCGCAGCCTCATTGAAGCGGTCGAGCCGGGGCACTGTGTAATGCCGGAACTTCTCGCGCGAGACCTCGGGCGTATCCGAATGGATGTCTTTCAGCCCGGAAATGTCGATGTCCGCCACAAGCTTGTCGAACAGCGTGGGCGTGAGACGGTGACTGACGGCCATGGTCAATCGAAGCTCAGGTCGCGCAGGCTCAGCAGCCCGCGATCCTCGCCATTCGAAAGCGTCCAGAGGCGCTGGCCCGACCCCAAATCGCCAAAGTCATGCCCCCGCCATTGCGTTTCACGGGCGAGGCGCTCTCTATTGTCCTGTGCAGCCTCGCTGCCCGGATAGCGGGCAGGCAGGAAACCCGCCACCGACTGCCCGGATTTGAACGCAATCTGCACCGGATACCACACCAGATCGCGCAGATCGCGCGGCCCCTCGCTGGTGATGCTGGCGACCTGATCGAAAGGCTGGAGCCCATAGCGCCCGCCGATGATGGCCTCGAAAGCAGGGCCGAAGCGCGCATCGGCATCGGCGATCCACCCGAAACTTTCACCGTTGAAACGACCGGGAGCATCGGGCGCGGCATCGAAAGCAGCATCGCGCGCGGCAATAGCGTCATGCGCGCGGCCATTGGTCAGATGATGCAGCGCATCGATGACACCATCGCACCAGTCGGACGCCACATGCTGACGCGCCCTTTGACGCCCGGCAAAGACCTCCGCACGTTCAAGCTCGGCATCGATCGCCTGACCATAGGCGGTTGCCAGCATCTGCGCTTCACCCGAAAGCTGGGCAAGGGCCTGCAATTGCTTGCGAGCCTTGTCCCACTCGCCGGCCACAGCCAGCAACTGGAACAGGAACATGCGCGCCGCCTGATCGGCGGGCTGCGCCCGGACGGTATCGACCAATGCGGCACGCGCACCTTCGACATCGCCCGAACGCAGCAAAGTATCGGCATCCGCCATGGTTCGGATCAGCTGGCGACGTTCTGGCGAATGTCGTAGCTGGCAGTGATGACGCCGCCATCCTTGCCGCCGCTGCGGTTCTGCGGCTGATAGTCGAAGGTCACCTTGGCAGTGTTGAACACGACCGATTCCATGATGGCATCGCCGTGGCTGGCGCCCTGATTGTCCACTGAAGAAACGATGACGTCTTCCAGCGTGATCTTGTAATAGACCAGCGGATTGGTGCCATCACCGGCCTTCTGCGAGTAAATGATGACCTGCGGAATATGACGGCCCGAAGCGCAGGCGCTGAACAGTTTGGCCGAAGACTTGTCGACTTCCTTGGTGATCGAGATGTCGCGGATTTCTGCCTTGCCCGAACCGCCACCGGCACCGCCGGTGTGGAAGGAACCGTGCTGGGCCGCGCCGAAGTTGAAGGAAATGATATCGATTTCCTTCTCGTGACCCTTCTTCTGACTTTCACCGTCGATCCCGTCGATCTTCAGGAACAGATCAACTGCCATTAGAAATCCCCTAAGTCATGAACAACAAATCGAACTTAAATTCCGATTGTTGCAATAGCTCGAAATCTTATAAGTTAAAAATCAATTCGTCGCGAAAATCATGCACTTCGCGGCAATCTCGATACCATGCTGAGCGCAATATCCATGCCCTCCAACTGGTAATGCGGAACGAACATGAACTTGCCCTTATAGTAACCGGGATATTCATCATCCGGCACGATTTCGATACGGGCATCCTTGAGTGGCAGGCGGGCCTTGGTTTCTTCGCTCGACAGCGCCGGAGAGCCATCGACATATTGCAGAACCCAATTGTGCAGATCGCGCTGCAGCTGATCGGCCTCGCGGTTGCCGCCAACCCAGTCGCGCACCATGCACTTCAGATAATGCGCAAAGCGGCAGCTGGCGAAGATATAAGGCAGGCGCGCCGAAAGATTCGCATTGGCCGTGGCATCGGCATTCTCGTAATTCTTCGCGCGATGCAGCGTCTGGGCACCAATAAAGGTGGCCTGATCGCTGTTCTTGCGATGAATCAGCGCAATCATGCCCGCCGCAGAAAGCTCAGCTTCACGACGATCCGAAATGGCAATTTCGGTAGGGCACTTGTAGTCTACGCCGCCGTCGTCAGTCGGGAAGGTCGCGGTCGGCAGGCCCTCGACTGTGCCACCCGATTCCACGCCGCGAATACGCGTGCACCAGCCATAGGTGTTGAAGGCCTCGGTGATGCGAGTGCCCATGGCGTAAGAGGCATTCAGCCAGAGGTGATGGTCATGCTCACCGCCGGTTTCCTCTTCGAAATCAAACTCATCGACCGGCTCTGTCTTGGCGCCGTAGACCGGGCGCCCCAGAAAACGCGGCATGGTCAGCGAAAGATAACGGCTGTCTTCCGACGCGCGGAAGGTACGCCAGGCCGAATATTCCTGCGCATCGAACAGCTTGCCCAGATCGCGCGGATTGGCCAGTTCGGTCCAGCTTTCCATGCCGAACAGCGGCGGCGCGGCGGCGGCGATAAAGGGCGCATGCGCAGCGGCGCCGATCTTGGCGAGGCCCTTCATGACCTCCAGATTCGGTGCAGTGTGATCGAAGTAATAGTCGCAAACGAAAGCGCCATAGGGCTGGCCACCCAATTGACCGAATTCGGATTCATAGACCTTCTTGAAGAGCGGGCTCTGATCCCATGCCGCATCGCGATACTGGCGGAACATCTTGCGACATTCCTCCTTCGACATATTCATGACACGGATCTTCATATCCTTGCCGGTCGAGGTGTTCATCACCATATAGTGAAGACCACGCCATGCGCTTTCCAGCGCCTGAAACTCTTCATTGTGGATGATCTGGTTGACCTGCTCGGTCAGCTTGCGGTCCAACTCGGCGCGCAGCGCGTCCACTGTGGCATAGACATCCTCACCGATGATCGAGGCATTCTCCAGCGCCTGATGCGCCAGGGTCTTGACCGATTCCTCGATGCGGTTCTTGCGGATATCGTCGGCGGGCTTGAACTCCTTCTGGAGCAGCGCCGTGAAATCATCCAGCTGCGCACCCTCGATCTGGAGCGACGCGGCGCCGCCCTGAACTGCTTCCTGTGCCATGTGTCTTATCCCCGGTCTCAGGCCTGTTCGGCCGAATTGGCTTCGCTTTTCGCGGCATCCGCGGAAGAGAGCGCCGACAGCAGCGCCGGATCTTTCAGCACCTTTTCAAGCAGTTGCTGAGCACCTTCCTTGCCGTCCATATAGACCAGCAGATCCTGCAACTTCTGGCGCGCTTCAAGCAGCTGGGCCAGAGCGGGCACATTCTTGACCACCTCGCCCGGCAGGAAATCATTGATGGACCTGAAGGTCAGATCGACGGCCAGCTTGCCATCGCCAGTCAGCGTGTTGTCCACCGCAAAGGCCGCGCGCGGGGCGATCGCTTCGAGACGCTCATCGAAATTGTCCATATCGAACTCGACGAAATCACGCTTGGCGACATCCTTCTTATCGGCCAGACTCTTGCCCGAAAGGTCGGACAGCACGCCCATCACGAAGGGCAGCTCGATCTTCTGGCGCGAACCATAGGTCTCCACCTCATACTCGATATGGACACGAGGCGCCCGATTCTCCTTGATGAAGCGCTGGCCGCTCTTTGCAATCATTGGCTTTCCCACCTTTTGATTGGCCAGTTATGGCCGTTAATTTGTATATTTCCGACAAATTGAGCTGAAATTACGGTCAATATCGCGAACTATCGTCATTCACCCGAGTTAACAACACAGAACCTGCTTCCGATACGCTATTGGGAGCAATGTCCTCCAGAAGCGCCATGAAATCCATGCTGATCCACCCCCTGACCCGACGTAGGGCAACGAGTATTGGGCTGGTTGGTTCCCGCCGGGCATAATAATCCGAGATCGCATCGAGCGCGCGCGCGACATCATCCCGCGATTCAAGGCGCCCCACCACCCCGCGCGGGCCTGAATACGCCGCCTCGCCCGCGCCATCCGGCGCGGCTTCCTCCGCCACATCCTTGCCCCCTGCATAGGGCGCCAGCAGGCGGCGGATGCCATCGATGGCCTGATAGGTCGGCTTGAAATCGGTGCCGGTTTCGTCGCCCGCATGGGCCATCAGCGCGGCATCCACCCGCTCAATGGCGGAGCGGATCCGGGCCAGAACCTCGATCCTGTCTGCGAAGACCTCGGGCGCGGTTTCTTCCACCGCATGGCGGAACATGCCAAAGCCTTCCACGGTGTCGCCCTCGGCCTCGAAACGCTCCATATCCTCGGCGGACCAGGAACCCAGACGCGCATGCTCCACCAGCGCGATGCGCTTCAAAGGCCCCAGAAACGTGCCAATCCGCGCCAGCGATTCACAGGCACCCCGGCGCCCGATAAAGCCGTAATCCTCCAGCGAGGGATGCAACACATCCCAATAGCGCTCCATCAGCCCGGCCAGCATATCGCAGCCGGTGGCAACGACATCGATGCGCCCCATGCGCGCGCCGGCGCGGGCCAGGTAGATCGCCAGCCAGATGTCCTTGCTCAGACGGCTCTGCTGTTCGATCAGCGCGATCGTGCCGCGCCAATCCACAGATTCAGCGCCTTCTTCAAAGGCTTGCTCGATCTCCTGACGGTCAGGATGGTCGAACAGATCTTCTCCGCCCGGTTTCTCGTCCGAGACAGGCGCTAGCAATTCATCGAGAGTCATCACAGGCTGATCGCTCCGCAAAGCCTGACACCCCACCGCCCCAAAGGCCTGCGAGGGATCAGGAGGCGAGCCGTGCTTCCACGCGGCGGTTACGGGTGTCGGAAGCAACGTGCCCCGGCAGCGGCTGACTGGGCCCGAAGCCCCGCACATCGATGCGCGAGGCTTCCACCCCCTGCTGCGCCAGAAAATCGGCCACCGCCTGAGCCCTGCGTTGCGACAGGTCCATATTCGCATTCAGCTTGCCACGCGAATCGGTATGCCCTTCGATCAGGAAGCGTTTTCCTGAAAGTTCAGGCATTTGCATGGCCTGAGCGAAGACCCGCGCCTTGACCATGCCATCCGGCGTGATCTGCGCGGAATTGAGTTTGAAGCCGATCATGAGATCGGCATGCCCGGCTCCTGCGACAGGCTGTGCGCTGGATGCGGCCAACGCAGACCTCGCGGCGCCGACATGCGACGGCCTTACGACACCATGTGCGGATTTTCCGACAAACCCCTGAGACGGCGCCGCGGTTTGCGTCGCAGAAATGGCATTCGCCACCTTCTTTCCACCAGGATCGGGACGGGCGATGCGGAAACCTTCCGTCACCCCCGAATCATCGGTTGTCACCGGATCGCCGCCGGGCGCATCGGGCAAAGCCCCGTCGCACTTGCCGGCGAAGACGCAAAGATATCCTTGCACCGAAGGCTCGGAAGCCTTCGCGGGGCGGGCGGCTGCGGGCGCGGCGACAATCACCGCAAGGCCCGCAAGAGCCGCTGGAATTCCAATTCGCATCAAGCCCTCTTTGCCTAATGAGTCAATCCCGCCCCAAGCACTCGATCCTAGTTCCACCTTTTCGTTACGACAAGACCCCTTGCCATTAAAACGTCAACAAGCAGCTTTATAAGCTTGCATGACTCGCAAATGATAAGCCAGACACGCCGCAGCTGATTCATGTCGGAGGCCGATTTTGGCTGCTACGTCGAGACTATCGGAAATGTCCGTCGACCTTGGCGATGAGCAGGTCGAACTTGAACGCATCGATTGCATGGAAGGGATTAACGCTCCTTTTACCATAACAGTCGATCTCTTTGCGCCGCTGGAAATTGACCTTCAGCCGCATCTGGGCAAGCCTTGCGCGCTCAAGGTGCGCGAGGATGAGGTGCTGCAACGCCACTTCCACGGGCTGGTCATTTCGGGCGAACATATCGACGAAACCCCCACCGGCCACCGCTACCGCCTGGCGCTGCGCCCCTGGAGCTATTTCCTGGCGCAGAACCGCGCCATGGCGATCTTTCAGGACCTGAACGCGCAAGACATCATCAGCCAGATTTTCCAGAAGGCCGGTATTTCCGATTTCGAATTCAAGCTTTCCGGCACGCCGCGCCCGCGCGACTATTGCGTGCAATATCAGGAAAGCGATTTCGCCTTCACCTCAAGGTTAATGGAAGAGGAAGGTTTCTACTTCTTCTTCCGCCATGAAGCAGATCGTCATGTGATGGTCATCTGCGACGGCCCTGCCTCACACGTTGCAGGCACACCCGCCACGCTGGTCTATGCGCCCAATTCGATCTCGGTCTTCACGGCGGATTCGGTGGAGCGCTCCAGCGGCGGACGCCATCATCTGCAAAGCTGGCGCGAAAAGGTCAGCACGCAGGCCGGATCGCATGTCACCCTGCGCGACTGGGACTTTCGCGCGCCCAACCGTTTCGTCGAGGCCAAGGCCCAGGCCGAGGCGCAACACCCGCGCGACACGCAGGAAACCTATGTCTACCCGGGCCGCTTCTTCCACGAATCCATCGGCGTGGGCGAGATCGAAACCCATGGCGGCGAGCGCAGCGACACGCTGATCAACGCCATGCGCGCCCAGCGCCGGGTCTTCACCGGCGCATCGCAAGCGGCGGGGCTGTCTTGCGGCTTCAAGGTGACGGTGGCGGACCATCATATCGGCCGGATGAACGCCGATTACCTGATCATGTCTGCCTATCACAGCATCGTCGCGGAAACCTATCGCAGCGGCGCGCATGCGCATGAGGCCTCCTTCAACACCCGCTTCGAGGCCATCCCCGCCGACACCACCTTTCACCCCCCGCTCTCCACCCCGCGCCCGGTGGTGCAGGGGCTGGAGACCGCCGTGGTCTCCGGCCCCGAGGGCGAGGAAATCTTCACCGACGACTATGGCCGCGTAAAGGTCCGCTTCCACTGGGACCGTGGCGCCACCCCCGGCGAGGCGGCCACTTGCTGGATCCGCGTCTCGCAGACGGGCGGTCTGGGCAACCTCATCCTGCCGCGCGTGGGTCACGAGGTGCTGGTGGATTTCCTCGGCGGCGATCCGGACCGCCCGGTGGTGGTGGGCCGCGTCTTCAACGCCAACCATATGCCGATCTACCCCCTGCCCGCCAACAAGACGCGCGCCCTGTGGCGCACCAAGCGCTATGGCCAGACCGGCGATTACACCAACGCCCAGCCCCTCGACAGCGGCGCGCCGGGCGCCAATGAAATCCGTTTCGAGGACAAGGGCGGCGCCGAGGAAGTCTATGTCCATGCCGAGCGCCTGATGAACACCCGCATCCGGCTGGACGAGACCCATGATGTGGGCCGCAACCAGTCGGTCAACATCGGCTTCGATCACGATGAAAGCGTCTTCCGCGACGAAACGCTCAAGGTTGGCCGCAATCAGGATGTGCTGATCGTCGAACAGCGCAAGACCAAGGTGGGCAAGGACGATATCCTCGATGTCGTGCAGTCCTTCAAGCTGACCGCCAACACCAGCATCGAGCTGCAGGTCGGCCAGTCGCGCATCGAGATCAAGCCGACCTCGATCGCGATCAGCGCGCCCAACATCACGGTCAGCGGGCAGGCTTCGGTGGCGATCGATGCGCCCGAAACCTCGGCGGATGGCAAGGGCACGCTGACGCTGACGGGCGGACTCGTCAAAATCAATTGAAGGCAGTACCATCCAAGATCATGAGTGAGTGGCGCAGCATCCATCTGACCCAAGCCCGCCAGGTGGCGGCGCTGATGGGGGTGACACACGGCCTTCCCGCGCCGGAGATGTCCGTGCGCGCCCGCTATGAGGCATTAAAGGCCGCCGATCCCGTTCAGGCCCTGACCTTTCTGGCCCATGCCCTGCCCCGCTTCGAGGCGATCCTCTGGGCGGCAAGCATGCTGGCGCAGGCGCATGGCCCCGCCCCTTCGCGCGAACAGCATGCCACTCGCGCCGCGATCCGCCACTGGCTGGACCAGCAAGACGATACCGCCCGCCGCGCCGCCTATGACAGCGCCCAGCCTCTGGCCCGTGATTTGCCCGAGCGCAGCCTTGCCGGGGCCATCTTCTACGGCGGTGGCTCGATTGCGCCGCTGAACGCCTCGCCGGTGCTGCCCGTGCCCGGACTGGCCAACCGACTGGCGGCCCTCGCTGTGATCGAGGCGGCCTATCGCAGCGGTGATGCGCCCGCCTTTATCGCCGATGCGCTGGACCAGGCCGAAGTCGTGGCAGACCATGGCGCCGCAGGGCAAAGCACGGGGCGCAACGCCGCATGACGCTTCACCTCAGCATCGTGAATGCGAGCCGTTCGACACTCGACAATGGTGGGCCCGTGGAGTTCAGCCTGGACCAGCGCGGCGCGCTGATCGGCCGCTCGCTCGGCGCCGACTGGAGCCTGCCGGACCCGCGCAACCATATCTCCTCGCGCCATTGCGAGATCCGTTTCGAGCATGGCCGCTACGTGCTGAACGACACCAGCACCAACGGCACCTTCCTCAACGACCGCGCGGATCGCCTGACCCAGCCCCATGCGCTTCAGGACGGCGATGTGCTGTGCATCGGCCATTACCGCATCCGGGTGACTCTGGCGCAACGCCCCCACGCCTTCGGCACTGGCCCATCCACGACATCCCATCACGCTCCCTCGCCCGCCGCCAGCGGATGGGATGGCTGGGGTGCGCCGCAACCTGCCTCGCCTTCGCCGCCTTTTCCGGAGACCCAAAGCGGCTGGGGCGCTCCGGCCGCCGCACCGCCATCATCGGGCTGGGGCGCGCCGACGCCGCCTGCATCGCAAGGATGGGGCCCGCCGCCTTCCTCCGCCGATGGCTGGGGACAAGCCCCGCAAGATCCGTCCGACGGCTGGGGCAGCGTGCCTGCACCGCCCCCGGCATCGAGCAATGACAGCTGGGCGCCGGCCGGCGGCGCGGCATCGCCGTCCATGCCCGATGTGTCCTCGCCCTGGGCCAGCGCCACCCCTGCGCCTCAGATGGCCTCGGGCTGGTCCAGCGCCGCGCCGGATCGCCCTCCTGCCCCCGCGCCCGACGATATCTGGGGCCGACTGGCCGAGGGCAATGTGGTGGACTGGGCGCGCGGCGGCTTCGGCCAGCCCATCGACAGCAATCCCGATCCGCTCGGCCTGAACCCGCAGGCGAAGGATGTGCTGGGCGTCGCCCCCGCCAACCCCTTCGACCGAAGCTCGCCATGGTCGAACACGCCGCCCGCGCCCACTGGCGCGCCGGTGGCGGATATGCATTTCGCCATGCCGCCGGTGCAAAACGATCCGGCGCCCTCGCCACCAGCGCCTGCCCCACCGCCGCCCGCACAGCCCTCCGCGCCTGCCCCCGACGCGATGATCGAGGCTTTCCTGCGCGCCGCCGGGGTCGAAACTTTGGTGACCCAGCGCAATCCGGCTTTGCTGGAGCGCGCCGGCAAGCTGTTCCACCGCCTGATTGCCGGCCTTGTGGTGATGGTCGAGGCGCGCGCGCGGGCGAAATCGCAGATGGGCGCGCAGGCCACCGCCTTTGAGGTCGACGGCAACAATCCGATCAAATTCTCTCGCCATCCCGAGGATGCGATCACCGCCCTGCTCAATCCCCCGGCGCGTGGCTTTCTGGACGCCGCACCGGCCATCGAGGAGGCTTTCTTCGACCTCCAGTCGCACCAACTGGCCACCCTGCGCGCGATGCAAGGCGCCTTGCGCACCACGCTGGACCGCTTTTCCCCCACCGCCATCCGCAAGCGGGCCGAGCATCGCGGTTTGCTTGCCCGTATCCTGCCTTCCGCGCGCGACGCCGCTTTGTGGCAGGCCTATGAGAAGGAATTCGGCGGCGTGGCGCAGGGCTCGGACGAGGCCTTTATGGATATGTTCGCCAAGGAATTCCGTCGTGCCTATGAGGAACAGGTGCGGGAACGCAAGGCGCAGGGCTGAAGGGCAATCACTGCCCCCCTTCCTCCATGGTCTTGAACCAGACCATCTGCGCCTGCCAGCCCCTCGTTGCCGCTTCCGAGACGAAATGCGTCATCCAGTCCGGGCCGCGCTGGCCGATGGGCGGGGCGATCACATCCTTTTCGAACGGCCCTTTGCCCGTCAGCAGCAGCACGCCAGACCAACCTGTATGGTTCACATCCAGCTGCATCTGATAGTGGTCATTGTCGCGATCGGTCACAATATGGGTTTCGGTCGCCAGCTTTTTCAAGGCATCGCGCCCCAGAACACCGGTGCCCGGCCCCGAGAATTCAGGAGAAATCACGCCGGAGGGCTCAAGGCCAATCAGCGCGAAATCCGCCTTGGGATCGTCAATGGCCAGTTGCAGCACGATGTTGGCGGCTTTCTCACCGGGGTAACCGGTCTGGCTCGGATCATTGGGCTGCATTCGCATCGCGAATTTGCGCTGAGGCACCGTCAATTGATGCGAGTCCGGCGCGCGGACCTGCCGATAGGTGTCCAGCGCCGAACAGCCCGACTGGGTGATCTGCGCCACATCGCCGAAATCGATGCTGGCTTCCTGAATATGGTGCTGGGCCAGCGCCTGCGAGATCTCGTTCTGCGCCGCCGCCGGATTGCCCGCAACCCCCGCCAGTTTGACATTCGGCCCACGCTGGCCCGGCGTGATGTCCGTGATCTGCAGCCATGTGCAGCCCACCGAAGGCAGCACGGAATCGATGGTGGAGCGCGTCAGATCGGCAGGACTGCCCGTTCCCGAAACAGTCGGCGCCCCCGAATGCGCGGCAGGATGCATCAGCCAAAAGCCCGCCCCGGCGACCAACACCAAAGCCAGTCCCGCCACGCCCCATTTCACCCCGGCAGGCAATCCTGCCGGGGCGGTTTGCGATGTCATGTCAGCAGGCGGGCGTAACTTCGCCTCAATCGTCTCGATCTGCGCCAGAACCTCATCCATCGACCGCATGCGCCGGGCAGGATCGGGCTGCAGCATGCCGGTCAGCAGCAGACGCAAGGGCTCCGGCACGCTGGCCAGATCAGGCACGGCGCGGCGCTTGTTCACCGCATCCACCAGCGAGCCCCCCATCGCGACATCACGCCCCTGTGCGATGGCCAACACCACCAGACCAAGGCTGTAGACATCGGTCCATGGCCCGATATCCCGGCCATAATCCCCCAATTGCTCGGGCGCGACATAGTTCAACTTGCCCGCAAAGCCATCGCCCACAATGGTCGCGCTGCCGGGGCCGATATCCTTGGCGATGCCGAAATCGATGATCTTCGCCTGCGAGAGTTGCCCACCCTCAAGCAGCACATTGTCCGGCGAGATATCGCGATGGATCGCCCCCAGGCGATGCGCCGCCTGCAACCCCTGAGCCAGCCGCCGCAGCAGGGCCAGCAGATCGCTCACCCCCGCCCCGATCCGCCCCAGCTCATGCGAGAGGTTCAGCCCGTCGATATATTCCGTGACGATGTAGAGCACGCCCAGCTGCGGCTCCTGCGCCAGCACGCGATATTGCACCAGCGCGTCATGGCGCAGCCCGGTCAGCGTGCGCGCTTCCTTGCGGAACATCGAGGTGACATCGGGATCGGCGGCCAGAGCGGGCAGGATCACCTTGATCGCCACCCGCTCGTCGCTGGTGACATTCACGCCCTCGAAGACCTCGCCCATGCCGCCGCGCGCGATAAAGCGCCGCACCTCGAAGATATGGTTGAGCACATCGCCCACCTGAATGGTGACCTGCGGGGCGCGCGGCGCAAATTGCGTGGGCGGCGCGTTGGTGCCGCCTCTGGGCAGACCCGTCGCGCCATCCGAAATCGGCATGAAGACGGTTTTTTGAGGGTCATCCTCCGGCGCTGCGCTCATGGCTGCGCGCCTCCCGAGGTTTGCGGCAGGGCCAGCCTTGTCGCCTCGCTGGCGCCGACGATCACGGCGGTGACATTGTCGGGCGCATTGCGCTCCAGCGTGAGAGCAATCAGGCGGTCCAGCGCGGCGCGATGGCCTTCGGCGGCAAGAATGGTGGCGATCTCCTCATCGGGAATACGGTTGGTCAGCCCATCGCTGCACAGCAGGAACACGTCGCCCGGCACGGCCTCGTCGGTGATGACATCGACCTCCAGCCCGGCCTGAGCGCCCACCGCCCGCGCCAGCACATGCGCCATGGGATGGCTGGCGGCCTCTTCGGGCGCGATCAGGCCGCGATCCACCATCGCCTGCACCTGGCTGTGGTCGCTGGTCAGGCGATGCAGCAGACCGTCGCGCAGCAGATAGGCGCGGCTGTCGCCCACCCAGAACAGCGCGAAATGCGCGCCGTTGAGATGCAGCGCCACCACGGTGGAGCCCATCTGCACGCCCTGCTGCTGCGCTGTCTGAAAAATCGCGGCATTGGCGCCATGGATCGCATCGGCCAGAGCGTTGCAATCGGCGTTGAAATCGCCGGAGGGCACGATCCGGCTGATGGCCGTGGTCACCTCGCCGGCGGCCCATTCGCCCTTTTCATGGCCGCCCATGCCGTCCGCCACCATCCAGATGTTACGCTCGGGCGAGACCCAATAGCTGTCCTCATTGTTGGTCCGCACGCGCCCCACATGGGTGGCGCCGAAACTTTCCAGGCGAAGCTGCGACGTCATGCGTCCTCCTGCGGTTGCAGCATCATGGATAACAGGCGCGGAGGGCGCAAACCCTCCACCACGCCGGGCGCGAAGCCTTCCCCCCCATCGGACCACCAGCGCGCGCCGGTCCAGCCCACGGTGAGGTTGCCCCCGGTAAAACGCGCAGTTTCCTCGACCAGCCGGTCGGCATGCCACCCTTCGATAAAGGCGTGATGCAGCATGTCCTCGCACCAGTGCGCCGCCGCCACCAAGGCCTCGGCCCCTACCCCCGCCAGCGCGAGATAGAGTGGATAGCGCCGCCCTGCGCGGTCGATCGAGGGGGCCAGAACGCCTGCCGCGCCAATCGGTCCTTCGGCGCGCGCAAACCACCAGGGCGGCGCCCGATCATAGAGATCATCGAAAGCCGTGCCAAACACGCGTCGCGCCGCATCCACCTCCTCCGAAAGCCAGCCATCCAGCGCGGCACGCTCGGCAGCGGGAAGCCCACGCGCGACAAAATCGCCGTGGCTGGGCAACTTGCCGAACAGCAGAGCAACCAGCGCCATCACAGCTTGACCGGGCAACGGAAGGACCACAGATCCCCCCGACTGAAAGGATTGTGACGCGATGGCAGTTCGATGGTCAGCGTGGCACTGTCATTGCCCTCGCCAAAGCGCGCGCGGATCGTCTGGGCGCCCGCGTTTTCCTTGGCCGCATTGCCCATCAGGCGGAACAGCGCCCATGGCCCATCGGCATCGAAACGCCGCGCTTCCTTGCCGTCGGCGCCATACAGCACGACCTCGGCATGCGGCACCCCGCCCGAAAGCGACCACAGCAGCGGGCGCGGCTGGTTCTGCGCGGCATCGAAGCGATAGCTCGCCCCGCCATTGGCCACCTGCACCGCGCTGACCGCGCTGCCGAGCGAGGCCATGGAGACACGGATCGTCAGCCCGCCGGCCAGCATGTCGCGGATCTGCGCGGCCTTGGCGAACTGCTCCGGGCTCGCCGGATCGAGCGTGCGGGCCAGCGGATCGCTCTCCCGCCAGCGCCAGACCGGGCCGCCGGTGTCGATCATCGGCATCAGCCTCTGCTGGACGAACTGGTCAAGCGCGCCGCCCATCCCGAAGACCCGCAGAACGTTCGCCGCCGAGGCATCCTGCCCGGCGGTTCCGAAAAAAGGGAAATGCTCCTTGGCAGCCTCCTGACAGGCTGGCAGCACCCCTTGCATATAGGCATCGGCCACGGCCCCCTTGGCGGCGCTGACTTGCGCGGCGGCCCCGCCCCCGGCAGCGGCCTTCACAAAGCCCTGCAACTGGGGCGGAGCGCCGGCAGCGGCGGCCTGAACCGAAGCCATGGCAGCCGCCATCTGGGCCTGCGTGGCATCGGCCCCACCACCTCCGCCCACCGAGCGCGCGGCCATCACCGCCTGCCCCGCCTGCTTGAGCGCGGCGACAAATTCATCGACCGGCGCGGGGTTCTTCCCATCGCCAACGTAATCCTGAAGCGGGCGGAAGTAATTGGTGATCTCGGCCCCGGCATCCAGCCCGGAGGCCTGGCCGGCACCAGCCTCGGCCGCATAGCGCCCGATGCGCGAACGGTTGATCCGCTCCTCCACCAGACGCTTGCCCAGGCCCGAAGCACCGCCCTCGAAACTGGTGTTCTTGCGCAATTCGAGCAGCACGCGCTTCACCGGCGACGGGCTCTTGGTCATGGCGCCGAAAGCGGCGGGATCGCGGAAATAGTCGCCCGGCTGCATCGCCGCGATCACGGCCTCCCAGGCCGCAATATAGTCCTTGGCGTAGAGCCCGGCGATGCCGGGGCGGATGTTGCTCATTTCCTCGCGCACGCCGCCGGTCTGCGCGTCGCCACCCAGCACCCACAGGTCGCGCTGCATATCCTGCTGCACGGTGGCAAGGCCCAGCATATAGCTTTTCTCGAAGCCGTCCCGGGTGAAGAAATAGGGCACGCGGGTGCCTAGGATCTGGTCATGGTTGGCAAAGGCCGAGGCATCGCCCTGCGACAGCACGCCAGAGACCTGCCAGTCCGGCCCCGCGCCCGCCGCCTTCTGCTTCATCACCGCATAGGCGCGGTCCGCCAGCGAGAGGGTGCCGATGGCGCTGCGCGCACTGGCCACCAGTTCGCCATTGAGCGGCGGCTTGCGATCAGCCCAGACGCTGGCCAGATCCTTGTCTTCCAGCAGGGCATCGAGATGCTTCGCCAACTGATCGCGTTCCGAAGCGCTGTCCGATCCGGCGAAGACCTTGGCCGCCCAATCATTGACCACCCAGCGATGGACCGCCTTGGCATCCATCGGCCCTTGCTGGCCCAGCATCAGATACACCTTGAGCGGCTCATAAAGCGCCATGGCATCGCCGTGGTTCTCGGTCATCGCCTGTTCGAGGCGCAGCATCAGGCGCGGCAGCATCACGCGGCGCAGCACCTCGCGATAGCTTTCCTCGGCCTGCTGGCTGAGGCTGCCTTGATAGAGGCCGAAGGTCATCAGCAGCGGCGGCCCGCCTGCTTGACGGTCACGATAGCCACGCGCCAGATCGCGCAGGCTGTTGAGCGCCGGCAAGGCCGCGCGCAGATCGCCATCACCCTCGCGCACCTGTTTGAGGTCGATCCCGGCCTCGTGAAGCTGGGTGCCCGCCTTGCTTGTCTGCTCCAGCAGATCGGACTGGAACATGCGGTTGCGCGCAAAGCTGACGCCCCACAGCGCCAGCACCACCAGCACCGCCACGCCGATGGCCGAAAGCCCGCCGATCAGCCGCGCACGCTGGCGCAGCACTGCCGAAGGGTCATGCGAGACCAGCCCGGCCTCGGGGAAGACCACCTCGCCCAGCAGGCGGTTGAGGAAATAGGCGCGGCCCGATCCGCCGCCATGGGCAGGCTGCGCGGGGCGGTCATAGATATCCGCCATGCCGGAAAGGATGCGGTCCAGCGGCGCGCCCTGCTGGATGCCGCTGGTGAAATAGAAACCGCGCAGCCGCGCCGTGGGGGCGTCACCGGTGGCGAAGGCCCCCTCGAGGAAGCGCGAAACCCGCGAGCGCAGCGACTGGAACTGCGCCGGGAAGCCCAGCAGCAGCGCCCGGCGCAGCGGATCGACCTCCTCGAACAGGCGCTTGGCCTGCCGGTCGGCCACGGCCTGCGCCACGCCGTCGAAGGCTTTGACCAGCATCTCGGCACTGGGCGGGCCGTCCTTATAGGCAAAGCTGTGGCCCAGCACCGCGCGGCGGCCTTCCACATCCAGATCGTCGAAATATTCGGTGAAACCGGCGATCAGATCGGATTTGGTGAGCAGAATATAGACCGGAGCGGACACCTCCAGCGTCTGGCGCAACTCGATCAGCCGCCGCCGCACCGCCGCCGCATGGCTGTCGATCCCGGCGCAATCCGCTGCCAGCAGTTCATCCACACCGATGGCGACAATGATGCCGTTGATCGGCTGACGCGGGCGATGCTTGCGCAGCAGGCCGAGGATCGAACTCCAGCCGCGCCGGTCGACCTGATGGTCGGAATCCTGCGTGGTGTAGCGCCCCGCCGTATCGACCATCACCGCTTCATCGGCGAACCAGAAATCGAGGTTGCGCGTGCCGCCAACGCCCTTCACCGCGCTGTCGTTGAAGGGAAAACGCAGGCCGGAATTGAGCAGCGCCGTGGTCTTGCCCGCGCCCGGCGGGCCGATGATGACATACCAGGGCCGGGTGTAGAGGTAATCGCGCCGCTGGCCCGAAGCCCCCTTCATCTGCGCCAGGGCATCGCGCATCCGCTGGCCCAGCGCGCGATCTTCCTCATCCTCGGCGGAAGGGGCCAGTTCCTCGCCCAGCGCCCTGGCGGCCTGCCGGGCCTTGCGGCGGCGCAGGAAAGCGAAGGCGCCCCACACTCCGCCCACGATCAGCACACAGAGCAGCCGCACCCACCACGGGCGCAGGAAACCGACAAACAGCGGCAGGCCCGCCGCCAGCAGGAGCGCCATCAGCAGCGCGCAGGCGATGGTAACGAACCACCAGTTCTTCAACAGACGCATCGGAAGCTGTCTCCGGCTCAGTATCGGCGGGGCACGATGATTTCGACGCGCCTGTTGCGGGATTTGCCTTCCGGCGTATCGTTGGAGGCGATCGGCACGGTCTCGCCCATGCCCTTGGCTGCAACGCGCAAGGGATCGGTGAGCGCCCCCCGGATGATCGCCGCCACGGTCTGCGCCCGGGCCTGAGACAGCGCCATATTGTCCGGAAAGCTGAGATTGGCGACGCGATCGCTGTCGGCATGGCCCTCGATCAGCACCTGGCCCTTTTCCTTCTCGATGGCGGCGGCGATGCGCTTGAACAGCGCCTCACGCCCCGGTTCCAGCTGGTCCGAGCCCGAGCGGAACAGCTGGCCGACGCTGGTGCGCACCCGCACGGTCTGGGCGTCTTCCTCCACCGTCACCAGCCCCTCGCGGATTTCCGGCTCAAGGAAGCGGCGCAATTCGGAGGCCTGAGCGCTGCTGCTGGCCGGCAGGCTGGCAGCCGGGCGCGAGAGCGTCAGCCGGTCCCCCGGCACCAGCCCCAGCAGCGCGCTGGAAGGCGCCTCCCCGCCGGACATCAGGATCAGCCGCAAGAGGATGTAGATCAGCAGCAGCAGGCCCGCCGCCGCAGCCCCGGCCAGCGCCAGCAGGTTCCACGGCGCGATGCGGCGCAAAGGCGCGTTCTCACCCCGCCATTGCGGCGACATTTCGCTCATCGACAGCGAGCGGACATGCTGCAGGCTGCCATGCAGCTTGGCCATGATCTCATGCAGGCGGCGCTTGCCGTCGGGCATCACGCGGAAGCGGCCCTCGAAACCCGCCGCGAGGCAGGCATGATAGAGCTCGATGATATCCAGATTGTCGGCGGGCGCGCGCAGCATATCGTCGGTCAGCTGCCAGAAGCGGTCGCCGCCGATGTTCTCCTGAAAGAACTGCACCACCATCGAGCGGCGCGCCCATTCGGCGCCATCGGTGCCGATGTTGGGCAGGTTCTGGGCGATATCGTCCACCGTGGCGCAGACGGCATATTTGGCGCGCTGGCGCACCTCCTCGCGGTAATGCGGGGCAATGGCGCGGTCGAAGGCGGAGATGATCTGCGTCGCCTCGCGGTGGAACTGCGGCAGCGGCGCGCGCACGCGGCCCGCGCGCATGCCCGCCGCCAGCGCCAGCACCGGCGCGGCCTCGATCAGCATCAGATTGCGCAGGCTGCGCGGGGTGGCCGGGCCGGGCACATCATCCTCGGCCAGCCGCGACGGCGCCAGCCCCGCGCCCGGCGGCGGCATGCCCGAACGCGACAGGGGCGGCGGCGCGTCATAGGTCTGAACAGGCGGCGGAGGTGGCGGGGCCGCCCAATCGCGCATCGCATCGGCAGGCGCGGCAGGTTGCCCCTGCCCGCCCCTCAGCCCCTGAAGCGGCGAGGGACGGAAGACCGTGCGGTTGCCGCCCCTGTCATTCGGATCGTTGCTCATCGCCCGCTTTTCTTGACGCACCAGAGTTCGAGATTGAGCTGCGGCCAGTCCCCCGCGACATGCAGGCCCAGCGCGGGCGCGGTCAGCAGGTCACGCCAGTCCGCCGCGCCGCGATCCAGCTCGAAATAGACAAAACCAGGCAGCACGCGGATCTGCGGCGGCGGGGTGGGCGTGTGGCGCAAGGGCACGCCGGGCAGGGCGCTGTCCACGATCTGGCGCATCTTCTGCACCGCGCCGAATTTGGCGACCGAGGGAAACAGCCCGCGAATTTCCTCCAGCGGCGAGGCCGCCGCCACGGCCAGATAGAAGTATCCGTGCTGATAAAGCCCGTGATCGGTGATCTTCGAAACGTAAGCCCCCGGCCCGGCATTTTCCAGCGGCAGTTGTACCGCCGAACGGTCGAACACGGCGGCCAGCATCGATTGCAGAAGATCGATCACCGGATCGAAGCAGGTCTGGGGATGTTCATGATCGTAACGCGGCAGCGGCGGTGGCTTGCGCTCGGGCCGGATCATGGTGGCGATCTCGCCCGCCATGGCGATCAGTGTTTCATAGAGCCGCTCGGGGTGAAGCATCGGCAGGCGCTCGGCATGCTGAAGCACCGGCAGCCAGCGGTTGAGCGCCTGAAGCAGCAGGAAACTCGCAAAGGTTTCCGCCCCGCCATCGGTGGCCTCCACCGCCCGCAGCGCCAGTTCCTCGGCGCGCTGCTCGACGCGGCCAAGGATATCGGTGACCGCGCCGCGCAGGCGCAGCGAGGCATCCTTGTCCAGCGTGGGCGGGATAAAGCGGTCATCGAACATCAGCCGGCGGTTGTGAACTTCGCGCACCCGCGCGATGCCCAAAGTCACCCGGCCATAGATCTGATCGCGCGTGACGCCAAAGCGCAGATTGGGGCGTCCGAAATCGATGGGTTCGGTGGTGCGATCATCAGAAAAGCTGTCCGCCGTTTCGCGCTCGTCGACAAGGAAGCGGGCATCGAGCGACGGGCTTTCCGCATCGCGAAATTCCGTCGCCCCGCCTTGCCGGGCAGGCAGCGTCAGATGGATCACCGCGTCGCGCACCTCGGCGGGAACATCCAGAGGTTCGGGCGGCGGCATATCCTCGGGGATGGCAAAGGGCGTGCCGTCAGGCAGGATGCCCGAGGCGCGGATCACCCCGAATTTGCCCAGCGAAGCCAGATCCTCATCCACCACGATTTCCGTAAAGCCCCAGGGCCAGGGCTGCACGCTGCTCACCCGGGCGCGGATCAGGCCATCGATGAAGCGATCCTGGGCCTGGAAATGCTGGGGGCGCAGAAACATGCCTTCCCGCCAGGCAACCCGGTTATGTCCACCCATTTCGCTTCAGGCCTCTCTGTGTGACGTGTCTGTGACGCGCAACGATCCAAACATGGCTTTGCGTCCGTATAAGCCGGTGTTATTGCAGCATGAAAGCTTTTCCAACGATTATCTTCCCAAGGCGGCCCGCTCGTGAACGAACATGACAGCACTTCGTTCGATCCGAGAACTTGGATTAACCAAAGCGCATCGGCGGTGCATACGCCCGGAACCACGGTCCGTTCCCGGGTTTCGCATCATCGACTTCATGCATGGTTGCTTCCGCTGGGGAGTGCTTTGCTGTTAGCTTTGGTCGGGGCGGGCATTGCGGTTTTAAATCGACCTGCCGTGCCGCATTCCCGACCAGCCGTTGCCACACCGCCATCCGCCGCGCGGTTTATCAGCCGGCGGACACTCAATCTGGCCGATGTGGGGGATATCGCCTCCCAACTCGAACCCTCCGGCCTGGCGCGCGGCGAGGCGCAGGAGGTCAGCCGGGAGGTGGTCAAGGCGCTGGGCCGCGCGCCGGACGATATCCGCCTGATCCTCGATCTGGAACGCCATGGCGAGACCTCGACGTTAATCACGCTGGAGGCCACGCGCAGCGATGGCACCGGCGTGATGTTGCACCGCCAGGCCAATGGCGCGCTGGAAGCCAAACCCATCTACGGCACGCTGACCAGACGACTCACCGTGGTGCGCGGCGAGATCGACAGCAACAGCTTCTACTCCTCGGCGGTGACGGCGGGCGTGACCGACAGTCTGATCGGCGAAGTCGCCAACGCCTTCAGCTATGATTTCGACATGCAGCGCGAAGTCGCGCCCGGCGATGTCTTCGAAGTGGCCTTCGAACAGGCCTACAACCCCGCCAATGAGGCGGTGGGCGTGCCGCGCCTTGCCTATGTCTCGCTGCGCACCGCCACACTGTCGCGCACGCTGTATCGTTTCACCCCGCCCGGCGAACGTGAGCCCGGCTGGTTCGATGGCAATGGCGCCAGCACGGTGCGCGCCCTGATGCGCACGCCGGTCGATTCCGCTCGGATCACCTCGCAGTTCGGCATGCGAAACCATCCCATTCTGGGGTATGAAAAGATGCATCGCGGAACCGATTTCGCCGCGCCCACCGGCACGCCCGTCTTCGCCTCGGGCAGCGCCACGGTGGAGTTCGCCGGGCCCAAAGGCCCCAACGGCAACTTCATCCGTCTGCATCACGACAATGGCTGGGAGACGCTTTACCTGCATCTCAACCGCATCCTGCCGGGCGTGACGCCGGGCGGTCGCGTGGCGCAGGGCCAGCAGATCGGCGAGATCGGCACGACAGGCCGCTCGACAGGGCCGCATCTCCATTACGAGGTGCATATCGACGGCCAGCCGGTGGACCCGCTCAAGATCGATGTGGGCACCGGGCAAACGTTGACGGGCGCGGCGCTGGCCGCCTTCCGCAAGCAGCGCGATGCCATCGATACGCAGCGCGCGGCGGCAAGGCAGCCCTGATTACGCCAGTGCCAGGCCGGGCTGCGCCTTGCGCCAGACGGTCAGCAGCGGCGTCACGAAGACCACCAGCGCCATCGTCATGGCAAGGCTGGCATTCAACCCCTCGGGCGATCCGCCCCATAAGGCCGATCCCGCCAGATCGAGATCGACCACCGCGCCAAAACCGCCCACACCGGGATTGGGATCGAGGCCCAGCAGCACTTGCTCGGCGGCATTCCAGGCGAAATGCGCGCCAACGGCGCTGGCCATGCCGCCCCCGCGCAAGGCGAGCAGGCCAAACCAGATCCCGCCGAGCAGCAGATTGGTCAGCGTGACCGCCGACCGCGCCTCGCCCAGACAATGGACCAGCGCAAAGATGGCAGCGGTGATCATCACGGCCAGCGGACCGCCCCACGACCGCTCCAGCACCGGTTGCATCCAGCCCCGGAAATACATCTCCTCGGCCACGACCTGAAGCAGCACCACGCCCAGTCCCGCCAGCAGCAGCTTTGGATCGGCATGCGCGCCGCCCGGCACGACGGTTCCGGCCAGCCAGGCGTAAGCCGCCGCCAGCAGCAGCCCGGCCAGACCAAGGCTCAGCCCGAAGGCAAAGCCTCGCCATGGCCGGGGCCCCAACAGCGATCCCGCGCGGCTCAACCATGCCCCGGCCACGGCAACAACCAGCATGGCGCCTGAAACGATGATCGTGAACAGCGCCTCAAGCGCGGCATCCGACGGGCCGCCCGAAAGGAGCACATCCGTCAGCCTTGTGGCCAGCGGGGGGCCAAAGCGCAGAATCGCCACCATCGCCAGCGTGCCAACCACCAGCACGCCCCCGGCGCGAAGGTGATGTTTGTCCCGCCGAGATGCCGTCAGCATGGCGCAACATCCATCAGCCGGGTGTCACGGCGAGAAGGAAGAACAGGCATCTGATCTCCTGACTTTATCGAGCGTCGACGCTTGTTTAGCCACGGATCGCGCGATCTGCAATTTCCGCAAGCCTGCCCGCCCCCTCCCATCACGCCGCGCAAACGCCCTCTTGACAAGATATGTTATAACATCAATCAAGCGCGCAAATCAGGGGGTTCGCATGATCTTTGCATATCCGTCACGCCCGGCACGCCGCCGGGCCTATTTCAACCATGCCTCGCGTCTGGCGCTGCTGGCCGGGCTCACGCTGGGCACGATCTCGCCCGCACTGGCGGATGAAACGCCCGGTGATGACACACGCGCCGACATCCGCGTCGATGGCCGCCGCGAGCAGACCCTCGCCCGCCCCGCCGAAGCCATCGGCGCCACCATCGACGCCGGCATGCTGGAGCGCGCCAACACCATCACCGCCGAGGATGCGCTGCGCTATCTGCCCAACATCCAGCTGCGCCAGCGCTACATCGGCGACACCGGCAGCGCCGTGACGGTGCGCGGCACCAGCGGTTTCCAGACGGCCCGCGTGCTGGTCACGCTCGATGGCGTTCCGATCAGCAATTTTCTGGGCAACACCTATGTCTATGCACCCTTGTGGGGCATGGTCGCGCCCGACGAGATCGAGAGCGTCGATGCCTCCTACGGCCCCTTCTCGGCGCGCTATGGCGGCGGCACGATGGGCGCGGGCATCTTCATCCAGACCCGCATGCCCCAGAAGCTGGAGGCCGGTGTCGACCTCACTTACGGCAATCAGGATTTCAACGCCCAGAAGAGCAGCGACAGCCTGAACACATGGCGCATCCAGTCGCATATCGGCGACCGGCACGGCAATCTGTCATGGATGCTCTATCAGGACCATCTGAGCAGTCAGGGCCAGCCGCTCTATTTCGCGGTGACGCCGGTGTCGGCGGGCACCAGCGCGGCGGGTACGCCGGTAGCGGGCGCGCTGCGCGACCGCGACGCCACCAACACCGACCGCTATCTGCTCGGCTCATCGGGCGTGACGGATACGCGCAGCGATCTGGTGAAAGGCAAGCTGGCATGGGATGCCGCGCCCACCACGCGGGTGATGCTGACCACCGCCTATCGCGATCTGCGCTATGACAGCCTTGCGCCCGAAACCTATCTCCGCGACGCGGCGGGCAATGGCGTCATCAGCGGCTCGGCGCAGATCGACGGGCGCGGCTATGCGCTCTCCAGCCTGCTCGGCCTGCGCAAGCAGGATGTGCAATTGCGCGATCTGCTCAGCGGCATCAGCCTCACCAGCCAGCTCACCCACCGCCTGCATGCGGAACTGAGCGCCTCAACCTACAATGTGCTGGGCGGCGAGACCCGGCAAGCCTATCCGGCAGGCAATGGTGCTCAGGTGATCGCCACGGATGCTCAGGGCTGGGCCAATGCGGCGGCGCGTTTTGCCTGGGATGTGGCCAAGCGCAACCAGATCGGCTTCGGCGGCGATTACGCGCAATACTGGACCCAGACCAGCACCTGGAACTCCACCGACTGGCTGAACGGCGCCCGCTCCAGCTTCGCCGAACGCTCGGGCGGCAAGTCGGAAACCTTCGGCCTCTATGGCGAGGACCGCTGGACCATCACCCCCACGCTGACCCTCACCGCCGGCTTGCGCTACGACCACTGGCGCGCCTTCGACGGACAACGCACCACCACCGCCAGCGCGCTGATCTATCCCTCGCGCGCGGGCAGCGGCTGGTCGCCCAAGGGCGTGCTGCGCTGGGCGCCCGCCAAAGGCTGGGCGGTGCAGTTGCGCGCGGCGCAGGCATGGCGCTTCCCCACCGTCACCGAACTGTTCCAGTCGGCCAGCAGCGGCGGTGTTCTGGTGCAGAGCGACCCTCACCTCAAGCCCGAACACGCCACCACCTTCGATCTGGGCACCACCCGCGACATGACGCTGGCGGGAGGCACGCTGAGCCTTGGCGCCACGCTGTTCCATGAGCGGGTGAGCAACACGCTCTACAACCAGCAGAACGCCTTCACCGGCGCGACCTATTACCAGAACATCGGCCTTGTCCGCACGCGCGGCGTGGAGCTGTCGGCCACCGGGCGGCATCTGTTCGATGGTTTGCTCGATCTGGACGGCGCTTTTGCGTGGCAAGGCGGCAAGATTCTCCAGAACGCCAATCTGCCGGCCAGCATGGGCAAGGAAATGCCCCGCGTGCCGCGCATCCGCTGGAACCTACTGGCCACGCTGCATCCGGTCGAGAAGGTCGATGCCACAGTGGGCGTGCGGCACGAAGGCGCGCAGTTCAGCGATCTGCTGAACAGCGACGGGCGGCGCGGCGGTTTCGGTTATGCCGATGCCTATACCTTTGTCGAGGCGCGGTTGGGGGTACATATCACCCGCCAGCTTCAGGCCAGCGTGGGCGTGGACAATCTGTTCAACCAGATCCGCTACATCTACCATCCTTATCCGGGCCGCACGGTGTTCCTCGCCCTGAAGTGGCGCGCGCAGTGAACAATTGGGTGAGCATGGCGCCGCCTCTGGCGCTGACGCAGGTTTGCAAAAGCTTTGGCGGGCATCGCGTGCTCGACAGGCTGGACCTTCAGGTCGAGCCCGGCGAGGTGGTGGCATTGCTGGGCCGCAATGGCGCGGGCAAGACCACCACGCTCAACCTTGCGCTGGGTTTCGAGCAAGCTGACAGCGGCCTCGTCGCGATTTGCGGCGAGGCCCCGGCCCAAGCCTGCGCGCACATGGCCTATCTGCCCGAACAGGTGGCGCTCTATCCCCATCTCTCGGGATTGGAGAACCTGCGTTACTTCACCGCACTGGCGGGGCTGAGGCTGTCCAAACCGGACGCCGCCGCCCTGCTGGCCGAGGCGGGCCTGCCGCCGGAAGCCTGCCAGCGCCGCGCCAGCGCCTATTCCAAGGGAATGCGCCAGAAGTTGGGGATCGCCATCGCTCTGGCACGACGCTGCCCGCTGCTGCTGCTCGACGAGCCCGGCTCGGGCCTCGATCCGCTGGCGATGGAGGAGCTGGGCGCGCTGGTCCGCCGCGTGGCGGCGCGCGGCACGGGCGTGCTGGTGGTCTCGCATGATCTCTTCGGCCTGAAACCCATGGCCAACCGCGCCGTGGTGCTGGAAAGCGGCAAGATCGGCCAAAGCTTCGATCCGCGCCATGCCGATGCCGCCGCGCTGCTCTCCTTCTATGGCGCGGCTTCATGATGCGCGCCGAGGCGCTGCTGATGCTGCGCAACCGTGCGCTATGCCTGATGCTGGCGGTGCTGGCCGCGCTGCTGCTCGGCACCGGCCTGACCACCCTGCGCGACCATGCCCTCACCGCACAAACCTTCGCGCAAACCGGGCAAGCCGAACGCGACCGCTGGCTCCATCAAAGCGCCAAGACCCCCCATCGCGCCGCGCATTTCGGCCTCTGGGTGTTTCGCGCGCCCGCACCGCTTTCGGCGCTCGATCCGGGCACCGATCCCTTTGTGGGGCGCATGCTGCGGGTCGAGGCGCATCATCCCGATGATCCGCTGTTTCTCTCCGCGCTGGACGAAGGCCCGTTCCATCGCGCCGGGGCCTCCACCATGGGTGATATGGTCGCGCTGTTCGTGCCTTTGGCCGCGCTGCTGCTGGGCTTCGCCAGCTTTGCGGCGGATCGCGAGAGCGGGCGACTGCGCATGATGATCGGCGCGGGCGGGCCATTGCCGCGCATCGCTGGCCTGCGTTTCGCGATACGCCTGGCGCTGTTGGCGATGGCCACGGGTCTGCCCATGCTGGCCGTCGGGCTGATCGTTGGCGGCGCCATCATGCAGCTGCTCGCCATGCTGCTGGCGGCGCTGGCCTATGGCGCCATCTTTCTGGCCATCGGCATGGCGGTCTCGCTGAGCGCGCCGGGCAGCCGCGCCGCGCTGGCCCTGCTGCTGGCCTTGTGGGTGATGCTTTGCGTGCTGGTGCCGCGCCTGACCACCGCCGCTGTCGAGACCGCTTTGCCCACGCCCTCACACACCGCGCTGCTCGACGAAGCCGCAGCGATCAACCGCGCCTACAACACGCCCGAGGCCGCCGCCGCGCGCAAGCAGCAGCTTATGGCGCAGGGCGGGCATATGGATGTCGGCGGGGCGATGCTCTACAGCCGCGACCATCACGACAATGCCGCCTATGACGCCAGCCTTGCCCGCATGACGACCCGGTTGCGGCAACAGGATGGCTGGCTGACCATGGCGGGCCTCGCCTCGCCCCTGCTGCCCTTCCAGCTCGCCAGCGACACGCTGGCCCACAGCAGCGCGAGCGATCAGGCCGCCTTCCTTCAGGCCGCCGAAGCCTATCGCCGCCGCATGTCCGATCTGATGAATCTGGATCTGCGCGCCCATCCCGTCGCCGCCGGGCAGAGCTATCGCGCCGGGCCAGCGCTTTTCGCTGCCCTGCCACCTTTTACGGTGCCGCAAGCCAGCATGATCGGCCTGCTCTGGCCGCTTGCGCTGCTGGCCCTGTGGCTGATCGCCAGCCTGCTGTTCCTTCGCGCCACCATCCGGAGGCTTCGCCCATGATCGCGCTGATCCAGATTGAAATCCGGATGCTGGCCACGAGGCGGCTGAACTGGGCCATCGGCGCCCTGCTGTTGCTGGCCATGCTGATCGCCACGGCCAGCGGCCACCAGCAGGCCCGAAGCCGCCAGCGCGAGATCGCCCATGCGCAGAGCGAAACCGCCGCCGCCAAGGCGCAGGCCCGCGCCATCGCAGCCCGACCCGACCGGCCGCCCGAACAATATCGCAATCCCTCCGATCCCTATGGCTATCTGTTCTATTTCGCGCGGCCGCACGCGTTTCGCGCCCTCTCCCCGCTGGCCCTGATCGCCACCGGAGACAGCGATCTGCTGCCCTCGGTGATCGCCATCACCCCCGGCCATGCCGATGCGCGCGGAGCGGCGACGGTGACCAACCCCCGGCTGGCCCGGATCGGGCGTTTCGATCTGGCCTTCGTGCTGGTCTACCTGGTGCCGCTGGCGCTGATCGCCATGGCCGGCACGGTCATTTCCGCAGAGCGCGAAGGCGGCCAGTTGCCCCTGCTGCGCGCACAACCGGCAGGGCTGGGGCGGATTGCCCTGGCGCGTTTCGCCGCGCTGGCAGTGGTGACCATCCCCGCCACGCTGACGATGCTGTGGCTGGTTCTGGGCTTGGCGGGGGCAGTCCATGCCGCATCGTCGAGCATGCTGGCTGTGCTCAGCCTCGATCTGGCCGGGTTCATGCTGTTCTGGCTGGCGCTGGCGGGCTGTGCGGCGGGGCTGCGGATCACCTGCAGCGCCAGCCTCACCGGCCTGTTGCTGATCTGGGCGGTGATGGGCTTTGTGGCGCCGTTGGCCTGCGGCTGGTGGGCGGGACTTTCGGCCCCTTCACGCCTTCAGGCTATTCAAACCTCACGAGACGTCGCTGCCCGCTTCGATGCCGATGCCGCGGGGCAGACCAGCCTCTGGCTGAAGCGCCATGCCCCCAACCTCCCGCCCGAGGCCAGCCAGCACGCCGATCTGCAACGTCTGGCGCTTGACGGGCTGACCACCGAGGCGCTGGCCTCCTACGCCCGCGCCGCTCGGCACTATGACCGGGATGCCGCGCTCTGGCAGGAGCGGCTGGCCCCCGCCTCGCCCATGCTGCTGCTGGACCAGGCGCTGCTGACTGCCGCCGGGCAAGGCCGCCGCGACAGCCTGCGCCTGACCGAGCAGGCCGACCGCCATGCGCTCGATCTCGAGACGCGTTTCACCCCAGCAATTCTGGCGGCCTCGCAAGAACAGCAAGCCGGATCCGATGGTGGCCGGGCGGAACAGCGCTATGAAAACTGGAGCAGCGATCCGGTAATTCAGCCCGACCTTCGCCGCGCCCCCTGCCGGGCCCTGCTGCTATGGGCTGTGCTGGCCACTCTGGTGGCATGGGCCTTGTGGCATATGCCGCGCCGGATTGCGGGCGGGAGAACAGGCGCATGGGCTTAAGGCCGGCAATGTTTGGCTTTCTCTCCCGATCATATGCGGATTCAATGTGAACGGCCCTCCACTCGTCTCGCATTTCAACGCCGCTTCGTCCTAATGGGGCGACTGCATCGGACCTGCCCGCGCCTTTTGCCCGGGCGGTCCAAGCAGGAGCACACCCATGCAGGACATCCTCTGGATCGGCCTCTTCCTCGCCCTCTTGGCGGCCAGCCTTGGCTACACCGCCTTGTGCAACCGGGCTTGAGGGAGACACCACAATGACACTCGACCTCTGGCTGGCGGGTTTCACCGCCATCGGCCTTCTCGTCTACCTCGTGGCCGTGCTTGCGCGGCCCGAGCGGTTCTAGGAGGGCGCCATCATGACCTTCCAGGGATGGCTGCTGATTGCAGCCTTTGTCGGCATTTTGCTGGCGCTCACCAAGCCGATCGGGCTCTGGCTTTTCGCCCTGTATGAGGGGCGGCGCACGCCCCTTCACACCCTGCTGGGCCCGGTGGAGCGCGGCTTCTACCGGCTCTCGGGCATCGACCCGCAGGAGGATCAGAGCTGGCGCCGTTACGCCGTGCATATGCTGATTTTCAACGCCGCGCTGGGCCTGCTGACCTATGTGCTGCTCCGCACGCAGGCGCTGCTTCCCTTGAACCCTTCCGGTTATGCAGGGTTGAACGAGAACCTCTCCTTCAACACCGCGGTCAGCTTCACCACCAACACCAACTGGCAGAGCTATGCGGGCGAGTCGACCATGTCGAACCTCTCCCAGATGCTGGCGCTGACCATTCACAACTTCCTCTCGGCGGCGACGGGCATCGCGCTGGCCTTCGCGCTGTTTCGCGGCTTTGCCCGGCGCGAGGCGAGCGGGATCGGCAATTTCTGGGCCGATATGACGCGGGTGACGCTGTATCTGCTGCTGCCGCTGTGCATGGCGCTGACGGTCTTCTACATCGCCAGCGGCGTGCCTCAGACGCTCGCCGGTGCGGTCGATGTCCATACGCTGGAAGGCGTGAAGCAGGCGCTGGCGCTGGGCCCGGTGGCATCGCAGGAAGCGATCAAGATGCTGGGCACCAATGGCGGCGGTTTCTTCAACGCCAACAGCGCCCATCCTTTCGAGAATCCCAATGCGCTCACCAATCTGGTGCAGATGCTTTCGATCTTCGCGATCGGCATGGGGCTGACCTATACGTTCGGCAAGGCCGTGGGCAACACGCGACAGGGCTGGGCCATTCTGGCCGCGATGATGGCGATCTTTCTGGTGGGCATCACGGTGACCTATTGGCAGGAAGCCAATGGCACGCCGATGCTCCACACGCTGGGCGCCGCCGGCGGCAATATGGAGGGCAAGGAGGTGCGCTTCGGCATCGCCGCATCCTCCCTCTTCGCCGTGGTGACGACAGCGGCCAGCTGCGGCGCGGTCAATGCCATGCATGACAGCTTTACCGCTCTGGGCGGGCTGGTCCCGCTGTTCAACATGCAGCTTGGCGAGGTTGTCGTGGGCGGCGTGGGCGCGGGCATATATGGCTTCCTGCTCTTCGCCATTCTGGCGGTCTTCGTGGCGGGCCTGATGGTGGGCCGCACCCCCGAATATGTCGGCAAGAAGATCGAAAGCCGCGAAGTGAAGCTCTCGGTGCTGGCGATTGCCGTGCTGCCGCTGGTGATCCTGGGCATGACGGCGATTGCCTCGGTGCTGCCAGCGGGTCTGGCCGGGCCTCTGAACAAGGGCCCGCATGGCTTTAGCGAGATCCTCTACGCCTTCACCAGCGCGGTGGCCAACAATGGCTCAGCCTTTGCCGGGATCAGCGCCAACACGCCTTTCTACAATGGCATGCTGGGCGTGGCGATGTGGATCGGGCGCTTCTTCATCATCATCCCGATGCTGGCCGTGGCGGGCAGTCTGGCCGCCAAGAAGCACACGCCCGAAAGCGCCGGCAGCTTCCCCACCACCGGCCTGCTGTGGACGGGGCTGCTGGTCGGCATCATCGTGATCGTCGGCGGGCTAACCTTCCTGCCCGGCCTCGCGCTTGGTCCTATCGCCGATCATCTCGCGATGATCCGTGGTCAGCTCTTTTAAGGAGTGCGGCAGATGGCCCGTTCCGAAAGCAAATCGCTGTTTACCGCTGACCTGATCGTTCCGGCGATTGGTGATGCTTTCCGCAAACTCAATCCCAAAGAGCTGATCCGCAACCCGGTGATGTTCACCACGGCGGTCGTCGCCACGCTGCTCACTGTCCTGCTGGCGGTGGGGCATGATGGGCTGACCATCGGCTTCAAGCTGCAGCTGGTGATCTGGCTCTGGCTGACGGTGCTGTTCGGCACCTTTGCCGAGGCGCTGGCCGAAGGGCGCGGCAAGGCGCAGGCCGCAAGCCTGCGCGCCACCAAGGCGGAACTCACAGCCAAGCGCATCAAGGGCAACAGCTTTGAAAGCGTGCCCGCCAGCGCGCTGCGCAAAGGCGATGTGGTGCTGGTGCAGACCGGCGACCTGATCCCTTCCGATGGCGAGGTGATCGCCGGTGTGGCCTCGGTGAACGAGGCCGCGATCACCGGCGAAAGCGCCCCCGTCATCCGCGAGGCAGGTGGCGACCGTTCCGCCGTCACGGCAGGCACACGGGTGATCTCGGACGAGATCCGCGTGGCTGTCACGGTCAACCCCGGCCAAGGCTTCCTCGACCGCATGATCGCTTTGGTCGAGGGCGCGGAACGCCAGAAGACCCCCAATGAAATCGCCCTGACCCTGCTGCTGGTGGGCCTGACGATCATCTTCCTGATCGCCGTTGGCACCATTCCGGGCTTTGCGCTTTTCGCCGGCGGCAGCGTGCCAGTGTCCATTCTGGCGGCGCTGCTCATCACGCTGATCCCCACCACCATTGCCGCGCTGCTTTCGGCCATCGGCATTGCGGGGATGGACCGTCTGGTGCGCTTCAACGTGCTGGCCAAATCGGGCCGCGCGGTGGAAGCAGCGGGCGACATCGACGTGCTGCTGCTCGATAAGACCGGCACCATCACCGTGGGCGACCGTCAGGCCACCGAATTTCGCCCTGTTGGCGGCGTGGATGAGGCGCGCCTTGCCGAAGCCGCTCTGCTCGCCAGCCTTGCCGATGAGACGCCTGAGGGCCGCTCGATCGTGGTGCTGGCACGCGAGATGTTCGGCATGCGCGAGGTTGTCCTGCCACAGGATGCGCAGATCATTCCCTTCACCGCGCAGACCCGCATTTCCGGCGTCGATACCGGTGGGCGCGTGATCCAGAAGGGCGCGGTGCAGGCGATCCTGAAGGCCAACCCCGGCGCGGGCAACACGGCGGCGGCCACCGAACTGCGCCGCATCACCGACGAGATCGCCCGCGTGGGCGGCACGCCGCTGGCCGTGGCGGTCGATGGCAAGCTGCTTGGCGCGATCTTCCTGAAGGATATCGTCAAAGCCGGTATCCGCGAGCGTTTCGGGGAACTGCGCGCCATGGGCATCCGCACGGTGATGATCACCGGCGACAACCCGCTGACCGCCGCCAGCATCGCGGCTGAATCGGGCGTCGACGATTTTCTCGCCGAGGCCACGCCCGAGGACAAGCTGGCTCTGATCCGCAAGGAACAGCAGGGGGGCCGTCTGGTCGCCATGTGCGGCGATGGCACAAATGACGCGCCCGCTCTGGCGCAGGCGGACGTGGGCGTGGCGATGAACACCGGCACGCAGGCCGCGCGCGAGGCGGGCAATATGGTCGATCTCGACAGCGACCCGACCAAGCTGATCGAGGTCGTGGGTTTGGGCAAGCAATTGCTGATGACGCGCGGCGCGCTCACCACCTTCAGCGTGGCGAATGATGTGGCCAAATATTTCGCCATCATTCCCGCGATGTTCGTGGCGCTCTATCCAGGGCTCGGCGTGCTCAATGTGATGGGGTTGGCCACGCCGCAGAGCGCCATCCTGTCGGCGATCATCTTCAACGCCATCATCATCCCCATGCTGGTGCCGCTGGCTCTCAAGGGCGTGACATACACGCCCATGGGCGCCGGGCCGCTGCTGGCGCGCAATCTGGCCATCTATGGGCTGGGCGGGCTGATCGCGCCTTTCGTGGGCATCAAACTGATCGATCTGGCCGTCGGCGGCCTGGGTCTGGCCTGAGGAGGCCCCCATCATGAACTTTCCTATGAACAAGGATATCACAAGCTCGCTACGCCCCGCTCTGGTGATGACGCTGCTTTTCACCCTGCTGCTGGGCATCGCCTATCCGCTGGCCATGACCGGCATCGGCCAGTTGCTGTTCCCCCGGCAGGCCAATGGCAGTCTGGTGATGGAAGGCGGCAAGGCAATCGGCTCGACCGTGATCGGTCAAGCCTTCGTGTCTGATCGCTATTTCCAGACCCGCCCCTCGGCGGCGGGCAAGGGGTATGACGGGATGAACTCCTCGGGCTCGAACTATGGTCCCACTTCGCAGGCGCTGCAGACCCGCATCAAGCAGCAGGTCGATGCCATGCGCAAATCCGAACCCGCCAAGGCAATTCCAGGCGATCTGGTGACGGCCTCCGGCTCGGGCCTCGATCCGGATCTTTCGCCCGAGGCCGCCTTCTATCAGGTGGACCGCATCGCCGCCCTGCGCCACCTCGACCCCATCGCGCTGCATGGGCTGGTGGAGCAGAGCATCGACCATCCCATACTTGGCTTTCTGGGCGAAGATCATGTGAACGTGTTTGAACTCAATCGACGGCTCGATGCACTTCAGGCTAAACGTTAAGCCGTGACCGACGACAGACCCTCTCCCGAAGCTTTCCTGCGCCAGGCGGCGCGGGAGGGCCGTGGCCGCCTCAAGATTTTTCTTGGGGCGGCGCCGGGCGTCGGCAAGACCTGGGAAATGCTCTCGCAAGGCGCGCGGCGTCGCGACAGCGGCACGGATGTTGTGGTGGGCGTGGTGGAAACCCATGGCCGCCGCGACACCGAGGCGATGGTCCATGGCGCCGAGCTGATCGCCCGCCGCGAGGTCGATCATCGCGGCCACAGCCTTGGCGAGATGGACATCGACGCCATTCTGGAACGCCATCCCGCGCTGGTGCTGGTCGATGAACTGGCCCACACCAATGCGCCGGGCAGCCGACATCCCAAGCGCTATCAGGATGTCGAGGAACTGCTCGATGCCGGGATCGATGTCTATTCCACGCTGAACATCCAGCATGTGGAGAGCCTCAACGATGTGGTGGCCAGCTTCACCCGGGTGCGCGTGCGCGAGACAGTGCCCGATTCCATTCTCGAACAGGCCGAGATCGAGGTGGTGGACATCCCACCCGACGAGCTGATCGAACGCCTGCGCGACGGCAAGGTCTATATCCCGCAGGAAGCGACCCGCGCGCTCAGCCATTTCTTCTCCAAATCCAATCTGACGGCCCTGCGCGAAATGGCACTGCGCCGCGCTGCGCAGGCCGTCGATGCCCAGATGCTGGAGCATCTGCGCGCCAATGCCTTGGCAGGCAGCTTCGCCGCCGGAGAACGCATTCTGGTCGCCATCAGCGAGCATCCCCATGCTGCAGGCCTCGTCCGCGCGGGCAAGCGCATGGCCGATGCCCTGCGCGCGCCATGGACGGTGGTGCATATCGAAACCCAGCGCGACCAGTATTTTACCGAGAGCAGCCGCAGCCAGCTGGCTGAAACGCTGGCGCTGGCTTCGCGCCTTGGCGCCACCACCGCCAGCATTCCGGCGGTCAATGTGGTGGAGGGGCTGAACAGCTTCGTCCGCGATGCGCGCGCCACCCAGATCGTCATCGGCAAATCGCCGCGCAGCTGGTGGTTCGAGATACGCCACGGCTCGGTGGTGGACGCTCTGGTGCGGGTGATCGGCGATGTGGCGGTGCATGTGCTGCCCTCGGGCGAAGCCGCCCCCACCGCCACCGCCCGGCCAAGGCTGCACCGCCGCAATCTTTGGGGCCGCCCGGTCGATTACCTCTGGTCATCGGGCGCGGTGGCACTGATGACGGCGCTGTGCCTGATGCTCTCCCAAGCCATCACGCTGGGCAACATCGCGCTGCTCTATCTGGTGCCGGTGATGTTCGCCGCCGCCACCTTTGGCCTGCGGGCCGGGCTTTTCGCCGGCCTCACCTCAAGCCTCGCCTACAACTTCTTCTTTCTGCCGCCGACAGGCACGCTGACGGTCAGCAATCCGGAAAATGTCGTCTCGATCTTCGTGCTGCTGGGGGTGGCCATCGTCACCAGCCAGTTTGCCGCGCGGGTGCGGGTGCAGGCCGATCTGGCGGCATCGAGCGCCCGCCAGAACGCGGCATTGGCCAGCTTTTCCCGCCAGTTGACGGCCTCGGCCACCAAGGAAGAGCTGATGCAGGCGATCTGCGCCGACATCGCCCGCCTGCTGGAAGTTCGCACCGCCTTGCTGCTGCCCGGCGCGAGCGGCCCCGATCTGCGCGCCGCCTTCCCGCCCGAGGATCGCCTCGGCCAGATCGAACTCGCCGCCGCCGCCTGGGCCATCGACAATGACCAGCCCGCCGGGCGCGGCTCGGCCACGCTGACCGCCTCGGACTGGCTGTTTCATCCGCTGCGCACCAGTCGCGGCGTGCTGGGCGTGCTGGGGCTGGCGCGCGAGGATGCCGGGGAGCCGGTGCGTTCGGATCAACTCCCCCTGCTGATGAGCCTGCTCGATCAGGCCGCCATCGCCTTCGACCGCATGACGCTGGAGGAGGAGAACATGAAGGCGCAGGCCGTGGGCGAGCGCGACCGGCTGCGCAGCGCTCTGCTCTCCTCGGTCAGCCATGATCTGCGCACGCCGCTCACCACCATCGTGACGGCGGCGCAGGAGATGAAACACCACCCCCGCCCCGAACTGGCCGAAACCATCGAGACCGAGGCGCAAAGGCTCAACCGCTTTGTCGCCAACCTGCTCGATATGGCCCGCGTGGAAGCCGGTGCCCTGCCGCTGAAGATGGAGGCCACCGATCTCTTCGATGCCGTCGCCTCGGCGGTGCATGACACGCGCACGGCCTTGCAGGGCCATGCTGTCGAGGTGGACATCGTGCCCGATATTCCGCTGGTGCGGCTCGATCCGGTGCTGCTGCATCACTGCCTGATCAATCTGCTCGACAATGCCGGGCGTTATGGCGATCCCGGCACGCCGATCATCATCCGTTGCCAGCGGCGCCATGATGCGCTGCTGCTCTCGATCGTGGATCAGGGACCGGGCATTGCCCCGGGGCAGGAAAAGCGCGTTTTCGAAACCTTCACAAGGCTGGAAGGTTCGGACCGGGTGCGCCATGGCACCGGGCTGGGTCTGGCCATCGTAAAAGGCTTTGCCGAGGCCATGGGCCTGACCGTGGAGGCCAGCAACAACGATGCACCTCTCGGCGCCTGCTTCACCATCCGCATTCCCCAGGCGCGGATCATCGCGCCGCTTTCTCCCAGGGATCTGGCATGAAGAACCGTCACAAGGTGCTTATCATCGACGATGAGCCCCATATCCGCCGTCTGATCCTGGCCGCCCTGACCCGCGCCGATTACGCCACAGTGGAAGCCGCCAACGCCCGTGAAGCGATGGACCGCCTGCGCGTGGAACGCCCCGATCTGGTGCTGCTCGACCTTGGCCTGCCGGACCGCGACGGGCTCGAACTGGTGCCGCTCATCAAGCAGCAGGCCGAAACCGTGCTGATCGTGGTCTCCGCGCGCGATGCCACCGATGAGAAGGTGGCGGCGCTCGATCTGGGGGCCGATGATTACCTCACCAAGCCCTTCGACACCGATGAACTGCTCGCCCGCCTGCGCGTGGCGCTGCGCAACCGCATGACGCGGGGAGGCGGTGCGCCGGTGCTGGTGCTCGGGGATGTGACGGTGGATCTGATGGCGCGGATCGTCACCCGGGCGGGGGAAGAGGTGCATCTGGCCCCCAAGGAATATGCCGTGCTGGCGCAATTGGCGGCGGCGCCGGGGCGGGTGATCACGCATCAGCAGATCATGAACCACGTCTGGGCTTATGAGAATGAGCGCCATGTCGAATATCTGCGCGTGCTGGTGCGCACCCTGCGGCAAAAGCTGGAAGCCGATCCACAGCGCCCGCAGATCATCACCAATGAGCTGGGCATCGGCTATCGCCTGCGCGTGCCGGGCGATAGCCATGCCACGCCGGAAGGCTGAGTGAAGCATTTTTCAACGCGAATTCAACGCCGATCACGGTCCTTCAATCTCGAAATCCTATGGGCGGACGGCTAGATGCGGCCTTGTCCCGAGAGGAAGGAAGGAGCGGCCCGGCAGAGATCCTCCCTGCCCATCCGCTCCCGATTTCCGCGTGGCATCACTTCTGTTCCTCCTGCGAACACCAACTTCATAGGCCGGGGCCCAAGCGCTCCGGCCTTTTTCTTTGCGCTGCTGGAATGGGGCGCGACCTTACGCAGATTCAACGCAAACGCCCCTTCCCTTCTCTCGAAATCCAATGCCCCTCGGAGGTAAAAACCGGCCTGTCGATAGAGAGGGCGCAGAGAGGGCGCAAGGCCATGACACACACCATGCGAAGCCGGTTACGCGAAGGCCACCCAACGCTGGGCGATCACCTTTTGCTGCGCGGCATCGGGATGCTGGCCTATGCCGCCTTTGCGGCATTCTTGTGGACTCTATGCTGGCTGCAGCAAGACAGGCCCCGCATCGCCGCCCATCCGGCGATGTTCGCGGCCTGCTTTCTGGCAGTGGTGGTTTTCCATATCGGCTCGGCGCTGATCTGGGGTGGGCCCGCGCTGTTCAGGGGCGGAAGGGCGTGATCGGTGCGGACAAGCCTTGCCTCATGACCCTTTATGACTTTTTAATACCGCTGACTCCGCTTCCTGCCCCGGCAGCACATTCTCGCGAAAGGCGGGCGAGAGGCGACGCTCCAGAATGCGGCAAGCCTCGGCATGGACGATCAGCGCGCGCGAGATCGCCCGCAACAGACCGATGTTCAAAGCGCGCCGCCCCAGACACAGATCGCCGATGTCCTGCTCGCTCAGCCCCAACAGGCGCGCCGCCACCTGCTGCCCGCCCAGCAAGTCCACCGCCAGCGCAAATCGTTCGATCTGTTCGACCGGAAGCATTCGCATGATCCTTGACAGGCCAGCCATGGCCTCACCACCTTATCTTGCCGCCTCATGCCCGTATCCGGCGCGCCTGTCACCGGTGGCCTTTGTGCTCCACGCTCCATACTATAAAAAATTCATATAAAACATCGATGTAGCGCATCTGTCATAATCCGGGGGCATAGGCCCGCCTCATGCTTTCGACGCCCGGCATACAGCTTCCCGCGGCGCTTTCGCAAACATGGGGCAAAATCTTGAAAAAATCCGCTTTCGCGCTGACGACTGCCGTCTGCCTTGTCTTCACCACACAGGCCTATGCCCAAACCGCTCCCGCAGCGGACACGGACAGCAAGGATGACGCCGGCATCGTCGTGATCGGCAGCGGCGAGACCCGCTCGGTCTCCACCCTTGTGCCCTCGAACCTCGATGTGCTGCCCCCGGGCACCAGCGTGCAAAAGGCGCTGAACTTTCTGCCGGGCGTGATGTCGCAGTCGATCGACGCGCTGGGTCTCAACGAACAGTCGATGTCGCTTCAGGTGCGCGGCTTCAGCACCACCCATCTCGGCTATGCGCTGGACGGCATTCCGCTGGGCGATGGCGCCTACAACAATTACAACGGCTTGACGATCAACCGCGCGCTGATTTCGGACAATCTGGGCCGCGCCGATCTGGCCACCGGCATCGCGGGTCTTGGCATCCCCTCCACCAGCAACCTTGGCGGCGCGGTGACCTACACCAGCAGCGATCCGGCCAAGAATATGGGCGGCGCGATCACCCAGAGCTTCGGCAGCGCGGACGCCCTGCGCACCTATGTACGCCTCGACACCGGCGAACATAACGGTTTCTCGGCCTATATTTCCGGCCAGTACAGCCGCCAGAACCTCTTCGTGAATCAGGCGGCGGGCAACACCTCCACCGGCAAGCAGTTCAACGGCAAGCTGAAGTATCAGTTCAATGGCGGCGTGATCCGCGCCTTTGTCGATGTGTCGCGCACCAATCAGGCCGACGATGCCTATCTGTCGAAGGATATGCTGAACCGTCGCGGCTGGGATTTCGGCGGCATGGCGCCCGACTGGCAGGGCTATCTGGGCCGCTCCTATTGCGTACTCAAGTCCAGCAAGTGCAGCGGCGCGACGGCAAATGACAGCGAATACACCTACACCAACGGCCAGATCCTGCGCAACGACGAGCTGTACTACCTCACCGGCGATTTCAACCTGTCCAAGTCGCTGACGCTGAGCCTGAAAGCCTATCACCATCACGACAAGGGCGCGGGCAACAACTTCATCAACTCGGCCTATTCGACACAGGGCACCGCCGACACCTCGGACGACGTGCCGGTGCAGATCCGCGACACGCGCTACACCATCAACCGCAGCGGCGGTCTGGGCAGCCTGAGCTGGGATGTGGCCTTCAACCGCTTCCAGGCCGGTTTCTGGCTGGAAGAGAACACCAGCAGCGCCTCGCGCTACATCTGGAGCAATGTGAAGGGCCCCAGCGACCTTGCGCAATATCTGCAAGGCCAGCCCGACAGCGCGCAATGGGTGCAGTCTACCGACTGGAAAACCCGCCAGTTCTATCTGCAGGACACGATGCGCCTGCTGAACGACACGCTGACCGTCGATTTCGGCTTCAAGGGCACCTATTCGCGCTCCGACGCCCATGCCCTGCCCGGCATCGCCAAGAGCGCGCCGCCTGCCTCCAGCCAGTTCGCCAACGGTTCGCTGGTGGCCAAGGATTTCTTCCTGCCGCAGGTCGGCCTGCGCTACAAGCTGGCGCAGGGGCATGAGCTCTACGCCAGCTATGCCGAAAACATGGCGATGTATCAGGGCGGCTTCAAGCTGGGCCCGCAGTCGGTCACGCAGACCGTGTGGAACGCGCAGGGCGGCACGCTGAAGCCCGAAAAGTCGCGCAGCGTCGAGGGTGGCTATCGCTTCGTCAGCCGCACGCTCCAGCTGACGCTGAGCGGCTATTACTCGAAGTTCGACAACCGCCTGCTGCAGTACAACCCCTGCGCCACTGCCCGCCAGTCCGAACCGGGCTGCGGCAACTCCTTCCACAATGCCGGCAGCGTGACCGCCAAGGGCATGGAGATCGGCGCCTTGTGGAAGCCGGTGAGCTGGCTGAACTGGTACAACTCGCTGTCGCTGAATTCCACGACCTATGACCAGAACCTCGACTGGTGCTCGGGCGCCAGCTGCGTGGTGAAGGCCACGGCGGGCAAGCAGCAGGTCGATACGCCCAAGACGATGGTCTCCAGCATGGTGACGGTCAAGCAGCACGGCCTCTCGGCCTCGCTGCAGGGCAAATACACCGGCCGCCGTTACTACACCTACACCAATGACCAGAGCTTTGGCGGATACTTCACGCTGGACCTCGGCCTGGGCTATGATTTCGGTCACATCGGCCCGCTCAAGGGGGTGAAAGCCTCGCTCAACGTCACCAATCTGACGAACAAGCGCTATGCCGCCAACTTCGACAACAGCGTGTTCGCGCCGGACGATGCCCCGGGCACGATTCAGGTGTTCCACGCTTCGGCGCCGCGCCAGCTCTTCGGCTCGATCGGCATCGCGTTCTAGGAAACGGCTCCGGCCTGCCGAACAAAGGGACCGCGCAGCACATCGCTGCGCGGTCTTTTTATGCGAGATCGGGGGTCTGAACGATCTGTCCCATGCGGGGCCGGGCGCGACGGGTGAACGCCGGACGCCAGAACATCAGCAACAGCACCGGCAGCACCACCAGATTGGCCAGCGTGCCCGTCACCAGCCCGCCCAGCACCACCAGCGCCATGGGCCCGAGGATTTCGCAGCCCGGGCGCCCGGCGTCGAAGGCCAAAGGCGCCAGCGCCAGCGCGGCCAGCAGAGATGTCATCAGGATCGGCGTCAGACGCAGCCGGGCCGCGCGGACCACCGTGGCGATGGAAAACGCTGCCTGTTCGTCCAACACCAGATGCTCAAGCCGGTCGCACAGCAGGATCGCACCGCGCATTGAAAGGCCGAACAGGCTGACAAAGCCGATGATCGCCCCCACCGACAGCACCCCGCCCAGGCACAGCGCCACGCAAGCCGCAGCCCCGGCAAAGGAGAGCGCGCTGGCGGCCAGAATGATCCCCGCGGTACACCCGTCGAAAGCCAGCGCCAGCAGGCCAATCACGGCAAAACCCGCCAGCGCATAGCTGATCAGCAAATCGCGCCGGGCTTCGCGGACCGTGCGCGCGGTGCCGCCAAACTCCAGAAAGGCGCCCCTCGGCAGCGCGACATGGGCGGTGATAGCCTGACGCGCCTTGGCCTCGAAGCCAATCGGATCGCGCGGATGAAGCGCGATCACCTGCCGCCGCAACCCGCCATCATGCGCAATCATCGTGCGGTCGTCGGTGAGATAGACATTGGCCACCGCCTTGAGCGGCACCGAGATGCCCGAGGTGGAACGCAGCAGCAGATCCCCAATTCCCTCCGGATCGCGCCGCAACCGATCCTGCGCACTGACCGCCACATCGATCACCCGCCCATGGTCGAAAATCTGCGAAACGCGCTGCCCCGCGAACGCAGCCTGCACCGTCTCCATCACATCGGAGGCCGACAGGCCATAAAGCGCCAGCCGGGGAAAGTTGAGATCGACCCGGATGGCGGGCGCCTGAAGCGTGTTTTCAACCTGCACATCGCCCGCGCCGGGCAGGGTTTTCAAAACATCGACGATCTTGCCGGCTGCCTCATCCAGCCCATCCAGATCCTGACCATACAGGCTGATCTCCATCGGCGCGGCGGCGGCGCTGCCCACCTCCACCGCATCGAAGCGCGAGGACACGCTGGCCGCAAAGCCCGGGTTGAGCTGCAGCAGATGGTTGACCTTGCGGGCGATCGCCTCTTGCGCAGCGGCGTCCAGATCGGGGGCGAGATCAAGATCGAACACCGCATGCTCGGGGCCCCAGCCCGTGACGCCCGTGGCATCGCGCCCGATGGCCGCGCTGACCATGCGAACCCCGGCGATCTGCTGGAAATCCCTGCTGTCGCGCCGCCCGATCTCGTTCATCGTGGCCAAAGCGGTGGCGGGCGGCCCGTTGATTTCAGCCACCAGATGATTGTCATGCAGCGAGGGCAGCAGCTCGGAACGGTCGAACGCCAAAGCCGCGAAGGTCACCGCCACCACCCCCCCGGCGACACCGAGCAGCACCACAGGCCGCCCGCAGACCCGGCCCAGCATCCGGCCATGCGCATTCTTGAAGCGCGTCAGCGCAGCGGGATCGGGCAAGGGCGCCTGATGCGTGTGGAACAGCATGCAAAGCGCGGGCGTGACCACAGTGGCCACCACGAAAGACGCCAGAGAGGCGGCGATCACCACAATGGCCATGGGCGTCAGCAGCGCGCCCTGCAGCCCATGCAGCGCCAGCACCGGCGCCAGCGCCACGATGATCGCGAAAATGGCGTAGGTGACGGGATCGCGGACCTCCAGCGTGGCGGCAAGGATGGTGTCACGGTCCCTGCCTTCCACATCGTGGTGCCCGGCATCGCGCAGCCGCTCGGATACATTGTCGACGCCAATGATCACATCGTCGAAGACCAGCCCAAGACTGAGGATCAGCCCGCCCAGACTCATCGCGTTCAGACTGCCGCCACAGGCCTTAAGCACCATGATCGCCGCGATCAACGGCAGCGGAATGCTGCCCAACGCCGCCAGAACCGCGCGGGGCTCGCGCAGGAACAGCGCCAGCACCACCACGATCAGCACCGTGCCGATGGCCAGATCCCACCCCAGATAATGCAGCGCCAACACAGCGAAACCGGCGGGCCGATCCAGCGCCTGATAGCGCACGCCTTGCGCTTCCAGTGCCGGTTTCAGCTCATCCAGCGCCGCCTCGACGGCATGGGTGGTCTCGACCAGATTGGCGCCATATTGCCGGTTGATGCTCAGGATCACCCCCGGCTGCCCGCCGATCAGCGCATCGCCGAAAGCGGGCGCGGGGGCCTCCACCACATCGGAGACGTCGCCGATGCGCACCGGCGCGCTGCCCGGCACCTGAATTTGTCCGGCGGCGATATCGTCGGCGGTCAGCGCCTGACCGTGAGGGGCGATGGACACGCGCTGGCTGGGCGTATCGACAAAGCCCGCGCCCGCCACGCTGGTCGAGCGGCGCACGGCGTTCAATAGATCCAGAAAACCCAGATCGCTGTCGGAAAGATCGGCGGGCCGGGCCCGCACGTCGATCCGCCGCGTCCGGCCGCCCAGCACCGAGACCTGCGCCACGCCAGCCACCGTCTGCAGACGCGGGCGCACCGTCCATTCCACCAGATCGCGCATCGCCATGGCATCGCCCTTCGCGCCGGTGAAGCCGATCTGGATCACCTGCGCATCCTGCGCCATCAGCGGCGTCATATGCGGATCAGCGGCATTGGCGGGCATGCTGCGATCCAGCGCGGCAAGCCTTTCGCTCAAGGTCTGGCGCACGCGGTTGGGGTCGGCCCCTTCGGCGAAGCGGATGGTCATCATCGAAAGGCCTTGCATCGACTGCGAGCGCACCTGCCCCACCCCCGCCGTGCCGATCAGCGCGCTTTCGATGGGATGCGTGACCAGTTCCTCCACCTGACTGGCGGTCAGCCCCGGCGCCTCGGTCTGGATCGTGGTGAGGGCCGGGGCGATGTTGGGCGTGAGATCCAGATGGATATCGCGCACATAGAACAGGCCCAGCGCCACGAACCACAGGCAGGCCCAGCTGACCAGCACCGGCCTGCCCAGCGACCAGCGGATGATGCTCTCCATCATGGCTGGCGCGCGCCTGCGCCCGATCCCTTTTCGGCAGCAAAGAGCCCGGCGACGCCGCGCACCACCACCTCGTCACCGGGCGCAAAGCCGCTTGCGACGAAAAAGCCCTTCTCCTCGGGCACCGGATTGGGCACCAGCCTGCGCTCGAAACCGCCGCTGTTGCGCACATAGGCCCATGCCGCGCCGCGAAAGCGGATCAGCGCATCGCGCGGCAGGATCACACCATCCTGCAGGCTGGCGCTTTCGATGTGAGCGCTCTGCGTCAACCCCACGGAGAGCAGGATCGCCGAAGGACCGGTCACCTCGACGATCAGGCCCGAGGATTGCAGGCGCGGTTCCGCCACGCGCGCCGGGCCGATCACCACGCCGCGCGCCGAAGTCGCGCCGATGTCGATCTTTACAGTGCGCGCGCCCGCCTGCCCGTCATTGTTATGCGTGTCGACATGGACCAGCGCCGCCGCGCCATGGGCCAGTGCCATCACCAGACGGTCACGCCGGGCATCGCTCATATGGGCGATGCCGGGCCCCCATTCCAGCCCAAGGCGTTGGCGCAAAAAGGCCACCTTCAGCGTATCGGCGCGCGCCAGAGCCGTGGCGGTCTGGCTGTCTCTGGCGGATACCCCTCCGCCTGCGGCGTGCAAGGCATTGGCGCGCAGGGCTTCGGCATGCGAGGCCATGCTGGCGGCCTGCGCCGTGCGCAGATCGGAGACAAGCTGGGCCAGCGGGCCGGGGTCCAGCACCTTGGCGAAGGCGTCGATTTCCCCGGCACGACGCGTGGGCGCAAGGCGCTGCGTGGCGAGGCCCAGATGCTGCTGCACCTCTGGCCGCAGGCGGATGGTGGCGGCGGGCAGCGGCTGGATGGCGATGATCGCGATAGCGAGGGCGATCCTGCGTTTCATGGGTTTGCTCCCTCCCCGGGCTTTTCAGCTTTGGCGGTCAGGCCGCCTTGCCCATTCCAGCCGCCACCCAGCGCCTGAAACAGGGCAATCGTATCGCCGTAACGCGCGCTGTCGGCCTGAATCAGCGCCAGCTGGGCCTGACTGGCGGCAGATTGCGCGGCCAGGGCAGGCAAGGCGCCAATCTCTCCCTGCGCCAGGCCGGCCTGAGCCAGAAGCGAGGACTGCTCGGCGGCGTGAGCGGCTTTGGCGGCATGGTCCAGCGCATCGGCATCCTGCACGATGGCGGCAAGCACATCGGCCGTGTTCTGCAGGGCCAGCAGCACCACGCCGCGATATTGCGCCTGCGCCTGCCTGAACGCCGCCTGCGCCGCCTTTTGCTGATGGCGCAGGCCCCCGGCATCGAAAACCGTCTCGCCCACCGATCCGCCCACCGACCAGAAGGCATTGTCGCTGGAGAGCAGCGTGCCGACAGCCGTACTGATCCCTCCCAGCGATGCGGAGAGATTGAAGCTGGGTAGCCGCGCCGCCGTCGCCACGCCGACCTGCGCCGAAGCGACATGCAGATTGGCCTGCGCCAGCATCACATCCGGGCGATGGCCGATCAACTGCGAGGGCAGCATCACCGGCAGGCGCGGCGGCAGGCGCAGATCGGCCAGCGAGAGGTTCAGCGTGGGCTGCTCGGCGCTCTCCCGCCCGACATAGACGGCCAGCAAATCCTTCGTCTGGGCCAGTTGCTTGCGCAGGGGCGGGATGGCTTGTTGCGCGGCTTCGAGCGCGTTCTCCGCCGCGGCCACCTCATTGGTGGAAAGCTCGCCAAGGCGCTGCATCTGGCGCGTGACCTCCAGCGCGCGACTCAGCGTGGCAACATTGGCCCGAGCGGCGCTCAGCTGCGCGTTCAGGCTGGCGACCTGCAGCACCGCGCCTGCCACATTGGAGGTCAACGCCAGCCAGGTCGCCTGAAGCTGACAGCGCTGCGCCTCGGCCTGAGCGCCCAGCGCCTCGATCTGGCGCCGCCGCCCGCCAAACACATCCAGCACATAGGCGATGTTGAACTGCCCGGCATAGAGCGAATAGCTCTGCTCGTTGGAGCTGAGCGGGGAGGCCAGCGTATAGGAATCCTTGGAGCGCGATCCCCCCGCAGCCACCTGCACCGTGGGATAGCGCGCGGCCCGCCCGGACAGCCAGACCTCTCGCGCCTGATCCAGCGCGGCCTTGGCCACCGCCAGATCGGCGTTGCGGGTGAGCGCCTCCTGCTCCAGCGCATCGAGCTGGGGGGAGCCGAAGAGGCGCCACCATTGCTTGTCCACCGTGCCGCCGATCTCGAAAGACTGGCCCCCTGCGGCAAGCTGTTGCGGCAGTTCCGCCGGTGCATAGCGAAAGGCGGCAGGCGGCGCCGGGGCATGGAAATTCGGACCGACCGTGCAGCCGCCCAGCAGCAGGGCAAGGGCCATGGGCCCTATCACCGAAGCGCGTTTGCGCGAAAAAGCTCTCCCCATCTCCGGCGGCGTTTCTAAAGGATGCGCAGCTTGCGCAGCACCAGCACCGTGGCCAGCACCGTGAGCACCATGAAACCGATGCCGTACCAGAAGCCGAAAGGGTTCTGCCCCCCCGGCAGACCGCCCAGATTCATCCCGAAAATGCCGCTGAGCAAGGTGGGCGGCAACGCCAGGGCGGTCACGATAGACAGCAGATAGAGGTTGCGGTTGGTCGATTCCATCAGCTTGGCAGAGGCCTGATCCTGAAGCAGGCGGCAGCGCTCCTGCACCAGATCGAGGTCATGGCCCAGCGCGCCCAGCCGCTCGATGGCGTTTTGCAAGCGCTTGGCATCGGGCCCCTGCACCCACTCGGGCAGGCGCGAGATCAGCCCGAGCAGCGCATGCTGCTGAGGCACCATATGCCGCCGCAGCCGCGCGGCGATGCGGCGCACCCGGCCCAGCTCCTCGCTGGCGCGATCCGCGCCGCCCCCACCCCCGCCATCAAGCATGCGGTCTTCCAGCGCCTGCAAGCGGTCGGAAAGGTCCAGCATCAGATCGCCCAGCGTATCGGTGACGTGATGCAGGAATTGCGTGACCAGCGTGAGCGGGCGCTCCACCCGCAGCCCCTCGCCCAGCGAGCGACGCAGCTTGTCCACCGCCGTCTCCGGCGAACGACGGGCGCTGATCAGGCAGCGGTTGTCCAGATACAGGCGAAGCACATCGAGATGATCCGAGCGCTCCGCGAATTCATGATGCAGATCGCCCACCACGCCGATCAGCCCATCGCCCGCCGTTTCCAGCCGCATATGCACGTCCGAACCCAGCAGGATGTCCTTGGCGCCCTCTGGCAGGCGCGGGCAGGCCTCGATCCAGGCGCGGGCGGCGGCGTCCGACTGGTCGAAATGCAGCCACACCAGCGTGTCCTCGGCAGCCAGCGCATCGTCGATGGCGTGATCGGCGATCACCGCCATATTGCCCATGCTGTCCACGCTGTAGCCGCAGACCAGAGCCGGTTGCGGCGGGGCGGCCGGCGCGTCCAGCACCGCGTCAGATGTTGTCATAGTCGCGATGCACGTCATGAGTCACGAGGCCCACGCCCGGCGGCGGCATTTGCAGCCAGTCCTTGCGCAGCAGGGTGCGGCGCGTGTCCTCATAGCCGCTCATCCAGTGCTCCTTCATCGAGGTGCCGGAGAACTCATAGTCCTTCTGGTCGCCCTCATAGGATTTCTGCTGGTAGATCAGCTGAAGGATCGTCGCCTCGGGCTGGTCGGCCAGCTTGGCCATCATCGCGCGGTCCTCGGCGGTGAGCTGGTCTTCGGGCACGCGCAGCAAGGCCTCATGGGCGCGCTTTTTCCAGCGCATCAGCCGCTGATACATATCGGTGGTGTTGCGCGTGCGCGAGGAATAGAGAATGTCCTTCTGGCGCGCCGCCACATCCTGAATGGTGCGCGGCAGGCTGCCCCGCGCACTGAACAGATCGACCTGAAACACCAGCGAATTCTGCCCGTCATCCTGCGCCAGCAGATGCTGGAGCGGCGTGTTCGAGACCAGACCGCCATCCCAATAGTAATCGGTGCCGATGCGCACGGCGGGGAAGCCCGGCGGCAGGGCCCCGCTGGCCATCACATGCTCGGGTTCGATGCGGGTGGTCTTGCTGTCGAAATAGACGAAATTGCCAGTGAGCATATTGACCGCGCCGACCGAAAAGCGGCGCCCGGGATCATTCAGCAGGTCGAAATCGACCAGCTCCACCAGCGTCTCGCGCAGCGGCGAGGTGTCGTAATAGCTGGTGGCGCTGTCCGCGCCAGGCATGCTGAACCACGGACTTTGCGGGCGCATTTCGAAGAAACCGGGCTGGCCCAGCATGATCGTCGCCCAGGAACTGGCCATGTTGCGCATCTGGCGAAAGACATCGCCATCGGGCGTATAGTGCCAGATCTTGCGGTCGGTGATGCGGTTCCAGAAGGTGCGCAGAGCTTCCACGCGGCGCTCGGGCGGGTTGCCCGCGATCAGGGCCGAGTTGATCGCGCCGATGGAGACGCCGGAAATCCAGTCCGGCTCCACGCCGACCTCATGCAGCGCTTCGAACACGCCCGCCTGATAGGCGCCCAGCGCGCCGCCGCCCTGAAGGACCAGCGCCACACGGTCGCAGCGTTCAGGCTTCCAGCCGCGCGCATCGGCATATGGCGTGCTTGTCGGCTTATGCATCGTCAGCCCCTTTGGAAGAATTTACATCGCTAAAATCCCTTCCAGAGAAAGGACAAGCCAAGTTGCCTTTCGATAGAGTCCCAAGATGACGCATGAATGACAAATTTAAGTAAGCATGCATCACACAAACGTCATAGTAGAGTCATCCTGCCAACCTAACCCTGATCGAAACAGAATTTCCTCGAATCTCTTAAGGATCGGAAAGCGCATGTCTCTTCAGGGTAAGGTTGCGGTTGTTACGGGATCCACCAGCGGGATCGGGCTGGCCATTGCGAAGGCCTATGCCGGGGCGGGCGCGCATGTCGTCATCAACGGCTTTGGCGACGCCGACGCCATCGAGAAAGAACGCGCCGACATCGAAACGCAATTCGGCGTCGAGGCGGTCTATTCCCCCGCCGACATGTCGAAGGGCGACCAGATCGCCGCGATGATCGCCGAGGCTGAAAGCACCTTCGGCAGCGTGGACATTCTGGTCAACAATGCGGGCATCCAGTTCGTCTCGCCGGTGGAAGACTTCCCCATCGAGAAGTGGGACCAGATCATCGCCATCAACATGAGTTCGGCCTTTCACGCCATCCGCGCCGCCCTGCCGGGGATGAAGGCGCGCAAATGGGGGCGGATCATCAACACCGCTTCGGCCCATGCGCTGGTCGCCTCGCCGTTCAAATCGGCCTATGTCACCGCCAAGCACGGCATCGCCGGGCTGACGAAGACGGTGGCGCTGGAAACCGCGACCTTCGGCATCACCTGCAACGCCATTTGCCCCGGCTATGTCTGGACGCCGCTGGTGGAAAAGCAGATCCCCGAAACCATGGAAGCGCGCCACCTGACGCGTGAGCAGGTCATCAATGACGTGCTGCTCCATGCCCAGCCCACCAAGCAATTCGTCACCGTCGAGGAGGTCGCCGATCTCGCGCTGTTCCTCAGCAGCGAAGGTGCGAAGTCGATCACTGGAACCATCCTGCCCATCGACGGGGGCTGGACAGCCGAATAGGTGACATCATGAAAGCTGCCGATATCCTCAATCTGCGCTCGACCCCGATTGCCTCGCCCAGCTTTCCGGCCGGGCCCTACCGCTTTGTCGACCGCGAATATTTCACCATCGCCTATGAAACCGATCCCGACGCGCTGCGCGCCCAGCTGCCCGAACCCATCGAGCCCAATCCCGGCAACATCGTGGTCTATGAATGGATCAGGATGCCCGATTCCTCAGGCTTCGGCGCTTACACCGAAAGCGGCGTGGTGATCCCCGGCACCTTCGATGGCGAGGCCATCAGCTTCGTCGCGCAGATGTATCTCGATGACGAAGCCCCCATTGCCGCCGGGCGCGAAATCTGGGGTTTCCCCAAGAAATACGCCCATCCCAGGATGGAGGTGGTGAAGGACACGCTGACCGGCACGCTGGACTATGCCGGGCAGCAGGTCGCCATGGGCACCATGGGCTACAAGCATGATTGCGCGCGTGACAGCATGGAGCAAGCCTATGCCTCGCTTTCGCGCACGCAGCTCAACCTGAAGGTCGTGCCCGGCGTCGACGGCAATCCGGAGATCTGCCAGCTGGTCGCGCTCAACCTCACCGACATCACGGTGAAGGGCGCATGGAGCGGCCCCGCCCGCCTGCACCTGATCCCGCATGTCAACGCGCCGGTGGCCGATCTGCCGGTGCGCCGCATCATCGGCGCCACCCATATCATCGCCGATCTGACGCTGCCCTATGGCCGCGTGGTGCATGATTACAAGCTGGCCTCCATGCCCGGCGCCACGCTCGACGAAGAGCCGATGGTGCCCGATCTGGCCGAATAAGGCCGCACGCATAACCTTTCCGCAGCGATGGAGCCAGAACGACGGCTCCATCGCTGCGCACGCATGTCATCCAATCCCGGGCGCATTCGTTCCGCGATACGCCCTCTTGCGGAGTTTCCCATGGCAACCGTCTATGCAGATCCAGCAGATCCAGCAGATCCAAGCGCCGCCGATCCCGGCAAACAACAGGGCCCGCGCCCAAAGCTCGACAGGAAAGTCAGCCCGGTCGGCACGATCGTGTTTTTCGCCCTGCTCGCGGCGGGCATCGGCTATGGCATCCACGGCCTGCTCGACGATATCGCCAGCGTGCATGAAACGCTGGAGCTGGGCGTGTTCGCGCTGCTCGGCCTCGCGCTGCTGATCGCGCTGGGCTTCGAATTCGTCAACGGCTTCCATGACACCGCCAATGCCGTCGCCACGGTGATCTACACCAATTCGCTGCCGCCGATGGTGGCCGTGGTGTGGTCTGGCCTGTTCAACTTTCTGGGCGTGATCGTCTCCTCGGGCGCGGTGGCTTACGGCATCGTCACGCTGCTGCCGGTGGAGCTGATCCTGCAGGTGGGTTCGGGCGCGGGTTACGCGATGATCTTCGCGCTGCTGCTGGCCGCGATCATCTGGAACCTCGGCACCTGGGCGATGGGCATTCCCAACTCCTCCAGCCATGCGCTGATTGGCTCGATCATGGGCGTGGGTCTGGCCAACCAGCTGATGGCGCCTGCCGGGCAGGCCACCTCGGGCGTGGACTGGAATCAGGCGTTCAACGTCTTCAAGGCACTGCTGTTCAGCCCGCTGATGGGCTTTGTCTTCGCTTGTGCCATGCTCTTCGTGATGAAGGCGCTGGTGCGTTCGAAAAAGCTCTATCAGGAGCCCGCCGCCGACACCCCGCCGCCGCTGTGGATCCGCGCCCTGCTGGTGCTGACCTGCACCGGCGTCTCTTTCGCCCATGGCGGGAACGACGGCCAGAAGGGCATGGGCCTGATCATGCTGATCCTGATCGGCGCCGCGCCCACCGCCTATGCGCTTAACCGCACCATGCCGGATTCGGCGACGCCCGCTTTCATCCAGTCGGCCAATTATGCGCGCACGGTCTTCATCACCCATGCGGGCGGCAAGGGCCTGCCCACCATCACCATCGCCCGCGAGACCGTGGGCGCCGCGCTGCGCGACAAGCAGCTCGACAAGCCCGAAATCTATGCCAGCCTTGCCGTGCTGTCCGATGATATCGTCCACAGTCTGAAGGTTTCCGGCGCGATCTCGCATGTGCCCGCCGCCGCCACCCCCAACCTGCGCAACGCCATGTATCTGACGGGTGACGCCATCCGCCTGCTGCAAAAGGGCAACGCCAGCTTCACCGCCGAGGAAACGCCCAAGCTGAAGGCCTATTCCGGCAATCTGGAAAAGGGCACGCGGTTTATCCCGACCTGGGTGAAGGTCTGCGTGGCCGTGGCGCTGGGCCTTGGCACGATGGTGGGCTGGAAGCGCATCGTGGTGACCGTGGGTGAGAAGATCGGCAAGACGCATCTGACCTACGCGCAGGGCGCTTCGGCGGAGCTGGTCGCCGCGGGCACCATTCTGGCCGCCGAGGCTTATGGCCTGCCGGTTTCGACCACCCATATCCTGTCGAGCGGCATCGCCGGATCGATGGCGGCGAATGGCTCGGGGCTGCAATGGTCCACGGTCCGCTCGATCGCGCTGGCCTGGGTGACGACACTGCCCGCTGCCATGGCGATTGCGGGCATCCTTTATGTGATCCTGCGTCAGGTGTTCTGACAACCGGAACCGGGGCGTCGCCAGCGCAGCGCCCCGGTCGATCACTTGCGCCCCAGCAGCATGCTCCCGCCCGCGCAAAGCAGCATACAGATCCCCGCGACCAGAAAGGCATCGCTGTAGGCCAGCAACAGCGCCTCGCGATGGAGGTTCCGGTCGATCAGCGCGAAGATCTGCCGGCTCACGCTTTCCACGCCATGGCCCTTGACGGGATGCCCGGCGATCACGCTCGCCGCCGCCTCCATGCGATTGCGCAAAGCCTGCGAGAAAGGCGTCACCGCCTCACCGATCCGGGCGGCATGCAGCTTCTCGCGCTCGACCACGAACTGGCTGGCCAAAGCGATGCCGATGGCGCCCCCCACATTGCGCACCGTGGAGAACAGGCCAGAGGCCGATCCCGTCTCGGCCCTGGCCATGCCCTGCATCGCCATCACCCCCAGCGCCACCACGATAAAACTCTGCCCCACGCCGCGCACCACCAGCGAGGGCACGATCACATTGGCCGCCGCATCGCCGTCGAGATGGATGTTCATCAGGCAGCCCGCCGCCATGATCACAAAGCCCGCGATGATGATGGCGCGCACGCTGGTCCAGCGCATCAGGCGCGGCGTGGCGAAGGACATCACGAACTGGATCAGCCCGTAAGGGATCATCGTCATGCCGATCGCTTGCGCGTTATAGCCCTGCGTCTCGGCGAAATAGTTGGGCACCAGAAAGACCACGCCGAAGACGATGGCGCCAAAAACAAACTGCATCAGGCTGGCGAGGCCGAAATTGGCCTGCCCCAACAGCCGCAGATTGATCAGCGGTTTCTCGCGCCGCAGTTCGATCACCACGAAAGCGATCAGCGAGACCACCGCCGCCACGCCAGCCTCGACGATAAAGCTGGAGGAAAACCAGTCTTTTCGCCCACCTCCCTCCAGCATGATCTGAAGGGCTGAAAGACCCAGCGCCATGGTGGCGATGCCTGCCCAGTCGCCCTCGCGCAGGCGCTCGATCCGGGTCTCCTCGCGCGGCATGGCCCAGCCGATGGCCGCCAACAGCAGCAGACCGGGCGGCACCTGAAGATAGAAGATCCAGCGCCAGCTGTAAGCCTGCGTCAGCCAGCCCCCCAGCGACGGCCCCGCCGCCTGCGCCACATTGTTCGAAACGGCAAACAGCGCCATGCCGAAAGGATGTTTCGACGCCGGCAGCTCCGTCACGATGATCTGCAGGGACAGCGGGATCAGCACCCCGCCAAAGGCCCCCTGCAACGCGCGCGCGGCAATCATCGTGGTGATGTCGGGCGCGGTGGAGCAGAGGATCGAGAAGACCACAAAGCCTCCGGTCCCCACCATCAACACCCGCCGCATGGAAAACACGCTGACCAGCCAGCCGGTCATCGGGATCACGATGATCTCGGCCACCAGATAGGCGGTGGTGATCCACGAGCCTTCCTCGAACGAGGCCCCCAGAGACCCGCGCACATCGGGCAGCGAGGCATTGGTGACATGCACGTTCATCCCCGCCATGAAGCAGCCCACCACGCCCCCCAGCACCGCAACCCAGCCGCGCAGGGAAACATGGCCGCCGGATTGCACGCCCCTCATGGCCTTGTATCCACGCTGGTTTCCACCGACATGCCGGGGCGCAGATCAGCCAACCGCGCCTGCCCGGCATCGAGGCGGATACGCAAGCGGATACGCTGGACGATCTTGGTGAAATTGCCCGTGGCGTTGTCGGGCGGCAGCAGCGCGAATTGCGCGCCCGAGGCCGGGGCGAAACTGTCCACCCGCCCCTTCAGCACCGCCCCGCCCAAGGCATCCACCGCCACCTCGACCGCCTGGCCGGGGCGGATATGGTCGGTCTGGGTCTCCTTGTAATTGGCCACGACATAGGGCGCCATCGGCACCACGGCCATCAGCGGCGCACCCACATCGGCATAATGCCCCACCCGCAGAGCCCGCTGCCCGACTGTGCCGTCAACCGGCGCGCGGATCACCGTGCGCTCCAGATCGAGCTGGGCCGCGGCCAGCGCCGCCTGCGCCTGTTGCAAAACCCCGCGCGCCTTGGCGAGATCGGCGATGGCGGCCTCTCGCTCGGTGGCCAGCACACGCACCTGCGCGCGTGAGGCCGCCAGCATGGCACGCGCCTGAGTCACCCCGGCGATGCTCTTGCTGCGATCCGCCTGAGCACTTTGCAGCAGCTGCTCGCTGGTGACATGCTGGCCGGCCAGAACATCCTGACGCCGCGCCTGAAGCTCGGCCAGATGCGCCTCTGCCTCGCGCGCGGTCGCGGCGGCGGCATCCTGCGCGATCACGCTTTGCTGCTGGGTGGAGCGGGCCTCCAGATTGGCGATCCGCGCCTCTCCCCCAGCAACGCCCGCCTCGGCCCCGGCCAGGGCGCCTTCGGCCTGCTCGACCTTCATGCGGTAGTCGCGGGCATCGATCCGGGCCAGCACATCCCCGGCCCGCACCCGCTGATTGTCCGCCACGGCAACCTGCGCGATCATGCCCGCCACGCGCGGGGCGATGGTCACCACATCGGCGCGGACATAGGCATTGTCGGTCTCGACCCTGAAGCGGCCCTGGGTCCACCAATGCACGCCGACGGCAAGCACGCCCAAGGCCGCCGCGCCGCTGGCGGCCAGCACAGGCAACCGCCACCGGGCCGAAGAGGAAGGACGGATGGTTTCGACAGTTTCAGACATGGCTTGAGGTCACTTCGCTGTGGAGATGGTTCGGGAAGGGTGGGGCTGCGTGATGGGCGGCGCCTGTTCCCACCCGCCGCCCAGCGCCTTGAACAGGCGCACCTGCGCCGCCGCCACATCCAGATCGGCAGCGGCCAAGGCGGCGGATGCCTCGCTGCGCGCGCGCAAGGCGGCCAAAGCTTCCAGCGCGGTCGCCCCGCCCGCCGCGCGCTGGCGGCGCATCAGATCGTCGGCCTGAGCGCTGCGCTCGACCGCGCGGGTCAGCGCAGCCTGCCGCTCCAGCACAGCGCCGTAATCGCGCGCGGCCTGATTGACCTCCTTGAAGGCATTCAGGATCGCGCCATCGTAGGCGGCCAGCGCCGCCGCCTCCCCGGCCCGCGCCTGACGGATGCGCGCCCGCGCCACGCCGATGTCGGGAAAACTCCAGTCGAGCAGCGGACCAATCCGCCAGACCATATTGCCCCGCGCGCGCAGCCCGCCCGGCGTGGGAGAGGAAACCGCCTGCTGCGCGCTCAAGGCGATATGCGGATAGAGATCGCCCACCGCCACGCCGATCCGCGCCGTGCTGGCCGCCAGCCTGCTTTCGGCGGCGCGCACATCGGGGCGACGGCGCAGCAGCCCATAGCCATCGCCGATGGGCGGGGTTTCGGCCAGCCCCGGCACTTGCGTGCAAGTCGCGACTGCAACGGGACCGTCGCCCGGCATATGGCCTGACAAGACCGCCAGTTCGGCCAGGGCGTCATGGCGCGCCGCCTCAAGCGCGGGGATGGAGGCCTCGACAGCATCGGCGGTGGCATCGGCGCGCATCACATCGGCGGGCACGCCTGCTCCCGCCGCGCGCAGGCTTTCAACCAGATCGCGGACCTGCTTTGCCTGGCGCAACAGATCGCGCGCAACCGCCGCCTGATGCGCAAAGCCGCAGACGCGCAGCCATGCTCCGGTCACATCGGCGGCCACCGCGATCCGCACGCCGTCCAGCAGCGCCGCGGAGGTCCGGGCATCGGCCCGCGCGGCGCGGACCTGCGCCCTCAGCCGCCCGGTCAGATCCAGCTCCCATGACACATCCCCGCCCAGATCATAGCGTGGACCGGTGCGGATGGTGTCACCGCCCTGCCATGCGGCGGTGATCTGATCCTGAAGCGTGCTGCCGCCGCCCACGCCTGCCGAGAGGGTGGCGCCGGGCAGTTGCCCGGCCCGCGCCTTGCCCAGCAGCGCACGTGCTTCTTGCCAATGGGCAGCCGCCGCGCGCAGATCGCGATTGTTCGCCAGCGCCTCCTCCACCAGCGCATCGAGCGCCGGATCGCGATAGAGCCGCCACCATGCCGAAACGGGCTGCCGATCCTCGGCCAGGGGCTGGTCGGTCAGGCGATCCGGCAGGGCAAGGGTCGAGGCAGGCGGCGCTTTCGGCGCGGAGACGCATCCAGCCAGCAGTGATGCCGAAAGGGTGGCGCAGATCAGTCTGCGGAAGGAAGGATAAGGCACGCAGGGGTCCACTCGATGGTTGACAGCCCTGTCGGTAAACGTAAGCGCCTTGCCCTTCTCACGCGAGAATGACATTCATCGTCGCGATATGGACAATCCGCGCAGCCATGACGATTGCGATGCCGCCCCCACACCGATCACGGCGCTGGCCAGTGAGCATCCCCATGGCGAGCATATCGCCGCCCATCGCCACGCCCGCGCCCAGCTGATCCATACGCTGAGCGGCGTGATGACCGTGAATGGCGAGGACGGCAGCTGGATCGTGCCGCCGGGACGGGCAGTGTGGATGCCCGCCGGGCAGGATCATGCCATCAGGATTGCGGGCGATGTCTCGATGCGCACCGTCTTTGTGCGCGAGGATGCGCGGGCGGCCCTGCCCCGGGGCTGCGAGGTCATCGCCGTTTCGCCCTTTCTGCGCGAGGCCATTGTGGCGGCCACGCGCATCCCCCTCGATTACGCCCCAGGCGGGCGGGACGAGCGGGTGATGCAGCTGATCCTCGACGAGATCGAAGCCGCCCCGCGCCTCGATCTGCATATCCATCTGCCGCGCGATCCGCGCCTGATGCGTGTCTGCGAAAGGATCATCGCCGATCCCGCCGCGCCCGCCTCGCTGGAGGAGCTGGCGCAGGTCATCCATGTCAGCGCCCGCACGCTGGCGCGCATGTTCCACCGCGAGCTGGGCACCAGCTTTGGCGACTGGCTGCGCCGCACCCGCCTGCTGCTCAGCCTGCCGCGCCTGGCCGCGGGCGCCTCGGTGCTGGAGGTGGCGCTGGAGCATGGCTATGAAAGCCCCAGCGCCTTTGCCGCAATGTTCCGCCGCACCTTGGGCTTTTCCCCCACGGCCTATCTGCAAAGGGGCGGGGATTGAAGATTCGCGTCATGACGTGCTAGCGGGCGCGGTCGCTTTCAGAAACGGAACCCCATGACCCATATCATCGACGGCAAGGCCATCGCCAGACAGCTGCGGGAAGAGATCGCCAAGGAAACCGCGCAGCTGGTGGCCAAGGGCGTGACGCCGGGTCTGGCCGTGGTGATCGTGGGCGAGGATCCGGCCAGCCATGTCTATGTCAAATCCAAGGCGACACAGACGGTGGAGGTCGGCATGGCCTCCTTCAAGCATGTGCTGGATGAGGGCACCAGTCAGGCGGATCTGCTCGCCCTGATCGCGCGGCTGAACGCCGATCCGGTGGTGGACGGTATTCTGGTGCAATTGCCCCTGCCCAGGCAGATCGATGCCGAAACGGTGCTTCACGCCATTCTGCCGGCCAAGGATGTGGATGGCTTCCATCCCGTCAATGTCGGGCAGGTGGCCACGGGCAGCGGCGGCATCGCGCCCTGCACGCCCTTTGGCGCGATGAAGCTGATCAAAAGCGTCCGCAGCGATCTTGCGGGCCTGCATGCCGTGGTGGTGGGCCGCTCGAACATTGTCGGCAAGCCGATGGTGCAGCTGCTGCTGGACGAGCATTGCACGGTGACGGTGGTGCATTCGCGTACGCAGGATGTGGCCGCGCTGGTGCGCGCCGCCGATATCGTGGTCGCCGCCGTGGGCCGCCCCGAGATGATCCGGGGCGACTGGATCAAGCCCGGCGCCATCGTGATCGATGTGGGCATCAACCGCGTCATCACGGAGGATGGAAAGTCGCGTCTGGTGGGCGATGTCGCTTATGAGGAAGCCGCCAAAGTCGCCGCCGCCATCACCCCCGTGCCCGGCGGCGTGGGGCCGATGACCATCGCCAGCCTGCTGGCCAACACGCTTCAGGCGGCCAAGGCGCGGCTGGGCTAGGCTTCAGGCGCCAGTTTTACGGCGGCGAAGGGCGCGTCCAGCCCTTGCCGCCGCTCATGGCGACAGCTTTTGCGCCCCTTCCGAAACCATACCGAACTGAGCATATTCTTGAGTTCAGCTCATAACTGTGTTCCGCCAGAATCATCAATAAACGGAAACCGCTGGCCACGTTCATGTGTTATCCCTTGATGACCGGGCGTCGTGGCGGGCCAAACCTGCGCGATGCCTCCTGCAGCGGAGGGATAATCCGATGAAATCTGGCGATGCTTTCGGTTTTTCCCGCAGAGGCGTGCTGGTGGGCGGCAGCGCCGCTGGCGCTGTGCTGGTCCATGCCGGTCCTGTCCAGGCGGCGCCTGCCAAAGGCGATGTGCCCGTCACCATGCCCGTCTCTCTGGAGGTGAACGGCACGCGGCATGATCTGCAGCTCGATACACGCACCACCCTGCTCGACGCGCTGCGCGAGCATCTTCACCTCATCGGCACCAAGAAGGGCTGCGACCACGGCCAATGCGGCGCCTGCACCGTGATCGTCAATGGTGAGCGGATCAATTCCTGCCTCAGCCTCGCTCTCCAGCATCAGGGCGACAAGGTGACGACCATCGAGGGCCTAGGCACGCCCGACAAGCTGCACCCCATGCAGGCCGCCTTCATCGAGCATGACGGCTTTCAATGCGGCTATTGCACGCCGGGCCAGATCTGCTCGGCGGTTGCGGTGCTGGGCGAGATCAGGCGCGGCGTGCCCAGCCATGTGCAGGAGGATATCGTGGCGGCGCCCGCCGTCTCCAATCAGGAATTGCGCGAAAGGATGAGCGGCAACATCTGCCGCTGCGGCGCCTATTCGAACATTATGGAAGCGATGCAACACGTTGCGGGGGAAAGCGCATGAAAGCCTTCACCTATGAACGCGCGCAAAGCCCCGCGCAGGCCGCCGCCGCCGTGGCGCGCAAGCCCGGCGCCAAATTTCTGGCGGGCGGCACCAATCTGCTCGATCTGATGAAGCTGCAGATCGAGACACCCACCCATCTGGTCGATGTGCAGGATCTGAAACTCGACCGCATCGAGGAAACAGCCGAGGGCGGCCTGCGCATCGGCGCGCTGGTGCGCAACACGGCGCTCGCTTCGGACATGCGCGTCAGGCGCGATTACGGCGTGCTGACCAAGGCCATCGTGGCCGGGGCCTCGGGCCAATTGCGCAACAAGGCGACCACGGCTGGCAATCTGCTCCAGCGCACCCGCTGCCCCTATTTCTATGACACCAACCAGCCCTGCAACAAACGCCAGCCGGGCTCCGGCTGTGGGGCGATCGGCGGCGTGTCGCGCCAACTGGGGGTGATCGGCGTTTCGGATGCCTGCATCGCCACCTATCCGGGCGACATGGCCGTCGCCCTGCGCCTGCTCGACGCCCATGTCGAGACAGTCGATCCGCAAGGCGCGGTGCGCTCGATCCCCATCGGCGAGTTCCATCGCCTGTGGGGCGATACGCCGCATCTCGAAACCAGCCTGAAGCGCGGCGAGCTGATCACGGCGGTCACCCTGCCCCGCCCCATCGGCGGCAGGCATCTCTATCACAAGGTGCGCGACCGGGCGTCTTACGCCTTTGCGCTGGTCTCCGTGGCGGCGGTGATCCATCCCGATGGCTCGGGCCGGGTGGCCTTTGGCGGCGTGGCGCCCAGGCCATGGCGGGTGGAAGCGGCGGAAGAGGCCATGCCGCGCGGGGCGCAGGCCGTCACCGCGCAGGTCTTCGCCGAGGCCCGCCCCACGGCGGATAACCGTTTCAAGCTGCAACTGGCCACCCGCACTCTGGCGGGCGTGATGGCGGAGGCGCGCGCATGAAGTTCGAGACCCCGGCGGGCAAGAACCCCATCGATCAGTTGAAAGTCGTCGGCCGCGCCACATCGCGGATCGACGGCAGGTTGAAGACCACCGGCAATGCGCCCTACGCCTATGAGCAGCATGATGTCGCGGCCCATCAGGCCTATGGCTTCGTGGTGGGCGCGGCCATCGCCAAAGGGCGCATCACCGCCATGGACACCACGCTGGCCAGGGCGGCCCCCGGCGTGGTGGCCGTGATCGGCACGCTCGATCATGCCCAGCCTTTGCCCAAAAGCCGCTTCAACACCGCTCATTTGTTCGGCGGGCCGCAGGTGGAGCATTACCATCAGGCGATCGCGCTGGTGGTGGCCGACAGCTTCGAGCAGGCGCGCGCCGCCGCCGCGCTGATCCGCACCGATTATGCCCGCGAACCGGGCCAGTTCGATCTGGCGAAGGCGGCGCCCGATGCGCCGCTGGTGCCCGGTAGCAAAGGCAAGCCCGACGTTGCCCGCGTGGGTGATTTCGACACCGCCTTCACGCAAGCGCCCGTGCAACTGGACCGCAGCTACACCACGCCCGATGAAAGCCATGCGATGATGGAGCCGCATGCCACCATCGCCGCCTGGGATGGTGACAGGCTGACCGTCTGGACATCGAACCAGATGATCGCCTGGGGCAAGGCGAGCCTGGCCACCACGCTGGGCATGCCGCCTGAAAAGATCCGTCTGAATGCCCCCTTCATCGGCGGAGGCTTCGGGGGCAAGCTGTTCATCCGGGCCGATGTGGTGCTGGCGGCGCTGGGGGCCAAGGCTGCCGGGCGCCCGGTCAAGCTTGCCCTGACCCGCCCGATGATGATGAACAACACCACGCATCGTCCCGCCACGATCCAGCGCGTGCGGCTGGGCGCCACGCGTGATGGCAAGCTGACGGCGATCGCGCATAGTTCGGCCAGCGGCGATCTGCCGGGCGGCGATCCGGAGGCCGCGGTCTCGCAGACCCAGCTGCTCTACGCGGCGCCCCATCGCGAGACCTTCATGAAACTCGCCGTGCTTGACCTGCCCGAAGGCAACGCCATGCGCGCGCCGGGCGAAGCCCCCGGGCTGATGGTGCTGGAAATGGCCATGGACGAAATGGCCGAGAAGCTGGGGATGGACCCGGTTGAATTCCGCATCCTCAACGACACGCAGGTCGATCCCGCCAAGCCCGATCGCTCTTTCTCGCAGCGGCATCTGATCGAATGCCTGCGGACGGGGGCGGAGAAGTTCGGCTGGTCGAAACGCAATCCCAAACCGGCGCAGGTTCGCGAAGGCCGCTGGCTGATCGGCATGGGCGTTGCGGCGGGGTTCCGCAACAATCTGCTGATGAAGTCGGCGGCGCGCATCAGGCTGGAACGCGGCGGTCGCCTGACGGTCGAGACCGACATGACCGACATCGGGACGGGTTCCTACACCATCCTTGCCCAGACTGCGGCAGAGATGATGGGCGTGCCGCTCGATGCGGTGACGGTGAAGCTGGGCGACAGCGATTTTCCTGCTTCGGCAGGTTCTGGCGGGCAATGGGGCGGCAACAACTCGACAGCAGGGCTCTATGCCGCCTGCGTCAAGCTGCGCGCCATGGTGGCGCAGACCCTGGGCCTGAGCGAGAACGCCCATTTCGCGGATGGCAAGGTCATCGAGGGAGAGAAAGCCTTGCCGCTGGCGCAGGCCGCGCGCGAAGGGCCGCTCACCGCCGAGGATCTCATCGAATATGGCACGCTGGACAAGCAATATCAGCAATCGACCTTCGCCAGCCATTTCGTTGAAGCGGCGGTCGATGCCTATACCGGCGAAACGCGAATCCGGCGCATGCTGGCGGTCTGCGACGCCGGTCGCATCCTCAATCCCAAGGCGGCACGCAGTCAGGTGATTGGCGCGATGACCATGGGCGTGGGCGCTGCGCTCAGCGAGGAGCTGGCGGTGGACAAGCGCTTTGGCTACTTCGTCAACCACGATCTGGCCGGTTACGAGGTGGCGGTCCATGCCGATATTCCGCATCAGGAGGTGATGTTCCTGGATTATCCGGACGACAAATCCTCCCCCATGAAGGCCAAGGGCGTGGGCGAACTGGGCCTTTGCGGCGTGGGCGCCGCCATCGCCAATGCCATCTACAATGCCACCGGCGTGCGGGTGCGCGATTACCCCATCACGCTGGACAAGCATCTCGAACATCTGCCGGTGCTTGCCTGATGGCGGCGGGCCTCTCCGCCAGCCCCGGCGCGGTCTACACCGACTGGGTGCTGCCCTTTCTGGATGAGGCCATGGCGCAGGGGCAGCGGGTGGCGCTGGTCACGCTGGTGGGTGTCAGCGGCTCCTCGCCGCGCCCGCTGGGCAGCCAGTTGGCGGTGCGCGAGGATGGCGCCTCGGTGGGGTTGATCAGCGGGGGCTGCGTGGAGCCGAGCCTCGTGCTCGACGCCGTGCAGGCGATCCGGGATCAGCGCTGCCATCTGGAGCGCTATGGGCAGGGATCGCGCTTTATCGATCTGCGCCTGCCCTGTGGGTCGGCCATCGATGTCTATTTCGATACCGGGCTGACGCGGGATCTGGTGAAGGATCTGCTTGAGGCGCGGGCGCAACGCCGTCCTGTTACGATGGCCATCGACACAAGCCGCCATCGGCGCCGGCTGCTTGATGACGAACAGATGGCCCCGGACTTGTTCCTGCGCCCTTATGCGCCATCGTGCAGGATCACCATCGCGGGCGCCGGGCATGTCATGGTGGCGCTCGCCGGGCTGTGCCGCCTGTGCGAGATGGAGGTCGATCTGGTCAGCACCGACCGCTTGACCTGCCATTTGCTCGAACAGCAAGGCTTCCATCCGCAGGTGGTCAATGCCTGGGCTCAGGCGGGCTGGCATGGGCTGGATCGCTGGTCGGGGGCTGTCCTGCTCTCGCATGATCATGACGACGAGGCGGGTGTGCTGGCCGACATCCTTGGCACGCAGGCCTTCTACATCGGCGCCCTGGGATCGCGCCGCACCCATGCGCGGCGTCTCGACCTGCTGCGCCATATGGGCGTGCCCGAGGACGATCTGGCCCGCATTCGCGGACCTGTCGGCCTGTCCATCGGGGCGATGACGCCGCCCGAGATCGCGACCTCCATTCTGGCCGAGATCATCGCCCATTGGCGCGCGCGTCCCAACTCGCATGCCGGACATGCCGCAGCGGATCTGGCGCGGATGGAAGCATGATGAGCGCGACGATGGTGGCCGTGCTGGGCGCGGGTGCGGGCTTGCGCATGGGTGGCGGCAAACTGGACCGCGATCTGGGCGGACGGCCGCTGGGCGCCTGGGCCATGGCGAGCGCGCAGAGCCTTGGCGCCCCGGTCTGCCTGATTTCGGCCCAGCAACAACCCGACTGGCTCGGACCCGGCGTAACGCTGGTGCATAACCCTGACGCCAGCTCCGGCATGGCTTCATCCTTGCACCGCGCCGTGGAGCAGGCACGCGAGAGGCGCGCGGGGCGCCTGCTGGTCATGCTGGCCGATATGCCCTTCGTGGACACGGCGACCTTGCACATGCTTCTCGACCGGACATCGCGGGAGACGGTCACGGCCTGCCGTTATCACGATGGCAGGCTCGGGCCGCCGGCCTGCTTCGGGGGCGACCGCCTGGATGGTCTTGCCGATCTGGCTGGTGACATGGGCGCGCGCCAACTGCTCAACCAGCCCGGTTTTGCGCTTGGGCTTGCCGTCGATGCCGAGCAGTTGATGGATATCGATACGCCGGACGATCTGCAACTTGCCCGCTGCAGAGCCGGGCGACGCATGCAACTGGAAGGCCGCGAAAACAAGGAACGCGCTGGCGGAGAGCGCTGACAAAACTGCCGGTCATCCGCGCGACGTGATCGGCATCTGGTGGTCATTGCTTATCATTCGAGGCCCGCAGCAAGGAGGAGATGACCTGCTCCGGTCAAAGCTGCTTCGCCAAGGCATAGCCCTGCTGTGTCGCAAACACGATGCGGCGCGGGGCATAGGCATCACCGAGGAGGTGAACGTCCTCGCGCGTCTCCTCCAGCCGGGTGAAGAGATCCGCATTTGAGATTCCGCCGCAAGCCAGCACCACGCTGTCAAAACCGTCATGCAGGCTTTCTCGCTGCGAATAGACGTTGCGCGTGCGGATGATGGGCAGGTCTATGCCCGTCACCGCCTCCATGCAGATGAGCCTTGCCCCCGCTTCCGACAAGCGGCCAAGCAGCGTTCCGATGGAATAGCGGCTGACCAGCGGCGCCGGACCATTGGTCTGGATGAAAAGGGTCACGCGCCGGCCTTCACGCGCCAGCATATCGGCAAAAGCAAGGGGAGCGATATGATCGTCCTGCACGATGATGGCGACATCGCGGCCCACCGTCTCCTCGCCCTTCAGATAGCGCCACATATCGCAGACATGCGCGCCTTCCGCGCCCGGTATGGCCGGACGGCGCGGCGAGGCGCCTGTCGCCAGCGCGATCACCCCGGCCTCATGCCTGGCCAGCGCGTCATGGGTCGCTTCCTGTCCCAGCCGCACGGTCACGCCCAGATCCTCCAGCCGCGCGGCCTGATAGCGGATAAGGTCAGCGAAAGCGGCCTGCCCGGGCAGCATGGCGGCAAGCCGCACCTGCCCGCCAAGCTCCTCGTCCTTCTCCCACAGTTCGACCCGATGGCCTCGTTCACGCGCGGTGATCGCCAGTTGCATCCCCGCCGGGCCGCCGCCGATGACCAGCAGGTTACGGGGCGCCTCCGTCCTGGGCAGGTCCGTGCGGTCACCAAGGCCCAGCGCTGGATTGACCGTGCAGGCGAAGGGAAGCCCCTCCGCCACGCCGCGGTTGATGCAGTCATTGGTGCCGATGCAGGGCCGGAAGGGGCGAGCGTCCTCACCCATGGCCTTGGCGACAAAAGCGGCGTCGGCAAGATGCGCCCGGCCAACAGCGACCATATCCGCATGGCCTGCCGCCAGGATCGCTTCGGCCACCTCCGGCCGGTTGACGCGCCCGCCATAGATCACCGGCACGTCAAGCTGGCGTTTGAATGCGCCCGCCATCTCGGCCCATTGGCCGGGCCGGAAATGCCAGGGCTGGATGTAGCTGGGGAAACCCCAGCCCGTGCCCATCACGCAATGGATGTAATCGACATGCCCCGTTTGCTGGAGCCATCCGGCGATCCGCAGCCCTTCATCGGCATCATAGCCCCCCGGTTCCGCCTCCGCCATGTTGAGGCGGACGCCCACGGTCAGCCTGTCTCCCACGGCAGCCCGGATCTCCGCCAGAATCTCGCCGAGGAAGGCCATGCGGCCCTCGAAACTGCCGCCATAGCCGTCGCTGCGGCGGTTGGTGAGCGGCGAGAGGAACCATTCGATCAGATCGTCGTGGTTGGCATGCAGTTCGATCGCATCGAGGCCCGCCGCCAGCGCCTGCTGCGCCGAGAAACGATATTCAGCGACAAACCAGGCGATCTCGCGCCGGGTCAGCGCATGGGGCACCAGATTGATGACAGGGCCGGACAGCGTGGGCGACGGGCCATGCGGCATGCCGCCCTGCATGATCAATTGCGTGCCGACGCGCGCGCCGCGATCCTGCGCCTCTGCAGCGAGGCGCCCCATGCGTTCGACGAAGAGGGGGCTGCGGAAGACCCCGCCCTTGCGCGATCCCACGCCCTGCGGATCAAAGCCGGGCGGGCAGATATTCTCCACGAAACCGTTGAGCGCGATGAGATAGCCCGTGCCGCCCTCGGCCAGCGTGCGCCAATAGGAGATGTAGCGCTCGGCCTCATCCTCCGTGCCCAGCAGCGCGCCCAGCATGGCCGCATGGGGCGGAGCCGCGATGCGATTGCGCACCGTCATCTGGCCCAGGCGCAAAGGTTCGAAGATCAGTTGCGGTTTCATGGCTCTTCTCCCGAGAGAGAAGCTATTTAAATATAGCCCATGGTGCAATATTTATTTCTTCAAACCCTTTCGCCAGACTTCGTTACTCCCGGCCATGCCCTTGAAAGCATGGCCGAAAGCGCGGTCATCAAGGCACGATCACATAATCCGGATTGGCGACAGCGAACACCGCATCACGATCGGCTGCGGGGGGATAGATCCACACGCGGTTGATCTCCTGCTTGACCGCCTTGGCTTCTGCGCGCGTGAGCCGCACCTGCCTGTCCCAGCCTTCGGTGAACAGCGCGCCCCAGTCTCCAAGGTCCACGCAGGTGACATATTTCGGCTGACTGTAAGGGTGAAGCGGCAGGCCGACGAGTTCGGCGGCGGCATTATGCCCTGCCACGCGCCCCAGGCTCAACGCATGCTGGCACGACATGGCGGCGACATGGCCCAGATCGTCCGACGCCGCCCGCGCCGTGTCTCCCGTTACGAAGATGCCCTCGGCGCCCGGCGCATGAAGGTAGGCATCGGCGACCACGCGACCCATGTCGTCATGCTCGCCGGGGATCTGCCCCGCCAGCGGGCTGGCGCGCATCCCCGCCGCCCAGACCACGGTGCTGGTTTCGATCGTTTCGCCAGACGAAAGCGTGACGCTGTCAGCAGCGATCGCGGTCACCCGCACCGCCGAGCGGACCTCCACCCCGGCAAAGGCAAGGGCCTCGGCGAAATGGGGCACCGTGGCCGCGCCAAGCGACCTGCCGGGCTGGTCGGCGGTGTCGATCAGGATAACACGGAAGGTGGCGTCCTGACCCAGGGCGGCGCGCAGGCGGATCGGCATCTCCGTCACCGCCTCAAGGCCGGTCAGCCCCCCGCCCGCAACGACCACGGTGTTGCGAGCCGGGCTTTCAGGCCGCTCTGCAAGCGCCTTGAGGTGAGCGTCGAGCGCTTGCGCGCTGTCGAACTGATCCGTGTCGAAGGCGTGTTCGGCAAGACCGGGCACAGCGGGTCGGAACAGCTGGCTGCCAGCCGCCAGAACGAAGCGGTCATAGGCGAAGGTTTCGCGCACGCCCTCGTTCCGGACGACAGTCAGGGTGCGGGCGTCCGCATCGATCGTTTCGACCAGACCCGGCACGTGCCGCGCGCCCACGGCTGAGAAAAGGCCTCCGACATCCGGGTTCATATTCTCGAGTTCCGCCTCATAGAGCCGTGGGCGAATGACGAGGTTGGGCGCAGGCGACACAATGACCACCTCAACCTCATCCTGCTTGCCCGCCAGAGCTATGGCGCGGCTGGCGGAGAGCGCGGCCCATACTCCAGCGAAGCCGGTCCCGGCGATGACGATCTTCTGAGGCATGAAACGATCCTTTCTGGCTGTTTGCCGGGCGCGGTTCATCGTCCGCGGCATCCCTGATGCTGCGGCACGCGGCACTTTCCCGGCGCGGCCCGGCGGCTGGCCCGAGAAAGACATCATTGTTGATCAAATCCATGCGCCAACAGCGCGCATGGCTCAGCGGCGCGGGATCAGTCGGGCACGTCGCGTGCAGGCCTGCCGCCGCGTGTGGCGCGTCCGCTCACGCGGTCGCTGATCCAGCCGTTCACATCATCGGCGAAAGCGGGCGGCGCCTTGCGCATGAAGCGTTCACCGACGCTCGCCAAAGTCTGGGATGCCAATGTGTCCCGCATGGCCTTCTCGGCCTGCAGCATGACGGCATGGATGGCGCAGGTGCCCGCCGTCGCCCAACCCGGAGCCTGCGCTCCGAACACCGCGCAGCGTCCCCGCACTTCCTGGCAGTCGAACAGAGGCTTCTCACCCTCGATGGCATCGACGACATCGAGGAAGCTGATCCGGTCCGCTGGCCGTGCAAGCAGGTAGCCGCCCCTGACGCCCTCGCTTGCTTTCACGATGCCCGCCTTTTCGAGCCTGGGAAAGATTTTCGCGAGGAAGCTGGGCGAAACGCCCTGCAGTTCGGCAAGATCCCTGCTGCTGACCGGGCGATTGTCGTTACCGACAAGCCACAGCAGGCAGTGGATGCCATATTCGACGCTGGTGGTTATGTGAGCCATGAACGCAGACTAATACAGTCGGCGTTTGCGAGTCAATGATAAACGCGGATACAATGAGTCTTAGTTTATATGCTACACTTCTCCCGCCGTCCATCCATGGACAATCATCTGATTTTAGTGGATTTCCTTTCGATCTCGAGCAGTGGAATATTGAATGCAGCCCCCGGAAAGACCGCTGGTCCGGTGGTTGGCACAGCCCGACACCGCCATTGCCAATGCCGCAATCACAGGCTGACAGCGCGACGATCAGCCCCGATTCACACAAATTGCAAATGAGTTTGATTCTCATTATTCGATTATGTATCTGCCCCTGCGGCAAACCGGGGGGAATCACATGTCATCGCTTTTCACATCCTGCGCGCTTCTGCTGGCCAGCGCGGCTCCCGCTCCTGCCAGCACCGAGGCTCCGGCGGGCAACAGCCAGCCCGCCTCGGATGACATCATCGTCACCGGCGAAAAGGCCGACCGCACCATCCAGCACACCACCACCAGCGTGGCCGTCACCACGCCGCAGCAGATCAGGGATCAGGCGATCCTCTCGATTCAGGATGTCTACAACCGCACCGCCAATGTGGCGGAAACCTATGGCTCCTCGGGCTTCACCATTCGCGGGGTGAACAACAAGGGCGTCTCGGGCGCGGGCGGGGCGGATACGGCCACGGTCTACGTCGATGGCGCGCCGCTGCCCAGCGAAGCCCTGTTCGGCGGCCCCACCGATCTGTGGGATGTGAGTCAGGTGGAGATTTTGCGCGGGCCGCAATCGACCATTCAGGGCCTCAACGCACTGGCCGGATCGGTGGTGATCGAAACCAGAGACCCGACGCAAAAGTGGAGCGCCGATGGCCGCGCCTTGTGGAGCAGCCAGATGCAGCGCACCTTCTCCGCCGCCGTGGGCGGCCCCATCGTGCCGGGCGAACTGGCCTTCCGCCTCGCTGTCGAGCATCGCGCCGATCGCGGCATCATCCACAACATCGTGCGCGGCGGCTATGACGACCGGCTCAATTCGCTCAATCTGCGCGGCAAGCTGCTCTGGACGCCCGGCGCCCTGCCCGATCTGACGGTCAAGCTGGGCTACAACCGGGTGCGCCGCGCGGGCGGCTACATGTTCCAATACACCGACACCAGCGTTCCCAACTATTACGACAACCGCATCTCGCAGAGCAACCGCCCCAACCGTGGCAACATCGCCACCGACATCGCCACGGCGGATATCGCCTATCGCCTCGGAGATCATGTCAAGCTGAGCAGCATCACCTCGTGGAACCGCATCCATAGCAACATCGCCGCCGATGCCGATTACACGCCGGTGGACAGCGCCTCGATCCTCAACATCTACACCACAAGGACGCTGACCGAGGAGCTGCGCCTCAACTACAAGGATGACAGGCTGAGCGGCCTGCTGGGCGGCTGGTATTATCACCGCAACCAGACCTATTTCGCCAACAGCCAGGTCAATGTCGCCACCCCCACCGGCACGATTTCCAGCCTGCTGCAAAGCGGCGGCTTTCCCGCTGCCGCCGCCAATCAGATCACCGCGCTTTATGCCGCGCAACTGCCGGTGATCCCGGTGGCCTACCTCGCCAATCAGCCCACGCAGGTCGAGACCGCCGCCTTCTTCGGCGACGGACGCTACAAGCTTACCGATCGCTTCTCGCTGATCGCCGGTTTCCGCTACGATCATGAGCGCAACCGCAGCGCATCGGACACCACCGCCACCTTCACCGGCGCCTACCCCAACCCTGCCACGTTCGGCGCGCCGGGCAGCGCGCTTTACGCCGCCGTCTCGGCGATCAATGCTGGGGTGGCGGGGATCGTCGCCTCGGCGGGGGCCAGCGCGCCCGCGGCCACGCGCAACTTCAACGCCTTCCTGCCCAAGGGCGGGATCAGCATGGACTGGACGCCGCATCTCACCACCGCCGTAACGGTGCAAAAGGGCTATCGCTCGGGCGGATCGAGCCAAAATCCGGCGCGCTCCACACTGGTCGCCTATGACCCGGAGCACACGCTGAATTTCGAGGGCGCGCTCCGCGGCAACTGGCTGGATGGACGGCTGACGCTCAACGCCAACCTGTTCTACACAAAATGGACCAACCAGCAGGTGACGGTCTATCGCGGCCTCAACACCTATGACTACAACACGGTGAATGCGGGCAAATCGCATCTCTGGGGCTTCGAGGTGGAGGCGGGCCATCGCTTCAACAAGGCGCTGGATGCCTTTGCTTCGGTCGGCCATGTGAAGACGCGCTTCGACCAGTTCCAGCTGCCCACCGGCACCACCTCGACCAGCGACCTGTCAGGCTCGCAATTCGCCTATGCCCCAACCTGGACTTTGGCGGGCGGGCTTAACGCCAGGCTGAAGGGCGGCTGGAACGGCAATATCAACGTCAACTGGCGCAGCAGCGTCTTCACCAGCGTGGGCGCGGGGCAGGAGCAATATCGCGTCGGCGCGCGGGCGGTGGCCAATGGGCGCGTGGGCTATGACGCGGGCCATTGGGGCGCTTATCTGTTCGCGCGCAACATCTTCAACGCCAGATACAAGCAGTACAATTACGCGGCCCTCCATCAGGCCGTGCTGGGTGACCCGCAGACGATCGGCGGCGAAGTGGATCTGCACTGGTGATCGCTCCGGACTGGATCGCGGCGCCCTTGCTGTTGGCGGCTGGCAGCGCTGGCGGCTGGCTGCTGCGCACCAGCTGGCGCGATCGCCAGAACGACCGGCCTGCGCTGGTGATCGCCGGTTGGGCGCTGCTGGTGGCCGACGCTGCGGGCGCGGCTTTGGCGCTGGGCGTGATGCCCGGCATCGCCGCCGCGCTGGCGCTCGCGCCTCTGGGCCTGCTGGCCGTGGTGATGCAAGGCGCGATACGGCGCGAAGCCCGCCAACCGCGCGACCGCGCCAATCTTGCTCCCGAACCGCTGGAGGGCACCTCGCGCCCATGGCGCGGCTGGGTGAAGGGCCTGCTGGCCGGGCCTTTGGGGATGACGGCAGCGATGGGCATCGCCTTTTGCTACGCCGTCTGGATGCCCGGCGCGGTGCAGACACGGCTGCTGATCGCCGCGCTGCTGGTGCCCGCCCTGTGGGGTCTGGCCATGACATGGACTCTGGCCGATCAGCGTCTGCTGCGCTCCACCGCCGTGCTGGCGGGCACGTCACTGCTGGGCTTCGGGCTGGCCTTTCTGAAGGGAATGTCGTGATGGGACGCAGCAATCAGACGCCGAAAGGTGGGCTCTATCGGCCCGAGATCGTGCGGGCGGTGCTCAGCGGGCATTCGGTGCTGGGGATCGCTTTTGCGGCGGTGATCTATCTGGTCTGCCTGACCGGGGCCCTGTCGGTGTTCCAGCAGGATTTCACCCTGTGGGAGCAGCCCGGCCTGCCGCGTGTCGAGCGCATCTCCGACGCCGCCGTGGTCCATGCCGTGGCTCAGCTGGCCCCGCGCGTGGGCGAGGAGACGCTCTATGTCTCCTTCCCGGATGCCGATATGCCCCGCCTGCGCCTGACGATGGACAATGGCCACGAGGAACACAACTGGATCGCCGATGCGCAAGGCCGCATCGTGGGTGAGGTGGACACGCCCTGGACCGAATTCCTGACCACCCTGCATATCCAGCTTCATTTGCCACGCGGCTGGGGCGGCTTCATCGTGGGGCTGACGGGGGTGGCGCTGCTCTCCTCGCTGATCTCGGGCATTCTCTCGCATCCGCGCGTTCTGCGTGACGCTTTCCATCTGCGGCTGGGCGGATCACGCCGCCTGCAGGAGGCCGACTGGCACAACCGTCTCGGCGTCTGGCCACTGCCCTTCCATGTGCTGGTCTCGCTGACCGGCGCCTTGCTGGGGCTGAGCACGATCATCGTGGGCGCGCTGGCGATGCTGCTCTATCGTGGCGATACGCAACGGGTCTATGCGCTGCTGCTGCCGCCCAAACCTCCCGTGGACGCCCGCGCCGCGCCTCTGCCCGATCTCGGCGCGATGCTGGCGACGGCGCGTGCCAAGGCTCCGCTGGGTGATCCGCATATGATGATCATCACTCACGCCGGGCGGCGCGACGCCAGCGTCTCGCTGACGCAAGAGCGCCCCGGCCTGCTTGCCACGCAGGACAGCTTCGCCTTCACCGCCAATGGCCGCATCCTTCAGGAAAAACACCCCGGCGGACTGACCTTGGGCGAACAGATCCTCGGTGCGCTGGGCACGCTGCATTTCGGCTGGTTCGGCGGGGTGGCGGTGCGCATCGCCTATGGGCTGCTGGGCATCGCGCTCAGCGCGGTGACCGCGAGCGGCATCCATGTCTGGCTGGCCCGCCGCCGCGACAAGGGCCGCCCCGCGCCGCAGTGGGAGCGCATTTGGGCCAGCATCCTGTGGGGTCAGCCCGCCATTCTGGCGCTGACCGCCGCGTTGGGCGTGGCGGCCCCAGCCATGATCGAACGCATGGCGACAGGCCTGTGGCTGGGGCTGACCATGGCTTCGGTGATCGCCGCCGCCGTGGTCACGCGGGTGACGGACGCCCGGATTCGGGCCTTGCTGCGCCGGATGACCGGAGCGCTTCTCGTCGTGACGGCCCTGCTCCATGTGGCGCGTCATGGCGCTCACGGTGACGGCATCGCCATGGACGCCATACTCGCCACGCTTGGTCTTTGCCTGACGTGGTCCTGGCGAGGGAAGCGCATGAACGACACCGCGCGGGAGGCCTCTGCGTCCGTCGAACCTTTCGCCAGCTCCGCGAAAGGCTGAACTGCCCATCACCACCATGCGCGGCGGGGCCTGGTGGCGCTTTAAAAGGTAGGGCGTTTCAGAAGGTGAAGCCCATCTGGGCCTGAGCGGGCGGCTCCGGCAGAGCGCCCTCCAGCTTGAGCATATGCGCCTTGGAGTCCGATCCGCCCGGCGCCGAAAAGCCGCCGATCCTGCCGCCCGCCGCCAGCACGCGATGGCAGGGAATGATCAGAGGCACGGGATTGCGGGCCATCGCCTCACCCACCAGACGGGCGGCCTGCGGTTCTTCACCCAGATCGCGGGCGACAGCGCCATAGGTGGTGGTCTGCCCCCAGCCCAGTTTCCGCACGAGATCGTAGATGCGCAGGAACAGCGGCTCCTGCTCCCCCAGATCGACGGGCACCCGGGAGAAATCCTGCACCTCTCCGGCGAAATAGCGTTGCGAGGCTTCGATAACGGCGCCGACCTTTTCGGGCGGCCGGGTGGCGGTGGAGGCCGGATGCCGCTTGAACAAGGCCCGTTCGGCCTGATCCTGGCTGGATGCGGGCAGACGAAAGGCCACAACACCGCGCGACGTCCAGCCAATCGCCGCAAAGCCGTGAGCGGTGGCGAAGATATGATGGCGGATCGCTTGCATGGTGGCCTTATACGGGTGCTGCCTTCATGCCCCATATCAGCCGCGACGGCGCTTATTTCAACCCTGCCTCCAGCGCCAGACGCAGCAGATCGGCGGTGCGGGCCACGCCCAGTTTGGTCTTGATCAGGCTGCAATTGTTGGCGATCGTTTTGTACCCCAGCCCCAGCAGATCGGCGATTTCACTCAGACTCTTGCCCGAAGCCAGCTGGCGCAGGATTTCCAGATCACGCGGGGCCAGCTGCGCCAGCGAACTGGCGGGGGTGGCGGTCTGCAAGGCCAGCGCCTGCGCCAGTTCATGCTCGATATAGCGCCCGCCAGCGCCCACCTTGCGGATGGCTGTCAGCATCTCGTCGGGCGAGGCGTTCTTGCTGACATAGCCCTGCGCCCCGGCATTGAGCGCGCGGGTGACATAGAGCGGCTCGGCATGCATGCTCAGCACCAGAATGGGCGTGGCGCTGATCTGCCGCAGCCGGGCGACCAGCTCCACCCCGCCCAGTTGCGGTAGGTTGAGATCGACGATGATCAGATCGAGGTTTTGCGCCCGCGCGATGGCCAGGCCTTCGCGCCCGGTTTCCGCCTCGAAAATCTCGTCCTGAGAGATGATCGCCAGCATGCGCCGCAAGCCTGCGCGCACCACGGCATGATCGTCGACCAGCAGAATTCTCATGACTGTCCTTCCTCATGCGGCCATGCCAGCCGGGCCTGCACGCTCCACCCCTGCCCCGCAGCGCCCGGGCCATAGGTCAGGCTGCCGCCCCCGGCCTCGACCCTTTCACGCATGCCGATCAGGCCCAGCCCGCTGCCGCCGGCCACGCTCTGGCTGGAGCCATCATCCTCCACCGTCACCAACAGCTCATCCTTGCCGCGCGCCAGAGCGATGCGGATCAGGCCCGGCTTGCCGTGGCGCACGGCATTGTTCACGCCCTCCTGCACGATGCGATAGGCCACTTCGGCGGTGGGGCCAGAGATCGCTTCATCGGGCAAGGCAAGGTCGAACAGCAGATCGGGCTGGCGGGTGGCCCAGAAACGCACCAGATCCTCGATGGCGGCATTCAGGCCAAATTCCGTCACCTGCGTGGGGCGCAGCCGCACCAGCAGATCGCGCACCTGCTTCTGCATGTAGCGCACCGCGCTCTGGATTTCCTGGACCCGCTCGGGGATGGCATCGTGACGTCCGGAGGCTGCGAATTGCGCGATCACCTCGGCGTCGAGACTGACCGCGAAGAGATGCGGCCCGATCTCGTCATGCAGATCGCGGGCGATATCGGCGCGCTCTTCCTCCTGAAGGTTGGCCAGTTGCTCGGCCAGCTGGCGGTTGCGGGCGCTGGTGGCTTCCAACGCGCCCGCCATCAGGTTGAAGCCGCGTTGCAGGTGCAGCACCTCTGGCGCGCCCGTTTCGGCCACACGCCCGGCATAATCCCCGCCGCCCAGCCCGGCAAAGCGTTGCGCCAGCACAGTCAGCGGGCGGAAGGCTGCGGTGATCACCATATAGACCATCAGCAGCCCGGCCATCGCCGTCACCACCAGCACGCCCATCAGCGCGAGGAACTCATTCCATGTTGCGCCCACGTCCAGATCCGGGGTTGGCGTCAACACCAGTTGCCCCGCGCCGAAACGGGTTTGCGGCAAGGGGAGCGCCATGCTCGAGGGCGGGATCTTGAGCAAAGCGCGGAACCAGCCCGGTGGCGGCGCATCGCCCTGCTGCGTGTGGGAAACAGCCACAGTCTGCCCCTCCGCCCCCAGCAGCGCGGCATGGACATGGCGATTGCCGTCAAAGGTCTCCACCAGTTCACGCAAATCGCGGGCAGGATGGTCCGATTGCGGCAGATCCTCGAAGGCCCCGGCCACCGTCTGGCGCGCGCCCCCCATCCCGGCAGTGAGTTCGGCGGAAAGGGCGCGCCGCACCTCATAGCCCGCCACCAGCGTGCCCAGAGTCATGGCCAGCAGCAGGACCAGCCCGATAACCAGAATGATGCGAACCCTGAGCGGCATGGCCCAAGGCTTAACACAGGCCGCGCCCCGACGGGACGCTTTTCCTGAACGCTTATGCAGATCGGGAATTCTTCCCGGGAAGATCGGGAAGCCTTGCCATCGCCCGCCCTTGGCGCGCGCGATAGTTGGCAGGCATAGTTTCCAGACAGGGTTCCCCCCAATGCTCCATGCCTCCTTTCGTTCGGTCCTTGCGCTTTCCGTCAGCACCGCCGCGCTGCTCGCCGCGCCCCAGGCTTTTGCCGAAACCAATGGCGCGCCCGCCGATATCGTGGTGACGGCCAAGCGGCTCGACGATGCGCGCGAAAGCATCAAGCCCAGTCTTGGCGCCTCGACCTACACGCTGGATGCGCAGGCCATCGCCAATCTGCCGGGTGGCGACAATCTGGGCATGCAGGACATCATCCTGCAGATGCCCGGCGTCAGCCAGGACCAGTTCGGCCAGTTCCATGTGCGCGACGAGCACAATGGCGTGCAATACCGCCTCAACGGCATCATCCTGCCCGAAAGCATCGCGGTCTTCGGCCAGATGCTCTCACCGCGCATGGTGGACAAGGTGAGCCTCGTCACTGGCACGCTGCCCGCGCAATATGGGCTGCGCACGGCGGGCATCATCGACATCACCACCAAATCGGGGCAGGCGAACAGCGCCACCTTCAGCCTCTATGGCGGCAGCCATGAGACCATCGAGCCCAGCGTCTCGGTCAGCGGCAGCAAGGGGGCGACAAGCTGGTTCTTCTCGGGCGATTACAAGCACAGCGATCTGGGCATCGAGAACGTCAATGGCAATTACAGCGCCATTCATGACCGCACCAACCAGTTCAACGGCTTTGGCTATGTCGACCATATTCTGAGCGAGAATGACCGGATCGCGCTGACCGGCGGTTACGCCAACCAGCATTACCAGATTCCCAACCCCACGGGGCTGGTGGGCGGCCAGACCGATGTCAACGGCAACCCCGTCGCGGTCAATGGCGTGACCAGCGTCAACAGCGAGAATTTGAACGAGCAGCAGTTGCAGACCTTCGGCTTCGGTGCGCTGAGCTGGCTGCACACCAATGGCCAGTTCTCCTCGCAGCTTTCGGCCTTCGGGCGGGTGGCCAATCTGGACTATCGCCCCGATTATGTCGGTGAGATGTTGTTCAACGGCACCGCGCAATATGCCAGCAAGCGCGACATCACCGTGGGCCTGCAATGGGACGCGGCCTATAAGATCAACGCGCATCACACCCTGCGCGGCGGCCTGCTGTTCGAGAATGACAACTCGCACAGCTGGACCAACACCGGCACCTTCCCCACCGATGGCGATGTTTACGATCCCACCCAGCCGCTCGACGGCTACAGCGCGGGCAACATCATCGGGCCGGACCAGCTCAATGCCTCGATCACCAACATCACCCAGCGCAGCTACAGCGCCTATCTGCAGGACGAATGGCATCTGACGCTTCGCTTCGTGCTGAACTTCGGCGCGCGCTTCGATGAAAACGACGGCTTGCGCGATGAACGCCAGCTCAGCCCGCGCGTCAATATGGTGTGGACGCCCACCAACAGCACCACGGTGCATGCCGGCTATGCCCGCTATTTCGCCCCCGCGCCCTTCGAGCTGATCGCCAGCAGCAATCTGGCGCAGGTCTACAACACCACTGCCACGCCCAATGTGCGCACCAACACCGCCACCTATGCCCAGCGCGAGAACTATTGGGACGCGGGCATTCAGCAGAAGATCGGCTCCCTGACTTTGGGGCTGGATGGCTATTTCCGCCGCTCGACCCATCTGGTGGATGAAGGCCAGTTCGGCGCGCCGATCATCCTGACGCCCTTCAACTACGCCAAGGGCCGCATCTTCGGCACCGAATTCACCGCCAATTACACCCATGGCGGTTTCAGCGCCTATGGCAACATCGCCTATGAGAAGGCGCAGGGCACGCAGATCACCTCCAACGAATACAATTTCGCCGCCGCCGATCTGGCCTATATCGCCAGTCACTACATCTATCTCGACCATGACCAGACCTGGAGCGGTTCGGCGGGCGCCTCCTGGCGCTGGTCAAGCGGAGTGCTGAAAGGCTCGCGCATTTCGGCGGATATGGTCTTCGGTTCGGGCCTGCGCAGCGATCTGACGCTGGCCGATGGCAGCTCGATCCCCAATGGCGCGGCTTTGCCGGATTACGCCACCTTCAACCTCTCGGTCGGGCACAAGTTCGTCCGCAGCGGCGTGGATGTGCGGCTCGATGTGCAGAACCTGTTCGACAAGATCTATGAGGTGCGCGACGGCACCGGCGTGGGCGTGGGCGCGCCCTCTTTCGGCGCGCGTCGCGGGGTGTTCCTGGGCATTTCCAAGACGATCTGATCCATCGCGACGAGGCCTAGCGGAAAAGGAAGGGCCGCTGCCGGTCGGCAACGGCCCTTCTCAAGCCACACCTGATTTCGGTCGATCTCTTCCGACCGGCCGGCTCAGAATTTGGCGCGCGCGCCCACATAGAAGCGACGGCCCAGCGGATCATAGGTGCTCGGGTCGGTCGAGCCCGCGATCCCCCCGACAATCAGCGGCGCCTTGTCGGTCAGATTGTCGATACCGCCACGCAGATCGAAACGCTCGGTGACCTTGATGTGAGCGGACAGGTCGAAGGTGTCATAGCTTGGCACGCCCGGCACCGTCGAATTGGACGTGGTGACTGAAGTATAGTCCTTCATCCCGGACAGATGACGCCAGCGCAGGGTCAGGCCGCCGCCATTGCCCTCATACCCCACAGTCGAAGTGATCCGCCACGGCACATAGGTCGTGCCACTGCCGATCGTCCCGGCATAGTTGATGAAGGGGGTCGAGGGCAGGTTCTGGATCGAGAATTTCGCCAGATAATTGGCCACGACATTCATCGTCAGGCTGCCGGGCGCATGCAGCCCCATGGCATCGAGCGGGATCTTCCAGTCGAACTGGATGTCGACGCCGGACGTGCGATAACCGCCCAGGTTCAGATAGGGTTGGTTGATGTTGTAGATCGTGCCATCGGGATTGCGCACGATGTTCTGGCAATAGGGGCTGCTGGCCGAGAAGCCGGGATTGGCATTGTTGCCGTTGAAGCAATTGCCCACCATCGTCACGCCGCTGACCGTGCCAACCGCATTCTTGATGCTGATGCTGTAGAAATCGACCGACAGGTTCATCCGGTGCAGGGCCGCCGCCGTGAAGGGCGAACTCAGCACGCCGCCAATGGTGAAAGTGTCGGCGGTTTCAGGCTTCAACGCGCCGTTGCCGGTGGTTGTGCCGGGCACCTGCGTATAATTGGCCTGATAGCTGTCGATGATCGAGGCGGGCACGCCCTGCGCCAGACACAGGCTGCGCACGGCGGCGCCATTGGCTCCGGTGCGGTAGGCCGAACGGACATCGCAAGGATCGCCACCGCTGGGCACCGAGCCAAGCGAGGCATAGTTCACCGTCGAGCCCAGAAACAGCTCGCCGACATTGGGCGCGCGCACCGCGCGCTGATAGCCGCCGCGCAGCCTCAGATGATCGACAACCTCCCAGTTGAGGTCAGCCTTATAGGCACTGACCCCGCCCGAGATGTTGTAATGCGAATAGCGATAGGCGGTGTCCAGCTCCAGTCGCCTGATCAGCGGCAGGTCGGCCAGCACCGGCACCAGCAGTTCGCCGAAGCCCTCGATCACCTTGGTGCTGCCGCGCGTGTTGCTGGCGGTGTTGAAGCCGATGACGGCAGGCGGATTGCTCTGCAGCAGCGGATCGGCCGAGAAGTTGTAGGCCTCGCCGCGATAGTCGAAACCGGCGGCAAAGCGCACATCGCCCGCGGGCAGCTTGAGGATCCCGCCCTGCAGCGTGCCCTCGACATTGTCCTGGGTCAGGCTGGTGCGGTTGTCCGTGCGGCGCGACATGTAATTGACGCAATCGGCCGAAATCGGATTTTCCCCGAAGACGTTGAGCCCCCCAGCGCACAGGGAGGCCCCGCCATCCCTGGCATTCAGCAGCGTTTCCACCGCCGAATAGAGCAGCCCGCCCGAGGTGATACGGTCATCAATGCGGGTATGGCCATGCGAATAGCTCAGATCCCAGGTGACGCCGGACTCCCCGAGATGCCCTTTGGCGCCGGCCAGGATCTGATAGACCGTGTTGTCATGCTGGATCGCGCGCAGGCCCGCGCTGCTAAAGCGCTTGACCACGGTGAAGCTGGCCGTGGGCGAAGGTCGCGAGGCCAGCAGCGAGGACAGCGCCGCCGGGATGAAGGGGTTGGTCACCGGCACCGTCAGCGCCTGCGTGCCCTGCGCCAGCGTGCCCGATCCGTTGCTGGTGGTGGTGTAATAGGTGTAGAGCCCCTGTGCATAGAGCAGCGTATCGGGGGCGACATCATATTCCGCCCGCAGAAAACCCGAATAGCGGGTCATGGGCGCGCTCAGCTGCACTTCCGCATTGGGATCGTAATAGAGCGAGGTGCCGCGCGCGCCATAGCCGGCAGTGGTTCCGCGATAGTTGAAAACGCCATTCGTGTCGGTGAACAGCGAACCGTCGTTGTTGAAGCCCAGAATCGTGGAATTCGAATAGGCCGAACCAGTATAGCCATAGGAACGCAGCAGCGTGTTGAGCGCCGTGGCATTCGGCAGATTGCCTGCCGTGGGCGTATAGGTTCCGGTCGGCAGGGTGTTGGAAGCGGAGCTGTTGCCGCCCTTGGCAAAGGCCGAGGCATAGAAGTTGCGATCGCGCGAATAGACCGCATCGCGGTTGTAATATTCGAAGGCGCCCATGATATGGCCGCGCCCGCCGGCGAATTTCGTGCCCGCCAGAATGGAAACATCACGCGTGGCCCCGTCACCGGCGCCGTTCAGCCCCGACTGGACATCCATCTGCAGCCCGGTGAAGCGGTGCTTGATCTTCAGATTGACCACGCCAGACACGGCATCGGAACCATAGACCGCCGAAGCGCCGCCACTGATCACCTCGACATTGTCCAGCAGGATCGAGGGCATCGTGTTGAGATCGATGGCCATCGTCGCGCTCGACGGCTGCATCCGCTGCCCGTCGAGCAGGACGAGGTTGCGTGAAGCGCCAAGGCCGCGCAGGTTGAGCGTCGCCTGGCCACTGCTGGCCACATTGTTCGTATAGGCGGTCGCCCCCGGCACGAATTGCGGCAGCGTGTTGAGCTTCGCCTCGATGGTGACATCGCCCGTGCTTTGCAGCGCCTGCGAGCTGACCGTCATGATCGGGCTGTCGGCCACATAATCCTTGCGGCTGATGCGCGAGCCGGTCACGACAATATCGCCTGCCGGTTCGGCGGCCTGCGCGGCGGGCGTGCCCGACTGCGCCATGGCGGGCAAGGCCTGACAAAAGGCAAGCAAGGCGCAACCGCCCTTCAGCGCGACCACCGCATGCCGCACCGCGAGACGGCCACCCCGTCCGCGATTGTAAACCCCGTGAATGTTCATGAGCGCCCCCTGATCGTCCTGTTTTTCTGGCGGCGACTCCCCGATCGCCAGCCTTCATAAAAGATCATTGATCGTTTTTGAAATAAGGTCAATCGGCCTTTTTACCCCAAAAATCCCTATAAGTCGTTTAACGTAGCAGAGCGACCCTCTCGGGATTTTATATTGATGCTAGCTATTGATGCATTCCACATCGCCCCCGCCAGCCAAGGGACCGGGCCGCAGCGCCGCCAGCGCCGATGACCTTGGCGCATATCAGAAGGTGAGCGGCTTTCGCGCGGATATCACTGCCTGGCTGCGGCTATGGGCAGATGCAGCTGGCTGCGGCCCGGCCCCATCCACAGCGTCACATGCGCGGTCCGATTGTCCCTGGTCGTCTCATCGGCCACCACGCCACCGGAATTGCGATTGCGTTCATCATGCAGGCTCAGGCCCAGCGGCGAAATGACAAGGCGCAGCCGCCCGCCCGCCGGGATGCGCCGTGCCAGAAAATCGAAGCGATGGAAATCATAGCGCTCCAGCTTGCCGGGCGTCACCAGCGTTTCGCGCTCCAGACTGGTCCGATAACGCGCACGGATCTGATCCTGCGACAGGAATATCTGGGTGCCATCGGGCTGCACCGCATAAAGCGCCACACGAATATCGGTATCGGGCACATCCATCGACAGCCACAACTCCGCCGAGGGTATCCCCGCCAGATCGAGCGGCTTGTCCAGCACCGGCGTCTCATAGACCAGCCCCTCGCCGTTCAGGCGGCGCACGGCGGCATCATTGGTGAGGTAATCGGGCGAGACCATGTCATAGCCCTCGATCCCCTCATTGCGACCCGGCACGGAAGGATCGTAGACATAGCCATCCTGCACCGCCCGCCCCGGGTTTTCGGCCAGCACCCCATGCGTGGCCAGCGAACCCGATGACCCACCCTTCGATGCCAGCCACAAGGTCTGTTGCGCAACGGTCGCCGCGGCAAGGCTGGGCGCGGAACGCCACGCATTCGCTCCGCCCTGATAGTAGACAAACTGATCGGTCAGAAACGCGGGCTTGGGCCCCCGGCCCAAGACCCAGTCATACCATTGGCGATGCAGATCGAGCAGATCCACCACATTGCCCGGTCCGAAATCGACGCCGCCGACGATGCGCTTGGCCTCGCGCGTGGCATGGTGATCCCATGCGCCGATCACCATGGCGTTCATCGCGCGGTCGGCAGGCGTTACGGCGCCGTCATGCAGCGCCATGAAGTGGCGCAGCCCCACCTGCGAAGCATCGTAATCCCCGGTGATCGCCAGCACCGGAATGGTCACGCGCGACAGCTGCGCAGCGGTCAGCGCGCTGGCGTCCCCGGTGGTGTTCGCCCAATAGGCATCAAGCGTGGGATGCTGCAGATTGGCCTGCCACTGCGCGCTGGGCAAGCCGACATAGCTGTCGAACTGGCGGAACGAGATCTTGCCGCTCGCCAGTTCGGCCATGGCGCCCAGCCAATAGTCATTGTCGGCGCTGGCCTGCGGATTGGCGGTCTTCTGGCCGATCAGCGCTTCCCAGGTCATGGGCTGGGTGATCGGGATGTTGGCCCGCATGCCGCGATCAACCCCGAAAAACCCGGCGGAGACCGGTGCGATGGCCTTCAGGGCCTCAGGCTTTTGCGTGGCGATCACCAGCTGGTTACGCCCGGCATAGGAGCCGCCCCACATCACCACCCGTCCATCGGAAAAAGGCCGATGCGCCAGCCAGTCGATCACATCGACGCCGTCCTCGGCCTCATGGGTGGTCGGGCGGAACACGCCCTGCGAACCGCCCCGCCCCCGCGTGTCGACCGCCGCATAGACGAAGCCATGCCTCGCAAAATAGCTGCCGGTCTTGTGCAGCGTGTCGATGGTGTAGGGGGTGATCGTCAGCACCACCGGCAAAGGCCCGCTGCTGGCCGCCGGGCGGTAGATGTTGGCATTGAGCGTCACCCCGTCGCGCATGGTGATCGGCACATGCCAATCCACCACCACCTGACGCGGTGCGGGATCGACCGGCTGCGCCGCAGGCGCCGCCTGCGCCATGCCGCCCGGAACCGCCAAAACCAGCGCCAGAGCGCCCAGCAACCGCAGGCGCATCATCGCGCCATCGGGACCAGCGCGGGCCCCACCACGGTTTCGGTCACCATCGGATAATGGATGTTGCCGCCCTCGAAAGGCGGGAACTGCGCGCGATCGGCCTTCATCTCCTCGCGCACCGGCGAGTGCAGCGCGGTTTCCAGCGCTTCGGCGCTGTCGAACACCAGCTTGTTGCGCTGCATATAGGTCAGCACCGGCCAGGGCAGTTCATGGGCCCAGTCCACACGGGTGAAAATCTCGATCTCGCGGATGCCGGGGAAGTCATGCATCACCTGCGGATGATGGGCGAGATAATAGCGCAGCCAGTCGTTCAGATTGTCCGCATGACCGGGGTAATGCACCAGATAGCTGCAGGGCGGCGCGGCGGGCTGCGTCAGCGTGGAGGGCGTGGGATAAGGCCGCGTCCACATCGCCTGATGGGCCGCTTGCGCCCCGTTCAGGCTGGCGAAATGCGCCGGATCGAGCTGGCTCAACGCCCCGTCGCGGCTCGCTGCCGCCTCCAGCGTTTCCAGCCGCGGGAAGAAGAGCTGAAGCGTCAGCATCGGCGACGGGCCATCGTCGAAATATTTGTCGCGCGCCACGGTGGGGGTGAAGATATGCGCCCGTTCAATGCCCGGCGCCGCGCGCAGGATCTCGGCGATGGCGGCCTTGTCGGCGTCGCTCACGCGCTGGTCGGCAGCGGAGGCCGAATAGGTAAGAAACCATGAAAACATAAAAGCCTCCTAATGCGCCGCGCCCGCTGCCAGAACCACCGCCGCCAGCGTGCCCGCGATAATCCGAAGATTGGTCGGGCGGTCGAGCACCATGGTTTCCTGCGGCGAATGCGGCGAGATATATTTGAACCCGGAATCCAGCGTGATGGCCGGAATGCCCAGAGATTGGGGAATGTTGGAATCGGCCGATCCGAAGCGGCTTGCCGGACTGGTGCCGAGCGCGCGGATGGCAGCCTTGGCCTGAAGCACCAGCGGAGCATCCTCGGCCACGTGGGTCACTGGCCGCTCAATGGGCAATGCCGACGCCACCTGAGCGGCCACCGCCCCATTGGCGGTGGAGCGCGTCGCGTTTTCCGCCGCCAGCGCATCGGCCAGCGCATTGCGGAACCACGCCTCGACCCGGGCCAGCTCGGCGCTGTCGGTCGAGCGCATGTCCACCGACATCACCGCCTGTGCGGGAATCGCATTGATCGAGGTGCCGCCCTTGACCAGCCCCACGTTGAACACCGTGGTGCCCTTCGCGGGGTCAGGCTGGAAGCGGTCGAAGCGCACGATGGCATCGGCCATCGCCGCCACCGGGCTCACCAGACCGAACTGGAACAGCGAATGGCCACCCGGCCCGGTGAAAGTCACATCATAGCGATGCACGCCGACGCCCGTGGTGGTGATCCCCCCGCTGTCGCCCGGCTCAAGCCCGATAAAGGCAGCGATCCGGTGCGCGTAGGGGCCCTGGCCCAGCAGATAGCGCACACCGCGAAAGGCGCCGCGCTCCTCCTCGCCGACATTGGCGACGAACAGAATATCCTGCCGGGTCTTGAGGCCTGCCGCATCCAGCGCGCGCGCCAGTTCGAGCATCACGGCCAGACTGACGCTGTTGTCGGTGATGCCAGGCGCGTGAAGCAGATGACCCTCGCGCCGCACGTGGACATCGGTGCCCTCGGGAAAGACGGTGTCGAGATGCGCGCCCACCGCCAGCAACGGGCCGCCCGCCCGAGCGGCGCCCCGGCGCAAACCGGTGACATTGCCCTCCGCGTCGATGGTGACATCGGCCAGGTCGGCGTCGCGCATCATCCCGGCCAGCAGCGCGGCGCGGGCGCTTTCCCTGAAGGGCGGCGCGGGCACTTGCGTGATGCGGATCGTCTCCTCGACGATGCGGTCGTAATCCTGAGCGATCCGCATCTGCGCCTTGTGAAAAGCGCCGCCGCCAACCAGGGCGCGCGCCGCCATCTCCGGCGTCTGCGCATGGGCCGGCGCGGACATCGCCAGCAGCGCGGTCCACCATGGCAGGCTTTTCATGCGCCATGCTCCCCGGCAGAGCGCCCCGGCACGATCAGGATGCAGCAGGCCGAGATCACCCCCGCCAGCGCATAGATCATGAAATTCCAGATAAAGGGCAAGCCCTGCGCCGCCACCAGCCCGCCGATCATCGGCCCGGCGATTGCTCCGCTGCGCGAGATGCTGCCGCAAAAGCCCACCGCCGTGGATTTGAGATGCGGCGGGTAGAAGGCCGAGGCATAGGAGGTGAGCAGCACCGAGGCAGACACCGTGCCGATCCCGGCCACCGCCACCACCATATAGGTCAGCAGTTGCGGCATATGGTACGACAGGCCCAGCACCGCCGCCACGCCCACAGCAAAGGCCGCGCAGATGGTGCGCTGCTGGCCAATGCTGTCAGAGATCGCCCCCAGCACCACCCCGCCCACCGCCGAGGAGAGCGCGAACACGCCAAGGAACAGGATACTCGGCCCCAGATCATAACCCGCCGAACGCATGATCTGCGGCAGCCAGGTGTTGAGGCCATAGACCAGGATCATGCCGAAAATATAGGTCAGCGCGAAACCGGCCGTGGCCCGGCGCAGCGAGGGTCCGAACAGCGCCATCACCGAACCGCCCTTCTCCTTCGGGCCCGGGTCGCCCGCCGCGGGCATCGCCACCTGAAAGCGCGCGGCGGTGAACATCGCCTTCTCCGGCTGACCGCTGCGCAGCAGATAGGCCACCGATTCCGGCAGCGCCGCGATGACGACGGGCAGCAACACCGCAAGGCCCCCGCCAATCCCCATCACCGCGCGCCAGCCCAGCCTGGCCAGCAGGAAATAGGAAACGAGCGCCGCCACGAAAATGCCGACCGCATAGCCCGAATACATCAGGGTGAACTCGCGGTTGCGCCGCTCGGGCGCGGCGAACTCGCTGGTCAGCGCGGCGGCCACGGGAATGATCCCGCCGATGCCGATGCCGCTGAGAAAACGCAGCACCGCGAAGAGCGCCAACTGATGCACCGCCGCCGCTGCCGCCATGGTCAGCGTCAACAGCGCAAAGCAGCCGATAAAGCAACGGCGGCGTCCCCAATGGTCACTGATCGCGCCGATCCCGATGCCTCCCACGAACATGCCCACCAGCGCCGCGCTGGCCAGCGCCCCGGCCTCGACCATGGTGAGATGCCATTCCGGGTCCTTCAGGATGCCGGGCAGCACCGCCCCCATCACCCCCAGATTGTAGCCTTCCGAAAACACCCCCAGCCAGCACAGCATGGCGACGGTGGAGATCCCGATCCCTGACCGGGTTCGTGGCGGATGGTCTGCGATATGCGTCAAGTCAGCCACCTTCTTCCCAAACTTCAATATGCCGCGAAAGCCTGCTTCAGACGCTGGGGATCGCGTGTTCGCATCAATCCCAGCATCAGGACAATACGCGCTTTTGCCGCGTCCAGATCGCCGGCGGGAATCACGCCCGCCCGGTCCAGAAAGGCCTGAGGTACGACATTGCCGCGCAGCCCGCGAGTGGCCTGAACCACGCTCACCCCGGCGGCCACGGCCCGCGCAATGGCGGCCTGTTCGCCATTGGCGGGGCGACCCGGCAGCAGACCCGCGCTGACGATCCCCTGCGCGCCCGCCGCAACGAAGGCGTCGATGGCCGCGCCATCGGCCCCGGCGTAGGACAAAGCCATATCGACACGCGGCAGGCTCTGCGCGCCCTCCAGCCCATCGGCCAGATCCAGCGGATCGCGCAAGGGCGCGGGGCGGTGGCGTAGCACCAGCGTGCCATCGGCCTCCACCCGCCCCAGCGGGCCGAACTGCGGCGCCTCGAAGGCGTCCAGCGCGCCCGATGAGGTCTTGGCGACATCGCGGGCGGCGAAGACCAGATTGTCGATCACCACCAGCACGCCCAGCCCCTGCGCCAGCGGCGAGGCCGCCACGGCGATGGCCCCGCGCAGATTGGCCTGGGCATCGCTGCCCGCGGTGTTGGGCGGGCGTTGCGCGCCGGTCAGCACCACCGGCATCGAGCCGCGCCACACCAGCGAAAGGAAGAAAGCGGTCTCTTCCAGCGTGGCGGTGCCATGGGTGATGACACATCCCTCGGGCGCGCCCGTTCCCGTCCCCAGACCGCGCAGGAGGCGGTAGAGGTCGAGCCAGTCGCCCGGCGTGATGCCGGTGCTGCCCAACTGCCGGAAATCGACCGTCCGCAGATCGGCCAGCCCCCAGCCCCGCGCAGCGCCGACCAGCGCATCGATGGGCTGGACGATGCCGCTCTCGCCATATTCCACCCAGTCGAAATCATGGCGCCCCACCATGGCGAAGGTGCCGCCGGTGCCGATCAGGGCAACACGCGGGAGGCTCATGCCGCCACCTGCACCAGCACGCGCCCGGCCATCACGCGCACCTGATGGCGGCGCACGTCGCGAGTCAGCGGCGCGCACAACGCCTTGCCCGAGCGGATGTCAAACAAGCCGGCATGCAGCGGGCATTCGATCTCATGCCCCTCCAACTCGCCATCCGAAAGCAGGGCATTGCCATGCGAGCACAGGTCATCGATGGCATGAATCGCGCCATCCACCAGAAAAAGACCGACTTTCAGCCCATCGATGACGATGCCCCGGCACTGGCCCCCGGAAAAGAGGTCGTCCTGTCCGCCCACATCATGCCAGCCCTCCATCACAGCGACCCCCGCATGGCCAGCGCCTCGGCATCGAACTTGCGCATCGTGCCGGTCAGATCGGCGATGCGCGAGACGCCATGGCGCTCGCAATAGGCCTCGATGCCCTTGATGATGCGCGGCATGATGTTGGGGCTGACGAAGCTGGCCGTGCCCACCTGCACCGCGCTGGCCCCGGCCAGCATATATTCGATGGCGTCCTCGGCGCTGGAAATGCCGCCGCAGCCGATCACCGGGATCTGCACCGCCTGCGCCGCCTGATAGGCCATGCGCAACAGCACGGGTTTCACCGCCGGGCCAGTGATGCCGCCCATCAGATTGGCCACCTTGGGACGCCGCGTCTCGATGTCGATGGCCATCGCCAGCAGAGCGTTGGCCACCACCAGCGCGCTGGCGCCGCCTTCCTCCGCCGCGCGGGCGATGGCGGCGATGTTGCCGACATTGGGCGAAAGCTTGACCCAGATCGGCAGTCTGGTCGCCGCGGTCATGGATTGCACCACCTCGCGCGTGGCCTGGGCATCCATGCCGAAAGCCATCCCGTCCGCCTTCAGGTTGGGGCAGGAGACATTGGCCTCGATCGCGGCTACGCCGGGCACGCTGATCTTGGCGGCCAGCGCGCCGAACTCCTCGATGGTGTTGGCCGAGACGCTGGCAACGATCGGCGCGTTGTAGCGCTGGTAGAAGGGCACGGTGTTCTCGCGGAAATACGCAGCGCCCTTGCTGGGGATGCCGATGGAAAACAGCGTGGCATTGCGCAATTCGGCAACGCGCGGCGGCGGGTTGCCCTCCCTCAGGTCATCCGTGATCGTCTTGGTGACGATGGCGCCCAGCAGGCTGAGATCGAAGACATCGCCCAGCCCCTCGGACAAGGTGCCCGAGGCCGACATCACCGGATTGGCGAGGGTAAGATCGCCGATGCGGACCGAAAGATCTACCATGCCACCGTCTCCCGCATATCGAACACAGGGCCTTCCCAGCACACCCGGCGATAGGTCAGCGCCTCGGCGCCCGGCTCCTTGCGGAAGGCGCGCACGCAGGCAATGCACATGCCCAGCGCGCAGCCCATGCGCTGTTCAAGTGCCACCTGCCCGGCGGCGCCGAATTCCTCGGACAGCTTCTGAAGCAGCATCAGCAGGCGGTTGGAGCCGCAGGTGGCCATGAAATCGACCGGCGATGCGGCATGCAGCCGCCGGATAAAGCCTTCGAGCGAGACGACATCGCTGTCCGAATTGTCATCGGTGACGACATGGACGCTGGCGCCCGCCTCCTCCAGCACCTGCCGCCCCATCACCAGCGCCTGCGAACGGGCGCTGAGCACGGCGGTCACCTTCGCACCCTGAGCGATGGCCATCTGCGCCAGCGGCGCCAGCGTGGCCAGGCCCACACCGCGCCCCACCATCAACACATGCTGCGTGGCGGCCGGCAGCGAAAAGCCTTGCCCCACCGGCCCGAGGGCATCAAGCGTGTCGCCCGGCTGCAGCGTGGCCAGCGCCCGCGTGCCATTGCCCTGTACCTTGTAAAGGAAATGGAGCTGGCCACGCTCGCGGTCGATGCGGTGGATGCTCATCGGGCGGCGCAGGAAATTGTCGTTCTCGCCTTCGGGCGGGCAAGCGAGATGGAAGAATTGCCCGGCGCGCGCGGCAAGGCCCGCCGCCTCCGCCTCGACCACCAGCAGCTTGTATTCGCCGTTCACCCAATCGTTGGAGATCACCGGATAGGGCGCCTCCACGACGGGAAAGGTGCAGGCGGGCACCCCTTCCATGCGGTCCTTCATCATCTGCATGACTTTCAGCTTTCGTGAGGGAGGGCCGGGGCCAAAGCCGCCCGCGCCTCCGCCCCCAGAGGGGCGATATGGGTCTGTTCGAAACGCATGCCGGAAATCAGCCATTGGCCATCAGGCATGCGGCGATAGGTTTCATGGGTGATGCCCAGCAGCAGCACGGCCTCATCGCCCTGCGCCGGGGTGGCCACCTGCCACAGGCGCCACAGGCCCTGGGCCCGATCCTCCTCCAGCGTGAACTCGGGCGCCGCATAGAGATGCAGCGCGAAGCGCCATGGCGGGCGGGCGAACCATTCGGCCAGCGCCGCGCGGCCCGTGATATGCCCGCCAAAACCGTCGCCGGCTTCCCACATGGCGTCCGGCGTGAAGCAGTCCGCCTGCCCCTGCGCCGCCGCGCGCAGCGCCGCCCCAGGCGCAAGCTGGCGGGCGGGCGTGTATTTGGCATCGGCACATGCGGTGTAGCGCGCCTTCAGGGCGTGAAGATCGGCCAGATCCTCCAGCCTTTGCAGACGGCGGGCCAGATCGCTCATGCCAGCACCTTGAGCGCGATGGCCCCATCGGCAAGCTGCGCCGGATCGAGAGCCTTGCCCGCGCGGATCAGAGCCTCCACCCAGCGGCGCTGGCGGCCTTCATTGAGCAGGATCGCGCCGGTCATGCGGTTTTCGGCGTTCAGGTAGAACAGCGCGGCGCGTCCTTCGTCCAGATCGCCGCGACGGATTTCCATATCGTCAGCGCCGGGAGCGCCGACCACCTGAATGTTGTGGCCATATTGATCGGTCCACATCCAGGGCAGTTCGTCATAGCTCTCGCCCTCGCCGCACAGGGCCCTGGCGACGGCCTGCGCGCCGTTTTCGGCGTTGCGCCAGGTTTCCTGACGCCGCGCGCCCTCCCCGGTGGGCATGCGGGCGATATCACCCACCGCGAAAATGTCGGGATGGCCCGGAACACGGCAGAAGGCATCGACCAGCACGCCGTCGCTGGTGTCGATGTCAACACCCTCGATCAACGGCAGCACCGGCACAGCGCCGGCGGCAATCAGCACGCAATCGGCGGGCACGGTCTGGCCATCTTCCCCCGCCCGCTCGGCAAAGACCGTGGCGGCGTCCATCGCGGTGACCACAGCCTGCGACAGGAAGCGCACGCCCTTGCCCTCATGCTGCGTCCTGAGCCACTGCGACATGGTCGGGGTGAGGCAGCGTTCCATCACACGGCGGTCAAGCTGGATCACGGTGACCTCGACGCCCATCTCGCGGGCGGTGGCGGCCACCTCCAGCGCGATGACGCCGCCGCCCACCACCGCCAGATGGCGCGCGGTCAGCAGGTCGGCGCGAAGGCGGTCGGCATCGGCGATGGTGCGCAGCACATGGACCGAGGCCTGATCGGAGCCGGGAATGCTCACTTGACGCGCGGCGGTGCCGGTGGCCAACACCAGCGCGTCATAGGCCAGCGCCTCGCCACTTTCGAGCATGGCGATGCGCGCCTGCGCATCGATGCGGGCAACGCGGCCATGGATATGGCGCAAGCCGGGCGTGGCGATCGCGGGATCGAACAGCAGCAGCGCCCCGGCCTGCTGCTTGCCCGCCAGATAGTCCTTCGACAGGGGCGGACGCTCGTAAGGCGGCACGGCTTCATCGCCGACCAGCATCACCTCTCCGGCGAACCCTGCGCGCGACAGATGCTCCGCCACGCGGCCGCCGGCATGGCCCGCCCCCACGATCAGCACGCGTGTCATGCCTCGGGCTCCAGCCGCGTGGTGCAGCGATAGAGTACGCCGGGGCCTTCGGTGCAGGTCCACTGCCGGGGCTCGCCGCGCGGGATGACGATGCCTTCACCCGCGACCAGATCATACGCCTCGCCCGCCGCGCTAACATGGAAGACACCCTGCAGGATCGCGCCGACTTCCTCGAAAAGCTGGCTGGCGTCCACGCTCAGCACCTCGCCCTGCGCGAAATCGCGCAACTGGGAGGTCAGCGCGTCGCCGGAGGCTTCGACAACCCCGTCATGGATGGCGGTGGCGCGGATGCACCGGGCCGTTTGGGTGACGCTCATGCCTCGCGCTCCTTGAGCGGGTAATAGGGGGCGGCATCCTCCGGGCCGAATTCGCGGCGCGGGGGCGAGACGATGTTGAGGCGCAGGCTCATCTGCTGGGCGCCATAGGAATTGGTGCCGTAGTGATGCAGCCCTTCCGGGATGATCACCGCCGAGCGCGATCCCATGACGGTGACCGGATCGCCGGCATCGCCGTCACCCTCGATGATCTCGCAGCCGCCCACGATCTGCAACGAGGCCTCCTCACCGTGAAAATGCGTCTTGGCGGGCAGGTCCGGCCCCTTGGGCAGGGTGAACTTCACCACCGAGACGCTGAGATTCTCGCCGTAGAGATGCTTGGTGTAGAGGCCACCCTCGACAACGGTCTTCAGCCCGTCATCGATGGCGAAAACACGACATTTGGCCATGATCGGACCTTTCAGAGCGCGGGGCGCAGGACGAAGTTCTCTTCCGCCGCGAAACGGCGGGAGTCGTAACCATCGATCACCGCAGGCTGGTTGTAGAACTCGATGGCGGGGGCGATCTCGGCGAGCGAGAGCAGCATATGCATCAGCGGCAGGTCGCTTTCGGGCATATCCTCCAGCCGGTTGCGCTCAAGATAGGCGACGATGTCGTCCACCCGCGGCAGGATGGCATCGCGGAAAGCCAGAATGCGGGGCATGCCTACGGTATGGCGATGGATGTTGCGCTCGGTCTCGCTGGCCAGACACCAGTCGGTGAAAGGCAGCAGATCGGCGAAGCCTTCAGGCAAGGTGGCAGTGCTCATGCCGGTTCCTTCTCTTCGGCGGCATCGAGGATACGGTCGACGACGGCGGCGCCATGGCGGCACATCAGCTCGTAATCCTGCAGGATGATGTGGCTCTTGGCGCCGGTCTCGGTTGCGGTCTGAGTGCGTTCGAGCGTCGACATGTCTTCCAGAAGCACGTCGCGCAGCGCGACTTTCATGTATTCCTGATAGAAACGCCCGCCTGCGCCTTCCATTTCGGGATAATAGACACGGGCGTCGACCAGCGTCCTGTTCTCCGAGATCGGACGGAAGTTATAGGCTTGATAATAGTTGGGCCGCAGCGAGAGATAGAATTCCGGGAAAACGACATTGATGTCGAAGATCCAGTCCGGGCTGCCGGTCCAGTTCAGGCCTTCGGGCAGATCCTCCGGCCCGAAGGACAGCTTGGTCTTGCCCGCCCCGGCGCGCAAGGCCGCAGAGGCAATGGGACGCTCCTTGGCGGCATGGGCGATGGTGGCGGAGGCAGCCTCGGCGCTCTGCGTCGCGGCCTGCGGGTTGCCATAGACGGTGCGCGTATTGCCCGCCATCGAGAGGCGGCGGTGGTATTCGCCGCATTCGCCATCGATGGGGTGCAGGCTGCCGCCATCGTCGGCCTTGATCGCATCGGCGATCGAATGGCCGTGGACATAGGCAACGTGATAAGCTTCTTGGAAAGCGTCGAGCGCCAGCTTCCAGTTGCAGTTGACCTCGGTGGTCCAGGAGAAGCAGCTGGTGAACTTCTCGAAGGGATAGCCCTCGATCCCTTCATACATCGGCTTGATGAAGTCGGCGAGGCTCAGCGCCGGTTCGGGATCGATGTTGACGAAGATGAAGCCTTGCCAGACATCGCAGGCCACCTTGCTGAGGCCATATTTGCAGCGATCCAGATCGAAGAAGAACTCCTCGTCCGGCACGCCGGTGAGCTTGCCGTCGAGATCGTAAGCCCAGCCGTGGAACTTGCAGAAGAATTTGCGGGTGTTGCCGCGCTCTTCATAGACGACCTGGTTCAGCCGGTGGGCGCAGACATTGTGATAGGCCTTGATGTCACCCGACTTGGTGCGCACGACAACCACTTCGGCATCGCAGGCATGAAGCTTCTTGACGAAGTAATCGCCGGTCTTCTTCAATTCCTCGACGCGGCCGACCTGCAGCCATGTCTTTTTGAAAAGATGCTTCTTTTCCCGCTCCCAATAGTCCTTCGAGACATAGGGATCGATGGGCAAGGGATCGCGACCAAGCTCAGGATAGCGGTCGTGCAGTCGTGCTGCGCTGCTCATAGGATGCTCTCCAACCAAACATGTTGGCTTAAAACCGAGCGTTATTCTGTATTGAGTGAAAATGGGAGTCAAGTGGCATTTCTGCGCAGGTTTGACGGAATGTCTGAAAAGCGAATGCATGTCGCCGATGGGCACAGGCCGGTGCTGCGCGGTCATCACGCATGGAGCAGACCGTTCAGGGCAAAGTCAGGTGCGAAGCCTCGGCGCGCGGCGGTTGATCCACCTCACGCTTTCACCGCAACGGCCATAAAAGGCTGATTATTCAGCGCCGCCCAGCAGCATGCCAACCCACAGATCGGCCAGCGCATCCATATCCCGCACATCGCCCAGACGGCGATTGATGGCAAAACCGTCGAAGGCCATCCACATCATATGCGACAGCAAGCCGCCCTCAACGAGGAAATGGCGCTCTTCAGGTAGGATTTCGCGCAGCAGGTCGGACAGCAGCGCCTCGACCTGCACCAGCAGATTGTTGGGCTTGACCTCAGAAGGCGGCGTGCTGGCCAGAGCTTCGACGATGGAGTTGGGCAACCCCTGCCCGATCGAGGGAATATCGCGCCACAGACCGAGAATCAGCCGCCGCAGCCGGGTTTCAGGCGAGCGATAGGGCAGCACGGCGGCGCGCAGATCTTCAAGCTGGCGCAGCATCCATGGCTCGTAGATGGCGTAGAGCAGAACCAGCTTGCTCGGGAAATAGACGTAGAGATTGGCCACCGTCATGCTGGAAGCCTTGGCGATGGCCGAAACCGTCGTCGCCACATAACCCCGTTCGGAAAAGAGATCGAACGCCGCGGCAAGGATCGCCTCGCGCACATCCGCTTTCTTGACCTGCACCATTCACCCTACTCCCACCATGCCTTCCGCCCACCTAGGCGGCACGACCTGCCTTGGCAATATTTTGGAGTGAATTTTCACTCAAACAAAAATGATATTCAAGGCGTGAGATTCTCATCTGCCAACTGCACGCGGACACGCCGGGCACCAACAGATGCAAGCCTGCCAGATCCCCTGGATCAGACTGATAAAAATACAATTTATTCCATAAAATTCAAACCCAAACCCCATCCCTACGCCATCCGACGTATTGGATCGAGAAACACGCTTGACAGTGACTGAGATTCATAAAAGAGTGTCGCTCGGTAATGAGTAGCCAGATCGGGGGCAATCCGACGCTAACAATCCACCGACCGCGATCCGCAGGACCTTTTCAGCACGATCCAGGGGAGATCCATCAATGAGGGATATCATGAAGCAATCTTCCTGCCTGGCGGCGCTTTGCGCCCTGATGCCGGCAACCGCCTTCGCGCAGGCCGCTGCGCCCGTTACGCCACCCGCCGCCGATCAGGCGGGCCAAACCGGCAATGACATCGTGGTGACGGCCCAGCGTCGCCAGCAAAACCTTCATGATGTCCCTGTCAGCGTGGCCGCCGTTTCAGGCGCCGAACTGCGCACGAAAGGCATCAACAACATCGTCGATGTGGGCCGCATGATCCCCGGCGTGACCGTAGCCTCCAACACCGGCGGGCAGGCCGCCGCTTTCTCGATCCGCGGCGTGACGCTCAGCGATTTCAACGACAGCGCCGAGGCGCCGGTCGCCGTCTATGTCGATGACACCTATCTGCCCAATGTGCAGGCGCAAAGCTCGGCGATGTTCGATCTCGATCATGTCGAAGTGCTCAAGGGCCCGCAAGGCACGCTGTTCGGGCGCAATTCCACGGGCGGCCTCGTCAACCTCGTGGTCGCCAAACCCACCGCCGAAACGCAGGGCTACATCAACGCCACCTATGGGGCCTTCAACCATGTCAGGGTCGAAGGCGCGGCCGGCGGCACGATTTCAGGCGACACCACGGCCCGCGTCTCGCTGCTGATGGACCGCAACGATGGCTGGCTGCGCAACCTCTACCCCGGCAAGCCCGATCTGGGCGGGCAGGAAACCTATGCCGCACGCCTGCAGATCCAGACCAGGCTGGGCGACAATCTGACCGCGCGCCTTTCGGGCACCTATTTCCACGAAAACATGTCGAGCGCGCCCTACACCTCGATCGCCACCACGGCGGTGAGGGACAGCCAGAACCGCGTCGTCAGCGGCTATTACACCCCCAACCACATCGACTCGCTGGGCTACAATGCCGGGCCGATCGGCTCGCGCTACACCAATGTGGATTACGCCTGTTCGGATTGCACCGGCATGCGTTCGGGCGATCTTGCGCTGCACCTCAACTATGACGCGGGCAGCTTCCAGATCCTGAGCACCACCGATTACTACAAGATCGTCAAACATCTGAAGCTGGATGGCGACAATGATCCGGTCAACTTCCTGGACGTTTCGACCAACGGCCAGACCGAATCCTTCACGCAGGAGCTTCGCGCCACCGGGAAGACTGACAAGCTGGTGTGGAACACCGGCCTCTATTATCTCGACATGGTCGTGCGCACCCAGTCGGGCTACATCATGCCCGCCGGATCGGGCTATGCCGCGCTGTATTATCCGGCCTATGCCGCCAGCGGGCTGGACACCGCCAATGTCACGCGCATGCACAAGCGTTCCGGCTCGATCTTCGGGCAGGCGGAATATGAAGTGCTACCCCGGCTGACCTTTACCCTGGGCGGCCGCCTTATCCGCGAGAGCGCGAATTACGCGCTGACGTCCAACGGCTATGCCAATCTGGACAATTTCAACCTCAACACTGATCCGTCCACCTATCTCTTCACCGCGCAACCTTCCTATGTCGGCAAGAATGCCAACACCTATTGGACCGGCAAGGTTGGGCTCAGCTACAAGCCGTCGCGTGACTGGCTGATCTACGCCAGCGTCAACCGTGGCGTGCGCGGTTCGGGCTACAACAACAAGCTGCCCGGCGGCGCTGCGCTGACTGCCGCGCAAGTGCCCTATGGCGCTGAAACGCTGGTCTCCTATGAAGGCGGGATCAAATCCACGCTGTTGGGCGGCAAGCTGCTGCTCGATGCCGGTGCCTACCACTATGACTACAGCAACTATCAGGCCTTCCTTTTCCTGACCGCTGGCGGCTTCGTGGAGAATGCCAATGCAACCGCCAATGGCGCGGAAGCGGCCATCACCCTGCGCCCGGTCAAGGGGCTGGAGCTTCAGGGCAGCGGCTCCTACAACAAGAGCACCGTCCACAACCTGCCGATCGCGCCGGGCGTGTATCGCGACGTCACGCCGACCTATGCGCCGCGTCGCCAGTTGGCGGCATCGGTCTCCTATACGCCGCCGGTCAATGTCGCGAATGGCGCTGTGACGTTCTCGGCCAACTGGAATTCGATCAGCTCCTTCTACACCAACATCCGCAACTTCGACAGCGAGCGGCTGGCAGGCTATTCGGTCACGGGTCTGCAGATCATCTGGAAGAACGATCGAGGCTTTTCCTTCACCGGGTCGATCACCAATCTGTTCGACAAGCATTATGCCGTCAACGAAACCGATCTCTCGACACTCTGCGGCTGCACCGAGATCACCTATGGCCGCCCGAGGGAGTATAATCTGACGGTGGGCTACAAATTCTGATCGAGACCGAAAGCGCGCCGCCCCGTTTTGGAAATTTCGCAAAACGGGGCGGTGAACGCTGACACCCCTGCCCATGCCGATGCAGCGCCGCAGCCGGAAAACTTGTTATTGCGACTTAATCTCAAACAAACTAAGGAAGCGGGCTATTCAACCTCACCGCTCCCCACTGATGGCCGGCAGCCGGTGCGGCCAGGGAGTGGCGATTGTGTCGGGTGTTGCAGCAACCGTGGACGTGGGCAGGCTTTATGCATCGCATGGAAACTGGCTGACCTCATGGCTGCGGCGCCATACACGCTGCGCCCATCGCGCCGCCGATCTGGCTCAGGATACGTTCTGCCGGGTTCTCGAAGCCAAGAACCCCGCGCCCATCCATGAGCCGCGCAGCTATCTTTCGACCCTGGCCCGGCGCATCCTGATCGACGACATCCGCCGCCGCGAGATCGAACGGGCCTATCTCACGGTCGCCGCCGCCCATCTGGGGGATGCCGACCATCTGACGCCCGAGCGCATTGCCGAAGCCACCCAATTGCTCGATGCGATCCTGCATCTGCTGGAACAGTTGCCGCGCAAGGCGCGCCAGGCTTTCACCCTGATCCGTTTCGACGGACTGCGCTATGCCGAGGCCGCCCTCAGGCTTGGTGTGTCCGAACGGATGGTCAAACGCTATGTCGCGCAGGCCTATGCGCATTGCTACACGCTCGCCCACGCCGATTGAATGTCGGCGCCCCGCCCCACCCCGGAGATGATCGCGCAGGCGGCGCATTGGGCGGCCCAGCTGGCCACCGATGAAGCCCCCCAAAGCGACCACGACGCCTGCGAGGCATGGTGCCGCCTGAACCCGCTGCACCGCCTCGCGCTGCAGCGGATGCGCGCTTTCGACACGCAATTCAGCCACACCGACGCGATCGACCGCGAGACGATCGAGACCGTCCTCGACCAGCGCTCACGCACATCCCGGCGGCTTGGCGGGCTGGCGCTGGCCCTCGCCCTGCTGGCGGGCGGCGGATGGCTGGCGGCGCAAAGCTGGATGGTGCGCGGCTGGTTCCCCGATGACCGCACCGCGCGCGGCGAACAACGCACCCTCGCGCTGGCCGACGGCAGCAGGCTGACCCTCGACACCGATGCCGCGCTCGACATCCGCCGCACCGACCGGCAGCGCACAGTCTCCCTGTTTCGCGGGCAAATTCTGGTGAAGGTGGCGCGCGACAAGGACCGGCCCTTCGTCGTGGAAACCAGCGACGGCACCGCCACCGCGCATGGCACCGCCTTTGTCGTGAGCCGCGAAGCGGAAGCCACCACCGTCACCGTGATCGAGTCCCGCGTGCGCGTCTGCCCCGCCGGATCGGCGCCCGCACCATGCGCCGACCTGCTGCCCGGCGACCGGGCGCGGATGGCGCATGGCGCCCTCACCCCGCTGGGGCGTGTCGACCCCGCCACGGCGGCAGGCTGGGCCGAAGGCTGGCTCGCCGCCGACGATCAGCCCGTGGCGCAGGTGCTTGACGCGTTAAACCGCTATCGCCGCCAGCCCGTGCGTTTCGATGCGGCGGCTCTCTCGGGCATCCGTGTTTCGGGCAGCTTTCCTCTCACCGACACCGACCGCGCGGTCGACGGGCTGGCGCGCTCGACCGGCCTGCGCCTGTCGCGCGAGGGGGACGGCAGGCTGCGCATCGGCGCCGCGCCATAAAATCGCCGCGCCCGGTTCCCGATTTTTCATCTCATCCGTCCCCCTTGGCGAAACCATATCGAACGGGGAAGCAACCGGTGACGACATTCAAGGGCATGCACGGGGCGACGGCGCTCGCAATTCTGGCCGCGAGCATGGGGGCGCAAGCCGGACCGGCACAGGCTCAGGCCGCGCAGACCCCGCGCCAGGTCGACATTCACGCCGGATCGCTGGGCCAGGCGCTGACCGAACTGGGCCGCAAGACCGGCGTGATGATCGTGTTCGATCCGGCGCTGACGCGCGGCCGGCGCAGCGCCGGGCTTCAGGGCAGCTACACGCCCGCCGCGGCGCTGGATCGTCTGCTGGCCGGCAGCGGTCTCGATGCAACATCCGATGGGCGCGGCGGCTTTTCCCTCGCGGCCCGGCCCACAGCCGCCCCGCACCCGGTCCGCAGCAGGCCGGAGCGCCCCAGGCCTGTCGCGCAGCCGGTGGAGGCCTCCACCTCCCGCCAGCCGGACAGCATCGTGGTCACGGCCACCCGCACCGTGCTGCCCGCCAGCGCCCTGCCGCTCACCATCGATGTGATCGACAAGGCCGATCTTTCACGGCAGGTCGCCATTTCGGGATCGACGCTCGATGCGGTTTCGGCGCTGCTGCCCGCCTTTTCGCCCACGCAGGAAAAGATCAACGTGACAGGCGTGCGGCTGCGGGGCCGCTCGCCGCTCTATGCCATCGACGGCGTGCCGCAATCGACCCCGATCCGCAACGATGCCCGCGACGGCTACACCATCGATCCGTTCTTCATCGATCGCGTCGAGGTGATCTATGGCTCGAACGCCTTGCAGGGGATCGGGGCGACGGGCGGCGTGGTCAATCAGGTGACGGTGCGCCCGCCCGTGAAAGACGGTTTTGGCGGCCGCGTGATGTTTCAGGCCAATGCGGGGGACAGCTTTTCCGGCGCCTCGCTGGGCGGCAAGGCGGGCGGGCTGCTCAGCTGGAAGGGCGGCGCGCTGGACCTGACCGGCGGCGTCGCCTTCGAACGGCGCGGCGTCTATCTCGACGGCCATGGCACGCGCATCGGCATCGACCCCAACAACAGCGAGTTGCAGGATACCGACACGCTCTCCTTCTTCGGGCGCTTCGGGGCCAATCTGGCCGATCATATCAGGCTGGAGGTGGTGGCCAGCCGCTTCAGTCTGGACAGCAACGGCCATTATGTCGGGGTCGATGGCAGCCGCGCGCTGAACATCCCCTCCACCAGCAAGCCGGGCAGCGTGCCGGGCGTGGCGGCGGGCAATCTGGCCGAACTGGTCTCCGCCTCGCTGATCGACAAGGATCTGGCGGGGGGCACGCTGTCGCTGCTGGGCTTCTACAACAAGTCGCGGACGCGTTTCAGCGGCGGCATTCTCGCCACCTTTCAGGATGCCGCCATCGCGCCGGTCGGCACGCTGTTCGACCAGTCGGAAAACCAGTCGCGCAAGCTGGGCGGCAAGATCAGCTATGAGCGCAAGCTGCCCGGCATCCCCGGCCTGACCGGCACCATGGGTTTCGACGCCCTGTTCGACCGCACCGCGCAAACGCTGATCCAGACCAACCGCATCTGGGTGCCGCGCACCACCTTCCGCAGCCTTGCCCCCTTCGGCCAGCTCAACTGGGGCTTGCTGGACAACCGGCTGCGGCTGGCGGGCGGCGTGCGTTATGAAAATGTGCAGCTGAATATTCCAGGCTACACCACGCTGGCTTCTTATGGTTCGCGGCTGGTGACCGGTGGCAAGCCCTCCTTCAACCGCCCCTTGTGGAACGCCGGTGTCATCGTCGAACCGGTCAAGGGCATCCGCGCCTATGGCAGCTATGCCGAGGGGTTCACCATCGCCGATGTTGGCCGCATCCTGCGCGGGATCAACACGCCGGGCGTGGTCATCGGCAATTATCTCGATCTCACCCCGGTCGTCTCGAACAACAAGGAGGTCGGGGTCGAGCTGCAGCGCGGGCCACTCAACGCCAGCGTCAGCTATTACTGGTCGCACAGCGATCTGGGCGAGGTGCTGGTGCGCGGCGCCGACGGTTTCTACAGCACCGCCCGCCAGCCGGTCGACATCCACGGGCTGGACATCGACATGAAGGTGCGGATGCCGCTGCCCGGCCTGAAGCTGGGGCTGGGCTACAGCCATATTCTGGGGCGCACCGACACCAATGGCGATGGCCGGCTCGATGCCGATCTCGATGGCGGCAATGTCTCGCCCGACCGGCTGAACCTGTCGGCGGATTATCGGCGGGGGCCTTTTGCCGCGCGCCTGCAGGGCCGCTTCTATCTCTCGCGCTTCTTCGACGGGCAGCCGGTGGCCAACAGCTTTACCGGCTATACGCTGGTCGACAGCTATCTGAGCTATGATCTGCCGGTGGGCCAGATCAGCCTTGGCGTGCAGAACCTCTTCAACATCTATTATATCACCTATCTCACCGACACGCAGGGCCCCACCGACAATGCGCGCTTCTACAGCGGGCGCGGGCGCAACATGACGCTGGGCTGGACCTACCGTTTCTGATGCGCTGGATCGATCTGGCGCATCGCTGGCTGGGCGGCTGCATCGGCCTGCTGCTGGCGCTGATCGGGCTGACGGGGGCCGTGCTGGTGCATCGCGATGCATGGACGATGGTGCCGCACAAAAGCGATCCTGTCGTTCGCGATGCCGCTCAGGTGGCCGGGGCCGTGGTGAGGATCATGGCCGATGCGGCGCGCCCTCCCCGCGCGATCACCTTCGCCTCGCCGGGGCTGGCGGTGGACCGCGTGGCTTACGGGCATGATGCGGGTGCCTACACCGATCAGGCCGGACACGTGCTTGCCCGCTGGAGCAGCAGCTGGGCCCGGCCGGAGCTGTGGCTGGCGGATCTGCACATGCATCTGCTGTCCGGCGACAGCGGCGAGACCATCGTGGGGATCGCGGGCCTTGCCGGACTGGCGTTTGTGGTGACGGGCAGTATCCTGTGGTGGCGCACCCGGCGGACCTATGCCTTCCGCCTGCTGCCCAAACGCCTGAGCCGCCCAGCCATCCTGCGCCACCATCGCGATCTTGGCATTCTGGTCGCCCCCCTGCTGCTGCTCTCCTTCGTAACGGGCAGCGTTCTGGTGTTCCGCCCGCTCTCCTCGCTGCTGCTGGGGCCGGGCGCGACCACGGCCATCGTCGCCGCCGCAAAGCCGCCCGCTGCCGCGCCTGCCCCGCTGGGCCGGCATCCGGATTGGCGCGGCATGATCCTGACCGCGCGGCAGCGCTTTCCGGACGCGGAATTCCGCAGCCTGTCACTGCCGCGTCAGGTTGGCGGCCCGATTGTGCTGCGGATGAAGCAGCCGTGGGAGTGGCTGCCGAACGGCAGAACGACGCTGTGGTTCGCGCCCGACGATGGCCATCTGATCGAGGCACGCGATCCGACCGAGGCAAAGGCGCAAGTGCAGGCCTATGCCATGCTTTATCCGCTGCATGCCGGCAAGGTGGGCGGTCTGGCCTATCGGTTTATCATGACCGTATCGGGCCTCGCGCTGGGCATGCTGGGATCGCTGACGGTCTGGAGTTTCTGGTTCCGTCGAAACCCGCGTGGTGAAGGCAAGGCTGGATAATCCCCCTGTTGCACAGCCTGTTTGACGCCGCGCCCACGCGCCTTTAGTCTGACAAATGACAGGCACACAGTCGGGCAGGCGCAACTTGCCGATTGCATCGCCAGCCAGACCGCAAGACAAGCGCAAAAGCGATGAAAGGCACGGACATGAGAGGGGGCATGAAAAACAGGATGATGACAGGACAATCAGCGCCTTGGCGCGGCGGCGTGGCGCGGCGCGGCGTTCTGGCCGGGCTCGGCATGGCCGCCGCCTTGGTGGGGACGCCAGGGTGGGCGGCGATCACGCCGCGCCAGCGCATCATCATCGACAATGATTACGGCGGCGATCCCGATGGGCTGTTCCAGCTGGCGCATCATCTGGCCTCCCCCTCGGTGGAGATCGCGCTGATCGTCGGCTCGCATTTGCATGACAAGGATCCGTTCGATCCCGCCCCGGGGCAGGCCGACCGCGCGGCGGAGCGGGCGCGGCAGATCGCGACTCTGGCCGGGGTGGCGCGCGTTCCAGCAATCATCGCGGGCGGAAATGTCGCGCTCGACGCGGCGATGCGCCCCACCCCTGCCAGCGCCCGGATCGTGGCCGAGGCCATGCGCGAGGACACCAAGCAGCCGCTGTTCTATGTCGCCGGGGCAAGCCTGACCGAACTGGCTGCCGCTCACAGGCTGGAGCCGCGCATCGGCAAAAGGCTGAAACTGGTGTGGATCGGCGGCATGGAGCATGACGATCTGTGGCCCGGCCGCCCGACGCGCCATGATCCGGAATACAACCTCACCATCGATGCGGCGGCGGCGCGCTACATCTTCAACGAATCCGACATCGAGATCTGGCAGGTGCCGCGCGATGCCTATCGCCAGATGCTGATCTCTCACGCCGAACTGGAGCAGGGGCTGGCCCCGGCGGGCAGGCTGGGCGCCTATCTGCTCGAACAGGTGGACAGGGTGGGCACGATGGCGGGCAAGGCGGGGCTCAACATCGGGGAGACCTATATCCTCGGCGACAGCCCGCTGGTGACGCTGACCGCGCTGCAATCCTCCTTCGAGGCGGACAGTTCCTCGAGCGATTATGTCATCAAGCCCACACCGCTGATGGATGAGAAAGGCTTCTACACCCCGCGCCCGCAGGCCAGACCCATGCGCGTCTACAAGACCATCGACACCCGCCTGACCTTCGCCGACATGTTTGCCAAGCTGGCCCATCTGGCCGCTGGCGCGCCGCGCTGATCGTGCCCGGCGCGGGGGATTGGCCCCCGCGCCGGACGACGCTTATTGCTCCTCGAGGATCGCCGCGCCCCATGCTCCCAGTTCGACGGGAGCCCCCTTGGCGACAGCATGGTTCGAGAGCAGATCCTGCGCGGCGGCAGGCGCATCATAGCGCGCCGGGCTGGCCGAATAGTTCAGCACATAGCGCACATGATGCCCGTTCTTCAGCACGCCGCTGCGCACGATCACCGGGAAGCGCGCGGTTTCTGCCTGCGGCACCCCGGCGTCCGCCAGCGTATCCTTCAGCAAGGATGCCATCATCGCCTCGCCGGGCATAAAGCCGACATAGGTGACATCGCCCTTGCCCCAGTCGTTGCGCGTTACGGCGGCATAGGCGGGCCATGAGGGATGTTTATAGCGCGCCAGCACCTTCGCAGTGGTGGGCTCCAGAAACTCCATCCACCAGCGCACGGTGTTGGCCTTGTCGCCCACCTTGAAGGGATCGCCATCAAGGCTCACGCCTTCGGGCGCGGCGAATTGTGAATAATGCACCCCCGCCGCCTGAGCGATGGCGCCGGGCTGATCGGCATAGCGCACCTTCACATTCTCATCCGAAAAGCCGCTCTTGAAGCTGTAAAGCAGATGGCCGCCCGCCTTGGCATAATCGTTGAGGCGCCCGATCTCGGCATCGCTGGCGGCATAGAGCGCGGGCACGATCACCAGATTATAGCGCGACAAAGGCGTGGGGGTGGAGGGCGTGATGAAATCCACCTCCACATTCATGCGGTAAAGCGCATCGTAATAGCCGCGCATCACATCGTTATAGGCGATCGACTGGCCATCGGCCTTGGGCTTGAAGTTGTCGAAAGCGGTCAACGCGGTGTTGCTGACATAGATCGCCACCTTGTTGCGCTTGGTCAGATTGGCCAGCTTCGGCCCCAGCCGGGCCAGATCCGCGCCGATGGTCTCCGCTTCGCGATAGGTGGCATTGGGCTTGAAATCCTGCGAGAGCAGCCCGCGCCAGTAGGTCTCGATCCCGTTGGCGGTGGTGCCCCAATGCCAGTATTCCAGCATGTTGGCGCCCGAGGCGAGATGGCTGAAAGCCTGAAGCCGCAACTGCCCGGGATAGGGCGTCCATTCCGGAAAGCCCTGCGCGGTGGTCTCCATCACCAGATAGTTTTGCCCGTGCCTGATCGAGCGGGCCAGATCGCCGCCCAGCGCGATTTCGGTGCCGGTGAGCTGGCTCTGGCCGGGGTGATAGATGTCGATCCCCGCCACATCGAGCGCCTTGGCGGCATCCCAGTGGTTGACCTCGGTCTGCAGCCCATAGGAATAGCCGCGCCAGTCGAGGTCGAAATTCTGGGTCATGAACTGGGTCTTGCGGGCATGGGCGCGCACCAAACCGGCTTGCCAGGCCAGATAATCCGTCACCAGCCCGCGCTGGAATTCGGCGAAGGCGGCGGACAGGCTGGCGTTGATCGCGCCATTGACGGAAGGGAAATCCTCCCAGCGGTTGATGCGGTTGCTCCAGTAATTGAGGCCATAGGCCTTGTTGAGCGCATCGAGATCGCCGTGGAATTTCACCTTCATATGCTCGACAAAGGCGGCCTGCACATTGGGGCCGCTGGTGCCATAGGCCTTGGTCTCATTGTCCAGCTGATAGCCGATGACCGAAGGATGGTCCTTCACATGATCGACCAGCGCCACGATCGCCCGCTGCGCGGCGGCGCGGAAGTCCGGGCTGGTGATGTCCATGTTCTGGCGGCGGCCATAGGTGTAAGGGCCCTGCGGCGTGATCGCCAGTACATCGGGATGTTCCCGGGCCAGCCAGGTGGGGATGGCATAGGTGGGCGTGCCGATGATCACCTTGATCCCGGCCTTGTCCATCGCGGCCAGCACGCGGTCGATATGATGGAAGTCGAAGGTTCCGGGCTGGGGCTCCATCGTGCCCCATGTCGATTCGGCGATGCGGACCACGCTGATATGCGCCGCTTTCATCATCCGCACGTCTTCATCCAGCCGGTCGGTGGGGGCATATTCATCGTAATAGGCGGCGCCGAACAGGATGGTGTCGGGCCAGCGAAAGGCGGTTGCCGGGGATGTTGGCGAAGGCGTCTGCGCGGCGGCCACGGCAGGCGTCATCGAAGCGGCGGCACTGACCAAAAGACCGGCGCAGAAGGCTTTTTTCCGGAAAGACAATGCCATGGCAGATATGCACCCCTCGCTGTTTGATTGATTGCATGGAGTAATGATCGCCCGGCAGCATGGCAACGGCTGCTCACGCCCATCTGGGAACGCGGTGTCATTTTAAAAAATCAATTTAATATAGATAGATAATCGCAATCCCCCACCCTTCCCTACGTGATATTCCTGCAACGGTTTACGCAAAACCATCCAGTTGGATGATTTTTTAGTCGTACTTTTTCGAACTGCCTCTACCTCTAGGATCGATTGCAGGCGGTTTTGCTGGGACGCGAGTCCGGAAGCGAAAACACTCCGGACAAGCCGCCGCGATCTGGAGGGAGAATAACAGGATGAGGCACTATCTCATGAGTGGTGCGGCGATGGTTGCCGCCCTGACAACGGCCACCGCCGCCATGGCGCAGCAGGCCAACGCCCCGGCTTCGGGCGATATCGTGGTGACCGCCACCCGCCAGTCCACGCTGCTGTCCAAAACGCCGGTCGCGATGACCGCCGTGACGGGTGACGGACTGCGCAGCGCCGGCGTGACCGATGCCCGTTCGCTGGCGCAGGTGACGCCGAATCTGGCGATCACCGAAAACAGCGACGGCCTGCGCATTTCCATTCGCGGCGTGACCAGCACCGACGGCACCGAAAAGGGCGATCCTTCGGCGGCCTTCCTGCTCGACGGCATCTACATCGCCCGTTCGCAGGACCAGCAGGGTTCGTTCTATGACGTGTCGCAGGTGGAAGTGCTGCGCGGGCCGCAGGGCACGCTTTACGGGCGCAACACCACCGCGGGCGTGGTCAATGTGCAGTCGAACCGGCCCAAGCCCAAGTGGGAAGCCTCGTTCGATGCGAAGTATGGCAATCTCAACAGCCAGAACTTCACCGGCATGATCAACGCCCCGGTGTCGGATACTTTGGGTATCCGTCTGGCCGCGAATTATGACCGGCAGGACAACAATCTGCGTCAGGCCACCGGCACCTCGGGCTATCCGCTGAACCCGGGCCGCAAGGTCTTCTCGACCCGCCTGTCCTTCGGCGGCGACATCGGGCGGCTGCATTTCGTGATCCGGGGGGATTACTCGATCCAGCGCGGTTCGATGACCAACACGGTGCCGCTCAGCACCTTCTTCTCGAACACCGCCACGGTCGGGCAGAACCCCACCTACCGTTCGGGCCAGAGCGCCAACACGCTGCGCACCGTGCCCTATGGCCAGATCTACCCCAGCTACAAGTGGTACAACAACAAGGGCGTGATGGGTGAGGCGACCTATGCGCTCGGCGATTCCATCGATGTGACCTATCTGGGCTCCTATCGCGAATCGAAGCATGATTTCGTGCAGGATCTCTACTTCCTCGAAGCGCTACAGAACCCGGCGACCTTCTGGGGCAAGTATCACCAGAACTCGCAGGAACTGCGTCTGGCCTTCGGCAAGGGCCACAAGCTTCACGGACAGGCGGGCGGTTACTATTTCGAGGAGGAATCGCACCTCAACTACAATCTGGGCAATCCGCTCTCCAGCCTGGTCTATCCGGGAGCCTCGGGCTACGCCTTCCCTCAGGGGCCGACCATCGCGCGTTCGAAGGCCGGTTTCGGGCAGATCACCTATGACGCGCTGCCCGGCCTGCATCTGACCGGCGGCGTGCGCTACACCAGCGATCTCAAGTCGCGCAGCGGCGCCACCGTGCTTTATTTCCCCAATCAGGCCTCGGTTCCGGCCTCTTTCGGGTCGCAATGCGTGGGCACCACCTGCACGCTCAACCTGAACATCGCCTCGCGCAGCTTCGAGAAGGTGACCTTCAAGGCCGGCGCCGATTATGACATTCCCAATCTGGGTCTGGCCTATGCCAGCGTCTCCACCGGCTACAAGGCGGGCGGTTTCAACGACGGCTGCGTGACAGGCAATGGCGTGGGTTGCGCGCTCAACGCCTCGCAGCTCTACTACAATCCGGAAACGCTGACCGCCTATGAAGGCGGCGTGAAGTTCAAGTTCGCCCAGAACCGCCTGCGCTTCAACGCCTCGGTCTTCCATTACGACTACAAGAACCTGCAGCTTTCGCAGGCCGCCACGCTGACCGATCCGACGACGGGCGCCAAAGTGCTGCAGACGCTGATCCAGAACGCGGGCACCGCCAAGGTGGACGGCATCGAGACCGAAACCACCTGGGTTCCCACCAGCAACGACCGCCTGCTGGTGTCGCTCAACTACACCAATGCGCGTTACACCACCTTCTCGCCCACCAATTCGTCGAACCAGACGGTGAATTTCGCGGGCAAGCAGCTGGATCACGCCCCCAAATGGACGGCGACCCTGGGCTATACCCATACGGTCCCGCTGGCCAATGGCGCCACGCTGGAGGGGGCCGTGCTCAGCCGCATCTCCTCCTCCTACGCCATGTCGGATCTGAACATGCTGTATCAGTTCCGCCAGCCCTCCTTCACCAAGACCGATCTGACGCTGACCTACAAGGCGGCCAAGGATCGCTATTACGTCCAGGCCTATGCCAAGAACCTGGAGAACAACATCACCATCGCCGCCGCCACGGCGGGCAACACGCCCGGCGTGACGATCGAGGAACCGCGTACCTATGGCCTGCGCGCCGGTATGAAGTTCTGAGAAAGCCGCTGACAAGTTGAGGGAGAAAGGGCAGTGCGGCATCCTCGGATGAAGCGCTGCCCTTTTTATCGGGAAGAAGACTGAACCCATGCGTGTGATCACTTCCTTGCTGGGCGGCATGGCCCTGCTGGCTCTGGCCGCCCCCGCCGCTGCTCAGGAAAGCCTGCCCGGCAGCATCGACACCGCCCATCCCGGTCCGGTGATCTCGCGCAACATTCAGGGCCAGTTCGCAGAGCATCTGGGCCGCGACATCTATGACGGCATCTGGGTGGGGCCGGACAGCGCCATTCCCAACACCCGCGGCATCCGCAAGGATGTGGTCGAGGCGCTCAGGGCCGTGAAGATGCCGGTGGTGCGCTGGCCGGGCGGCTGCTTTGCCGACATCTACAACTGGCGCGACGGGATCGGCCCGCGCGCGCAGCGCCCGGTGCGCAAGAACGACTGGTGGGGCGGGCTGGAAACCAACGCTTTCGGCACGCATGAATTCTTCGACTTCGCCGAACAGACCGGCGCGGACACCTATGTCGCGATCAACATGGCGACGGCCACACCCGCTGCGATGCGCGAATGGATGGATTACCTCACCTCCAAGGGCGAGGACACACTGGCGCAGGAACGCCGCGCCAATGGCCATGCCGAGCCCTTCAAGGTGGGCTTCGTGGGCATCGGCAATGAGGCATGGGGCTGCGGCGGCGCCCAGACGCCCGAATATTTCTCCAACGAATACCGCAAGTTCGCTACCTTCTTCCACAAGAATGGCGCGACCTTCCATATGCACAACGACAACACCGCGCTGCGCGTGGCATCCGGCCCCAACAATGACGACACCGCATGGATGCAGGTGGTGCTCAAGAACGCGGGCCCGATGATGGACGCGATCTCGCTGCATTACTACACCGTCTGGCATGGGGACTGGACGCAGCGCAACAGCGCCACCGCGACCGGTTTCAAGCCCGAGGCCTGGAACGAAATCCTCTATCAGGCCTGGCGCATGGACGGCATTCTGCGCGACCATGAAGCGGTGATGGACAAGGAAGATCCGCAAAAGCGCATCGGCCTGTTCGTCGACGAATGGGGCACATGGTACGCGCCGGAGCCGGGCACCGAACCGGGCCACCTCTATCAGCAGAACACCCTGCGCGATGCTCTGGTGGCGGCGGGCACCTTCAACATCTTCCATGCCCATGCCGGGCGGGTGCGGATGGCCAACATCGCCCAGGCAGTCAATGTGCTTCAGGCCATGCTGCTGACCGATGGCGGCAAGCTGGCCAAAACGCCGACCTATTACACCTTCGCCATGTATGTGCCCTTTCAGGATGCCACCGTGCTGCCGGTGCGGGTGACGGCCCCGATGCTCAAGGCCGAGAGCGGCAGCTTCCCCGCTTTCACCGTCAGCGCGGCCAGAGCCAAGGATGGCAAAACCTATGTGGCCGTCGCCAATGCCGACAAGGACAAGGGCTATCATCTGGCGCTCGATCTGGGCGGGGCGAAGGCGCGCAAGGTCAGCGGCCAGATCCTCACCGCCGGCAAGCTGGACGCGCATAACACGCCGGGCCAGAAGGAGGAGATCGCGCCGCAGCCTTTCACCGGTGGGCGCATCGCCGCTGGCAAACTGCTGCTGGACATTCCGGCCAAGGCCGTCGTTGTTGTCGGTCTGGACTGAAACACGCAAAGCAAAGCGAGAGGTGCCCGCCATGACTGATCCCTTCACCCTGTCCCGCCGTTCGGCGCTGGGCATGATGGGCACCGCCGCCGGCGCCAGCATGCTGCCCGCCACGGCTGCGGCAGCCACCGCCTCTGGCATGCCGGGCGCCACATGGCACAGCACCAGTGCAACCGCGCCATGGCAGAGCCGCGCCGTGCCCGCTCTGGCGGCCGCCGCGCCCACCATGTTCGCGCAGGACGCCACCATCCAGCTCGACAAGCCGCGCCAGACCATGGCCGGTTTCGGCGGCGCTTTCAGCGAAAGGGGCTGGGATGCGCTGACCCTGCTGTCACCCGCGAAGCGCCAGGCGGCGCTTGCCGCGCTGTTCACGGCGCAGGGCTGCAACTTCAGCCAGTGCCGCACGCCCATCGGCGCGGACGATTTCTCGCGCGACTGGTACTCCTATGACGAGACCCCGGGCGATTTCGCGCTCGATCACTTCTCCGTCGCGCGTGACCGCGAAACGCTGATCCCCTTCATCAAGGCGGCTCAGGCTTTGCGGCCCGATCTGAAAATCTGGGCCTCGCCCTGGTCGCCACCCAGCTGGATGAAGAAGGGCGGCCATTATGCGCAGGCTCCGGCATGGCCGGGCGCCGCCTCCAACGGCATCAAACCCGACCAGCTGGGCCATGAAGGCGCCGACAGCTTCATTCAGGAAGACCGCTATTTCGCGGCCTATGCCGCCTATTTCGCCCGCTATGTGCAGGCCTATGCCGGGGAAGGCATCGCCATCAGCACGGTGATGCCCCAGAACGAGTTCAACTCCGCGCAACCCTTCCCCTCCTGCTGCTGGACCCCTCAGGGGCTGGCGCGCTTCCTGCCGCATCTGGGCCGGGCGATGGGCCCGCTGGGCGTCAGCGTGTTCCTTGGCACGCTGGAGCGGGGCAATGCCGATCTCGTCTCGCAGGTCATGGCCGACCCGCAAGCGGCATCGGTGGTCAAGGGGCTGGGCGTGCAATGGGCAGGCAAGACCGCCCTGCCCGTGATCCGCGACCGCTTCCCCGACATCGCCCTCTGGGGCACCGAGCAGGAATGCGGCATCGGCACCAATGACTGGCACTATGCCCGCTATGGCTGGGAGACGATCCGTCAGTATTTCGCCGCCGGGGCTTCCGCATGGACCTATTGGAACATGGTGATGCCCACGGGCGGCATGAGCGGCTGGGGCTGGCCTCAGAACAGCATGATCGTCGTCGATCCGGTGAAACGCGATTTCACCCTCACGCCCGATTACTGGCTGATGCGCCATCTGGCCGGATCGGTGCAGGCCGGAGCGCGGGCCATCCCGGTCGACAGCTTTCTGGGCTTCAACGACCAGCTGGCCTTCCGCAATCCCGATGGCACGCTGGTGCTGGTGGCCAACAATGGGCTGGGGCAGGCCCAGCAGGTGCGTTACGGCATCGGCAAAAGGGTGCTGACGCTGGATCTGCCGGCGGATTCGCTCAACACGCTGGTGTTGCCCGCCGCCATGCTGGAGGTCTGAAAGCCTCGCGCCGCATCCTTGCACAGGATGCGGCGCGGCACCGTCAGCTTCAGAACCTGTATTTCGCGCTGATAAGGAAGCTGCGCGGATCGCCATAAACCCCCGTGCCATAGGAACCGAGCCCCGGCATATAGGTCTTGTCGAACAGATTGTTGATGTTGGCCGAGAGCGACAGGCCATTGTCGAAGGCATAGCGCATCATCAGCCCCACCAGCGCATAGGCCGGCTGATCGGCGCGGAAATAGGGGCTGCCCGATTGCTGGTAATAGGTGCTGCTCTGCCATGACAGGCTGCCGCCCACCGTCAGCCGGCGCAGCGCGGCAGGCAGGCGGTAGGATGTGCTCATCTTCAGCAGATGCTCGGGCTGGTTGGTGTTGACCGCGCTCAGGATCACATCGGGCTGCGGCGGCATCTTGGAGGTGCGATAGGTGTAGCCGCCATAGATGTTCCAGTCCTTCGCGATGCTGCCGGACAGCTCCAGCTCCACGCCCTTGCTGGTGATGCCGCTGACGGCGATGTAGGACTCATCGCCCTGCGGCGTGATCCCGCCATCCATCTGCGCGTAATTGTTCTGCCTGATGCGGAACAGCGCCAGGCTGACGTTCAGCCGGTCCTGCAGCACCGCGCCCTTGATGCCCGCTTCCAGGCTCTGCCCGGTCAGGGGCGCCAGTGGCGAGCCATTGCCGTATTTGTAATAGGTCTGCGGACGGAAGATATCGGTGTAGCTGCCATAGAGCGACCAGTGCGGCATCACATCATAGACCACCCCCGCATAGGGCGTGACCTTGCCGTTGATATGCAGATCGTCCGACACGCTGAGCGAACCGTCGCTCACATAGCGGTTGCCGTCATACAGGCTGTACCAGCTGACCCGCGCGCCGCCGATCACCGACAGGCGCTCGGCCGGACGCAGGCGGATGGCGGCGGCAAGGCCTTTCTCATGGGTGCGCGTATCGCGGTCGAAGGATTTGGTGAAGCTCGGCTGGGCGGCATTGCCGTTCCATTGGAAGTAATTGTCGATCGTCGTGAACACCGAGGCATATTGCTGCGAGGCGCGATCCTGCCGCGAGAAGGTGCCGTTGAGCATCAGCTCATGCCGGTGCCCCAGCAGGTCGAAGCCGCCGGTCACCGCCAGATTGACGGCATTGGTCGTCGCCTGATTGGGAATATAGCCCGAAAGCATGCGGATGCCCGCGCCGGTGGCCTTGTCCACCTGCCCGTAATAGGCCGAACCGAACAGCGCGTCGCGCGTCTGGCGCAAATGGCTGGCCGCAAGGTCCAGCTTCCAGTCCTGCCCCCATTCATGCTTGAGCGAGGCGAAGATGTTGGTGCTTTCATTGTTCCAATAGGCCCAGCGGGCGGCGGGGTTGAACGAACGGTCGAAATCGGTGCGCGTGCCGTCGCTGTAGAACAGCGGAATATGGCCGAAGCTCGATCCCTTAGCGCGTGTGGTCATATAGTCCACGCCTGCCGAAAGCGTGGTGCGCGGCCCCAGATCGCCCTCGACGATGCCGTAAACGTTGCGCATGTTGCGGCTGTAATAGTTCACATAGGATCCGGCATTCTGCACGGCGGCCACCACGCGGGCGCGGATCCGGCCCTCGGCGGCCAGCGGCGCGGAGACATCCGCCACGCCGCGATAACGGTCCCACGATCCACCCGACACTTCGGCGGAGGCCTGAAAGTCCCGCGCGGGCCGCTTGCGCACCAGATTGATCGTGGCGGAAGGATAGCCTGCACCGGTCAGCAGGCCGGTGGCGCCCTTGACCACCTCGACCCGGTCATAGACCGCGCTGTCGGCCAGGGTGGTGGTGTACTGGCTGGCCGCATCCACCGTGTTGGGCACACCGTCGAACTGGACATTCTCCACTTCGAAGCCGCGCGAATAGAAGGTGAAGCGCTCGCTGTCGTTGCGCCCCACGGTGATGCCGGGCACGCGGTCGAGCACCTGCGGCAGGTCGGTCAGCGCCAGATCGTCGATCTGCTGGCGGGTGACGACGCTGACGGACTGCGGCGTCTCGCGGATCGACAAGCCCATCCGGGTTGCCGTCCTGCTGGGGTGAAGCATGGCATAGGACCCGCTGCCTTCCGTCGCGGCGGGGTCGCTGGTCGGTGACACCGGGCCGCCCTCTTCCCCGGCCACCCGCACCGGACCCAGCTGCACCGCATGGCCCGAAGCGGCGGGAGCGGGCTCCAGCGTGAAGGCATGCGCTCCGGTCTGGCGATAGGCCAGGCCAGTGCCCGCCAGCAGATGCGACAACGCCTCGACCGTGCCGAAGGTGCCCGCCACCGCGCTGGATTGCCGGTTGGCGGACAGGTCGGCGGGATAGGTGATCTGCGCCCCGGTGGCCCGCATCAGCGCGCGGATCGCGGCATCGAGCGGCTGGGCGGGAATGTCGATCCGCGTGGCGGCGCTCTGGGCCTCGGCAATGGACGGGACTGTGCCCACCGCGGTGCCCGCCAGCAGCAGCGCCGTCAGCAGGAGGTGGCCGCGCGATCTGGCGGTGAATGTCGAAAAGCCCATATCTGATCCCCGTCTGCAACAGCGCAATCAATGCTGTTGAAAATCACTTGCAACAGTTAGACGGGTGGCCTTGCTGCATCTCACAAAAGAAAATCGGATTTTTTCAGCGCAGGATCAAAAGCCTGTCCGAAAGACGGATCAGCGTGCCCCCGCTCAGCCGCGCCAGATCCGCCATGGCCGAGGCCGGATCGCGCGTGTCATAACCACCGCTGACCTTCAGCGCCGCCAGCCGGGGATTGGCCAGAATGATCCAGCCGCGATGATAGCGCCGCAGATCCTGCACCACATCGCCCAGCCGCGCCTGCGAGAAGAACAGCCGATGATCGAGCCAGGCGAAGGTGATGTCGGCAGGCGCCGCGTGCACCGGCAGGAAACCATCGGCGTAGCCGCCGGTCTGGCCCGCCGTCAGATGCTGCTCGGGCCCGGCGCCATCGGGGCGCAGGGCCACCTCGCCCTGCTCCACCGCGACACGGACGGCATCGCCCGCCTTCTCGACCGAAAAGCGCGTGCCGATATCGCGCACCACGATCCGCCCCGCCGCGACACGGAAGGCGCGCGGGGCACCACCGGCATCCTTGCCCACAGCGAAAAAGGCACGGCCATCGCGCAGCACCATGCGCCGCTCGGTGGCGGTGTAGGCGACATCGACCGCCGCGCCGCTGTCCAGCACCAGCTTTGTCCCGTCGTCGAGTTGCGCCACCTCCTGCCCGCCGATGGTCGCCGCATGGCTGGCGGGCAGGCGCCATGGCAGCCCCGCCAGACGCATCCCGCCCGAACCGACGAGCAACAGCAAGGCCACCGAGGCGGCGACCTGCATCAGTGGGCGCATCGCACGGCGCTTTGCTTCCGGCTGCGTGGCCAGCGCCGCCACGAAAGCGGGCGCGGCCCAGACCGCCTGCACGCGCGCATAGGCCCGCGCATGCTCCGGATCGCTGTTACGCCACTGCGTGAAGGCAGGATCGGCGGCATCCGCGCGCCCGGCCTGATGGCGCAGGAACCAGTCAAGCGCCTCGCTCTCGGCCTGTTGTTGGGTCATCGGGTGGGCGGCTCCGTCTGGTCCTGAGCGTATGACGCGCGGAGGCATGCTGTCTCACAAGCGATCACAGCTCGATCTCCGAGGTCTGGGCGATGATGGCGGCCATGGCAGCCTTGATGTCATTGTAGACGGTGCCGGTCGAACAGCCCAGATGGGCCGCGATCCGGGGGTGCGACCAGCCCTGCAGGCGGTTGAGCGTCAGGGCCTGGCGCTGCCTGTCCGGCAGGGTGGCCAGCGCGGCCTCGAAAGCGGCCTTGCGCTGCTGCGCGATCAGCGCTTGTTCGGCGGAAGGTTCGGGGCTGGCCACCGCCATGGCTTCCGGACTGTCGATCGGCATGCCGCTGATCCTTTCGCGTGTCGCGCCACGACGCAGGGCATCGATCGACAGATTGCCCGCCACCCGGAACAGATAGGCGCGCAGATTGCCGATCTTCTCGCTGTCATGGCTGGCGATGACACGGATCATGGCTTCCTGAACGATGTCCTCGCAATCATTGGCCGCGCCGAAGCGCCGCTGCACGAAGGACAGCAGGGCGCTTTTGTGATGGATGACATCGGAAGGCGGGTGATCGGACAGGACGGCAACTCTTGGGCAGGTCAGGCGCGAGAAGGCATGGAATGACGCTTGCCTTAGAGATATTGAGAGTTATTCGCAATACTTGCGTGATATGGAGAAAGGAGCGTTCGAAGAAGGAGGCCTCAACGCTCGCGGAAGGCCTCGCCTGACAGGCGGGTGAAGGGGGTGAGCAGGTAACGCATGATCGAGCGCTTATCACCGATCAGGTTCACATCGGCAACCATCCCCGGCCCGATCGGCAAAGGCGCGCCATCCGGCCCGCGCAGCGCCCCGGCCTGCACGCTGACCCGCACGGTGTAATGCGCCTCACCGGTGCGTTCCTCCACGGTGGCGTCCGGCGAGATATCGCTGACCTTACCCTCCAGCCCGCCATAGACCGAATAGTCATAGGCGGTGATCTTCACCAGAGCGCGCTGCCCCTTGCGCACGAAGGCGATGTCTTCCGGCTTGACCGAAGCCTCGACTGTCAGCGCGCTGTCGGAGGGCACCAGTTCGAGCAAGGGCTCGCCCGCCCGCACCGATCCGCCCAATGTGGTGAACAGCAGGCGGTTGATCCGCCCCGCCATGGGCGCGCGCACCACAGTGCGCTGCGCCTTGTCCGCCAGCGCGGGCAAGGCATTCTGGCGCGAGGACAATTCGCCTTGAGCCGCCGCCAGATCGGTGGCGGCATGGGCGCGCCATTCCTGACGCTGCTGCCCCATGCTGGCGCGCGCCTCGGCCAGAGCGGCACGGGCGCGCTGGGCCTGAGCCGCGGCAGCGTCAGCTTCGCTTTGCGCGGCCAGAGCGGCATTGCGGGTCTGCACCAGGGACAGGCGTGGCTCGATGCCCTTCTCGACCAGCGGGCGCAGCACCTCTGCCTGCTCCTTGGCGGTGTCGCGCTGAGCCAGCTTTGCGGCGTGGGTGGCGTCGGCCTCGGCGATGGCGCGCTGGGCCTGCGCCACGCGCGCCTCCGCGGTGGCCATGGTCCCGGCCAGTTCCGCCTGACGAGCGGCATAGGCCGCCTGTTCGCGGGCCATGGCTTCACCCGTAGCGCCGGGCGCGAAATGCGGGGCGCCACCAGCCACTTCGGCGGCCAGACGGGCGGTGCGCGCCTTCAGCGCATCCACCGTCGCCTCGCCGCTGCCCAGCTCGGCGGCGCTGGCGGTGCGATCGAGCTGGATCAGCGGCGCCCCCGCCGCCACATCCATGCCCGGCTTCACCAGAATGGCGGCCATGATCCCGCCCTCCAGGTTGGAGACGGTCTGCAGCCGCGCGGTGGGGATCACGCGCCCCTGCCCATGCACGGTGCGATCCAATTGGGTAAAACAGGCCCAAAGGATCGCCAGCGCGAAAAAGCCCGCGATGCACCACAGCAGCAGGTTCGATGCGGCGCTGGGGCGGATGCGCGCGGCGCGGTCTTCAAGATGCATCATGCCGCCACCTGCGCGATCCGGGTCAGCACCGCATCACGCGGACCATCGGCCACCACGCGCCCGCCTTCGAGCAGGATGATCCGGTCCACCAGCTTAAGCAGCGAGGGTCGATGGGTAATCAGCATCAGGGTACGGCCCTTCAATTCCTGCTCCAGCCGGGCGATCAGCGCAGCTTCGCCGCCGACATCCATGGCGCTGGCCGGCTCATCGAAGATCAGCATCGGCGGTTGCCCGGCCAGCGCGCGCGCCAGAGCGATGGATTGCCGCTGACCGCCCGACAGGCTGTCCCCCCGGTCGCCCAGCTTCAGATCATAGCCATTGGCCATGCGCCCGATAAACTCATGCGCACCCGAAACGCGGGCCAGACGGAGCAGCTCATCATCAGCGATGGCCCGATCCAGCACGATGTTGTCGCGTACCGTTCCGGTAAACAGAACGCTCTCCTGCAAGGCCGCGCCGATCTGGCTACGCAGGAAGCCGATGTCGATCTGTGCCAGATCGGTGCCATCAATGCGCACCATGCCTTCGGTAGGCGGATAAAGCCCGAGAGCCATGCGCGCGATGGTCGACTTGCCCGAGCCGACGCGCCCCAGCAGCGCCACATGCTCGCCCGGGCGGATCGCGAAACTGACCTCGCTCAGCACCTTTTCAGCAGCGCCGGGGTAACGGAAGGACACATTGCGGAACTCGATCCCGCCCTCGATGCGGGCAGGGCGCAAGGGCTCGCCCTCGCCGCCTTCGACCGGCATCGCCATCATCGCATCCAGCTGGCGATAGGCGGTGCGCGTCGCCGTCAGCCGCGAGAGCAATTGCGCGATCTGCCCCAGCGGCGCCACCGCCCGCCCGCCCAGCAGCGAACAGGCGATCAGCGCGCCCGAGGTCAACTGATGCGCCGCGATCATCGACACACCCAGAATGATCACGCCCGCATAGGATATGGTCTGCGCCGAAGTGGCGATGTTCACCCCAATGGCCCCCACCAGCCGCTGCCGCAGCGAGGATTGCGCATGATGATCGATCGCCGCCAGCCATCGCCGCCCCATCAAGCCGCCCGCGCCGCTGGTCTTCACCGTCTCGATGGCGCCGATGGTCTCGACCAGCACCGATTGCTTGGCCAGCCCTTCGCCCATCGATTTGGCCGAGAGCCGATCCAGCGCCGGATAGGTCGCCAGCCCCGCAAGGATCACCAAAGGCACCATCGCCAGAGGCACCAGCACCACCCAGCCGCCCATCGCCGCAATCACCAGCAAGGTCAGCGCGATAAAGGGCACATCGACCAGAGCCGTCATGGTGGCCGAGGCGAAGAAGTCCCGCAACGTCTCCAACTCGCGCATCATCGCCGCCAGCGATCCGGTCGAACCCTTGCGCAGATCCAGCCGCAGCGCCAGCAGCCGCGCGAAAGCCGCGCCGCCCAGCTTGCGGTCAATGTCCATCCCCGCCATGTCGACAAAATAGGACCGCAAGGACCGCAACACGAAATCGAACACCACGACGATAGCAAGGCCGATGCTCAGCCCGATCAGCGAGGCGGTGGCATTGTTGGGCACCACCCGGTCGTAAACCGTCATCGAAAACAGCGACGAGCCCAGCCCGAACAGGTTGATCATCCCCGCCGCCAGCGCGACTTTCAGATAGATCGCCTTGTTCTCCAGCATCGGCTGGAACAGCCATGGGGCAAAGCGGGGGTGGGCAGGCGCGATCTCGATCTCGCTTGTCATCGGGTCATCCGTTCCATGGCGGAGGCAAGCCCCAGCGCGGGCAGCAGACGGCCCGTGCGGGAGAGCAGAACATAGTGGGCCGCATCGCGCTGCGAGAGCGCCTCGATATAGGCGGCGGCGGCGTCGAACATGGCGGTGTTGGAGGCCAACACATCGAAAAGATCCCCGCGCGACACGCGGAACCTCTCGGCCAGCACATCGCGTGAACGACGCGCGGCGATATAGCTGACCCGCAAGGCGGCAATCTGCTCGTTCAAAGCATCAAGGTCGGAACGGGCGATGGCGGCATCGCGCGCGGCTTCCTCGCGCACGCGGTCGGCGCGGGCATGGGCGGCGCTGGCGCGGGCATCGGCCTGATGGGCATGCGCGCCCGCGCCAAAGGAAAAACGGTAATTAAGCGAGACGCGCGCCCGCACATCGTAATTCTGCTCGTTCTCGAACACGCCATAGCGGCCCGCATCCATGCCTGCGCTGACCCGGGGCAGCAGATCGGCATGGGCAGCCCGCGCATCCTTGCGACTGCCCGCAGCCTGAGCCTGAGCGCCCTGAACCGCAGGGCTGTCATCGGCCGCCTCGCGCGCGGCGACGCCATCAGCGGGGGCATCGCCCAACAGGGGTGCGCGCTCCAGGGCGCCGGGCGGCGGAGCTCCGGTCAATTGGCCGAAGCGCGCCTCGGCATTGGCCAACTGGCGACGATATCCAGCCAGACGTGTGGCGATGGACGCCGCCACGCTGTCCATCCGCGCCACATCGGTGGAGGCCGAGGCGCCGCGTTCGATGCGTTCGGCCAGAGCCTCGCGCATCATGGCGATTTCCCCGGCATAGCTGCTATCGAGCTGCACCAGCGTGCGCCCGGCATAGATGTCATACCAGGCGGCGATGGCGCGCAGGGCGATATCCTCGACCGCGCTGTACACCCCGGCTGCCGCCGCGCGCAGACGATCACCGGCCGCGCCGATGCGGCGGTTGCTGGCCCCGCCATCGAAGAGCGGCTGATCCAGCGAGACTGTGACATCGCTGCGTTGCGGCGCGCGCAGGCGCTCGATCACATAATTGGGATCATTGTCGAACTGGCGCGACAGGGTGCGATAGCTTGAAAGCCCCAGCGTCACCGTGGGCAGGCGGGCGGCGCGCGCCTCGCTGCGGGCGGCGCGGGCTTCCTCTCCGGCGGCCTGCGCCTCGGCCAGCGCCGGGTTGCGGGCCACCGCTTCGGCCAGCGCCTGGCGGAAAGGATCGGCGGCGCCCGCCGCCTCGCCCAGGGCCAGCACAGGATCGCGCTCCGGATCGATGGCCAGCGGATCGCCCTGAGGTGCGGGCAGGGCACGCAACCCGCCCTGCGCCAGCGCAGGCCCCGCCCCGCACAGCAGCAATGCCCCGGCCAGGGGGCATGACACGATCCTCAAAGACACACGCATGGAAGGGAAAGATCCTTGGCGGGGCTGCCCATGCCCCGAACGGGTCGGGGCCCTAGCTTCTGGCCGAGCGGTCTGTCCAGACCTATCGCAAGACAATTCGTCGCAAAATTTGCATTAAAAATGAAATATATAAAATAAATGACGAATAATTTTTGAACGTAACAGTTATGACTTATTTCATTTCTAGCAATTGCCGGTCAATCGGAGGTGCGACCGATGCGACATCGCAGTTTGTACAGTTTTGAGGTGACATGATCTGGATTATATAAGTTTTTTATCCAGACAATATCCACATTACCTTTCCCATCATGATGCTGTGCAGGATTAAGACCTTGCGCGGTCATGGATGACGGCTGCCTGTCGCAATCAGCACCCCCGCCTGTCTTTGGGCTATTCAGGGGTTCTTCATGCCTACGTCGGTTTTCATCAATGAGTTCCATTACGACAACCTCGGCACCGATGAGAATGAGGCGATTGAAATCGCCGGCATTCCCGGCACAGATCTGACCGGCTGGAAGATCTATCTCTACGATGGCGGCACCACTGCCAGCGCAGCCCTTGCCGCCAAGGTCTATGGCACCTCCACCACCAACCCCACCGTGCTGAGCGGCGTGCTGGTCGACAAGGGCAGCGGTCTGGGCACGATGCTGGTCAGCTACCCCGTCAATGGCCTTCAGAACGGTTCGCCCGATGGCTTCGCGCTGGTCAACCCGCAGGGGCAGGTCGTTCAGTTCCTGTCCTATGAAGGCGTGATGACCGCAGCCGATGGCCCCGCCGCCGGGATGACCAGCACCGATGTCGGCCAGCAGGAAGCCTCCAGCGCGCCGCTGGGCACCTCGCTGCAGCTCACCGGCAGCGGCAGCTATTACGAGGATTTCACCTGGGCGCCCTCGGCCACCAGCACCTATGACGCCATCAACAACGGTCAGGCCTACACTGCGCCCGCCGGCACCGGCACGCCGACAACGCCGAGCGCCACACTTTCCATCGCCGCCATCACCGCCAGCCAGAACGAAGGCGCTCCGGGCGACAGCACCGTCTTCAGCTTCACCGTCACCCGCAGCGATGGCGATGGCACCGCCAGCGTGAACTATGCCGTCACCGGCGCGGCGACCAACGGCGCCAATGCGGCCGATTTCGGCGGCACGCTGCCCTCGGGCACCCTCTCCTTCGCCGCTGGCGAGACCCAGAAGACCATCACCGTCACCGTCACCGGCGATCATGCGATGGAAAATGACGAAGGCTTCGTGGTGACGCTCAGCGGCGCGCAGAACGCCACCATCGCCACCGCTTCGGCCACCGCCACGATTGTGAACGACGATCACGCCGGGGCGCTTTCCATCGCCGATGCCAGCGTGAGCGAGGGCAACAGCGGCGCCACCGATCTGCATTTCACCGTCACCCGCGCGGGCGGCAGCGATGGCGCGGTGTCGGCCACATGGACCGTCAACCTCAACGGTAGCGCCACGGCGGATGACCTGACCGGCTCCACCACCGGCACCGTCACCTTCGCCGACGGCGCCACCACCGCCGATGTGGTGGTGCATGTGCAGGGCGACACGAGCTATGAAACCGACGAGACCTTCGGCATCACGCTGAGCGCGCCCACCGGCGGCGCCACCATCGCCCAGGCCACCGCCACCGGCACCATCCTGAACGACGATGCCGCCCCGGCGGCAGGCGCGATCTCGATCGCCGATGCCTCGATCGTCGAGGGCAACAGCGGCATCCAGTCGATGGAATTCGTGCTGACGCGTGACAGCGGCAGCACCGGCGCCGTCACCGTGGATTACACGCTGGCGCTGGGCACGGCGAGTGCCGCCGATCTCGACCCCAATCAGGCCTACAGCGGCACCATCACCTTCGCCGCGGGGCAGACCACCGCCACGCTGTTGGTGGGCATCGTGGGCGACACGGTGATCGAGCCCAACGAGACCTTCACCGTCAACCTCAGCAATGCCACCGGCGGCGCGGTAATCACCGATGCGCAGGCGGTGGGCACCATCACCGACAATGACCCCACCAGCGTGGTCTTCATCAACGAGCTGCATTACGACAATGTCGGCACCGACAGCGGCGAGGCCATCGAACTGGCGGGCCCGGCGGGCACCGACCTGACGGGCTGGACGCTGGTGCTCTACAACGGCACCAGCGGCGCGGCCTACAGCACCCGCGCGCTGACCGGCGTGATCCCCGATCAGGACCATGGCTATGGCACGGTGACCTTCGCCTATGCCGCCAACGGCATCCAGAACGGGTCGCCCAGCGGCATGGCTCTGGTCGACGCCAGCGGCCATGTGGTGCAGTTCCTCTCCTATGAAGGCACGATGACCGCCAAGGGCGGCGCGGCCGACGGCATGACCAGCACCGACATCGGCGTGTCGGAAACCTCGGTCACCACCGGCTATTCGCTTCAGCTGTCGGGCACGGGCTCGAACTATGGCGATTTCACCTGGCAGAACGCCGCGCAGAACACCTTCGGCACCATGCCCGCGGCGGGCGCCAGCGGCAGCGGCGCGATCAACACCGGCCAGAGCTTCCTGCCCGCCACCGGCACCAGCTTTTTCAGCGTCACCGACACCAAGATCAACGAGGGCAACAGCGGCGTCACCCCGCTGACCTTCACCGTCACCCGCGCGGGCGGTTCGGCCTCGGCGGCCAGCGTCGACTATCATATCGATCTGGGCACGGTCTCGGCGGATGACATCGCCGCCACCCCGCTCTCGGGCACGCTGACCTTCGGCGTGGGCGAAGTGGCCAAGACCATCACCATCGGCGTGATCGGCGACACGGTGGGCGAGAACAACGAGACGCTCTCGCTGACGCTGAGCAATCCGGTGGGCGATGCGCAGATCAACCATGCCAGCGCCACCGGCACGATCCTGAACGACGATCCCATCGAACTGGCGATCTACCAGATCCAGGGCGCGGCCCATACCTCGCCCGTGGTCGGCCAGACGGTGAGCACCACCGGCATCGTCACGGCGGTGAACGGCACCAGCTTCTGGATCCAGGACCCCACCAGCCACCGCGAGACCGGCGCTTCGGACGCCATTCAGGTCTTCGTGGGCAGCGCCCCCTCCGTGGCCGTGGGCGATGCAGTGCAGGTTTCGGGCGTGGTCACCGAGTTCCAGCCCGCCGCCGGTTCGCTGACCGTCACCGAGATCAACACGCCCACCGTCACCGTGGTCTCGCATGACAATGCGCTGCCCACCGCCATCGTGATCGGCGTGGACGGCATTCTGCCCCCCACCAATGTCATCGATGACGATGGCATGACCTCCTACGATCCGCAGCACGACGGCATCGATTTCTACGAATCGCTCGAAGGCATGCTGGTGACGGTGGAAACGCCGATCGTGGTCGGGCCCACCTCCGGCAAGAACACCTATGTCGTCGCCTCGGCGGGCGAGGGCGCGACCAATATGAACGATCGCGGCGGCATCACGCTTTCGGGCACCGATGCCGCGCCCGAACGCATCCAGATCTATGCCGATAACGCAGTGCTGCCCGGCTATGTGCCCAACCACACGCTGGGCGATGTGCTGAACAATGTGACGGGCATCCTCACCTATTACAACTCGCCCGAACTGCTGCCGACGCAGGCCGTCACCACGCTGGTCGACAAGGAGACCACGCAGGAGGTAACCGCGCTGAAGGGCGATGCCGATCATCTCTCCATCGCCAGCTTCAACATGGAGAATGCCGATCCCACCGATCCGCAGGCCAAGTTCGACGCCATCGGCAAGGAAGTGGTGGACAATCTGGGCTCACCCGACATCATCGGCGCTCAGGAAATTCAGGACGCCGATGGCGCGGGCAGCGGCAGCGACCTGTCGGGCGCCGCGACGGCCCAGAAGGTGATCGACGCCATCGTCGCGGCGGGTGGCCCCACCTATGTCTATGTCGAAATCGCCCCCACCGTGGCTGGCAGCACCGGCGGCGAGCCGGGCGGCAACATCCGCAACGGCTTCTTCTACAACCCCGAGCGCGTGACCTATGTCGAGGGCAGCGCGGAGCTGGTGCCCGGCGCGGCCTTCACCGGCAGCCGCAGCCCGCTGGCGGCGGAATTCCAGTTCAACGGCCAGACGGTGACGGTGATCGACGTTCACTCCACCTCGCGCGGGGGATCGGAATCGGCCTGGGGCGCGGATCAGCCCGCCACGCAGGCGGGGGATTCCTCGCGCACGGCGCAGGCCGAGGCGATCAAGGCCTACACCGATGCGCTGCAGGCCGCCGATCCTTCCACCAAGATGGTGATCCTGGGCGATTTCAATGGTTACTATTACGAAACCGCGCTGAGCACCTTCACCAAGGATGGCAGCTTCACCAACCTCTATTCGCTGCTGCCCGAGCAGGAGCGCTATTCCTACCTCTATGAGGGCGCTTCGCAGGCCTTCGACAACATTCTGGTCAGCAACAACCTGACCAGCGGCGCGGCTTTCGACGCGGTGCATGTCAATGCCGAGCAGACCGTGCAGCCCATCACCGACCACGATCAGGTGGTGGCCACCATCTATCTGCCCAGCGCCACCACCCCGCCGGCCAACACCGCCCCCACCGACATCACGCTGACCAACGCCAGCGTGGCCGAGAACCTGCCGGCGGGCACCGTGGTCGGCACGGCGGCGGCTGTCGATGCCGAGGGCGGCGCGATGGCCTATGCGCTGGCCGACAACGCCAGGGGCCTCTTCGCCATCGATGCCGTCACAGGCGTCATCACCACCACGACGGCCCTCGATCACGAGACACTGGCCAGCGCCAGCATCACCATCTCGACCACCGACAGCGGCGGGTTGAGCTTCAGCAAGACGGTCGCCATCGCCATCAGCGATGTGAACGAAGCCCCTGCCCGCGTGACCATCAGCAATGCCACGGTGGTCGAAAATGCGGTCGGCGGCACGGTGATCGGCACGCTCGACGGGCATGATCCCGATGCGAACAGCACGCTGACCTATGCGCTGGCCACCGCCGACAGCCGCTTTGTCATTCAGGACAACAAGCTGCTGGTCGCGGCGAGCGCCAACATCGATTACGAGGCGCAGCACAGCATCAGCCTCGATATCACCGCCACCGATCAGGGCGGGCTGCACACCACCTCCACCATCACGCTGGCGGTGCAGGATGTGGCCGAGACGTTCGGCGGCTCCGCCGGCAACGATACGATCCTGGGCGATGCCGGCAACAATGTGATCGATGCGGGCGCGGGCAATGACACGGTCAGCCCCGGTCTGGGCATCGACACGATCACGCTGGGCGCGGGCGCCGATACGGTGCGCGGGCTGCTGGCCGAACTGCTGGGCGACACCATCACCGATTTCGGCAGGGAAGATCGCATCCAGATCCAAAACAGCGATTTCCATCGTTCGGATTTCACCGTTTCGGGAACGGGTGCGGCCACCACGCTGGGCTTTGTCGGCGGTTCGATGGCGCTGACCGGCGGTCTGGCGGGCGGCGATGTGATGGTCGCCCATTCGGGCAATGATACGGTGGTGACGTTCCATGCCTATCTGGCCGCGCTGACCGAAAACACCGCTGTTTCCAGCAGCGCGATCAACGGCATCACCAATCAGGCCTATCTGAGCGGCGACACCTCCAACGCCTTCACCGTCAATGTGGAAGCGATGAGCGGGGCCGCTTATCACAACACCGTGGGGGTCTATGAGGTGGATAGCGCCACTGGCGCGATCTCCGATGTGCGCATCATCGCCGGGGATGCCAAGAATGCCGCCAGCGCGATCAGCGTCACCGGCGTGGAGGCCGGGCACCAGCTGGGCTTCTTCCTTGTGCAGGATGGCGCCAGCACGCTGGGTTCGGCGTTGAGCAGCACCAATCTGTCGATCGTCAGCCAGAACGGCCATCTGGCGCTGGCCAACAATGGCACGGCGATCAGCGGGGCGACGACCTTCTTCTCGACCTCGGCCGCGGCCAATGTCGACGGGGTGCAGCATGTGCTGTCAGGCGTGGCGAATGATGGATCGGGCACGATCCGCATCGGCTTCGAAGATCTGCTGCGCAGCGGATCGCAGAGCGACGACGACTTCCAGGATGTGGTGCTGCATGTGACGGCGGTGCCTCAGGCGCATGCAGCCGTGCTGGAAACGGCTGTGCTGCACGGGTGATCCCGGCGTAAAATACAGAAGGTGGCACCGGTTGGCTTGCGCCGCCGGCGCCACTTTTTGTCAAGCTCTCTGGCCTGGCCGACGCCACCAGCCTCAGGCCCCTGTTGCCCGGTCAGCACGCCTGGCACAGATCAGGGTTGAGATCGGGCATCGAGCGAGAGCACAGAGGCGGCATAACGCTTCAGCATCTGATCGAAGAAACCCGCCTTGCTGCCGAAGGCGGCGTCAAAGCTGGGCGGCTGGCCGACCGCCGTCCGGATCTGGTCAAGGCGGTGATCGCCATCGGGCCGATGGGGCCGCCCTTCGCCACCATCCCCGCATGGGTCAGGCATTGGCCTGAAACCTGCCGCGGATTCAGCGAAATCAGAGCGATACTCCCGCCGTGGACTGGCGGACCACCAGAGCAGGATCGAGGATCACCCTGCGGCTTCTCTCGCCATCGGCCTCCATGCGGCGGATCACGCCATCCACGGCTTCGATCGCCATATCCTCGATGGGGATCTCCACCGTGGTGAGCGGCGGCGTGCTGAGCTGCGCCCATGGAATATCGTCCATGCCCATCACCGAAACATCGTCCGGCACACGCTTGCCCATGGCCTGAAGGCATCGGATCACGCCGATGGCGATCATATCGCCGCCGGTGATGATGGCGGTAACGTTCTGGCTCTCCAGAGCCTGCCGCACCGAGGGTTCCAGATCGCGCGAATAGCCGGTCTCGACATGGAAAATCACATCGCCCTGCCCCGCGATGCGCTCCAGCGCGCCTCTGCAGCGGTCGGCCATGCTGCGGATGCTGCAGGGGCCCGAGACGATGCCGAAGCGGCGATGGCCCAGCTCCAGCAGATGGGCCGCCGCCAGATCGCCTGCCGCCAGATCATCGGCACGCACCGTTTCGAAGCCGGGGATCACCCGATCCAGCACCACCATCGGCACGGAACCGGTGCCCTCCACAGCGGTGTTTTCATCGCGGATGGGAAACCAGATGATGCCGTCGACGCCGTGGCTTTCCAGCGTCTGCATCGCCTTGCGCTCCAACTGCTGATCATCCTCCACGTCGATGACGACCACCGTGTAGCCATGCTGGCGCGCGCGCTGGATCACCGCCTGCACCAGATTGGGGAAGAAGGGATTGGCCAGATCGGGGATGACGAGGCCCAGGGTGCTGCTCTTGCCGGTGCGCACGCTTTTGGCGGCGATGTTCTGGCGATAGCCCAATTCCTCGGCCACCTGCAGGATATGGGCGCGCATCGCCTCGCCCAGCGTGCCGGTGCCGTTGACCGCATAGGAGACGCTGGCCAGCGAGACGCCCGCCCTGGCCGCCACATCCTTCAGCGTGGCCCGTTTCTGGTTCATGCGAGTCCTTTGTCGCGCGGGCGGTGTTTGCCGGCAAAAAGACTGTAGCGGTTTTGATGTGAAGAAGGCAAAAAATTTCATGAAATAATTCGACGCGAGTCGGATGGGGTCGCAAGGGAGAGGGCAAATGTCGGCAAACGGGCGCGTGATCGTGCTGGGCAGCATCAACATCGACACGCAGTTGCGCGTGGAGCACTTCCCTCAGCCCGGCGAGACGATCCGGGGCCTGTCGATGCAGACCGGGTTGGGCGGCAAGGGCGCTAATCAGGCGGTGGCGGCATCACGCGCGGGCGCGCGGGCGGCTTTGCACGGGGCGGTGGGGGCCGACGATGCGGTGCTGGAACGACTGGCTGCGCTGGCGCCCGATCTGGATCTGACGGGCGTGACGATCCATCCCGAGGCGGCCACCGGCAGCGCCTGCGTGATGCTGGATGCTTCGAGAGAGAATGCCATCATCGTGATCGGCGGGGCGAATGAAACGGTGTCTTCACCGCAGGGGTTGGTGCCGGACGCCAAGGATATCTGCCTTGCGCAACTGGAAGTTCCGGTGGCGGCCATCGCCGGGTTTTTCCGGCAGGCGCAGGCCGGTGGCGCCAGAACCGTGCTCAACACCGCCCCCGCTTTGCCCGAGGGCCGCGCGCTGTTCGCCCTGAGCGACGTGCTTGTCATGAACGAAACCGAACTGGCCTTCTATGCGGGCGTGATGCCTGACCTGACCGAAGACGCTTTGTCCGATACCGCCAGATCGCTGCTGACCACCCCGTATCAGGCCATCATCATCACGCTGGGCGCCGCCGGAGCGCTGTATGTCAGTGCCGATCATCAAGCCATGCTGCCGGGCCGCAAGGCCGTGCATGTGCAGGATACCACTGGCGCCGGGGACTGCTTCTGCGGCACGCTTTGCGCCAGCCTCGCCGAAGGACTGCCTTTTGCCGCCGCCGTCGCGAGAGCCAACGCCGCCGCCTCGCTTCAGGTCGCGCGGCAGGGCGCGGCAGAGGCCATGCCATGGGTGGATGAGATTGAGGCCGCGCGACAGCCCGACCGCTCCACTTGACAATATGAAACGTTTCACTCAATGATCCGCACAAACGGAAGCCACCAGCACAGGAGAGCCGCTGATGCCGTCTGAAATCGCGCGCGCCGTGCTGGGCATGGCCGGTTTTGGCGGCATGGCATGGCTGCTGTCCGAAACGCGCCACAACTTTCCATGGCGCGGCATGGCGATCGCGCTGGCCTATCAACTGGGCTTTGCCCTGCTGCTCACCCGCGTGCCGCTGATCACCAGCCTGCTGGGCGGTCTCGCCCATGGCGTCGATGCCGTGCAATCCTCGGCCACCGATGGGGCGCGTTTCGTCTTCGGCTATCTGGGCGGCGGGCCGGAGCCCTATCTGCGCGCGCCGGGCGCCACCTCCACCTTTATCTTCGCCTTTCAAGCCCTGCCCGCGATCCTGCTGGTCAGCGCCCTGGCCGCGCTGCTATGGCACTGGCGACTGCTGCAAATTCTGGTGCGCGGCTTCGCATGGATCTTCGGGCGGCTGTTTGGCGTCAGCGGGCCGGTGGGCGTCTCCACCTCGGCCTGCATCTTCCTCGGCATGGTCGAGGCGCCGCTGCTGGTGCGCCCGCTGCTGCCCCGCCTTTCGCGCGGAGAGCTGTTCATCATCATGGTCGATGGCATGTCGGTGATCGCCGGGTCGATGATGATCCTGCTGGGATCGGTGCTGGCCCCGCATATTCCCCATGCCTTCGAGCATCTGCTGACCGCATCGCTGATCAGCACGCCGATGGCGATTGCGCTGGCCCGTTCGATCATCCCGCCCGACAGCGATGCGGAAAACGTGCCGCTCGATCTCTCCAGCCCCTATCGCTCCAGCCTCGATGCGCTGACGACGGGCACGATCAAGGCGATCCAGATGGGCGCCAACATCGTGGCGCTGCTGATCGTGTTTGTCGGCACGGTGGCGCTGGTGAACCGGGGGCTGGCGCTGGTGAGCATCCATGGTCAGCCGCTTTCGCTCGGGCTGATCTTCGGGCAGGCCTTTGCCCCTGCCGCATGGCTGATGGGCGCGCCGATGCAGGATCTGACCACCATCGGCCAGTTGCTGGGTGCCAAGGTGACGATGAATGAGGTCGTCGCCTATGGCCAGCTCGCCGCCCTGCCTGCCGGAGCGCTGACCCCCAAGGGCACGCTGATGGCCACCTATGCGCTGTGCAGCTTCGGCAATATGGGCAGCGTGGCGATCCTGATCGGCATGCTCTCCGCCATCGTGCCCGAAAAATCGGCGCAGATCGTGGCGCTGGGGCCGCGCGCGCTGGCCGCCGCCTTTCTCACCAGTTGCATGACCGCCACCGTGATCGGCCTTCTTTTCACCCTTCTGCCATAGGCTTTCCCATGACGCATACGCCTCCGCTTTTCGTCGCCTTCACCGGGGCGGACGATCCCTCGCTTCTGCCCGGCATGATGGCGCTTGGCGCGCGCTATCCCATCGAATGGGGCATGCTGCTGGATGAGGCGCAGGAGGGCGCGCCGCTGTTCCCAGATGCCAGGGCGCGGGCGCAGATGCTGGCCGCGCCGGGGCTGCGCTGGGCGGCGCATGTCTGCGGCGATCAGGCCCGGCGGATCGCCGATGCGCCCGATAGCGCCACCATCGATCTGCAAGGCTTCACCCGCGTGCAGGTCAACCACGGTTTCGCCGGATCGAGCCCGGAGCAGATCGCCAACACCATCGCTTTTGGACGCCGCAAGGGCCTGCGCGCCATGCTGCAAACGCTGGGCGATTTCCCGCAAGAACCCCGGCTGGACTGGTTGTTCGACGTGTCCTTCGGGCGTGGCAACCGGCCCGCGCAATGGCCTGCGCTGGATCTGGCGGGCCCCTTCTGCGGCTATTCGGGCGGCATCAATCCCGACAATGTGGCCGCCACGCTGGAGGCCATCGCCGCCCCGCCGGAAGCCGCCTACTGGATCGACATGGAATCGGGCGTGCGCAGCGAAGGCAGCTTCGATCTGGCCAAATGCGAGGCCATCTGCCGGAGCGTCTATCCGTGAGCCCGCAGCACCGCATCATCCTCGACACCGACCCGGGCATCGACGACGCCATGGCTCTGCTGTTCCTGCGCCACCGGCCGGATGTGCGGATCGAGGCGATCACCACGGTTTTCGGCAATGGTGGCGTGGATCTCACCACGCGCAACGCCCATCTGCTGACGCGCCGCTTCGGGATCGAGGCGCCGATCCATCCCGGCGCCGATCTGCCGATGGGCATGGCGCGCCGCAAGCTGGCCACCCATGTCCATGGCGCCGATGGACTGGGCGATGCGGGGCTGTCGCAGGGGTTCGGAGCATCGCCCGAAGCAGAAAGCGCTGCCCAAGCCATTGTGCGACTGGTGCGCGCCCATCCCGGAGAGATCAGCCTGCTGGCCATTGCACCGCTCACCAATCTGGCGCTGGCCCTTCAGTTTGATCCCGGCATTGCTCCACTGGTGAAACAGGTCGTGGTGATGGGCGGAGCCTTCGGCTTTGCCGGGCGGCGCGGCAATGTCTCGCCCGTGGCGGAGGCCAACATCGCCAACGATCCCCATGCCGCCGATCTGGTGCTGGGCGCGGTCTGGCCGGTGACGATGGTGGGGCTGGATGTCACCTCTTCCTGCATTCTCTCGCAGGCCGCCGCCCGGCTGATCGCGCAGCAGGGCGGCGCGAATGGCCAGTTCCTCTGGGACATCTCCCGCAACTATGAGGCGCTCTACCGCGAGCATGACGGGATCGATGGCTGCTGCATCCATGATGTGGCGGCGGCGGCCTGTCTGGTGCGGCCCGACCTGTTCGAGACGGTGTCTGGCCCGATCCGCGTGGCGACCGAAAGCGTGGCGATCGGCGCGACCCTGCTCGAACCCGATGACCAGACCTTTCCGCCCGGCGCATGGGATGATCGGCCCTCGCACAAAGCCTGCCGCGCGGTGGATGCGCAGGCGCTGATCGCGCTCTATCGTGACACGCTGACCGGAGCAGCCACGCAGTGAGGCAGCGGATCGCCGGGGCGCTGATGCTTGCCCTTGGCGCAACGCCCTTGCAGGCCGCCGACCGGCACCAGGCCTATGCGCTGATCGGCATGGCCGTCATCCCGCCGGGGGCGAAGGCCGATGGGCTGGAAGTCGGCGGCCTGTCGGGCCTCGATTACGATCCCGTATCGGGCGGCTGGTTCCTGATCTCTGACGATCGCTCCGAACATGGTCCGGCGCGGCTGTGGCGGGCGCGGATTGCCTATGACCATGGCCAGCCGCCCGGCATCGATGGCTTGCATCCGCTGTTCCTGCATCGCGAGGATGGCTCGCTTTTCCCCGTACCCGGCACCGGCGGCGAGGCCTCGGATGCCGAAAGCATCCGTGTGGCATCCTTCGGCACAAGCCTGATCTGGTCCAGCGAGGGCGATGCGAAGGACGGCTTCGGCCCCTCGGTGCGGCGCGCGCGGCTTGATGGGACACCGCTGGGCAAGATGCCGCTGCCCGCAAACCTTGGCTATGATCCGCAGCGGCATACAGGCCCACGCGCCAACCTGTCTTTCGAAGGTCTGGGCTTTTCTGCACATGGCCGCCAACTGTGGCTTTCGGTGGAGGCGCCGCTGCAGCAGGACGGGCCGCTGGCCAGCGCCACGCAAGGGGCCATGGTGCGCATCACGAAACTCGCATGGCCATCGGGGCGCATGATGCGCCAATTCGCCTACCCCATCGACCCTATCGGCCCCTTCCCCGAGGGCAAGCTGGCCGACAATGGGGTGAGCGAAATCCTTCCCCTTGATGCACGCCATCTGCTGGTGCTGGAACGCTCAGGCGTGGAGACCGGCAAGATGGATTTCCGCTATCGCAGCCGGGTCTATTGCGCGGTGACCGATGGGGCCAGCGATGTGGCAAGGGTCGCCTCTTTGCGCGATGGCGGGTTCAAACCGATGCGCAAGACGCTTGCCATCGATCTGTCCGCCCTGCCCATCCCGGCGGTCGATAATGTGGAGGGCATGGCGCTGGGGCCGGTTTTATCCAACGGCCATGCCAGTCTGGTTTTCGTCACCGACAACAACTTCGCCGCCAATCACCCGACCCAATTGATCGCTTTGGAGATCAAGGCAAAGCCTGCCATCATCGCCAAGACCCTCTGCGGCACGTAAACCTCCCGGCGGAAGCGGCAGCGGACAAAGCAGCCGCCTCCGCCGGAACCTGCTCAGAACTTGGCCTGAAACGATGCCGTAAAGGTGCGCGGCGCCCCCACGAAATAGCGTCCCAGCGAGCGCCCCGGCAGGCCGGTTTCCGTGGCCGTCGCCGTCGCGCTGGTGACCGAGCCGATGTAGCTGGTGTTCAGCAGATTATCGACGTTGAGCTGCACCGAGGCATTCTTCAGCGGGCCATGCTTGGCCAGACTGTAACGCGCCGAAAGCCCCACCAGCGTGTAGCCCGGGATGCGCTCGATGGCGACTTCCTGATAGGTGGTGGGCGCGATGATATCGCCGCCCACCCGGCTGCTGATATGGCTGACATTGGCCTGAAGGCGCAGCGGCTCGATGGGCTTCAACGTTACTTCGGCATAGAGGCTGTTGCGCGGGATATCGCGCACATCGCTGCCCGCGATGATGCCCACCGAGGCCAGATTCTTGCGGTCCAGCGTGCCCACGGCGGCATTGTCGTAATGCGCGCGCTGGTAGGAATAGGAGGCGTAGAGATCGACCCATTTGTAGGTCGCCAAACCGCTGACCTCCACACCATTGGTCGACTGGCCCAGGATCGAGGCGGCGCGCGTCGCCACATTGCCGCGCTGGATGTCGATGGGGTCGGTCACGGTGGGATCGTTGGGCACGATGCCCACGCCATTCTTCAGATGCACATGGTAACCCTGCACCGAAAAGGCATAATGACTGCGCGTGTAGCGGATGCCGCCATCATAGTTGATCGACTGCAGGGGTTTCAAATCCCCCGGCTGGATCACCGCTGTCGAGCCGAGGAAGGCATCCTCCGAAATGCCCGAGAAGTTCTGGGCATAGCCGCCGAACAGCTCCCAATGGTCTGCCGGTTTCAGGCTGAGCGCGATCTTGGGCTGCACCGGAGAGGTCTGCACGAAATCCAGCTTGGCCGAATATTCCAGCGGCGAGCGCGCCTTGTAGCGGATATGATACCAGGTGATCCCGGCATCCAGCCGAAGCACATCGGGGATGATCTGGAAGGAATCCTGCCCGTAAAGCTCCAGCGTGGAGATCGAGGTCCAGCGGTTGTAGGCGACATAGGAGGGCGTGCCGCCCTTCCAGGCCAGCGTGGTGGTGCTGGGGATGATCTGGTAATAATCGCGCTCCTCCGTGGAGGTGCCGCCATCGTACCAGGCGCCGAAACGCAGGGTGTTGCGCGGGATCAGATCGCTGATCTTCAGCTCGCCGGTGGCGCCGTAGCGCTCGCGCTTGCGCGGGGTGACGCGCATATCGGCGGGGCCGCCATAGACATTGGGGTTCGATGTGGTGACCAGCGCGGGGCGGATCGCGCCGCCCGTGGCATTGTAGCCCGTCACCGCATAGGGATCGCTGCCGGTCAGCTGGCGATGCGCGTTCTGATAGCTGAGCGAATAGCCGTCCAGCGTCTGGTAATAGGGGTTGGCGGTGAGGGTCACATGGTCGCCCAGCACCGCCTTGCCGTTGATATAGGCCAGAAAGTCGCGCCGCGCGCCGCCGAAGGTGCCACCGTAGTACAGATCCTTGTTGGGGATGCCCGTCAGCACATCGTTGAGGCCATCGCCCTTGGGGTTGGCGCGGAATTGCGGCAGGGTGACGATGTTGAAATCATTGTCGAACTGGCTGTTGTACGACACGCGCGCCTTCAGGAAGGAGCCATTGTCGAACAGCTTCACCGCCTTGAACTCGCCATGGTCGCGGTAGGAGCGGCGAGCGTTCGGGCCGGCCCAATTGTCGTTATACTGGTGCGAGAAGCTGCCATACATGGCGATGTTGCCCGGCAGCGTGCCGGTATCCACGCGCAGATATTCGCGGTGGTAATTGTAGCTGCCCACGCCGCCCTCGCCGGTAACGGTGAAGGTCTTGGCCGGATCGTCGGAGCGGAAATCGATAAAGCCGCCCAGCGCGAAGCGTGAGGGCGCGCCGACATCGCCCGCGCTCTGCGAGACGACAATCGTGCCGATGTTGCTGGATTCGATAAAGCGCTGCGGCGGCGAACCGCCGTTGAAACGCGCGTCGCCGGTGGGGATGCCATCGAGCGTGAAGCCGATCTGCTCCTTGCTGAGGCCGCGCATGAAAATTTCAAACGAGAAGGAGCCACCGCGCGCATCGCCGGTGGAAACCTTCACGCCGGGAACCTTTTCAAGGCTTTGCGTGATATCCGCGCCCAGGGGGCGGTCATCGATATCGGCGCGGTCCAGCTGAAAGGTGGCGCGCGCCTTGCCCGCGCCCAGCTTTTGCGCGGTGACGATAATGTCGCTGCGGGGTGCCTCGGCGGGTGCATCCTCCGCCTTGGCAGTCTGCGCGCCCGCCAGAACCAGCGCCACGCAAGAGGCTGTCTGCAGCCATCGTTTATCCAGTCGAGAAATCATCATGCCCCTTTCCGCGAGCCGCTGCGACTCGCCGCTGATGCTCATCTAGCGCTCAATTAAGACAATCATGTAACGTTTCACTTGTTTTTCATATCGGCTGGGCGTAGCAGTCGCAACACGTTTTTGCAGGCGCTGCGTCAGGCGCCCCATGGGCCGAAAGGGAAGCCGCACCATGTCGCTCCGGACCTCCATCGCCTTGATCGGCTATGCGACAATGGATTTCATCGCGCAGGCCGACGGAGCGCTGCTGCCCGAGGGCACCAACACCATCCGCACCGCCGATCAAGGCTGGCCGCGCATCGGCGGCGGCGCCATCTATGCCGGAGAGGCCCTGTTGCAGGCTGGCCATAAAACCACGCTGATCGCCAACATCGGCGCCGATGCGCCGGGCGCCACCATGATCGAGCATCTGCGCCAGCGCGGCTTTGCCAGCGATGCCATCGTGCAAGACCCGGCCAGCCGCACGCCTGTCTGCGTGCTGATCAATCGCCCGGACGGCCATTATTGCTGCTTTCTGGATCGCGGCAGTTCCGTTGAAGCCAGCCTGTCCGCCTCGCAGAAGGCCGCCCTTCGAAACGCCGACTGGATCGTCATATCCGCCGGGCAACGCGGCATGGCCGAAGAAGCGCTAGACCTGATGCGGGTGGATCAGAAGCTGGCGTGGATCGTCAAGGCCGATGCCATCTGCTTTCCCGAGACCCTGCGTGACGCGCTGCAACACAGGGCCGGGGTCATCTTCCTGAACCGTCATGAACGCGATTTCCTCGGATCGCACCAAAACGGCTTCCCCGCGCACCAACTGGTGTTCGAAACCGATGGCGAGCGCGGCGTCCATATCCATCACGAAGGGCAAAGCATCACACTGCCCACAGCCATGCTGGACACGATGGACACCACCGGCGCGGGCGACACCTTTGCCGGGGCGACCCTGGCGGCTCTTATTGCGCATGGCGATGACGTGGAGCAGGCTGCATGCGCCGGGCTGGCCGCCGCAACAAAGCTGCTGGCGCGACGGCCAGCGCACTGACGGTGTACGCTGTCGGGCCCGGATGATGATCGCCTGGGCCCAGGCCGTCCAAGGTGACAAACCGGCTGGCCTTCCCTAGAGGGGGGGCTCCTGAAAATCCCGGGATGCTGATGACACCTGTCGATGACAAACACGCCGCGCAGCCCATCATCATGGCGGCGCTGGAGCTGATCGCCGCCCATGGCCTGACCGAGCTGACCCTGCGCCCCCTTGCCGAGACCGTGGGCATGAGCCTCAATGCCCTGACTCAGGCCATGGGCTCAAAGGAACAGCTGGTGGCGCAGGTCGTCGCCAGCGCCATGGAGCAGGACAGGCGCTTCCGTGAACACTGGCTGGAGCGCCTGCACGCCATGGCGCCGGTCGGTGCTGGCCTGCGCGCGGTGCTGGCCGCGACCATGCTCGATGACTGGGTGGTCAAACACCGTCCCCTCGCCAGCCTGCTGATCGATCTGGTGCAGGAGGCCGGGCGACAGGAAGGCTGCCCCGAGGCCCTGAGCGCATGGCTGGATGAGGTGGGCCTGTTCTGGGCGCAGGTGCTGTTCGGTGATCCCCGCCAGGCCGATGCGGCACTGGGCTATATGCTTGACGAGGCCGGCTTCTCGCTCTTCGCCCATGGCGATCCGGCCTATCGCATGCTGCGCGCCCTGTGCCTGCACCGCTTCACCGGCGGCATCTATCCCCAGCCCGACGAAGACATCGGCAGCGGCCGCCATCTGGAGCAATGGATCGCCGCGCTGGCCCCCGACCAGTCCTATCCCGACACGCCTGACCGCAGCAAGCGCGGCCTGATCGCCGCGGAGGCCGGGCGGCTGATCGTGACGCAAGGGCTGGAGGCGCTGACCCATCGCTCGGCGGCGGCGGCGGCGGGCGTGCCTGCCTCCACGGTGGTCTATCATTTCGGCACGCGTGACGCGCTGATGGTCGCCGCCCTTCACGCGGTTGTCACGAACTTCCGCCATGGGCTGGCGGAAACTTCCGGGCAGCCGCGTCCCTTCCATGCCAATTATGCTCACTCGCGCGATCTGGTCAGGGCGACCTCGATCATCGCCATTGCCGCCGCCCGGCACCCCGGGCTGGCGCATCACGCGCTCGACATGCGGCGGCGGCGCGGCGAGAACATCGTCACCCCGGTGCTGTGGGATATGGGCCTGCCGGAGGGACGCATCGCGGATCGCACCACATCGCAGGTCGCCTCGGTCACGCTGTTCGGCATGCGGATGGTGGCCATGGCGCGCGGGGTTGACGAGGATCAGGTGCTCAAGGGCGCCTTCACAAAGCTGGCGGAGACCTGCCGCTAAAATCCATGGCCTGCCATGATGCGGGAGGACACCCCGCCCAGCCGCGCGGAGTTGCTGGCGCTGTCACTGCCCAGCTTCGTCTTTTCCGGCTATGAGCTGGCGCGCAAGACCTATCTGCCCGTGCTGCTGGCCGGCGCCGCCGGGCTCGATCTGGCGCGAACCGGGCTGATCCTCACCATCGTCCATGGCTGGAGCATTCTGGTCGAGGTGCTGTTCGGCATGATCTGCGATCTGGCGCCCGATCCGCGCTGGCGCCGCAGCTTCTGGATGGCGACAGGCACGTTGCTGCAACTGCTGGGCGGCGCGGTGCTGTGGCTGGCGCCGGTGCATGGCAGATCGGTGTTCCTCTGGCTGCTGGGGCTGCTGCCTTTGGCCAGCGGCTGGGTGCTCTCCAATCTGGCGCATGGCGCCTGGGCGCTGGAGCAGGCCAGCGGCGTGCTGGCGCGCGGGCGGATCTTCGGCGGGCGGGCTCAGGCGGGGATGGCCGGGTCGATCCTTTTCGCCATGGCGGTGCTGTGGAGCCATCACGCCAGCAGCGGTTTGGCAGGCGCGCGGCTGGACGATTTCTATGTGATCCTGCTGCTGACGCTGATCGGCGCGCCGCTGGTGCATGGCTGGCTGATCTGGCGCGTGAAGGAGCGCGGCGGCGGCCCTTCCTCCGCCAGCGCCGCGCCCCGGCTCGATTGGGCGGGGGTGATCAAGCCTTTCAGGCTCTGCATCGCCTCCCCGGCGGATCGGCGGCTGGCGAGCCTGTTTCTGCTGGTCGGCGTGCATATGGCGGTGATCGGCGGCAGCTTTCTGTTCATCGCCCGGCACCGTCTGGCCCTGCCCGATTGGGGCACGCCGGGCATTCTGATGCAGTCTCTGGCCGCAATGGTGGGCACCGGCGTGGCGCCGGGGTTGCTGAAACGCATGCCGCCCTTGCGCATGCTGGGCGTGGTCTTTGCGCTCAATCTGGCGCTGGCTCTGGCGCTGCCCGTGTTGCCGGTGGGGCATATTGTGCCTCTGCTGGGGTGGTCGGCGGGGACGGGGGCCACCATGGCGGTGGATTTCATGCTGCTGCGCGTGGTGCTGGGGCAAAGGCTGGACCGCGACCGCCTGCGCGATGGCGATGCCCCCGCCGCCGCCTTTTACGCGGGCTTTCACCTGCCGCTCAACATCGGCGTGATGCTGGGCACCGCCCTGCTGTTTCGCGGCATGGCATGGACGGGCCTGAGCGATCACGGCGTCGCCCTGACAGGGCTGACCTGCGGCCTGGCCGTGCTCTGCCTGATTCCGGCGCTGGGCTGCGTGTTCGCCCTGCATCAGGCGCTGCTGGCGGAGGATCAGTCGCATCCTGCCCGGCACATACTGAACAGTCGTATTTTTATAATGATAAAAAGCCTGATATAAACTGAACATTCGTCTTAGAATTGTCATCTCCCGCGCATAGTCGGGCCCCGACGCAACTTGGGGTATCCGAATCATGACCAGTCTTCGCCGTCGCGGTGTTGTCACGCCCGCCTTGCTGCTTGCCGCCACGGCCCTGAGCGCTGTGCCGATGATCGCCCATGCGGCCGATGCCGCGCCTGCTCCTGCCGCCGCTCCGCAGGCCGATGGCCAGCCCGCGCTCGACCAGATCGTGGTCACCGCCGAGCGTCGTCAGGAAAAGATGCAGAACGTGCCGATCTCGATCCTCTCACTGAGCGGAGAGGCGCTGCAGAACAGCGGCTATCAGTCGCTGACCGACCTGCAATACACCACGCCGGGCCTCACCTATGACCCGACCTCGGGTGCCGCCTTCCAGATCCGCGGCGTGGGCTCCACCTCCTTCGACTTTTCCAACGCCAAGTCGGTGAACGTGGTGGTCGACGATGTGGTGATGGACGCCCAGCGCGATCTGGGCATCACCGGCCTGACCGATATCGAGCGCGTCGATGTGCTGATGGGCCCGCAGGGCACGCTGTTCGGCAAGAACTCCACCTCGGGCGTGATTTCGATCACCACGGTGAAGCCCAAGCTGAACGAGTTTTCCGGCAAGGTCTACGCCAGCTATGGCGAGCGCAACGACCGCACCATCAACGGTACCGTCAACATCCCGCTGGGCCACACCGCCGCGCTGCGCCTGAGCGCCTTCGATGTCGGGCAGGACGGCAAGGGCCGCTATGTGACGCTCAACCGCAATCTGGGCCGCGTCGATGAATTCGGCGTGCGCGGGCGCCTGCTGTGGCAGCCCATCGACGATCTGGAACTGATCTTCGCGGGCGAATACACCCATCATTACGACACGTCCGTCCGCACCGCCGTGGGCGGCCCCGCCGGCACCAGCTTTGCGCCCACCGCCGCCGTCACCGCCGCGCAAATCGCCCATGGCGTGACGCCGGGGCCGCAGAACGTGGACACCGCAGACGGCTTCCTCGGATCGATCAACACCACCAACAAGGGTGGATCGCTGCATGTCGCCTACAAGCTGGGCGATCACACGCTGACCTCGATCACCGCCTATCGCGAGACGAAGTATGGCAACGACACCCCCGCCGATCTGCTGCCCAACGATGTCTATTCCTATCTGGCCTACAACTCGGGCCGCCTGAAGACCGAGAAGTTCAGCGAGGAAGTCCACCTCGCCTCGCCCACCGGCGGCTTTGTGGAATATCTGGTGGGCGCCTTCTACAACCGCCTGCATGCCGATCAGACGCAGGCCCAGTGGGGGCCGCTGGGCACCAGCCCGCTGATCGTAAATGGTTCGGTGGTTTCGCCGCTTTATGCCAACACCGGCGCCAACGATCCCGTCACCGGCCAGTTGCTGGGCAATACGGTGGAGTTCAACGCCCATAATGAAACGCTGGCGGGCTTCGGCCAGTTGAAGTTCAACCCCACCCCGCGCCTGAGCCTGACGCTGGGCGGGCGCTACAACTATGACCGCAACGATCAGCGGATCAGCTATTTCAACATCGATCCGGTCTCGATCTTCGGCCAGTCGGTGAATTTCATCGCCACCGGCACGGCCCCCACCGCCGATTTCCGCTATGGCGTGAAGAGCAGCCGCCGCTTCACCTATCGCATCGCGCCGACCTATCAGCTCAGCAAGGATGTGATGCTTTATGCGACCTATTCCACCGGCTACAAGCCGGGCGGCATCGCCTTCGTGGGCAACAAATACGATCCCTATAACCCGGAATCGGTGAAGAGCTGGGAGATCGGCGAGAAGGGCGAATTCTTCAACCACCGCCTGCGCGTCAATTTCGACCTCTTCACCTCCTCCTACACCAATTTCCAGGCGACGGTGCTGACCCCGGTCTCGACGGGCGTGGGCGGCTTTATCCTGGCCTCGGCCATCGGCAATGCGCCGGGGCTGCGCAGCCGCGGTTTCGAGGCGCAGGTGGCGGTGAAGCCTACGCGCAACCTCTCGCTGTCGGGCGCGGTGACTTATACCGACGCCAAATTCACCAATTACGTGGCCAGCACCACCGCCAATTACACCGGCACCCGCCTGACCAACGCCCCGCAATGGATGGCCAACATCGGCGCCGACTACAATGCTCCGGTGACCAGCAAGATCAATCTGAAGGCCCATCTGGAATACAGCTACCGCTCCAACCTGCAGACGGTGACCGGCGCCATGCTGGGCAACATCACCGCGCCTGCCGTGAAGAATGCCGATGGCACCTCCACCCCCAACGCCAGCTATTCCTATGTGCCCGGCTATGGTCTGGTGAACGGGCGCATCACGCTGGCCAAGGCCGATGATGGCATCGAGGTGGGCGTCTATGCCCGCAATCTGTTCAACCAGTATTTCTCCACCGGCTGGCAGATCTACGGCGCGCTGGGGCTGCTGCATTACACCTCGCCCGATGCCTATCGCACCGTTGGCGTCTTTGCCCAGATGAAGTTCTAAGCGCCCTCCCGGGAGAGGATATTCTCATGAAAAACAAAGGCTTTTACGCCGGGGCCGCGATGGCGCTGGGCATGATGGCAATGGCCGCCCATGCCCAGAACCAGAGTGCCCAAAGCCATGACGATCTGAAGATCAACCAGATCCAGATCGTGGGCACCCACAACTCCTACTCGCAGGGCGTCGATCCGCAGATCATGGCGATGGCCGATGCCATCATCGGCCCGCGCCTCTCGCAAATGACGGCCAAGATGCCGCCAGAGGCCCGTGCGCAATATAAGGAATACCACCCCAACGAGGTCAGCATGCCCGAAGCGTTGAACTATCGCTACGGCACGCTGACCAGCCAACTGGACTCAGGGATGCGCAGCCTTGAGCTGGATCTCAACCGCGATCCCGAAGGCGGGCGCTTCCTGCATCCCGCCGCCTATGAGGCCGCCAGGGCCAGGGGCATCCCGGAAAACCAGCTGCTGCCCCATGACAAGACCGGGCTCGACAAGCCCGGCTTCAAGGTGATGCATATCGTCGATTTCGATGTGCGCTCCAGCTGCAATCTCTTCACCGATTGCCTGGCCGAACTGCGCCGCTGGTCGGATGCCCATCCGGGCCACGAGCCGGTCTTCATCCTGCTGGAGGCCAAGAGCGATCCCATTCCGATCTTCCCCGGCTCCAAGCCGCCCCTGCCCTTCACCGCCCAATCCTTCGACGAGCTGGACGCCGATCTCTTCCGCGTGATCGGGCGCGACAGGATCGTCACACCCGATCAGGTGCGTGGGCGTTATCCCACGCTGGAGGCCGGGGTGAAAGCCGGCAACTGGCCCAGGCTGAAGGATGCGCGCGGCAAGTTCGTCTTCCTGCTGCTGACGGCTTTGGACACAAACGGTCTCTCCGGCTATGTCGGCGGCCATCCCAATCTGGAAGGGCGTGCGGCCTTTCTGGAATCCAGACCCGGCCAGAGCTACGCCGCCTTCCTGCTGATGGACAATGCCACCTTGCGGGCCAGGGAGATCCCCGATCTGGTCCGCCAGGGCTATCTGGTGCGCGCCCGCGCCGATATCGAAACATGGGAAGCCAAGGCCCATGACCTGACCCGCGCCACACAGGCCTTCGCCAGCGGCGCGCAGATCGTCTCGACCGATTTCTACAAGCCCGGGAACGCCTATGGCACGGATTATGTGGTGCGGCTGCCGGGCGGCGGCGTGATGCGCTGCAATCCGGTCAATGCGGCGCAAGCCTGCCAGTAAGATGACCACACGCCGCACACTTCTCAGGGGCGCGACCGCCACCGTGCTGGGCACTGCGACGGCAGGCGCCAAGGTGCTGGCCGCGCCCCTTGCCGATCCCTCGCTGGAACCGCTGATGGAGCGGCAACTGGCGCGCGCGCTGGGCGATGAAGGCGTCGCCGGCAAGCTGGCGCCCCTGCTGTATGACGCGACCATGCTGTGGTCCTATCCGCAGATGCCCGCACAAGAGGCGGACTCGCTGATCGCCTACAGCTTCGGCAACCGCCTCGCCCCCGGCGCCGATGGGCGAAGTCTGGAGCCCACGGCATCGCTGCCCGGCCCGATCAACGCCAGCCTTGCCGAGGCCGTGTCCCGGATACGCGCGATCCGCGATATTCCCGTCTATGCGCAATGGGAAATCGCGCAAATCCTGGAGCAGAACTATCACATCGATCGGGTCACCCCGCTCTACCCGGAGCGGGGCGCGGATGGAGCGATCACCTATCTCAGCACCGAGGGCGTGGCCAAGGCCGCGCTGCGCCATGCGGGCAGCGCCAGCGCCCTTGGCCGCGTGGCGATTGTCGGCCACCGCGACCATGTGAAACGCTGCATTCTGACCTCGCAGCAGGCCGGTCTGACGGCGGCGGCGATCAGCGGCATAGCGCTGCCTGTCGCGTATGATCCACAGTCAGGCCAGCCCTGGACGCGCGATAGAACGACCTATCTGCTTGGCGACATCATGGCGCAATTGATGATCGAACGATCAAAGCTGCTGCGATAATGCTCATTTCGGAACATCGATCCGCCTCGCTCCCGCAGTAGCCAGAGGTGAGGCTGAAACTGCCCCTGCCACGCAGGAATGCGGCACGCAAATCGGTTGAGCCTGCCTTCCGCCGAGGCTTTACGCCCGGCCGATCTGGCTATAGCTTCACGCTGTCAGCGACAATCGGGAGAGTGTCGATGGGCGATTTTATTGTGCATGGCATACCGGGCAGCCCTTTCATGCGAAGCGTGCTTGCCACGCTCATCGAGAAGGGCGCATCATGGCAGCTCGCCTCACTGGGCCCGGGCGAAACCAGGCAGGATGCCCATCTCGCCCGCCATCCCTTCGGGCGCGTGCCTGTTCTCGAGCATGACATGTTCCAGCTTTACGAAACACAGGCGATCCTGCGCTATCTCGACCGTGTGCTGCCCGAACCGGCGCTGACGCCCGCCTCGCCCCGCGCAGCCGCGCGGATGGATCAGCTGATGAACATCTGCGACTGGTATCTGTTTCAGGGCGCGGTCAGCGTGATCGGCTTTCATCGTATCGTCGGCCCGATGTTGCTGGGGCTCGAACCCGATGAAAAGGCCATCGCCACCGCGATGCCCAAGGCGCGCAAAGTCTTCGGCGTGATTGCCGACCTGCTGGGAAGCAACCCCTATATGGCGGGCGACGAGCTGTCGCTGGCCGACCTGCATCTGGCCCCTCATTTCGATTTCGTGGCCTTCACCCCGGAATGGGCTGCGCTGAGCGAAGGACATCCCGATCTTATGGCCTGGATGGAACGCATGCGCGCGCGCCCAGGCTTGCAACACACCACGATGCAGGCATTGAGGGCTGCTCCGGCCTGACGTTCCGATCACAGGCGGCCATGCATCCATAGGCTTCGGCCGCGCGTATCTTGCGGCATGAAGGAGACCCTGCATGCACAAGCGCCTCATCAGCCCTCTGGCAACGGCCCTGACCTTTCTGGGTTGCGATGCGGTGTGGCTCGGCACCATGGGCAGCCGCCTGTACCGGCCCCGTCTCAGCGCCCTGATCCGTGACGATTTCGCCTTGGCGCCGGCGATCGCCTTCTATGCGATCTACATTGCAGGCATCATGGTGTTTGCCGTGGCGCCCGCACGGGCCACCGGCCAGTGGCACACGGCAGCGATCCGAGGGGCCTTTCTGGGTCTGGTGGCTTACGGCACCTATGATCTGACCAATCAGGCGACCTTGCGGGATTGGCCCATGGTCATCACGCTCGCCGATCTGTGCTGGGGCATGGCCCTGACCAGTCTTGCCGCGACGGTCGGTTTTATCGTTTGCCGGCGCGCGGGCGGACTGGGGTCCATACGATAAACAGGCTCAACACCCGCCGCGCTCCGCCAGAGATAGGGCGGAAAGGTCGGCTGGCTGCCCGCCACCGGCAACACGATGCGGTTGCAGCCCGCCGTGACGGGATCGGGATGCACGGCGCAGGCTTTGACCCGCGCGGCCAACGTCATGGCGCCGGGCGCAGCAGATAATGGCTGACGCCCCATTCATTGCCTCCGCTATGACCGAACAACCCCGCCGTCGCGAGGTAGAACAGGCGCCAGCGCCGCGCCCACAACCCGGCCAGCTCGCCATAGACATCGCGCAGCACGGCATCGACCTCCGCGCGATGGGCGTCGAAGTTGTCCAGCCACAGATCGGCGGTGCGCTGATAATGCGTGCCGCTCCACCGCCATTCCTGCTCCACCGCGAACAGGTCCGGAAACTGGGCGATCAGGCCATGGCTGGGCATGATTCCGCCGGTGAAGAAATGCCGGGCGATCCAGTCCGTCGGGTCGCTGGCGTCGAACCGATACGGCGCATGATTATGGCTGAAGACATGCAGAAACAGCCGCCCCTCCGCGTTCAGCCAGTCGCGCGCCCGCGCCAGCAAGGCCTGCCAGTTGGCCATATGCTCGAACATCTCGACCGAGACGATGCGGTCGAACAGGCCTTCAGGCTGAAAGCTGTTCATATCGGCGGTGATGACGGTCAGATTGACCAGGCCCTGCCTGGCCGCCTCCTGCTCGATATAACGGCGCTGCGGCGCGGAGTTGGACACGGCCACGATCCGGCTGCCGGGCAGGCGCGCGGCCATGAACAGGCTGAGCGATCCCCAGCCGCAGCCCAGTTCCAGTATGCTCTGCCCATCGACGAGCCGGGCATGGGCCAGCGTGGCCTCCAACGCCTGCACCTCCGCCTCGGCCAGGCTCTCCTGCCCGGTGGGGAAGAGGCAGCAACTGTATTTCCGGCGCGGCCCCAGCGTCAGTTCGAAGAAGCGCGGGGGCAGTTCGTAATGCTGCTCATTGGCAAGGTCGGTATGCTCGGCGACCGGATAATCCACCATGTCGCGGGCGAAGGCGATCTCATCCTGCGCGACCTTGCCCAGACTGCGCCGCCTGATGCCCACCAGCATATCGATCCCGGCGCGCGTCAGCGGATCGGGCAAAGGGGCGGTTTCGGCGGCGCGGATCGCCATGGCGAGCAGGTTCATGGGAGCTCCTTCGATGCACGGGGAATGGGCCAGAAAGCAGGCACGCGGCGCTGCACCGCGCGAAAGGCCTCCCCCCGTGAGCGCAGCATATGCGCCTCAAGCGGGGGAATGCCGGAGACATGGACCAGCAGCCAATACATGAACACGGGCCCCGACCAGGCGATCCAGCCGGGCAAGGCGCCAGCCGATGGCCCCATGGCGATCACCGCATAGGCGACCCAACCCAGCCATTCGAAGAGGTAGTTCGGATGGCGCGACAGGCCCCACAGGCCCGTGTCGCACACAAGGCGGGCATTGGCGGGATGGGCGCGAAAAGCCTTCAGCTGAGCGTCGGCCAGCCCTTCGCCGATCACCGCCGCGATCAGCAGCCCGGCGCCGGCATAATCGCTCCACGCCAGATCACCCAGCCGATAAGCGGGAGCAGGCGCCCGCGCCGCCATCATCACGCAGATGGCCAGCAGCCAGCCGGCCGCCGCCTGAATTTGCAGAAACCCCAGCAGCCGCACGGAGAAGCTGCCGCCCCACGCCTCACGCAAGGCGACATAGCGCGGATCGTCCCCGCCATGGGCCGAACGCAGCGCGATATGCCCGCCCAGCCGCAGCGACCACAAGGCGACCATTCCGGCCACCAGCCTCTGCCGCAGATCCGGCGCATGCCCCACCGGCGCCAGCGCCGCCGCCACGGACGCCACCCCCACCGCGAAAGACCAGATCGCATCGATCCAGCCCGATCGCCCCGGCCTGCGCGCGATCAGCCAAGCCCCGCCCATGGCGGCAGACAGGCCCGGAGCGCAGCATGCGGCGAGAAGGATCAGCGTCATGGCCCCAGATACGCAGCGCCGCCCCATCCGGATGCATGAGAAAAAAGTCAGGCATCCAAATCCGCATCCCCTCCGTACCTTTCCCCGAACAGCGGATGACCTCATCCGCCGGGACAGGAGGCGCCATCCCCATGCATGCGGGCAGAACCCTCGATATCGCCGTGGTGGGCAGCGGCATTTCCGGCCTGTCGGCGGCATGGCTGCTGAGCCAGCGCCACCGCGTCACCCTCTTCGAAAGCGACAGCCGCATCGGTGGCCACAGCCATACGGTGATGGCGCAAGGCATGCCGGTGGACACCGGCTTCATCGTCTACAATGAGGCGACCTATCCCAATCTGACCGCGCTCTTCGCCCATCTTGGCGTGCCCACCCGCGCGACGAACATGAGCTTCGCCGTCTCGCTGGACGATGGGCGGCTGGAATATGGCGGCAGCGATCTGGGCGGGCTGTTCGCCCAGAAGCGCAATCTGGCGAGCCCGCGTTTCTGGGCGATGCTGCGCGATCTGGAGCGCTTCTATCGCCGCGCCCCGCGCGATCTGCCGGGCCTGGGCACGATGGCGCTGGGCGATTATCTGGATGGCCTGGGCTGCGGCACGGCCTTTCGCGACGATCACCTCTACCCCATGGCCGCCGCGATCTGGTCGATCCCGGTGCGCGATATTCCCGATTATCCCGCCGCCGCCTTTATCCGCTTCTGCGACAATCACGGCCTGCTCAATCTGGGCTCCCGCCCCATCTGGCGCACGGTGGAGAACGGCAGCCGCGCCTACATCGAGCGCCTGACCCGCAGCTTCGTCAATCAGATCGTCACCGGCGCCCCGGTGCGCAGCATCCGCCGCCTGCCCGGCGCCGTGCAGATCGACACCGGCCATGCCAGCCAGCGCTTCGACCATGTGGTGATCGCCACCCATGCCGATCAGGCGCTGGCCATGCTGGCGGATGCCGACGCGCAGGAACGCACCGTGCTGGGCGCCTTCGCCTACCGCCGCAACGAGGCCGTGCTGCATGCCGACCCGCGCGTGATGCCCCGCCGCAAGCGCGTGTGGTCAAGCTGGAACTATGCCGCACGGACTGCGGAGGATGGCCGCGATCTCTCGGTGACCTACTGGATGAACCGGCTGCAGCATCTGCCTGCCGAGCATCCGCTGTTCGTCACGCTCAACCCCATTGTCGAGCCCGACCCGGCGCTGGTGCATCGCAGCGACATCTATCACCACCCGATCTTCGATGCCGCCGCAGGCGCGGCGCAAACCCGCCTCTGGTCGCTTCAGGGCACGCGCAACACATGGTTCGCAGGCGCCTATTTCGGAGCGGGCTTCCATGAGGATGGCCTGCAGGCGGGCCTCGCCGTCGCCGAGGAACTGGGCGGCCTGCGTCGCCCCTGGCTGGTCGGGAATGAGTCGGGCCGCATCCGGATCACGCGCGAAAGGCAGCCGGCATGATCAGCGCGCTTTACATCGGGCAGGTGACGCACCGGCGGTTGAGGCCCCGCGCGCATCATCTGCGCTATCGCATCTTTTCGCTGCTGCTCGATCTGGACGAGATCGATGCCGTGGCCGCCCGGCTGCGCCTGTTCTCCCGCAACCGCTTCAACCTCTTCTCCGTGCGTGACCGCGATTACGGCGCGGGCACCGATGAACCCCTGCGCCGCCAGATCGAGCGCCACCTCCATGCCGCCGGGATCGCCGCCGATGGCGGGGCGATACGCCTGCTGACGATGCCGCGCATTCTGGGTTTCGCCTTCAACCCGCTCAATGTCTATTTCTGCCACGCGCGCGAGGGGGCGTTGCGCGCCATCCTCTATGAGGTGAACAACACCTTCGGCCAGCGCCATGGCTATCTGATCCCGGTTGCGCCGGGGGCCGGCGGCACCATCGATCAGGATTGCGCCAAGGCTTTCCATGTCTCGCCCTTTCTGGGGCTGGAGATGCATTACACCTTCCGCGTCTCACCGCCCGAGGAGCGCCTCTCCATCGCCATCACCGCCAGCGATGACGCAGCCCCGGTGCTGACGGCGCTTCACACCGCGCAACGGCGCACGCTGAGCGATCGCGCCTTGTTCGAAGTGTTCCTGAGCCATCCGCTGCTCACCATCAAGGTCGTGGGCGGCATCCTGTGGGAAGCGGCCCGCCTCTGGGCCAAGGGGGTGCCGGTCCATCCGCTGCCGCCCGCCCCCGCAGAGCCCGTCACCATCCCGCCCATCCCCATCCAGCACAGCGAGGCCGCATGTATCTGAACCACGAGGCACAGATCGATCTTGCCGCTCCGCCCCCGCCCGCCTCATCGCCGCCCGCCGCAGCGCCCTGGCTGATCCGGCGGGCCTTGCGGCATCTGGACTGCGGGCGGCTGACCATCGTCCTGCCCTCCGGCGTCAGGATCGAGCATCAAGGCGCCCGGCGCGGGCCCCATGGCGTGCTGGAACTGCGCGCGATGCGCGCCTTCCGCCGCCTGTTGCTGCGCGGCGATGTGGGCTTTGCCGAGGGCTATATGGAGGGCGACTGGACCAGCCCCGACCTGCCGCAACTGATCGCCCTGGCCGCGCGGAATGTCGCGCGGCTCGATGCCACGCTGGAGGGGTTCTGGCCGGTGCGGATCTGGCGCTGCCTTGGCCATCTGTTCAACCGCAATTCGGCGCGGGGCAGCCGGCGCAACATCGCCTTCCACTACGATCTGGGCAATGATTTCTACCGTCTGTGGCTCGATGACAGCATGACCTATTCCTCGGCCATCGCCCTGCCCGGAGGCGTATCGCTGGAGCAGGCGCAGCAGGCCAAGCTGGCGCATATCGCCGCGCTGCTGGCGCCGGAGCCCGAGAGCGATGTGCTGGAGATTGGCTGCGGCTGGGGGGCGCTGGCCATGCATCTGGCGCGGGGGTGCCGCAGCGTGACGGGCCTGACCCTGTCGAGCGAGCAACTGGCCCACGCTAGCAGCAAGGTGGCCGCCCATGGGCTGGCGGACAAGATCGACCTGCGTCTGCAAGATTACCGCGCCATCGACCAGCGCTATGACCGGATCGTCTCGATCGAGATGCTGGAGGCGGTGGGCGAGGCCTATTGGCCAGCCTATTTCGACCGGCTGCGCGCCTGTCTTGCGCCGGGCGGGCGGATCGTGCTGCAGGCCATCACCATCCGCGAGGACCGTTTCGCCTCCTACAAGCGCAATCCCGATTTCATCCAGCGCTACATCTTCCCCGGCGGCATGCTGCCCACCCCCGCCATCCTGCAGGAACAGGCCCGCCACGCCGGTCTGGCGATCACCCGCAGCGAAACCTTCCGCGATGGCTATGCCGACACGCTGGCGGAATGGCGCCGCCGCTTCAAGGCGGCATGGCCGCGCATTCAGGCGCAGAGTTTCGAGCCGCGCTTCGGCCTGCTGTGGGATTATTACCTCGCCTATTGCGAGGCGGGCTTCCGCACCGGCACCATCGATGTCGGCCTCTATGTGCTGGAGGCGAAGCCATGATCGGGCGGCGCGGGATGCTGGTCGGGGGCGCCGCTCTGCTGCTGTCGCCGCAGGCCTTGCGGGCGGCGCTGCCCATCCCGCCGGGCAATCGGCTGGGCTTCGACATTCTGCGCAGGGGATCGAAGCTGGGCACCCATATGCTGAACTTCGAACCGTCAGGCGATGGGCTGACGGTGCGCGTGGCGGTCGAGCTGGCCTTTCGCATCGCCGGGATCACGCTCTACCGCTATCGCCACAGCGCGGTGGAGCGCTGGCAGGGCGACCGGGTGGTGGCGCTCGACACCCGGACCGACGACAATGGCGCGCGTCATGAGGTCACCGCCCGCAGGGACAATGACGCGCTGTGGGTGCAGGGCAGCAAGGGGCCGCGCTATGCCGCGCCCGCCGACGCCCTGCCCGCCAGCCACTGGAACCAGCGCGAGCTGGATGGCCCATGGATCAACACGCAGGACGGGGCTCTGCTGCGTCCTCAGGTTGCCGCGCGCGGCGATGAGACGATCCCGGCGGCAGGGGGCAGCTCCATCCGGGCCCGCCGCTTTGCGCTCACCGGCCCGGTGCAGCTCGACATGTTCTATGACGAGCGGCATCAATGGGCGGGCCTGTCCTTCATCAAAGGCGGCGCGCCCGTCCGCTATGAGCGGCAGGGTTAGGTCGCCTCCGCCATCTTGCCGGTCAGGATGACCGGCCCAGTGGGAAGGCCGGTGGGCGAACCGCCGATGGGCTCCACCGAAACCGCGATGGTGACCCCCGCCGACAGCGCCGACACCGCCGCGCTCGGCACCTTGCCCCAGCCGGGCGCGGAGACCTTCATCACACCCATAGAGCGCGGCTTGCCATCCGCCGGGATCACCCAGAGTTCGGGCGCATGCTCGCCAAGCGACAACCCGCTGGCCGCCGATGTCATGCGGCCCGTGGCAGGGTCATAGCTGACGGTGACCAGACCGGTCTTGCCGGTCAGCACCGCCACCATGGGCGCGGCAGGCGCCTGCGCCACGGGAACCCGCACGATGACCTGCGCCGGTTTCTGCATCGCCACCACGCCCAGCACCAGAGCGGCGGCGCTGGCCACCGCCGCGCCTGCCTGCCACCAGCGCAGGGGCGATATCCGCGCCACATCATTGGCGGGCAGCCGAGCCTCGATAGCGGTCCACACCGAGGGGCGCGGGGCCTCGCCCGGATCGTGGAACATCGCCGCCGCATAATCCTGCCAGCGGGCATGGGCGCGGGCGAAATCCTCATCCCGCGTCAGGCGGGCCCGCGCCGCGTCGCGCTCGGCCCCGTCGATCAGGCCGAAGGCGAGTTCGGCGGCGAGGAGTTCGTCATCCTCCGGCAGGGGCGTGGTCATGACAGGCACTCCCGCAGCCTGAGGAGAGCCCGGCGGATCCGGCTCTTGATCGTGCCCAACGGTAGGCTGGCGCGCGCCGCCAGATCGGCATAGGTCGAACCGTCGAAGAAGGCGGTGCGGATCAGCCCGGCATCGCCGCCACCCAACGTGCCCAGACAATGGGCAAGACGCGCCTCATCCTGGCTCATCTCGATCCGGCTTGGGGCATCGGGCTCGGGGTCGGCCACCTCATCGGCCAGCTCCATCGGCGCGCTGGCGATCTTGCCCTTGGCGCGCAGCCGGTCGATCGCACGGTTGCGCGCCAGGGTGATGAGCCACGTCATCGCGCTGCCCCGCGAGGCATCGAACGTGTTGGCGCGCTGCCAGACCGAGAGATAGGCTTCCTGCAAGGCTTCTTCCGCTTCCTGCCTGATGGGCAAGATACGCAGGCACACGCCAAATAGCTTCACGCTGGTGCGCCGATAGACTTCCTCAAAGGCCAGCCGATCGCCATCGCGGACTTTCTGGAGCATCAGGGCAAGGGATTCTGTGTCAGAAATCATGGGTCTGAGGCATCCACATCCATGTTGCCCGCGTCACTGGCATGCGCGGCAGATGACCGCCACCTTCGGTCAGGTCTGGGTTTCACGCCACCGTTGAAACAGGCTGCTTTCGGCGAGGCGCTGAATGGCAAGATGGTCCAGACGGCTGTATTCGGTTTCTATCTCAAACTGGTGCTGCAGATCGGAACTCTGACTGATCACGAAAAGTATCGCAACACCCAGATTCCAGTCCGTGTCCTCCGCGTGTGCGAGCCGGTTGCGAGATAGGAACTCGCCCTGCCAGCGAAGCTGGGCGGGCATGCCGAACACCATATTTTTCATATGGTTGCTCCCAATTGCGACCGCGCCCTCGAAAAAAGGCGGGTCTTCTCCCTGCACGAAACATCACTTTGGGCGGAATGCGCCGAACGGCGCATGCCCCGCCTCACGCATGACCATTCCGACCATCGAAGCGGCGTGCGATGCATAACATGATCGCAAGCCATCAAGCCGAAGCGGGCAGGGTGATGAATGCCGCTTGTCACCGCAGGCGCGCCCGAGCCGGTTCAAGCCGTTCCGGCTGGTTCGCCTGTTTCGCGCAGTCTCGCCGGCATATCGGTCAGCTCGTCGATGGCGGCGCAACCATGGTGCAGAGCATGCCCCGCCCCGGCCTGCTCCTGGTGCATATGGATGGTGACGAGACGTCCCATGTCTTCATCAATCATCTGCTCGCTCATAAACCTCTTCCTCAAAAGGTCGAAATATCAGCCTTCGCCATGATCCGAAGGTCCGGTTTGCTCTATGATCGACTTGGCCATCTGAATCCCGGCAAGCAAGAGTCAGCCTCAACTAGGGATAATTCCGGATTTTTCGTCAGGTTCCAAAAGGCTCAAAATTTTTCCCGGGGGTAAGCGATTGTCGGTGACCGGGTGGTGCGGCTCGTAGCAGGAAAGCGCCGTCACCAGCGGAATATGGGTAACCACGATCAGCGGCTGACCCGGCTTCAAACCGCCCAGTTCGGCTTTAAGCCAGTCGAGCTGCGCGGCGTCGACCCGGCCCTCGTAATTGCGGTCAGGTGTGATGCCGATCGAATCCAGCACAAGGAAACGCACGCCCTTGTGATCGAAGCTGTAATAGGTCGGCCCGAAGCGTTCGATGAAGAAGCGCTTGCCGTAATGCGGGGCGTCCAGCGCCACGCGAACCGGAAACGGCGGCCCCCAAAACGGCGCCCCCGCCACCCGCGCCGCGTCGCTCAAGCAAGGGGCCCGACAGTTGGGAGGGCCGCGTTCTGGCCCGGCTGAACGCCCATCGCCGCTCTCCGCGTGAAGCCCAATTTCGCCGCTTGCAGGATGTGCCATGGGTCCGCTTCGTGATGGACCGGCAAGGCAGGGTGCTCTCAGCCCGGCTGGAACGCTCCCCGGGCTTCGCGGATCTGGACCGCGAGGCGGAGCAACTGCCCAGGCGCGCCCGGCCCCTGCCCAAACCGCCTGAGGACCGGCCGGGAGAGACGCTGGAACTCGTCTTTCCGGTGCAATTTTTCCTGCAATGAGGCGGCGATAGGCCTGCAGGCCCGGACTGCTGCGTCGGGAAACAAAGGACGATTTTCGTCGAGAAGGCAACGACTTTGAGATTAAATTCAGTGCTTAGGTAAAAATATCCAGAGGGTTGAATTCAGAATTAGGTAATACCTGCAAAGTAGGGGAAGCGTTGAAAGCGGTCCTCTCATTGTTGCACCGCCGACACGAATTTTTTATATTGGGGGCATCGATACAATGAAGACATGTCAAACGCGCGGTCCGCGCGCCAGATGGCGTGTGTCCGCTCTCTTCGCGGCTGCATGTCTTTCGGCATCCCCGGCCCTCGCCCAGACGGCGCCTCCGGCCAGCCGCGTGGCCCCTGAAAGTCTGGCGCCCTTGAAGCAGGATGAAACGGGCGCCATCGCCCTGCCCGAACGCGCCACGGCCGATGCGCCGCCGGGCGCGGATCGCCTGAACGTGACCTTGCATCAGGTGCTCGTGGAAGGCGGTCGCCCGGATTTCGCCGAAATCACCGGGCAGCTGACCGCCGAACTGGCCGGACATAAGGTGAAAGTGTCCGATATTTACGCCGCCGCCGGCCGGATCGAGGCAGCCTATGCCCGCGCCGGCTACGTTCTCACCCGGGTGACCTTGCCGCCGCAGCGCATTGTCGATGGCGGGGATGTGCGGTTCCTGATCGTCGACGGCTATATTGAGGATGTCGATGTCGGCGGCGTTCCGGCCCGCGTGCGCACGGCAGTCCGCAAGCGGGTGGCCGGGCTGGTCGGAGCCAGGGGCCTGACTTTGGCGCAGATCGAGCGGCGCGTGCTGCTCGCGGGCGACGTGCCGGGGGTGCAACTGCGCACCACCCTGATCCGCGGCAGCGCGGTGGGCGCCACCCGCCTGATCCTTGAAGCCAAATATCGCCCGGTCTCGGCCTCGCTGAGCCTCGAAAACGATCTTGGCTATGCCTATGAAAATCAGGCGCTCTCCGTTCAGGTCGCGCTCAATTCGGTGCTGGGGCTGGGCGAACAGCTCTATGTTCAGGCAACGACCGGCCCGGATATCGGCACGCTTTTCCGGGGCGATCCCCGTCGCCGCGTGCTGGGCGCGGGCGCCATCTTCGCGCTGGGCGACAATGGGCTGACCTTCAACCCCGAATATACGGTGGTCGACACCAATCCGCGCGTGCCGCAGGGCGGCGTTCAGGTCACCGGCCATTTCGAGCGCCTGTCCTTCCGGGCGGCCTATCCCCTGATCCGCACGCGGCGGGAAAGGCTGGGCCTGTCGGCCAGCTTCGATCTGCTTGCCGAGACCGAGGAAGCCAGGGCTTTCGGCCTCACGCTCAACCATGACCGGCTGCGCATGGCCAACATTGGCCTCAACTGGTCGCGATCGCTGGCCGCCAGCACGGTGATCGCCACCGATGCGCAGTTCACGCAAGGCATCGCCGGACTGGGCGCACGCAAGCTGAGCGATGTCATCGCCACCAACGTCCCCTTCACGCGGCAGGGGGCCAAGCCTGATTTCAGCAAGCTGGGCGGCCACTGGCGCAGCGACACGCAATTGGGCGAGGGTTTCAGCCTGACCACCATCGCGCGCGGGCAGGCCTCGCTTTCAGGCGTGCTGCCCGCCCCGGCCCAGTTCTCGCTGGACGGCAGCGATGCGCTCTCCAGCTTCTCGCAAGGCTCGGTCAACGCCGACAGCGGCGTGACGGGCCGCGCCGAGTTGGCGCGGGCCATGCCTTATGGGCGGCAGAACCGCAGCCTGATCACCCCCTATGCCTTTGGCGCGGTGGGCTATGGCCATGTCAGCAACCCGACGGCGCTGGAGGCGGAGAACATCAACACATGGGCCTTTGGCGGCGGCCTGCGGGCGCTGGTGGCGGCCTATGACACCGGCCTGACCGGCTTCACCATGATCGAAGTCAGCCATGGCCACAGCACGACGCTGCCGCAGAACCCCACGCGGGTCTCGTTCAGCTTCACGGTTCGTTATTAAGGGGGCGGCAGATGCAACATTTCAAACAGCTCACACTCGCCGCAAGCACCAGCGCGCTGGCCCTGCTGACCGCCATGACGGCCAGCCCGGCATGGGCGCAGGCGCCGCTTCCTGTTGGCGGCGCGGTCGCTTCAGGGCAGGCGCAGATCGGCGCGCCCAGCGGTGGCAACCTGTCGATCAACCAGTCCAGTGCCCAGGCCATCATCAACTGGCAGAGCTTCGATGTCGCCGCCGGGCATGGCGTGACCTTCAACCAGCCTGACGCGGGCAGCGCCACGCTCAACCGCGTGACGGGCAACACCGCCTCGACCATCGCGGGCCAGATCAGCGCCAATGGCAGCGTCTATCTCATCAACCCCAATGGCATCCAGATCACCAAATCGGGCGTGGTCAATGTCGGGCGCGGCTTCGTCGCCTCCACACTGGACATTGCGGACGCCGATTTTCTGGCGGGCAAGGGCGCCTTTGGCGGCACGGGCGGCGCCATCGGCAATGCCGGCACGATCACCACCAAGACCGGCGGCTATGTCGGCCTGCTGGGCGGCAGCGTCAGCAACACGGGCCTGATCCTGGCCCCCGCCGGGCAGGTGGTGATCGGCGCGGGCACCACCGCCACGCTCGACCTCAATGGCGACAGCTTCCTGCAGGTGGCCCTGCCCACCGACGCCGCATTGACCGCCAATGGCGCGGCAGCGGCGCTGACGGGCGCTCAGGCGCGCGATGCGGTGCGCAACATCGTCAACCTGCCGGGCAGCATCAATGCCCGCAATGTCTCGGGCGAGAGCGGCAATGTGCTGTTGAGCGGCACGATCAATGTCGACAGCGCCAGCGGCGATGCGGGCCACATCATGGTGCTGGGCCATGCGGTGACCGCCAATGGCACGCTGACCGCTCGCGCCCTGGGAGCGACTGGCAAGGGTGGTTTGGTCGAGACCTCCGGCAACACCGTCGATTTCACCGGCATCCATGTCGACACCAGCGCGGCACATGGCAGCACGGGCACATGGCTGATCGACCCTGCCGATGTTACAATTGATGCAACGACCGCCAGCGACATCTCCAACAATCTGGCCAACAACAATGTTTTTCTGCAAACAGCAGCGAATTCTGTAAGCGGCGGCGGAGTCTCGAGCGCTCCCCCTATCTCAGTTGGCCCCGGCGACATCTACGTCAACAGCGCGATCACCTGGAGTTCGAACAACAGCCTGACGCTCAGCGCCTTTCACAGCATCATCTTCAACGCACCTGTCACCGCTTCCGGCAATGGCGGGTTGAACCTGACCACCAACAACAACGCTGACGGCACCAGCAGCGGCGGCATGCTGACCTTCAACAGCGGCGGCCGGGTCCAACTGCTGGGCAGCAATGCCTCGCTGTCGATCAACAGCACCACCTATACGCTGATCCACAGCGTGGCCGATCTGCTCAACATCAACACCAATCTGGCGGGCAATTACGCCCTGGCCCAGCCCATCGACATGGGCGGCACCACCTACACGCAAAGCCCCATCGCGCCCTGGATCAACGGGCCGGATGTCTTCTCCGGCAATTTCAACGGGCTGAACAACACGATCAAAAATCTGACGATCGTTGTCTCCAACCCCGCCGAAACCAGCATCGGCCTGTTTGGCGCCATCGGCACGCAGATGGGCTACAACACCGCCGGAACAGTCTCCAATCTTGGGCTCTATGGCGGCAGCGTCATCAACAACCAGGTCAGCAACGTCTTTCTTGGGACGCTGGCGGGGGCCAATTCCGGAACGATCTCCAACGTCTGGTCTTCCGCCAGCGTGTCCAGCAACCAGTTCGGTGCCGAAATCGGCGGGCTGGTCGGCTACAATTGGGGAACGATCACCAATTCCTACGCCAGCGGTTCAGTCACCGGAACCGGACTGCTGTCATGGACAGGCGGTCTGGTGGGCTACAATGACGGCTATTCCGCGTCCTATGGCCGCACAGCCACGGATCAGCCCGGGATCATCACCAACTCCTATGCCACCGGCGCGGTGCATGGCGGGTCTGGCACGGGCGGAACCGCCAATGGCGGCGGATCGGGCAGCGACACCGGCGGTCTGGTCGGCGGCAATTATGGCATGATTGCCAATGTCTATTCCAGCGGCACGGTCACCGCCACGCCCGGCACCTACATCGATGGCCTTGTCGGTGAGAACGATACCCGCAGCAATGGCGGCATCGCCTCCGTCACCAACGGCTATTGGGATTCGACGACCACCCATATCGGCACGGTGAGCACCGGCGCCGGAACGCCGCTGACCACAGCCCAGCTGCAGAACGGCAGCCTTCCCAGCGGCCTGTCCTCGGCCTTTTGGCAGGCCGGCAGCGGGGCCTATCCGGTGCTGCTGCAATCGGCGATCCCGCTGATCACGCTCACCTATTCGGTGAGCAACACCGCAGGCACCTATGGCACGCTGGCCAGTCTGGGGCTGGCCACCCTGTCGGGCACTCCGGCCAATGTCAGCGGTGTGGTCAGCCTCTACAGCACCAACAGCAACGGCGTGCTTTCGGGTCTGATCAATCTTTCGGCCACGCTGGCGGCGGGCACCTATTATCAGGGCGTTTCGGCGCTTGCCGGTTCGGCCGCGGGCAATTACGCCATCGCCGGCGCGGGCAACCTCATCGGCACGCTCACGATCAGCCCGCTGGCCGTACTGCTGGCGGGCACGCAGGTCTACAACGCTTCGCGCACGGTCAATGGCAGCTCCCTGAGCGTCGCCAATCTGATTCAGGGCGACACTGTGACGGTCGGCGGCAGCGCCATCAATGGCGTGGCCAGCCCCAATGTCGGCACGAACCAGAGCCTCTCCTCGCTCTCCGGGCTGACGCTCAGCAACGCCAATTACACGCTGGCGGGCGGTTCGGGCGTGCTGACGATCACCCCCGCATCGCTGACCGTCACCGGCGCCAAAACCTATGATGGCACGAACAGCTTCGCCTCCGGCTCGCTGACGGCGTCGGGTGGCGTCGGGGGAGAGGTGGTCACCATCGTCTCGGGCACGGGTTCGGCAGGCTCGCAGAATGTCGGCACGACGATGGGCGGCCTCAACGGTCTGGGCATTGCGGTCAGCGGCGGTCAGGGGCTGGCGTCCAACTACGCCCTCCCCGGCAGCGGCCTCCTCACCATCACCCCGGCCAGCCTCACCATCACGCCGCTGGCCCAAAGCGTCACCTATGGCGCGGCTTCCACGCTGAACAACGCGCAGAATGTCGGCTATAGCCAGAGCGGACTGGTCAATGGCGATGCGATCACCGGCCTGACCCTTGCCACCACAGGCACTGGCGCCGCCAGTGGCACCACCGGATCGACGGGGGTGGGCAGCTATGCGATCAACGCCTCGAACGCCACCGGCAACGGCCTTGGCAATTACACGATCAGCTATGGCCCGGCTGCCTTGCTGACGGTCAACCCGGCGCTTCTTACCTATTCGGTTGCCAATGCCCAATCGACCTTCGGCACCCAGGCCACGCCCGGCGGGATCACGCTCAATGGCGTAACGGCTGGGGATCTGGCCAATGTCAGCGGCACGCTGGGCATCTTCGGCGGCGGCACCCCGGTGACGCTGAGCACGATCACCCCGGCAGGCACCTACAGCCAGCTGGTGACCGGGCTGACCGGCAGCGCGGCAGGCAACTACATCCTCGCCACCAGCGGGAACGCGCCGGGCACGCTGACCGTCAACAAGCTGGCGCTGACCGGCACGATTGCCGCGGGCGCTTCGACCTATGGCGATCTGCTGACGGCAGGCAATGTCACCTTCACCAATCTGGTTGCAGGTGCAGGGCAGGTGACAGGCACGGTCTCCATTGCGACCAGCGGCAACACCAGCACCAGCGGACATCTGAAGGCAGGTGCCTACAGCGGCATTCAAAGCCTTGTCTCGATCAGCGGGGCGGATGCCGCCAATTACAGCTTTGCGGGGATGACGGGCGACTACACCGTCAGCCAGCTGGCGCTGACAGGCTCGATTGCGTCCGGCGTCTCGACCTATGGTTCGGCGCTGACGCCCGGCGCGGTCAGCTTCGGCAATCTGGTGGCCGGTGACGCTGTGGCGGCGGGAGCCGTGACCATCGCGACCAGCGGCAACACCAGCAGCAGTGGCCATCTGAAAGCCGGCAGCTACAGCGGCATCCAGAGCATGTCCTCGGTCAGTGGCGCGGATGCGGGCAACTACAGCTTTGCGGGGCTGACCGGTGATTACACCGTCAACCAGCTGGCGCTGAGCGGCTCGATTGCGCCCGGCGCCTCGACCTATGGTTCGGCGCTGACGCCCGGCGCGGTCAGCTTCGGCAATGCGATTGCCGGGGATCAGCTGACCCCGGGGGCTGTGACGCTGGCAACCACTGGCAACACCAGCAGCAGCGGCCACCTGAAAGCCGGGAGCTACAGCGGCATCCAGAGCATGTCCTCGATCGGCGGAGCGGATGCGGGCAACTACAGCTTTGCGGGGCTGACCGGCGATTACACCGTCAACCAGCTGGCGCTGAACGGCTCGATTGCGCCCGGCGTCTCGACCTATGGTTCGGCGCTGACGCCGGGTGCGGCCAGCTTCAACAATGTGCTGGCAGGCGACGTGGTCGCGCCGGGCGGGGTCACCGTCGCAACAACCGGCAACCTCAGCGGCAGCGGTCATCTCAAGGCGGGCAGCTACACCGGCATCGAGAGCGTTTCGACCATCGGCGGAGCAGATGCGGCCAATTACAGCTTTGCCGGTTTGACAGGCGATTACACCGTCAACCAGCTGACCCTGACCGGCACGCTGGCGAACGCTTCGTCGACGTATGGCGCGGCCCTGACTCCGGGCACGGTCAGCTTCGCCAATCTGGTGGCGGGCGATGCGGTGACCCCGGGCGCGGTGACCATCACCACCACGGGCAATCTGAGCGGCAGCGGGCATCTGAACGCCGGGAGCTACGCCGGCATCCAGAGCGTCTCGACCATGGGCGGCGCGGATGCGGGCAATTACAACTTCGCAGGATTGTCAGGCAATTACACGGTCAGTCGTGCCGCGCTCAACATCTCGGCCAACAGCGGGCAGTCCATGGTCTATGGCGCGAGCATGCCGGTGTTGCTCTACACGCAAACCGGCCTCGTCAGTGGAGACAGCCTTAGCGGAGCGCTGGCGACCGGCGCCGTTCAGGGTTCCAATGTCGGCAGCTATGCTATCGGGCAAGGCAGTCTTACCGCGGGCAGCAACTATACCGTGACCTACACCGGGGCGAATTTTGCCGTGACGCCCGCGACGCTGACCTATGTCGCCGATCCGGCCACGCGCTTCGCCAACACCGCCAATCCGGTCTTTTCGGGCAGCGTGACGGGCTTCCTGCTGAAGGATACGCTGGCCAGCGCCACGACCGGCACGCTGAGCTTCACCAGCAGCGCCACGCCGCAATCGGCGCCCGGGCTCTACGGCATCGCGGGGTCCGGCCTGAGCGCGGGCAATTATGTGTTCGTGCAGGCGCCCGCCAATGCCGTCGCGCTGACGGTCAATCCGGCCACGAGCGATGCGGCATCGCGCACGGTCAGCCAGAACACGGTCGCCAGCAATGCCCAAAGCAGCGTCAATGATGTGCGGGCAGCTTCGTCGAGCAATGATGTCGATCCGGCCGAGATTATCAATCAGACGGGCTCATCCGATCTGACCGGAACGGGCGCGCCGCCCAAGGGGCTTTGTGTGTCCTATGGCCCGGGCAAGCCGAAGGTCTGCATATCGCACTGACATTGCGGATAGCGGCCCCGCCTTCTGGTGGGGCCGCTATCTCTTCATCGCCAGAGGATCAACGGCTCAGCCCTTTGCAACAAGCAATCGGCTGTCAGATCAGGGGCAAATATTGGGAAGCGGCTCTTCCACCTCATGCGGCAGCACCAGATTGAGCACCACCGCGATCACCGCCGCAGGAATAACGCCCGAGGTCAACAGAATCCGCATGGTCTCCGGCAGATGCGAGAGGGCGGCAGGCTCCAGCTGCAGGCCAAGGCTGAGCGACAGCGCCACGCCGAAGATCAGCATGTTGCGCTGATTCCACGCCACAGCCGACAGCATCGACAGCGCGCTTGACGCCACCATGCCGAACATCACGATCACCCCGCCGCCCAGCACCTCGATGGGGATCGTGGTGATCATCGCGCCGATCTTGGGCAGCAGGCCGCAGACCACCAGAATGACCGCGCCCAGCGTCACCACATGGCGGCTCATCATGCCGGTCATGGCGATCAGGCCGACATTCTGGCTAAAGGTGGTGTTGGGCATCGCGCCGAAAATGGCGGACAGGGCCGTCCCCACACCATCGGCGGCGACCGAACCTTCGAGTTCACGATCCGTGGCGCGGCGTCCGGCGGCATTCTCGCAGATCACCTCGACATCGCCGATGGTCTCGATCGAGGACACAAAGCCCGTCAGGCAGAAACCCACGATGGCCGAGGCGGAAAGCTCGAAGCCGAAATGGAAGGGCATGGGCACCATCACCAGCCCGGCCTGCGCCACCGGCGCGAAATCCACCCGCCCCATCGCCATCGCCAACACATAGCCCGCCGCCAGCCCCAGCAGCACCGAGGCGGTGGACCAGATGCCGCGCGCGAAGAATTTCAGCGCCAGCGTCACCACCACCACCGTGCCCGCCAGAAGCCAGCTTTCGCCCGCTCCAAACGCCGGCGTGCCGATGGCCGTGACCCCGCCCGCCGAATATTGCACCCCCACCCGCATCAGCGAGAGGCCGATCATCAACACCACCAGACCCGTCACCAGCGGCGGCAGGGCAAAGCGGATGCGCCCGACAAAGCGGCTCAGCCCGGCATGCAGCAGGCCGCCGCACAGGGCCGCCGTGGTCAGCGCGGCCATGCCTGAAGGGCCCTTGCCCGCCACGATGGGCACCATCACCGAGATGTAGGCAAAGCTGGTGCCCTGAACCAGCGGCAGCCGCGCGCCGACAGGCCCCAGCCCGATCGTCTGCAGCAGCGTGGCGATGCCGGCGAACAGCATCGACATCTGGATCATATAGATCATCTGCGACGTATCGGGCGAGCCGAAGCCGAAACCCGCCGCCCCCGCCACGATGATCGGCGGGG
>NZ_BCZE01000002.1 GCF_001598555.1 Novosphingobium rosa NBRC 15208
GATCCCACTGCGGCGCTGAATGGCGCTCTGGGCGGCGTGACGGGTGTTCCAAACGGTGCTCTCGGCTCGGCTACGGGGGCCCTCAACGGGGCGCTTGGTTCGCTCACCGGCGGGCAGGCGGGCGATACGCTCGGTGGCGTGCTGGGCGGATTGACCGGCGGCGCGGGTTCCTCCGATCTGACGTCGGCACTCAATGGCGCTCTGGGCGGGGCCACGAATGCGGCGAATGGCGCGCTCGGCGCCACGGCAGGCGCTCTCAACGGCGGTCTTGGCGCGCTTCAGGGCGCCACTGGCGGCACGGCTCTGGCCAGCACGCTGGCGGGCAACGCCACCAACACGCTGGGCGCTGTGGGCGCCACGCTGAACAATGCTCTGGGCGCTCTGAACGGCGCGCTGGGCAGCAGCGGGCTGACCAATGCCGCCAATGGCGCTCTGGGTTCGCTGACCGGCTCCGCAGGCGGCTCCACCCTGAACGACACGCTGGGCACCCTGCTCCACGGCACTGGCTCGACCGATCCCGTCGCCACGCTGACCGGCGTTGCCAATGGCGCGCTGGGCGGCCTGACGGGCGGCCTCAACGGCGCTCTGGGTTCGGCCACCGACACGCTGAACGGCGCGCTGGGCAATGCCGGAAGCGGCACGGGCACCATCGACCCGACTGCCGCTTTGGGCAATGCCCTGAACGGCCTGACGGGCAGCACCGGCGTCACCGATCCCGCCGCAGCCCTGAATGGCGCGCTGAGCGGTCTGACCGGCGCGGCCAATGGCGCTCTGGGTTCGGCTGCCGGCGCTCTGAATGGCGCGCTCGGCGCTCTGAACGGCACCGGCACGGGCGGCAGCACCGGCGGCACGGGCGGGACGGGTGGCAGCACGCCGCTCTCCTCGCTGACCGACGCTCTGGGCCATCTGATGGGCACGGGCGGAACGGGCACTGGCACCGGTTCGGGCAGCAATTCCGAACTGACCGTCAACGCCGGGGCCGGTCTGCCGGTGCTGGGTGATCTTGGCCTCAACGCCAATGTCAACCTCGATCCTGTGGCCAGCCTGCTGGGCCAGCCGGTCAACATCCATGTTGGCGCCAGCCCCGATCTGGCAACGGCGCTGCATGGCGTGACCAGCACCATCGCGCCCGTCACCACCGCGCTTTCGCCGGTGACCAGCGCGGCCAGCAATGTGGTCAACAGCGCGCTGAACGGTCTGGGCAACGCCACCGGCGGCGTGCTGGGCGGCAGCCTGACGCCAGGCGCCACCAGCACCGAACCGCTGGCCTCGCTGAGCGGCAACATCGGCAGCGCCGCTGGCGGCGTGCTGGTCGATCCGACCCAGGTTGTGACCAACACCGTGGGCAGCACGGTCGATGGCCTGCTGAGCGGGTTGAGCGGCGTCACCTCCGGCGTCACCACGGCGGCCAGCAGCCTGCTGAGCGGTTCGAGCACCGGCACAGGCACGGGCTTCAACGACATCTTCACCCAGATCGGCCACATCACCTCGGTCGACTCCTCGGTGGGCGATATCGCCTCGCCCTCGGCTCTGGCCGGGACGGTGACCAGCACGCTGACGAACGCCCTGCCCGATGTCACCTCGACTGTGGGTGACATCTTCCAGGCGGTGAATTCCGGTCTGGGCAGCACGCTCGGCACCGTGGGCTCCTCGCTCACCGGCACCACCGCCGATCTGGGTCACACCCTGACCGGCACGGCGGCGGATCTGGGCAGCGCCCTGTCCGGCACGCTGTCCGGCGTGGGCACGGCGCTGACCGATACCACCGGCAATCTGGGCGGCGCGCTTGGCACCACGCTGGGCGATGTCGGTTCGACCCTGACGGGCACCACCGGCACGATCGGCACCGATCTGGGCCATACCGTGTCCGGCACGCTGGGCGATGTCGGCTCGACGGTGGGCACTGTGGTTTCGGGTGTGACCGGGGCCGTGGGCAGCACCGTCGGCACTGT
>NZ_BCZE01000003.1 GCF_001598555.1 Novosphingobium rosa NBRC 15208
CGGGCACCATCGGCACCGATCTGGGTCACACCGTGACCGGCACGCTGGGCGATGTCGGCGCGACGGTGGGCACCGTGGTCTCCGGTGTCACCGGGGCTGTGGGCACCACCACCGGCGATCTGGGTTCGGCTCTGGGTGGCGCGCTTTCCGGCGTCACCTCGGCGCTGGGCGGGACGACCAGCACGGCGACCGACGCTGCTCACGCCGCGACCTCCACGCTGGGTAGCACGCTGGGCGATGTGGGCACGACGCTGGGCAATGTCGTCACCGGCGTGACCGGCGCTGTCGGCACCACCACCACCGATCTGGGCTCGGCCGTGGGTGGCACGCTTTCGGGCGTCACCTCGGCGCTGGGCGGGACGACCAGCACGGCGACCGATGCCGCTCACGCCGCGACCTCCACGCTGGGCAGCACGCTGTCTGATGTGGGTTCGACGCTGGGCAATGTCGTCACTGGCGTGACCGGCGCTGTCGGCACCACCACCACCGATCTGGGCTCCGCCGTGGGTGGCCTGCTTTCGGGCACCACCTCCGCGCTGACCGGAACGACTGGCACGACCACCGGCACCGCGACCGATGCCGCTCACGCCGCGACCTCCACTTTGGGCAGCACGCTGTCTGACGTGGGCTCGACGCTGGGCAATGTCGTCACCGGCGTGACCGGCGCTGTCGGCACCACCACCACCGATCTGGGTTCGGCCGTGGGTGGCCTGCTTTCGGGCACCACCTCGGCGCTGACCGGAACCACTGGCACGACCACCGGCACCGCGACCGATGCCGCTCATGCCGCGACCTCCACGCTGGGCAGCACCCTGGCCGATACCACATCGGCGCTAGGCAGCGTGGTCACCGGCACGACCAGCGCTCTGGGCACGACGGTCAGCGATGTGGGCTCCACGCTGGGCAACCTGCTGGGCGGCACCACCTCGGCGCTGACCGGCACGACCACCGGCACCGATGCCGCCCATGCGGCGACATCCTCGCTGGGGTCGACGCTGGGCAGTGTCCTCTCGGGCACCACCAGCGCGCTGACGGGCACGACCACGGGGACAACCGCCACCGACACGGGCTCCACCCTGTCGAGCTTGCTGTCGGGCAGCACTTCGGCGCTGTCTGGCACGACGGACACCTCGCATGCCACCACCTCGCTGAGCGGGCTGCTTTCGGGCACGACCTCGGCGCTGAGCGGCACCGCCGCCAGCACCGGCACCACCGGCACGGCCACCGATACCAGCTCGAGCCTTTCGAGCCTGCTGTCGGGCACCACCGGTTCGCTGGCCAGCGGCGCCACTGGCGCCACCAGCGGCACGACGTCCTCGCTGACCAGCTCGCTGCTCAGCGGAACCTCCGGCGTGGTCAGCCCGGCCAATGACACCAGCAGCCTGTCGCATGCCACCACCTCGCTCCTCGGCTCGACCACGAGCGGGCTGACGAGCGGTCTGGGCAGCACGACCAGTTCGCTGGGCAGCAGCCTGCTGACCGGCACCACCGGCAGCGCGCTGGGCACCGGATCGGTGGCCAGCAGCTCGACCAGCGCCTTGACGGCCATCACCAAAACCTTGGCGACCACCAAATCGCTCATCGGAGTCTAGCGGGGTCACGAATGCAAAGATTAGTGCTTGCCAGCCGGCCATCGCGCGCGGTTCTGTTCACTGCCACTCTGGTCATCAACCTGACCGCACTAACCCTGCCCATGGTGGCCCGCCAGATCATCTCTCGCGGGCAGCAGAACCCCCATGGGTCCACGGTGATCGTGCTGGTAGCACTTGTCATTGCCGCGGCCGCCACCGAAGGCGTGCTGAAACTCAACCGGAATCTGGTGATCGCGCATACCGATCGCCTGTTCCTCACCCAGCGGTTGCATTGGCTGATCGACCGGGTGGTGCGGGCGCGGCGGCTGGAGTTCAAATCCGCCGCCGCGGCCAGTCTCGATTACTCCGGGGCGATCCATCAGCTCAAGGGCATCGCCAATGGCGAGGTTCTGCTGGCCAAGGCCGAGATCGCTTTCGCCCCGGTGATCCTGCTGCTGATCTATGTGATCTCATGGCGCAGCGGCATTGTCGTCACGGTGTTTCTGGGCTGTCTGGCCGCCTTCACCTGGCATTCGGCCCATCGCTATTCGCTGATCGCGGAAAACAGCCGCGACGCCATCGAACACCGTTTCGACATGCTCTTCACCATTCTGGAGCGCATGCATCTGGTCAAGGCCATGGCCGTCGAGCCGCAGATGGTGCGCGTTTATGAGCAGGCCCATGGCGAGGCCATGCGCAACAATCTGGAGCTGGCCAATTCGGCCTCTCGCCTGACCCATTCCAATGCCATCGCCGGCATGCTGCTCAACATCGTGCTGCTCTTCAGCTGCGCTCTGGCCGCCGAGCGCGGCGCGATGAATCTGGCCATGGTGATCTCCACCATCCTGCTGGCCAGCCGGTTGATGGAACCCATCCAGCGCGCCGTCTTCATGCATATTCAGGCCCGCGACCGCGATGCCGCTTTCGTGAAGATCCGCAAGCTGGACGAGGACACCCGCATGGACGCCCCCGCACAGGGCGGCGCTCATTTCGAAACGCTTCGGCAATATCGGCTCGATGGCGTCGTGCTGGCGCCTGTCTCGCACACCAGCACGGGCCCCGTGCCCCTGCCCGCGCCCATCGATCTGGTAATCGAGCCGGGCGAATGCATCGCCATCTCCTCGCCCAGCCGCAAGGAAGCGCGCGCCCTGCTGCGCGCCATGGCGGGCCTCGACGAGCTGGCGGGCGGCGCGGTGAAGATCAACGATCTGGCCTTCGAGGCCTATGGACCTGCGGATCGCAACCGCATCCTGACCTATCTCTCTTCCGACCACCGCCTGTTCGACGGCACCATTCAGGACAACATCACCCGCTTCGGCGAAGTCTCGGTGGAGGGGGCCTATGAGGTCGCGCGGTTGCTGGGGATCGACAAGCGGCTCGATGAGCTGCCCGGCGGCATGCAGACGCCGGTGGGCGATTCCGCGGGCGGCACGGTGGCGCCGGGCCTTGAACGCCAGATCGCCATTCTGCGCGCGCTGACGCATCGCCCCCGCATCATCCTCTTCGACCATGCAGATCAGGGGCTGGACCGCGACGGCTATGCCCGCCTCATCAACTTCTTCAGCCAGGTGCGCGGCATGGCCACCGTGGTGATCGCCAGCGAGGACGCCAACCTCGCCTCGCTGGCCGACCGCGCCTTCCGGCTGGAAGACGGGGCGCTCTCGCCCTGCGACACGATCGTGCCCTTTTCCCTTCCCTATCGCTCGCTGGTGCTGTGATGCAGACGACAACGGTTTCCAATACGGCGCTGACGTCCTCGGGCGCTCCGACAGCCGCTTCGTCGCTGGCCACCATGCTCAGCCGTTCGGCGCATGGGGCGGATCACGATCCGGCCTTCTTCAACCTGCTGGCCCTGCTCTGCACGCGCTTCATGCCCAATGTGCAGATCAAGGATGTGCTGGGCATCGTGCCGCGCAACCATCATCGCGGCACCGGGCAGCGCCTGCTGGCCGCCGCGATGAATCTGGGCTTCACCGTGCGCGAGCACAGGTTCAGCCTCGACCAGTTGCGCCCCTGGGACTGCCCGGCGCTGCTCATCACGCAGGACGGGCAGGAAGCCTTCCTGCTGCTCTCCACCGAAAGCACGATCACCGCGCTGGATGGCGAGGGCAAGGAGCGCGATCCGGGCAGCCTGCCCAAGGGCAAGATCCGCAAGCTGCAGCTTGAGCCCGCCGCCAACCCGCTTTCGCCCGAAAGCCGCAAGCATACCGGCTATAGCTGGCTGCGCGCGCTGGTCAGCTCCTTCGGCTCGATGCGATGGATCGTGGTGGCGACCACGCTGGCGGTGGTGATCGTGACGATTGCCCAGCCTTTCGTGATTTCTGCCTTCTATCGCTCGGTGTTCACGCGTGGCGACGAGCTGGCCATGCCATGGCTGCTGGCGCTGCTGATGGTGCTGGTCGTCACCATGTGGGGCATGCTGGCGTTGCGATCCCATGCTCTGGCGTGGTTCGCGGCAAGGCTCAACTATGTGGTCGGCTGCGCCACCTTCGACAAGATGATGCATCTGCCCGCCTTTCTGACGCAAAGGCTGGATGCGAAAGACCAGTCATCCCGCGTGCGATCCTTCGAGAACGTCAGCGACTTTCTGACCAGTCCGCTGGCGGCGATCCTGCTCGATCTGCCGGTTTCGGTGCTGGGGCTGATCGCGGTGCTGTGGATGATGCCGCCAGCCGGCATCGTGCTGGTGGGGGCGGCGCTCTGCTATGGCGGGCTGTTCTTCTTCTGCGACCGCCGCATGGGCGTGCTGACCAGCATGCTGGCCGATCAGGCCACCGAACTGCAGCATGTGATGGTCGAAACCTTCGAGAAGCGCGATCTGATTCGTGAATGCGGCCTTCAGCACCGCTGGGCCGATCTGCAGCAGCGCCGCATCGAGCGTGCGCAGATCGTGCAATATGCCATGTCGCGCCTGATGGCGATCGTGGAGGGCATGGCCAGCTTCTTCTTCGCCGTGGCCTTCATTCTGGTGATCGGCGCGGTGGCCCTGTATTCGGTGAAATACGAGCTGGGGCCTGCCGAACTGCTGGGCGTGGTGCTGCTGACCTCCAGCGTGCTGGCGCCGATGCATGCCTTGTGCCTTGCCCTGCCCCGCTTCGAGCAATGCGGCAAATCGGTCGAGCAGATCAATGCCTTCATGGATCTGGAGACCGAGGCCGTCACCGATGTGCAGCGCCGCCGCCTGCCCCAGATCCAGGGCAACGCCACCATGCGCAACATCACCATGCGGATCGGCAATGGCCGCCCCATGCTGTTCGGGCTCGATCTGGACATCAATGCGGGCGATCTGATCGGCATTCACGGCTCGGCGGGCACCGGCAAATCCACCATACTGCATCTGCTTCAGGGGCTGACCCAGCCCTCCTTCGGGGTGGTGCAGATCGAGGGCGTGGATATGGAGCAGCTGCCCGTGCGCACCCTGCGCAGCGCCATCGGCTACATCCCGCAGAACCCCAGCCTGCTGCCCGGCACCCTGCGCGACAATCTGGATATGGCCAATCCCGTGGCGTCTCCGGCGGATATCGAACGTGTTCTGGCGGCGGTCGGCCTGCAGAACATCGCGCTGGATGACATCGTCATCACTGAAAACACACAACTTTCCGAAGGTTTCATCTGGCGCTTCGCCCTTGCTCAAGCCTTGCTGTCGGGCAGCGGACTTCTCCTGATAGATGAAATCCCGAATGCCGTGGTTAATGCCGGTTTTGACAAGATATTCCATAATGTTCTTCGCTCAGCGAAAGGACGTGTCAGCGTGGTCTTTGTTTCCGGTCGGTCCGATCTTCTTGCCCTGGCTGACAGGGTGGTGGTGCTGCGCCAGGGCCGCGCGCCCGTGGTCACCTCGCCCGAAGCTCTGGCGGATGCTGCCTGATGCCGGCCCGCCTGCATCTCGTTCAGGCTTCGAAAGAAGCCTTTCCCGGCACCGACACATCGGGCGACGCTTCGGAGCTGCCCGAACTGCTGATGCCGCTGGGCGCCAGCGACGCCCATTCCGGCCGCATCCTGCATGGCACGCTGATTGCGATCAGCGCCGCCGTGGTGGTGGCCATCGGCTGGGCCGCCGTGGCGCAGGTCAGCGATGTGTCGCAGGCCGTCGGCACGCTTGAGCCCGACGCCCATGAGCGCCGGATCGAACATGTCGATGGCGGCCAGATCTCCCGCCTGCTGGTGCATGAGGGCGACAAGGTGGTGGAAGGCCAGCCGCTGATGGAGCTGGATGGCGCTCAGGCAGCGGGCGATGTCGCCTATGCCAAGGAGCGCGTGGCGATGATCACCAGGCAGCTGAGCACGGTCAACGCGCTGGAAAACAAGGGCGCCGCCGTGAAGGGCGACACCGCAGAAAGCCAGCGCGCCGCCTTCCTCGGCGCGGAGAACCGTGCCGCCGCCGCCCGCGCCCAGCAACAGGCCGCCAACATCGCGCTGATCCGCGCCCAGCTCACCACGGCTGAATCCGCCGCTAAAATCGCCCGCGACGACCGCGACCGCGCCCAGCGCCTGTTCTCCGCCGAAGCCGTCACCCGCTCCTCGCTCAACCAGCGCGAACAGCAGCTCAACGATGCCGATGGCCGCGTGAATGCGTTGCGCCAGCAGCTCTCGGTGGCCAGCGGCGGCTTCGAACAGGCCACCAGCGAGGCGGCCAGCGTGCGCTCGCGCCAGGCGGTCGATCTCTATCAGGAGGGCAACACGCTGGCCCTGCAGGGGATCGAGGCCAATGTGCTGCTCAAGCGCGCGCAGGACCGCACCAACCGGCTGGTGGTGCGCAGCCCCGTCACCGGCATGGTCAAGGCTCTGACCATTGCGCCGGGCAGCGTGGTCGCGCCTGGCGGCCTGCTGGCCGTGGTGGTGCCCTCCAATGAAAAGCTGATGATCGATTCGCAGATCCCGGCCAGCAACATTCATGATGTGCGCGCCGGGCTCGATGCCCATGTGCGCATCAACGGCTTCGACCTGCCCGGCAAGGGCTGGATCGACGGGCAGGTTCATTCGGTCTCGCCCTCATCCTTTGGCGACGATCGCGGCAACCGTTTCTACAAGGTGCGCATCGCGATCACCGACAAGGATCTGGATCGCCGCACCATGGCCTCTTTGACCCCGGGTCTTGAGGCCCATGCCGACATCATCACCGGCCATAAATCCGTGCTGTCCTTCCTGGTCAGCCCCGTCCGCCATGGGCTTGACGCCGCCCTGACCGAAAAGTGAGGCCAGCATGAGCGCTCTGCCCGACTTTCAAAGCTTCGATGCCGCCGTTAACCATGGGCTGGACGTGCCGCAGCCGCTGCCGGAAGCGCCCCCGCAGCCTGCCGCTGTCGCGCCCCGGCCGGGCGGCAGCCCTGGCATGCGCGTTCTGCTGGTCGAGGATGACCGCATGGCGGCGATGATGGTGTCGTCCATGCTTAGCGATCTTGGTTATCAGGTGGAAACCGCCCAGAACGGGGCCGAGGCCTATGCCCTGCTGCGCGAGGCCCCCACCCGCGCCGATATGGTGCTGACCGACCGCTTCATGCCCGCGCTGGACGGTCTGGGCCTGACGCGCCGCCTGCGCCGCGAGCCCGCCACCCAGCATATGCCGATCATCATGCTGACCGGCACCGGCGATTCCGCCTCCATCGCGGAAGGGATCGAGGCGGGGGTGCAGCAATATCTCACCAAGCCGGTCGATCCCAATCTGCTGCAGCAGGTGATGCAGGCCACCACCCGTCAGGTCGAGCAGCGCCGCGCCGCCGCGCGCACGCTGCAATCGCATCAGGCGGGGTTCAGCAACATCCAGCGCATCGATTTCCACCTGCGCACCATGGCCGAGATCGCGCCCGTCGCCAGCCTGCTGGCCAGCCTTGCCGACAATCCGGAAAAGGTTCTGGTGGGGCTGCGCGAGCTGCTGACCAATGCGGTGGAGCATGGCATCTATCGCCTCGGCGGGCAGGCCAAGGCGCAGCATCTGACCAATGGCACGCTGGACGCCGAACTCGCCCGGCGCGAGGCTGACCCGGCTTATGCGGGCGTGGCCGAAGCCGCCGCCCAGCGCCTGCCCGACGGCATCAAATTCGCCTTCCGCGATCCCGGCCCGGGCTTTGCGTGGCAGCGCTTTATCCGCCCCGATCCGGCGCAGGGCATCGGCCTGACCGGTCGCGGCATCGCGCGGGCCGCGCTGATCTTCAACAAGGTGGAATTCCACGGCACCGGCAATCTGGTCACCGCCACGCTGGCCTCGCGCGCGGCGACCATATGGTGACTCTGCCCGGGCGCTCCACCTCTTCCGCCCAGCCATCCGGTTTTCTCCCAGCAGGCAGCCCCATGAGCATCTTCTTCAAGCGCCATCTGATGGCCATCGTGCTGGGCTTTGTCGGCCTGCTGGCGGTGATCTTCACGGCCTCGGCGCTGACGGGCATGAACCGGCTGGGCCGCGCCCAGTTCCAGGCGCAGGCGCAGGCCCATGAAACCGAATTGCGCACCCAGATCGACCATCTGGTGGTCCGGCTGAAAGACGCCGCCAATTACGTCGATGCCGGTGTCGAGACCTATCCCGCGCCCAAGCTCTCCGGCAGTCTGACAGGCACGCCCTATGTGCTCGATCAGGGCTATCTGGCGGTTGCCGATCACCTGCGCCATTCCGGCATGAACCATGGCGCGGCGCCGTCCGAACAGGCGACGGGCGAAATCGAGCATCTGCGCGCCATGACGCAGGCCACCCCGTCCTTTGTCCATGCGGTGGCGGCCAAGCAGTTCCCCGCCCTGTTCGGCATGGAAAAGCCCGATGCGCTGGTGCTGCTGCAAAGCCAGCCCGTGCCCGGCCCCGCCGACCGGCTGACCTATGTCGTCTTCGATTTCGCGCGCCTGTGCCGCGATCAGGCGCGCCGCAGCGATTTCGCCAACAGCTGGTCGATCCGCGCCGTCAGCACGCCGGGCAGCGAGGCGGTGGATGTCGGCTGCGCCACCCCGCGCGAGAATGCCTCCGCCGGGTTTTTCATGCCTTCCGAAGACATGATCCACACGCTGCCGCTCACCCGCGGCGTGGGGTTTGAAATCCACACCGAGCGCCTGCTGCCGATGAAGGGCAGCGTGGTGACCATGTTGCTGTTCAGCCTGATCGCGGTGGCCGCGATCGCCGTGGCCGCAGTGCTGTCGCGCCGCTGGCAGCATCAGGCCTCCGCCGAGCTGATGGAGGCTGTCCACACCGCTCAGGCCGCCGCCGCCTCGAAGGACGAATTCCTCGCCAATATGAGCCATGAGATCCGCACGCCCCTCAATGGCGTTCTGGGCATGGCCGAGCTGCTGGGCCGCCGCAACCTCTCCGAGACCGACATGCGCTATGTCGACCAGATCCGCAATTCGGGCTCGGCGCTGCTGGCGATTTTGAACGATGTGCTGGATCTGGCCAAGATCGATCAGGGCATGCTGGCGATCGATCCGATCCGCACCAATCTCTATCAGCTGCTTCAGGATGTGCTGGGGCTCTATGCCGGCAAGGCGCATGAGAAGAACGTCAGCCTGATGATCGATGTCGATCCGCAGGTGCCCAAATGGGCGATGATCGACCCCACGCGCCTGCGCCAGATTCTGGGCAACCTCGTCTCCAACGCCGTGAAATTCACCGAGAATGGCGAGATCATGGCGCAGATCGCCACCACCGCCTCACACGGACGCGAATGGCTGACGATCTCGGTGCGTGACACCGGCATCGGCATGACGCCCGAACAGCAGGCCAGCCTCTTCGAACGCTTCACGCAGGCGGAAGCTGGCACCGCGCGCAAGTTCGGCGGCACGGGTCTGGGGCTTTCCATCGTGCGCCAGCTCTGCACGCTGATGGGCGGCGAAATCTCGGTCGAAAGCCAGTATGGCCGGGGCTCGACCTTTATCGCCCGCCTGCCGCTCGACCGCCTCGACGGCGACACCGCCAGCCAGCCGATGAGCGCGCAGGGCGTGGGCCTTGTCACCCCCTCGCCCTTTGTGCGGCAGGTGGTGGAGCGCGTGCTGGCGAAAGCCGGGCTGCGCCTGCAGGCCTTCGCCTCGATGGATGAGGCGGTGCGCGCTTTGGTACCCGGCAACAGTCTGGACCTCTCCGGCCTGATCCTCGATGAGGCGCAGGATGTGCATGCCGCCTATGATGGCTGGACGCGCATCGCCGCGCAGCATGTGCTCAATGGTCAGGGCTGGGCGATCCTGCTGGCCGACAAGCAGATGCACCAGCGCTACAGCGGTTTCGACAAGGCGCTGTGCAAGCCCTTCCTGCCCGAGGATCTGGAGCGCGCGCTCAGCGTGCTGATCCAGCGCGGTGGCGGTGCTGTGGCCCCCGCGACCCCTGCCGTAGCCACGCCCGCCGGCCCGGAAAGCTGGCCCACCGTGCTGGGCCCCGATGCCAACAGCACCGTGCGTTTCGACGGCAAGACCTGTCTGGTGGTGGACGACAACACCGTCAACCAGCTGGTGATTTCCGAGCTGATGCAGGATTTCGGCTTCGCCATCACCACCGCCAGCGACGGGCGCAAGGCGCTCAACGCCGCGCAGGAGCAGAAGTTCGACATCATCCTGATGGATTGCCGCATGCCGAACATGGATGGCTACGACGCCACCCGCAACCTGCGCCAGATGATGAAGGCGGGCACCGTGCCGCACACGCCCATCGTCGCCCTGACCGCCAACGCCATGAAGGGCGACAGCGAGAAATGCCTGGCCTGCGGGATGGACGCCTTCCTCTCCAAGCCGGTGCGCGTGCCCGAGCTGATCGACGTGCTGGTCTGCCTGCTGCCGCTGACCGATGACGCCGCCTCGGGCGATGTGATGTGGCTGGATGCGCCCAGCCCCGCCCCGGCAGCGGCTCCTGTGGCCGCGCCTGCCGCCCCAGCTTCGGTCTTTGCCGCGCCGCAAGCGTTGACGCCTGCCGCTCAGGCCGCGCCGCCGGCCTTTGCGCCGCAGCCTGCCGTGGCGCCTCTGGCGCCGCCTCCGCCCGTGGCCGTTCCAGCGCCTGCCCCGGTTCAGGCCCCGCAGCCAGTGTTCACCCAGCAGCCCGCGCCCGTGACGCCCGCTCCGGTGTTCGCAACACAGGCTGCCCCTCCTGCTGCGCCCGCCCCGGTGTTCGCGGCCCAGCCCGCGCCTGTTGCCCCGGCGCCGATCTTCGCCGCGCCGCAGCAGCTGACCCCTGCTTCGCCATCTTTTGCGCCACCGCCTTTGGCCGAGCAGCCCCCTCTGGAGATGACGGAAGCCATGGTGCTGCCGCCCATGGCTCCGGTTCAGCAGCCCGCTCCCGCGCCGATCCAGCAGCCGCGTCCGGTCCTGCAGGCGGTCGTGCCGCCGCCTGCTCCGGCCCCCGTTGCGCAGATGCGGCCTGCGCCCGCCCCGGCGCAACCCGCGCCGCAGTCCAACTCCGTGTCGCTCTTCGACGAGGCCACCTTCGAAACGCTGCGCACCACCATGCGCAGCTTCCCGCAGCTGATCGCGCTCTATCGCACCGATACGCTCGATTATCTCGATCAGATCGAGAAGGCGCTGGCGCTGGGCGAGAAGGAAGAAGCCGTTCTGCCCGCCCACACGATCAAGAGTTCGAGCAAGATCGTGGGCGCCAGCGGCATGGCGGCCCTGTCCGAGGTGATGGAAAAGCGCCTGCGCACCGGTCAGGGCGACAGCATTGCCGAAATGACCGAGCTGCACAGCCGCATGAAGACGGTCTATGGCCAGACGCTGCAATGCATCGACATGCTGCTGGCCCGTCAGGGCGGCAGCCCGCCACCGCCCCGGGCGGCAGCGGGTTAAGGGTCAGGCACCCAAAAAATCAGGCGGAAGCCATCGCCCCCAGACGGGCGGCCACGGCTTCGGCCTGAGCCATGATGCGGGCGATCAGCTCGGCGCAGGTCGGGATGTCGTGGATCAGGCCCTGCGATTGCCCCGCCCAGACAAGGCCACCTTCGATATCGCCGCTTTCCAGCGTCTGGCGGCCTTTTTCGCCCGCCACATAGGGGCGCAGCATCTCGAAGGTCACATCGCTCTGGCGCTGCAACTCCACCACCTTGCCCGACACCGGCGTGAAGGCCACACGCCCGGTGTTGCCGATGCCGCGCAGGATGAGGCGGGTATCGCGCTCGTCATTGTTCAGGATCACCTGTTTGACATTGGCATGGATCGGCGCCTCCTGCGTGGCGCAGAAACGCGTGCCCATGGTGATGCCCTGAGCCCCCAGCGCCAGCGCGGCGGCCAGCCCGCGCCCATCGGCAAAACCGCCGCAGGCCAGCACCGGGATCTGCAGCGCATCGACCGCCGCCGGGATCAGCACCAGACCGCCGACATCGTCCTCGCCGGGATGGCCCGCGCATTCGAAGCCGTCGATGGTGACAATATCCGCCCCCATTCGCTGCGCCGCCAGAGCATGGCGCACCGAGGTGCATTTGTGGATCACCGTGATGCCATGCGCCTTGAAATCGGCGATATGCTCATGCGGGGAGTGGCCGGCGGTTTCCACCACCCTGATCCCGCTCTCGACGATGGCGCGGCGGTATTCGGCATAGGGCGGCGCGCGGGTGATCGGCATCAGGGTGAGGTTCACGCCGAAGGGCTTGTCGGTCAGGGCGCGGGTGGCGTCGATGGCGCGGCGCAGCTCATCCGCCGTGGGGTAGATCAGCGCCGTCAGCAGGCCCAGCGCGCCCGCATCGGACACCGCCGAGACCAGCTCCGGCTTGCCGATCCACATCATGCCGCCCTGAACAATCGGATGGTCGATGCCCAGCATCTGCGTGATCCGGGTGGAGATGGGCATGGCGTTTCAAACCTTTGACTGATGTTCGGGAATGGGCTGGACGATCAGCGTGGAGGTGGCCGTCGCCAGATCGCGGCCCTGCGCGTCGCGGATGACGCCCTCGGTGACAACCACCTGACGCCCGCCCTTCTGCACCTGCCCGATGATGTCGAGCGGGCCGCTGCTGGCATCGATGGCGCGCAGAAAGGCCACCTTGATTTCCAGCGTCAGGCAGTAATGCCTGCCGTCCAGCACCGAATGCGCCGCCGCCCCGCAGGCATTGTCGAGCAGGCTGGCGATATAGCCGCCATGGGCGATGCCCACCTGATTGTCGAAACGGTGGTCAGGCGTGGCGCGCATCACCACCTCGCCGGGATGCGCGGAGATCACCTCAACCTCCAGCAAACGCATCATCGGCGAGCGGGACATCACCTCTTTCAGCGCCAGCACCTGATCCACACCGCTCATCAGAAATGCGCCTCATCCAGCGCCATCATCGAAGCCTTGCCCGATTTGATCGCCAGATAGCAGGCGGCGGTCTGCGGCAGGATGCGGTCGTAGAAGAAGCGGGCCGTGGTGATCTTGGACTGGTAGAAGTCCTTCTCCGGCGTGCCGCCGGCCAGAGCCTCCGCCGCCAGCTTGGCCGATTGCGCGAAGCAGAAGGCGATGGCGGTGAGGCCCAGCTGGCGCAGATAATCGGTGGCGGCGGCGCCTGCTTCCTCGGGATCTTTCAGGCCCCGCTGGGCGATGATCGCGGTGGAGCCCTGAAGCGCCTCGAACGCCCGCTTCAACCCGGTGACGAAGGGCTCGATCGGGCTTTCCCCGGCATTCTCCTCGATAAAGGTCGAGACCGGATGGAAGAAGCTGCGCAGATAGCGGCCCATATGGGCGCTCAGCTTGCGGCCGATCAGATCGAGCGCCTGAATGCCGTTGGTGCCCTCATAGATCATGCTGATGCGGGCATCGCGCAGATACTGCTCCACGCCGCTTTCCACGATATAGCCATGGCCGCCATAGACCTGCACCGCATGGCTGGCGCTTTCCAGCCCCAGATCGGTGAACATGGCTTTGACCACCGGCGTCATCAGCGCCACGAAATCCTCGGCGCGCTGGCGGGTCTCGGGATCGGCGGCATGCTTTTCAGCATCGAGCGCCCGGCTGATCCAGCCGGACAGAGCGCGGCAGCCTTCGTTGTAGGCGCGCATCGTCATCAGCATGCGGCGCACATCGGGGTGGACGATGATGGGGTCTGCCGCCTTCTCGGGATATTTCGGGCCCGAGAGGCTGCGGCCCTGCAGGCGGTCCTTGGCGTACCACACGGCGGATTGGTAAGCCGCCTCGCCGATGCCCAGACCCTGAATGCCCACGCCCACGCGCTCGGCATTCATCATGGTGAACATGGCTTCCAGGCCCTTGTTGGGCTCGCCCACCAGCCAGCCGAGCGAGTCCTCGAACTGCATCTGGCAGGTGGCGGAGGCCTTGATGCCCATCTTGTGCTCGATGCCGGTGCAGGCCACGCCATTGCGGATGGCGGGCTGGCCATTGTCGTCCAGCAGCAGCTTGGGCACCAGGAACAGGCTGATGCCCTTCACGCCCTTGGGCGCATCGGCCAGACGCGCCAGCACCAGATGGACGATGTTGCCCGACAGATCATGCTCGCCCGCCGAGATGAAGATCTTCGCGCCCGAGACCTTGTAGGTGCCATCGCCCTGATCCACCGCCTTGGTGCGCAGCAGGCCCAGATCGGTGCCGCAATGCGATTCCGTCAGGCACATCGAGCCCGACCATTCGCCCGAGACCATCCTGGGCAGCCAGGTCTGCTTCAATTCCTCGCTGGCATAGGCGGTGAGCGCCGCAATGGCCCCGCTGGTCAGCCCCGGATAGAGGCTGAAGGCGACATTGGTGGCGCAGACCATCTCCTCCACCATCTTGCCGACAGCTTCGGGCAGGCCCTGACCGCCCCATTCGGGCGGGGCCACCAGCGAGGACCAGCCGCCCTCGACAAACTGGCGATAGGCCTCCTGAAAGCCCTTAGGCGTGCGCACCACGCCATTTTCGAAATGGCAGCCCTCGGCATCGCCGGAGGCGTTGAGGGGCAGCAGAACCTGCTCGGTAACGCGGGCGGCTTCTTCCAGCACGGCGTCGATCAGGTCGGGGGTGAACTCCTCGTGGCCGGGCAGATTGCCGAAGCCATCGCCCTGATGCAGCTCATGAAGCACGAAACGCATATCGCGCAGGGGAGCGGTGTAGACTTGCATGTTGATCCTCTCCGGCGGGCTGCTGCCCGCTCGACTTCAATTTCGCGCCTTAGTTTCTCAGGGGTTTGCCGGTGGCCAGCATCGTTTCGATGCGCGCCAGCGTGCGCGGGTCGCGCACCAGCGCCACGAATTGCCCGCGTTCCAGCTCCAGCAATTGCTCCTCGGTGACGGTGTCGACCAGATCGGCCTCGCCGCCGCTCAGCACATGGGCCAGCCGGCCCGCGACAACCTCGTCATAAGGCGTGGCAAGGCCCCTTGCCCGGAAGCCCTGCACCGCAAGATCCAGCGCGGCCTTGCCCCCGGCGCCCGGCAGGCGGAAGACCGGCGGCACGGGCGGCTGATAACCTTCCGCCAAAGCCAGAGCCTTCGCCTTGGCGTCAGCAAGCAATCGGTCGCGGTTCATGGTGATGCCGTCGGAGGCGCGCAGATAGCCCACCTCCTTGGCATTGGCCGCCGATTTGGCGACGGTGGCGGTAGAGATCGTCTCGAAGGCCTTGGCCACGGCGGGCATCGGGCCCTTGGGCAGCTTGGCGTTTTCGGCGAAGCGCTGCATCATCTCGCCGCAGCCGCCCCAGCCGGGGATCAGCCCCACGCCGCATTCGACCAGACCGATGTAGGTTTCGGCATGGGCCTGCACGGCGTCGGCATTGAGGCAGACCTCGCAGCCGCCGCCCAGTGCCAGCCCGAAAGGCGCAGCCACCACCGGGAATGGAGCATATTTCAGCGCCTTGTAAGCCTGCTGGCCACCGGCCACCAGTTTATCGACCTCGCCCCATGCCGCGATGTTGAGCGCGAAGAGCGCCAGCCCCAGATTGGCCCCGGCGGAGAAGTTGCGGCCTTCATTGTAGACCACCAGCGCCTTGTACTGGCTGGCTACCAGCGGGATCGCCTTGCCGATCAGCGTCATCACATCGCCGTCCAGCGCGTTCATCTTGCCGGTGAACTCCAGCGCGACAACACCGTCGCCCACATCCCACAGCGCCGCCGAGCCATTCTTCAGCAGAGGCTTGGAACCGGCCTTGATGTCCTCCAGCAGCAGCACGCCTTCGGGACGGGTGATGGCATGGTAGTCGCCATCCAGCCCGAGGAACTGGCGCTGGCCACCTTCCACACGGTAGAACGGGCGTCCCGCCGCGATGCGCAGGATTTCGGGCACCGCGATGCCCTCGGCCTCCAGACGCTTGGCGAGGGCTTCGCTGCCCAGCCGGTCGATCAGCTCGAAGGGGCCGTAGCTCCAGTTGTAGCCCAGCTTCATCGCCGTATCGATGGCGAGGACATCATCCGCCGCCTCGCCCACCAGAGAGGCCGCATAGGCCAAAGTTGGCCCCAGCACGGCCCAGGCGTAAGCACCCAGCTTGCCCGGCAGGCTGACCAGCGCGCGCAGATCCTTCTGCGCCGCGCCCGGAATGGAGACCGGCTTGGCGGCCTTGCGGTACTCGCCGGTCGCCAGATCGATGGCTTCCTTCACCTTCCCCGCCTCGCGGTTGATGCGATAGAAGCCGCCCTTGCCCTTGCGCCCGGTGTAGCCATCACCGATCATTTTCAGGATCAGCGGATGATCCTTGGCGATGGCCTGATAGGGGTCATCCTTGGGCAGGCTGCGCGTCAGGCTGGTCTTGAGGTAAGGCATCAGATCGATGCCCACCAGATCGACAAGCCCGAAGATGCCGGTCTTGGGCACGCCCATCGGCTTGCCCGCGATGGCATCGGCGTCCTCCACCGAGACGCCCAGATCGAAGGCCGCATTGATCGCCGACTGCAGCCAGAAAGTGCCGACGCGATTGGCGATAAAGCCCGGCGTGTCGCGCGCCGTCACCACGCTCTTGCCCAGAGCGCGATCGGCGAAGGCGCTGATCCCGGCGACCAGCGCGGGATCGCTCTGCGGCCCGGCGACCACCTCCAGCAGGCGCATATAGCGCGGCGGGTTGAAGAAATGGGTGATCAGGAAATCGCGCTGGAAGGCCTCGCTGCGGCCCTGCGTCAGCACGGCCAGCGGCATGGTCGAGGTGTTGGAGGAGACCGCGCTGCCGGGGCGGCGCACCGCCTCCAGCTTTTCGTAGAGCGCCTGCTTGGCCTCAATCTTTTCGATGATGGCCTCGATCACCCAGTCACACTCCGCGACCTTGGCCAGATCGTCCTCGATGTTGCCGACCTCGACCAGCTTGGCCGCCGCTTTGCTCATAAAGGCAGCCGGTTCGGCCTTGCCCAGCTTCTCCAGCGCCTTGCGGGCCACCACGCTGCGGTCGGGGCCTTCGGTCACCATATCGAGCAGCAGCACCGGCACGCCCGCATTCGCGACCTGAGCGGCAATCCCCGCCCCCATCGTCCCTGCGCCAATGACGCAGACTTTTGACACGCCGCTCATCACACCGCCTCCAGAACCGTGGCGATGCCCTGCCCGCCGCCGATGCACTGCGTCGCCAGAGCATAACGCCCGCCCGTGCGCGCCAGCAGCGAGGCCGCCTTGCCCACGATGCGCGCGCCCGTGGCGCCCAGCGGATGGCCGATGGCAATCGCCCCGCCATCGATGTTCATCTTCGAGGGATCGAGACCCAGATCGGCGATGCAGGCCAGTGCCTGGCTGGCGAAGGCCTCGTTCAGCTCGATCACATCGAGATCGGCGGCGGTGATCCCGGCGCGCTCCAGCGCCTTCCTGCTGGCCGCGACCGGGCCGATGCCCATGATCTCCGGGCTGCAGCCGCTGATCGCCACCGCCTTCACGCGGGCCAGCAGCGGCAGATTATGCGCCCCTGCAAAGGTGCCGCTGGTCACCAGCACCGCGCTGGCGCCATCGGTCAGCGGCGAGGCGGTGCCAGCTGTCACGCTGCCGGTGGCGCTGAAGGCCGGCTTCAGCCCGGCCAGCGCTTCCGCCGTGGTGCCTGGGCGCAGGCAGCCGTCCTTGTCGACCACGCCCGCCTTGGTGGCGATGGGCACGATCTCATCACTCAGGCGTCCTTCGGCCTGAGCCTCGGCGGCCTTGCGCTGGCTTTCCACCGCGAAGGCTTCCTGCTGCTCGCGGCTGATGCCGTATTGTTTCGCCACATTTTCAGCCGTATCGCCCATGCCGATATAGGCGGCGCTGCGCTTAGCCAGCTCGGCATTGGGCAGCGGGTTGAAGCCCATCATCGGCACACGGCTCATCGATTCGACACCGCCGCACAGGAAGGCCTGACCTGCGCCCAGAGCAATCTGCCCCGCCGCATAATGGATCGCGCTCATGGAAGACCCGCAGAAGCGGTTCACCGTCATCCCGCCCACCGAAAGCGGCAGATCGGACAGCAGGCCGACCAGACGCGCAATGTTGAAACCCTGCTCGCCCTCGGGGAAGGCGCAGCCCAGCACCAGATCCTCCAGCGCGGCGGCATCGATGCCCGTCCGCTCGACCAGCGCGCGCACCACGGCGGCGGCCAGATCATCGGGGCGGGTACGGGCCAGAGCGCCCTTGCCCGCCAGATGGAACGGGGACCGGGCATAACCGGCAATCACAACATCCTGGCTCAACTCAGCCATCACATCTCTCCACATGGCGTCCGTGAGTCGCATGCTCCGGACCATCTGCATTAATGGTGCCCAAATTGACCTATACGTCAACACAGTTTTGATGCATGATGTGATTCGCCAATTCGGAAAGTTCTGGCACAAAGCGAAAGGGGGCGATCACAGCCCTCTCGCTTAAGAGGATGGAGATACCCATGAGCCTGATGCTGATGGCAGCAGCCCTGATGGCCCAAAGCGCGGCGCCAGCAACCGCGCCCACCGCCGGCACCGCCAACACGGCGATTGGCCGCTGGGCCACGCCGACCAAACAGGGCGTGGTGGAAATCCGCCATTGCGGCCCTTCGATCTGCGGCACGCTGGTCGATTCCGAAGGCATTCGCGCCAATTCGGACCTGCGCGACATCTACAACAAGAACGAAGCCCAGCGCAGCCGCGTGCTCAAGGGCATCGAGATCCTGCGCGATTTCCGCCAGATGCCCTGGGGCTGGGACAAGGGCACCATCTACAACGCCGATGACGGAGGCACGTACAAGGCCACGATCACCGTTATGGATTCCGATACGCTCAATGTGAAAGGCTGCATCGTCTGGCCGCTCTGCAAGAGCCAGACCTGGAAACGCATCAAGTAAATCAAGGTTTTGGGTGAGCCCGGGCAACGGGCCACCCCCATATTGGGAGAAGAATGATGAAGGCATTTGCCACCCGTCGGCGCAAGCCGACCTCTGACAATCGCCGTCTGCTGCTGGCCGGCAGCCTTGTGGGCACCATGCTGGGAGCAACCCCCGCGCTGGCCGGGGGCTTCTATCTTCAGGATCAATCGACCAAAGCTTCAGGCCGCGCCTTTTCGGGCGAAGTGGCCGATCAGGGCGCGGAAAGCCTCTGGTGGAACCCGGCCTCCATCGGCGGGCTGGAAGGCGGCAGCGCGGCGATCAGCGTCACGGCCATCCTGCCCCGCGCCGATGTCACCAACACCGGCACGCTGATCGTGCGCCCGGGTCAGGCGCCTGCCGCCGTGGGCGGGGACCAGACCACGCATAATCCCATCAACAATGGCGTGCTGCCCTCTGGCGCCATCGCGCATGGCATCGGCTCGCATCTCTCGCTGGGTCTGGCGATCACCGCGCCCTACAACTTCACCACGCAATATTCGACGACCAGCTGGGCGCGCTACACGGCGATGACCACCCGCCTGCGCACCATCGACATCCAGCCCTCCATCGCTGTCGAACTGGCCCCCGGCTTCAGCCTCGGCGCCGCCGCCAATCTGGAGCGGGCCAGCGCCTATCTCAGCAATGCCCTGCCCAACCTCTCACCGCTGCTGCCCGATGGCAGTCAGGCGCTGAAGGGCAGCGGCTGGGATGTCGGCTATTCGCTGGGCGCGCAGTATCGCCATGGGCCGCTGAGCCTTGGCGTCAGCTACAAATCCTCTATCACCCATACGCTGGATGGTTCGGTGACCATCGGCGGCCTGCTGGGGCCGCTGGCCGGGCAGAACACCACGCTCAACACCACCGCCAAGTTCAGCACGCCATGGCAGCTCAACATGGGCGCACGCTACAAGATCACGCCGGGCCTGACCCTGAACGGCAGCGTGACGCGCTTTGGCTGGGCCAAGTTCCAGAACATCTATCTGGGCTCGCCGCTCAACACCGCCATGCCCGAGAACTATCGCAACACCTGGAGCTATGCGGCGGGCTTCGATGCCGATCTTTCGCCCACATGGACGGTGCGCGCCGGCGTGCAGCGTGACATGACCCCCGTGCGCGGCGAGCAGCGCGACGCCCGCGTGCCCGACAGCAACCGCTGGAATTTCGCGGTGGGCGGCACCCATGCGGTGGGCAAGGCCTTCAAGATCGACGCGGCCTTCAATTACCTGACGCTCGACAATGCGCCGGTCAACCGCACCACCGCCGCCTATGCGGGCACCGTGGTGCAGACGCCCATTCTGGTGAGCGGCGCGGTCAATTCCCCGCATGTCTTCATCTTCTCGCTGGGCGGGCGCGTCAGCTTCTGACGCCTCCACCTCACACAGCATAGCAAGGCGATTCCCCCAACATGGCCACCAAAGCCCCTCTTCCCCAGGTCGAACCCATCCCGCACAATTGGGAGTTCGAGCCCCGGCTGGTCACCGATTTTCTCGACCATGCCGTGCTCGAACATGCCGAGCGCCCCGCCGTCGATTTTCTGGGCCGCACATGGGCCTATAAGGACATCGGCATTCTGGTGGAGCGCACGGCACGCGGCCTGCAGGATCTGGGGCTGGCCAAGGGGGATCGCTTTGCCCTGTGTCTGCCCAACACGCCCTATTTCATCGTGCTGTACTTCGCGGCGCTGAAACTGGGCGCGGTGATCGTGAACATGAACCCGCTCTACACCGAGCGGGAGATGGAGCATATACTGCGCGATTCCGGGGCCCGCATGGTGGCCGTACCCGATATCGCCTCCATCCATGAGAAGCTGCGCAATGTCGGCCCCGGCGCGGGGGTCGAGAAGATCATCATGTGCCCGATGGCCGCGATCCTGCCCGCGATGAAGTCCCTTGGCTGGCGCGTGCTGAAAATCCGCGAGCATGCCCATTTCACCGAGGATGGCCTCCATGTGGCTTACAACCGGCTGGTCGAGCGGCGCGAACCCCACGATCCCGTCGAGGTGCTGCCCGATGATCTGGCGGTGCTGCAATACACCGGCGGCACCACCGGCATCCCCAAGGGCGCGATGCTGACCCATGCCAACCTCACCGCCAATGCCCTGCAGCAGCGGGCGCATATCGGTCAGGGGCTGAAGGGGCCTCAGCGCACTTTGGCGGTCCTGCCGATGTTCCATGTCTTTGCGTTAACGGCGGTGCTTAATTTCTCGGTGGAGATTGCCGCCGAGCTGGTGCTGCTGCCGCGTTTCGAGATGGGCCAGTTCCTCGAAACCATCAAGCGCAAGCCGCCCTCTCTGTTCTTCGGCGTGCCGACGCTGTTTATCGCCCTGAATGCCCTGCCCGAGGAGCAGCGGCCCGATTTCTCGGGTCTGCGCGCCTGCATTTCGGGGGGCGCGCCGCTGCCGCTGGATGTGCGCCAGACCTTCGAGGAACTGATGGGCGCGCATGTGTGCGAGGGCTATGGGCTGACCGAGGCCTCGCCCATCGTCGCCTGCAATATGGTTGACGGCTTGGTGAAGGAAAACAGCTGCGGGCGGCGCTTCCCCGGCACGCTGATCGAGATCCGCGATATGGAAGACCCCAGCCGCGTGCTGCCCGTGGGCGAAAAGGGCGAGATCTGCGTGCGCGGTCCTCAGGTGATGGCCGGTTACTGGAAGAAGCCCGAGGAGACCGAGAAGGTCTTCGTCGATGGCGCGCTGCGCACCGGGGATATCGGCTATCTCGACGAGGACGGCTATCTCTTCCTGATCGACCGCATGAAGGACATGATCCTGTGCGGCGGCTACAATGTCTATCCCCGCGTCATCGAGGAAGCGGCCTACCAGCACCCCGCCATCGAGGAGGCCATCGCCATCGGCGTGCCCGATCCCTATCGCGGCCAGGCGCCGAAACTGTTTGTGAAATTGCATGAGGGGCAGACGATCACCCCGCCGGAAATCCGCAGCTTTCTGGAAGGCTGGCTCAACCGCATCGAGCTGCCGCGCGAGGTGGAAATTCGCGAGAAGCTGCCCAAGACGATGGTCGGCAAGCTGTCCAAGAAGGAGCTGGTGGAAGAAGAGCGGCTGAAGCGCGAGAAACCGGGCTGATCTGTGCCCGAAAACTGCGCATTGACGCTTAGGTTAACCACCTTTACGGCATCGATCAGGCATGGAAGGGACGCCATGGACGAGATTGCCCATACATCCGGCACAGCGGTGCCATCCACGCGCGGCCCCCGCTCTGCCTCCTCGCTGCGCGGCATTCAGGAGGTCGCCGAGCATCTCGGCGTCACCCATCGCACCTTGCGCTTCTATGAGGACAAGGGGCTGATCGAGCCGCAGCGCGTGGGCAACACCCGCATCTATGCCAAGCGCGATGTGGCGCGCATGCAGCTGATCCTGCGCGGCAAGAATCTTGGCTTTTCGATCAAGGAGATCAAGGACTTCCTCGATCTTTACGATGCCGATCCCCAGCATATGGAGCAGAACCAGATGTTGCTGGGTCAGGTCCGCAAGCGCATCGCCCAGCTGGAGCAGCAGCGCGAGGCCATCGACAAGACGCTGGCCGAACTGCGCGCCATCGAGGCGGAAAGCGACGCCTACAGCGGGCAATAGCCGGAACCCGGGCCGGCGCCTCAGACTTTCTCCTGCGATGACTGATCTTTCCGCCGCCTTCTTCGACCGCGATTCACCCTCTGTCGGGCGCGATCTGATCGGGGTGACCCTGCTGGTGAAAGGCGTGGGCGGCACGATCGTCGAGACCGAGGCCTATGACCCGCTCGATCCGGCCAGCCATGCCTTTCGGGGCCCCACGCCGCGCACCGCCAGCCTGTTCGGGCCTGCGGGACACACCTATATCTACCGCAGCCACGGGCTTCACTGGTGCCTGAATATGGGCTGCGGCAAGGGACGCGGCGTGCTGATCCGCGCGCTGGAGCCGCTCTTTGGGATAGAGGCCATGATCGAGCGGCGCGGCTTTGCCGAAAAGCGCCAGCTCTGCTCCGGACCGGGCAAGCTGACTCAAGCGCTGGGGGTGGATCACAGCCTCTATGGCCGCCCGCTGGACCAGCCACCGTTCCGTCTGCTGGCCGGGGAACCGGTGGAGGTGATCGCCGGGCCGCGCATCGGCATCAGCAAGGGCGTGGAAACGCCGTGGCGCTTCTGCCTGAAGGGCTCGCCATGGCTGAGCAAGCCCCATCTTTAAGCAGCTTCAGCCCAGCACCATCCACAGCGCCATCGCCACCATCATCACATTCTCGGTCAGCGAGAGGAAACCCAAAGGCACGGTGCTCGATCCGCCGACACAGGCGCATTTCAGCTCGCGCTTGTCGACATAGACCGCCTTGAACACCGAGATCGCGCCGATCCCGCCGATAAACAGCGCGATGGGCGCGGAGAGCCATGTCAGCACGCCGCCGACCATCAGCACGCCCGCCAAACCTTCCGCAAAGGGATAGATGCGGCCATAGGGCACCCACTGCCGCGCGAGCAGATCGTAATTGAGGAACATCGTCGAGAAGCGCTCGATATCCTGCAATTTCAGCAGCGCCAGAACGCACATCGAAAAGCCGATAAACCATTGCACCGCCTGCATCGTGAACGGCGTGCCCGAGACCGCCTGACTGACGCTCAGCGCCATCAGGGCCGTCATCGCGAAAAGGGCGGCCACAGGCCGATAGCTGGTTGCCTTGGGATCGGGCACGGAGAGGCCCAGATGGCGGCGCAGATCGTCATGCCCACCGATGCGCTGGCCACCGATGAATATCTGCGGCGTGGTCTTCACATCATGGGCGGCTTTGAAGGCATCGGTCTCTTCGCGGGTGGTCAACCATTTGTCCTCCACCACATAGCCTTTGCTGCGCAGCAGATGGCGCGCCTTCAGGCCGAAGGGGCACATATGGCCGGGCATCACCATGCGATAGAGCGTGGCCACCGGAGCAGATGAGCGGGCGGAAGAGGACATGGCACGGGTCTTTCCTGTTAGACAGGCCTGCCTTATACGCCCCGTACCATGGTACGGAGTCAAGCACATGAGTGACATGACGATTTCAACGCTCGCCCGCGCGGGCGGCGTCGGCGTGGAAACGGTGCGCTTCTATCAGCGCAAGGGCCTGCTGGAGGTCCCGCGGCAAGGCCCCGCGCATGGCCATGGCGGCAGCATCCGCCGCTATGGCGCGGCAGATGCGCGGCGGTTGCGCTTTATCCGCCAGGCGCAGGCGGCGGGCTTTACGCTGGAGGAGATCGGCGAGTTGATCGCGCTGGACAGCACGCAGGACCGGGCCCGGGCCCGCACCATGGCGCAGGGGCGGATTGCCGCGCTCGATGCGCAGATCGCTCAGCTGACGGCGGCGCGCGATGCGCTTTCCCGGCTGGCGCATGATTGCGAGCATGGCGATGCAGGCCCCTGCCCGATCCTCGCCGCTTTCGAAACGCGGCATTGCGAGACAGCGCTTGGCGAAGATCACGTCCGTTGATAGAAAAGCCATGAAAACGAAAGGCATGACCATGCGCGGATGGGGTTTGGCACTGGCTGCCGTGGCGGCGTTCGGCGCAAGCTCGTCAGCCATGGCGAAACAGGGGGTGATCGCCTCGGTGAACTGGCCGGGCTCGGCATGGCGCCTCACCGCGACGCAGGGGCCCGATGTGCCCGATCCGGTGATGGATGGCGATCCCATCCCCGGCGTGATCCGCCTGTGCCTCAGCAAGGATGGCGGGCGTCATTGCTCCCCCGCCCTGCCCGATCTGCTGGCAATCTCTGCCGACATTTCTGCCAACAAGGACGATATCTACAGCGAGGCCCATGATCTCCATGACGCGCGCATCGTTTACCCGCGCGAGGGCAGGCCACTGCTGCTGGTGAAGGTCTCCAGCGTGCGGTCCGTCGATGGTGACCAGCGCGTGGGTTTCGCGGCGCTCGGTTATGACAAGGCCAAGGATGGCTTCACTCTGGCCTATCGCGCCAACACCGGGCACAACAACAATCAGGAAATCCGCTATATCGAAAGCGGCCCCCTGCGCGGCGCCATCATCCGGGCCGAGCCGACATCCAACGCCCCCTTCGGCTTCTGGATCACCGTCAGCAAGCTGGGGCCGACGGGCACCTATGTGCAAGCCCTGCGCTATCGCAGCGCCACCCGCTATGGCGACGGCAACCCGCTGGCGGTGATCGATTCCGAAATGCCGAATCTGATGGGCAGGCTGGGCCTGTGGCATGCGGGCCAGAAGCTGCCTGCTCCGGCGAAATGCGCCAATCCGCATCTCAAGGCGCAGGCCCTGTGGTGCTAAGGCTCAGCCGAAAGGCGCCGCCGCAATCTCATCGAAAGCGCGCACCTTGTGGCGCTTATGCACGTCAATGTCATGGCCAAGTTCATCGCGGACCTTCTTGATTTCATACATCATCCGGTCGGCGGCGTTGATGACTTCCTCCACCGAGGCCGTGGTGCCCGGCATCAGCACCACCGCGCCTGAACTCACCCCCACGCGCCAGTCGGCATGGGCGATGCGCGCGGCGATCGCGTCGTTCAGGCGGCGCAGAATGCCGTCGACATCCTCCATCCCAGCACCGGGCAGCAGCAGCACGAACTCGTCCCCCGCGATGCGATAGAGCGTATCGCCCGCGCGGATCGCGCCCTGAATGCCCTTGGCCACCTCGATCAGGCATTCATCGCCCACCGCATGGCCCAACCGGTCATTGACCTGCTTGAAATGATCGAGGTCGAGATAGGCCACCGCCAGGCTGCGCGGCGCATCGGGCAGCCCCCCCATCTCGGTGGCGAGGCGCTGCAGCATGGCGCGGCGGTTGGGCAGGCCGGTCAGCGCATCGCGCAGGGCAAGGTTTTCCGCCTCCTTGCGCTGGGAGATATCCTCCACCACCGCGAGGTAGAAGTCGGGCGTGCCATCCTCCAGCGCGACCATCGAGACCGTAAGGTAAGTCCAGATCGCGCCGCCATCGGGCAGCAGATAGCGCTTTTCCAGCTGGTAATGGTCGATCTCGCCCGCCGTCAGCGCGGCCATCTGCTCCAGATCGATGGACAGATCGTCGGGATGGGTGATGTCGCGGAAATTGCAGGCGCACAGTTCCTCGGCGCTGCGACCGGTTACCGTGCAGAAACGCTCGTTGACGCGCAGGAAGCGCCCCGCCGTATCGACATGCACCATGCCCACCGCCGCCTGATCGAAGGTCGCCTCGAAACGGCGGGCCAGCGCCTTGTGGCTCTGCGCGGTTTCAAGCTGGGCGGCGCTGGCGATGGAGCAGGCGATGGGCGCCACCAGCAGCCGCGCCACCAGCACATCGTCCTGCGAGAAGGCCTCGGGCGCATCGGAAAACACCTTCAGCACGGCGACATTCTCGCCCTGAAAGGGGATCGGCACCACCACCATCGAGCGGACATGCGTGGCCCGGCACGCCTCGCGGTTGACGCGGTTGTCGGTCTCGCTGTCATGGCACAGCTGCGGCTCGCCGCTTGTCAGGCAGGTGCCCGAAAGGCTGCCCGCCAGCCGCAGGCGCAGCCCGATCTTGTCCTTCAGCATGGCGCCGCTGGCCGCACGATAGACGATCTCGTCACCGTCGCGCATTTCGATCACCGCGCCCGAGGCTTGCGGCATCGCCACGAAAGAGCCTTTGACCACCGCTTCGAATGCCGCATCGATCTGATCCGCCACGGCGATGATCGAGGCATGGGCATCGAGCAGGCGGTCGATCTGGTCTTGCCAGTCTTTCACCTGTTTACTCCATATCCCTCCACCCCCGGCCATGCCCGTTAAGTGGTTAAATCGAACCATCGGAGTGTGATTAACAGCATGGCAGGGGTTGCGGATCAGCCACTTGCGCTTGGCATGCCAATCCCTCACAGCGGGAAAAATCGCGATTCTGCGGAAAACAGAGGCTTGGCTCATGGTGTGGCTGGAACGCAGAACCCCCGAAACGCCCAAAAGCTTCGATGCGCGCTCGGCGGGCGATGTCGATTACGGGCGGGTGGTGCATTCGGCCTCGTTCCGGCGGTTGCAGGGCAAGACGCAGATCCTCAATCTGGGCGACAGCGATTTCTACCGCACGCGGCTGACCCATTCGCTGGAGGTGGCGCAGATCGCGGGCGGCCTCATCAAGCAATTGTGCCACAACCATCCCGGCCACCCCGCGCTGGAGCATCTGCCCGAACATGCGCTGATCCAGGCCATCGCCTGCACCCATGATCTGGGCCATCCCCCCTTCGGCCATGGCGGCGAGGTGGCGCTCAACTATTGCATGCGCGACAATGGCGGTTTCGAGGGCAATGGGCAGACCTTGCGCATCCTCTCCCGGCTGGAGAAGTTTTCCGCGCAGCATGGATCGAACCTGACGCGCGAAACCATGCTGGGCGTGCTGAAATATCCCGTGGCCTACAGCGCGGTGGCCAATCCGGCGCTGCGCCCGGCAATGCATGACAACACCAGCGGCACGCCTTTGCTGGACCGCGATGCCTCGGTGCCGCCCAAATGCTATCTCGATGGCGAAAGCGATGTGGTGGACTGGGTGCTGGCCCCGCTCTCGGCCGATGATCGCGCGCGCTTCACCGGCTTCGATCCGCGTGAGGGCAAGCATGGGCGGGCGCGGCACAAATCGCTGGCCTGCTCGATCATGGATCTGGCCGACGACATCAGCTTCGGCATCCATGATCTGGAGGATGCCCTGGCGCTCAGGCTGGTGGATGCCGCGCAGTTCCACCAGCATCTGCCGCCCGAGCGCTGCCGGGGCCTGCTCGACTACCTCGCGACGCAATATCCCGGGCAATATGGCAATGATGTCTACAAGGCGCTCAGCAAAAAGCTGTTCGGCGATGGAGGCACCCGCAAGCACCAGATCAACCGCATCCTCAATTTCGTGATTCCCAAGGTCTGCTTTGCGCAGGATGACGCTTTCGAGGAACCACGCCTGCGCTACCGCGCCGCCCTGCCCCGCCCGGTGGCCGAGTTCCTTCATGCGGTGACGGCGTTTGTCTATCAGACCGTGATCCGCAGCCCCAGCGTGCAGCATCTGGAGTTCAAGGGCCAGCAGATGGTGATCGCCGTCTTCGAGGTGATGAAATCCGAACCCGCCGCATTCCTGCCGCTCGATACGCAGAAGAAGCTGGAGCACGCCGCAGACCCGCTGCGCGTGATCTGCGACTATGTTTCGGGCATGACCGATGCGCATCTGCTGCGCACTTATGAGCGGCTGTTCGCGCCCCGCATGGGATCGGTCTTCGACAAACTATAGCAAGGCTTTCGGCGTAAACCGCGCCATGGCCACCGCGCCATGGAAATGGTCGACATCGTTCAGCCGCGCCCCCACGCTGCAGCGCCCCGGCCCTTGCGGCGCGAAAGGAAGCGCGGTTTCCATCTGCAACGCGCCATTGACGAAGCTGCGGTAATGCTGCCCGTCGAAGCTCTGCGCGACATGGTGCCATTGCCCCAGCGGATAGAGCTTTGTCGGCACGATCAGCGTCTGCTTGTAACCCGGGCCGGTGGCGAAAGCATCGAGATACCAGCCCCCATCGGTGACGCGGATTTCGAACAACATGCGCGTGGTGCCGCTGCCCGGTTTCAGCCCCGGCTCGGTCAGGCTTTCCAGATGGAACCAGCGCTGGGCGAATGCGCCACCATCGGGGCGGAACAGAGCCTCGAAGGTGAAGGTCTTCGCGCCCGCCAGCGGGTGATTGTCGATCAGCAGCGCATCCCTCACGCCGTCGAACAGCACGGCCTGCCCCCAGGGGCTGGCGGTCAGGCGCGGCTGGCCCACCGGTGTCACCGCATGGCCGCCGATCCGCGCCAGATTGTCGAACCGCCATTCCTGAGAGGCAGGCGCCGGCAGCGCCCTTGCCGCAGCGGGCATCATTCCCAAGGCGGCACCTCCCAACACCACATCGCGACGGTTCACGCGCACAGTCCCTCTCCCCGATCTGTTATAGACACCGGTGGACAGTGATGGCGCAAAACGGCCCGGCGATCCAGTCTTTCAGCGCCGGCTGTAGCGCAGCACCAGCGCCACCACCGCAATCGAGAGCCCCAGCGCCAGCGCCGTCGCCCCCACGCCGTAACGCGCCGCCGCCTGCTCCAGCACCGGCCCCAGCGCATAGCCCAGAGAGGAAAACAGGGTTCCCCAGACCGTGGCCGCCACGATGTTCAGCGCCACGAAATGCCGCGCGGGCATGCGCGAGCTGCCCACCGCCACCGCCGTGATCGCCCGCAGCCCATAGGCGAAACGGAACAGCAGCACGAAGCGCGCGGGATGCCGCTCGATCAGCCCCAGAGCGCGGCGAAACGAAGCCCGCTCGACGATGACGCGCACCACCCGGCTGCGCTGGGCGTTGCGGGCAAGATGGAACCAGAATTGATCCACCAGAAAGGAGCCCGCGATCGCCGCCGCCATCACCGCATAAGGCGACAGCCAGCGCCGATGCGCCAGCACCCCGCCCGCCAGAGCGAAAGGTTCTCCCTCGATTCCCGATCCAAGACAGATCGCGATCAGGCCGTAACGGGCAATCAGGGCCTCCAAGTTCGTCTCCTTCAAGGAAGACAGGCCGTTAGCATCCGATCCTGCGCCTGCGAAGCGCCGAAGCGACAATCCGTGCGATGTTTCACCGTCACGAAACCGTCACACCATGGTGTGAGAGGCTCACCACTGTCATGAGCGCAATCAGGGTTCTTGTGGTCGAGGACGACCCAGCCATTGCCGGGCAAATCTGCCACGGCCTGATGGCGCGCGGCTATGCCACCGATCTGGCCGCCACCGGAGAGGCCGCCTTCAAGGCCTGCACCGGCGGGCAATTCGACGCCATCGTGCTGGACCGCATGCTGCCCGACACCCATGGCGATGCCCTGCTGGCCCGTCTGCGCGAGGCGGGCCCGGTGCCCGCCGTGTTGATGCTTTCCGCGCTGGGCTCGGTGGAGGACCGCGTGGAGGGTCTGGTGGCGGGGGCGGACGATTACCTCGCCAAGCCCTTCGATATGAGCGAGCTGAGCGCCCGCCTGGTGGCGATCTGCCGTCGCGGCACCCGCAAGGCGGAGGAAAAGGCCGAGGACAACAGCGAACAGGGGGGCGACCTCACCGTGGGCCGCCTGCGACTGGAAAGCGCCAGCCACCGCGCCAGCTTCGGCGGCGAGGCGATCGAACTTAACCGCAAGCAGTTCTCGCTGATGGCCTATCTGATGCGCCATGCCGACAAGGTGGTCACCCGCGCCATGCTGATCGAGAATGTCTGGGCCTACAGCTTCGATCCGGCCACCAACATCGTGGAAAGCAACCTCTCGCGCCTGCGCACCCGCCTGCAACTGCTGGGCTGCGACCCCATCGAGACGCGGCGCGGCGAAGGCTATGTTTTGCGGGCTGATCTGTGTCGCTAGAGCATCGCGCGAAAAAGTGGGCACCGGTTTTTCGCAACAGCGATGCGACAACCAACTCTGCCGCCCTTCCCGCCACCCCGCCGCGCATCGGGCGTCTGGCGGTTCAGGTTGGCCTCGCCTTCGCGCTGGCGATGGGCGTGGCGGGCGGCATCGCCTTTCTCGCCGCGCGCTACCAGCTGATGCAGGAGGCCGATGAGGCGCTGGCGCATGAAAGCCGCAAGCTGATCCTCAAGGGCTATCCCAATGACAGCGCCACGCTGGCGCAGCGCGTGATCGCCCGGCGCGCCCAGAAGATCCTCGCGAGCCGGGGGCATATCGTTTACGCCCCCGATGGCCGCCTGCTGGCCGACGGGCTGGACATTCCACCCCTGCCCGATGGCTATGCCGAAACCATCTACCGCGATCATTCGCGCAAATGGCATCAGGGCCGCGCGCTCAGCCTGCGCCTGCCCGATGGCGGCCATCTGGTGATCGTCGAGCACAGCGAGGTGGATGCCACCATGCGCGAGATGATGCTGATCGGCCTGATCGCACTGATCGTGGTCGGCGGGCTGGCCGGAGTGACCGCCGCATGGGTGCTGACCCGCCAGATCGCCCAGCGGCTGGATCTGAGCGTGGGCGCCGCCGATGCCATCGCGCAGGGCGATCTCTCGCGCCGCATCTCGCTTGACGGGCTCGACGGGATCTTTGCCACGCAGGCGGGAAGCCTCAACCATATGCTCGACCGGATGGAGCAGATGGTGCGCAGCCAGCGCCATTTCGCCAGCCATCTGGCGCATGATCTGCGCACGCCCCTCACCCGCCTGCGCGGCCTGCTTCAGGCCGAGGCCGATGCAGCCACCACCGACCGCCCCCTGCTCGACAAGGCGGAGCGCGAATGCCGCTCGATCATCGCCATTTTCGATGCGCTGCTGCGCCTTTCCGAGATCGAGGCCGGGCGCCGCCCCACGGCCATGGCCCCACTGGCGCTCGATGAGGCGATCCTCGATGTCGCCGAGACCATGGAGCCGGTGATCGCCGACGCTGGCAGCCAGCTGGCGCTTGCCCCCCTGCCCCCGGCCACCGTGTTGGCCGATGCCGGGCTGGTGCAGCAGCTGCTGGTCAATCTGCTCGACAACATCGCGCTGCACACGCCCGCCGGCACGCAGGCCAGCGTCGCCCTCGCCGTGGAGCGCCACGAGGCCACCATCACCATCGCCGACAACGGCCCCGGCATCCTCCCGCCGGAGCGCGAGCGCGTGGTGCGCCCCTATGAAAGCGGCAAACCCACGCCCCGTCGGGATAACAGCATGGGCAGCGGGCTGGGTCTGGCCATCGCGCAGGCCATCATGCGCTTTCACAATGGCGCGCTGGAGCTGGTCGATAATCGCCCCGGACTGATGGTGCGGCTGCGGTTTCCGGTCAGCAACTAGGCAAGGAAGAGAAATGCGAGGGGGTTACACCCTCGCGCTCCCAGAGCGTCTCCCGGCGATGGGGTAGCGGCGCCCCACCCTTGCACCGGAACTCACCACCTGCGGCTGACAGGGCGCGATTGAAACGCCAAGCCCTGTGCAGCCGGAAACACCTCACATTGCGCCGCCACCCCTCCCAACATTCTAAACATGCAATGTTGGGCCTTCCCAAAGCCATCGTAATACAGCCGTCACATGCGCTTCCTACCCGCCACTCAACGTTCCGCAGGCCATAAAGGCCCGGAAAGTCGAATGGGGTTTTCATCACGATGCGTGCCAGACTGTTGGCGGCGGCTGCTTTTGCGGCCTGTTGCCTTGCACCCTGCGGATCTCCGCTCTCGGCCAAGACCGAGGCCGATCATCTGACCTATCTCGATCCGGCGCTTTTCGCGCCCGGTCTCAACGTGCCCGCTCCGCCGCCGCGCGGCTCGGCCGAGGAAAAGCGCGAACTCGACGCCCTGCACCGCCTGATCGCCGGAGCCACTCCGGAGCGCATCGCCCGCGCCAGGGCCGATGGCAAGACCGAGAACCCCTCGCTCTACAACGATGCCGTCGGCGTCGATCTGAAGAGCCTGCCCGCCACCTGGGATCTGCTCACCACGGTGCAGCGCGAGGGCGAGGTGCTGACCGACGAGGGCAAGACCTTCTTCCACCGCACCCGCCCCTACCGCGTCGACCCCACGCTGGCCGTCTGCGGCCAGAAGACCGACAGCAGCAAGCCCGCCGACCGCGCTTACCCTTCGGGCCATTCCATGCTGGCCTATTCGGTGGGCTGGACGCTGGCCCGGCTGATGCCGAAGAAGGCCGATGCCATTCTGGCCCGCGCCCATGATTATGCGCTCAGCCGCCAATATTGCGGCGCTCACTTCGCCAGCGACACCGAGGCCAGCCATGTGATCGGCACGCTGGCCGCCGAGCAACTGTTCAACGATCCGCGTCTGGCCAGCAAGATCGCTGCCGCGCGGGCCGAACTCTCCAAACTGTGACCTTATCCAATCCGGGGGATACCTTGATGACCACGTCCTATCGCCGCGCTCTGCTGCTGAGTGCCTGCGCCTTTACGCTCAGCCTTGCCGGCACGGCCCATGCCGCCACCGCTCCAGCTGCGCCCGCCGCCGGAGATCCCACTGACGATCAGATCCGCAACACCGACGACATTCTCGTCACCGCCACCAAGGTGAACGAGAGCACGCCGATCACCGCCTCGGTCCACACCTTCGAGCCGCAGGCGATCGTCTCGCGCTCGATCATCGAGAATTCGGTCGCGCCCACGGCGGACATCTCGCAGGTGGTGATGCTGACCCCCGGCGCCTCGCTCACGCCCAGCAGCGGCAATGGCGTGGGTCTGGCCGACAGCAAGATCGTGCTGCGCGGCTTCCAGGACGGCCAGTACAACATCACCTATGACGGCGTGCCCTTCGGCGACTCCAACGATCCCACGCACCACTCGACCTCCTACTTCCCCAACGGCACCTATGAGCGCATCATCGTCGATCGCGGTCCGGGTGGCGCCACCGATCTGGGGCAGGCCAGCTATGGCGGTCAGGTCCATATCGTCAGCCGCGAACTGTCGGACAAGTTCTTCATCGAGGACCAGTTCGTCTATGGCAGCTTCAACACCTTCATGGACCGCTTCACCGTCAACTCGGGCCGCATCGACAAGCTGGGCGGCCTGAAAATCCTCGGCATTGCCGAATACAAGCAGACCGACGGCGCGCTGACCAACCAGGGCGGCTCGTGGGTCAACGGCTTCGTGAAGGCCGAACTGCCCATCGGCAACAACGCCAAGTTCTCGGTGCTGTCCAGCTTCAACAAGAGCCCCTTCCACTCCTCGGACGCCGCCGGCGGCGTCACGGCGGCGCAGATGGCGGCCTATGGCAAGAATTACGGCGCGATCAGCCCGGCTCAGGCCAATGGCTCGGGCTGGACGAACGCCCGGTCCGACTGGAACTGGGCGATCAAGACCACCGATTTCGAAATCGCGCGCCTGCAGTGGGATGTGGCCCCCAACATCACCATCGACAACAAGGCCTACACCTACTTCTACAAGAACTTCACCCTGTCCACCGAAGACGCCACCACGCCCTGCACCACGCTCTCCACGCTGGATCAGTGCAGCGGCACCGGCTATTCCAACGTGAAGGCCATCGGCACCGGCGCTGGCGGCGGTGGCGGCAAGACCATCGCGGGTGACATCCCCGGCTATACGAAGGTCAACCAGTATCGCAACACGGGCGACATCTTCACAGTGAGCTGGAAGAACGCGCTGGGCATCCTGAAGGGCGGCTTCTGGTACGAGCATTCGCAGTCGCACCGCTATCGCTGGGATTATGATTTCACCACCGCCAGCCGCGCGGGCGGGATCAGCAATTACAGCTTCGATTTCAGCATCATGAACAACGGTTCCAACTACAACTACAAGGAAACCGACAAGGCCGCCAACGTCATGCTGAACGGCCAGTATGTTCCGGCCTACATCAAGTATGAAGAATACACGAGCTGGGACCAGATCCAGGGCTTTGCCGAATATGCCTTCAAGCTGTTCGACGACCGCTTGACCCTGACCCCGGGCGTGAAGGCCATGGACTTCACCCGCAAGATCAACACGCCGGTCGCCGCGCAGAGCAGCCGTCAGGGCATCGCCGCCCAGCAGAGCTACAAGCCCGTGCTGCCCTATGCGACGGCCAACTTCCTGATCAGGCCTGATTTCTCGACCTATTTCCAATATGCCAAGGGCTTTATCATCCCCTCGCTCTCGGCCAGCCTCGAAACCGCCGGGTCCAGCAACGCCGCCGTGCCGCTGAACCCGCAGCCCACCAAGACCACCAACTATCAGGCCGGTTTCGTCTTCGCGCGTGACCGTCTGAACATCGACGCCGATGGCTATTACATCCAGGCCAGCAACTCGACGACGATGGACCCCACCACCAATCTGGTGACCATCAGCGCCAATCCGGCCACCTACAAGGGCCTTGAAGGTCAGGTCAGCTATGTGCTGGCCAAGGGGCTGACCGGCATCGTCAACGGCACGGTGATGTCCTCGCTGGATGACGTCACCCATCTGTGGCTGACCAAGGCGCCCAACTACACCGCCATGACCGGCCTGATCTTCGGCGACGGCCCCTTCAAGCTGAGCTATCTGCACAAGTTCACCGGCCGCCAGTGGGCCGATGCGGCCAACACGATCCGCATCGCGCCCTACAGCTTCGGCGTGCTGTCGGGCAGCTATCGCTGGCGCAATCTGACGGCGGGCATCACCATCAACAACCTGTTCAACACCACGCCGATCGTGGCCCGCTCGGGCAGCGGAGACGCCACGCAGTACATCTTCCAGACGCGGCGCAGCTATCAGGCCTCGCTCAAGGTCCGGATCTGATCATCCTGTCCGCCAGTGCCCTTGCGGCGGATGGAAGGGCCGGGAGCGATCCCGGCCCTTTTGTTGGGCGCGGATCAGGCCAGGGGAAATGTCACGCTGACCTTGAGACCGGGCCGGGCATCGCCGATCTCCAGTTCGACACCATGCAGATGGGCAATCGCATGAGCCATGGCCAAACCAAGCCCTGCGCTGCCCGCGCTGCGGCTGGGATCGGCCTGATAGAAACGCCGCACCAGATGAGGGCGCTGCTCCGACGAGACGCCGGGGCCATTGTCCGCGATGCTCAGGGCCACGCGCGGGCCCTGAACGCTCACTGCCACGCTCACCTGCGTTCCGGCGGGGGTGTGGATGATGGCGTTCTCGATCACATTGGCCAGAAATTGGGCCAGCAGATCGCCATCACCCAGCACCATGGCCCGATCCGCGCCGATCCGGGCGACCAGCGTATGATCGCTGTCACTGGCGACCGGCTCATAGGTTTCCACCAGCGCGCAGGCCAGCCGCCCCAGATCGACCGAGGCGAAAGGCGCGCGGCTGCCTCCGCCCTCGACCTGCGCCAGACGCAGGATCGCGCGGAAGGTGCCCAGCACCTGATCGGTCTGGGCCAGCGCATCTTCCAGCCCGGCTTCGATACCGGGCTTGCCGCGCGCCTCTTCCTGCAGACCTTCCAGATGCTGGCGCAGGCGGGTGAGCGGCGTGCGCAGATCATGCGCCACATCGGTGGAGACCTGACGCAACCCGGCCATCAGCCCGTCGATCCGGTCCAGCATGCGGTTGAGGTTGCGGGCCAGATCGTCCAGTTCGGGCGCGAAGCCGATCATCGGCAGGCGCTGCTCGGTGCGACCGGCCATGATGCGGGCGATGGCGACATTGGCGTCCGCGAGCCGCGCGAGGAAAAACCACCCCGCCACCCAGCCGCCCAGCAGCGCCAGCACCGTCACGCTGATCGCCCACAGCTTGGTGAAGCGCGCCATATGGCCGCTCAATTTGTCGATGTCGAAAGCGTCGGTGGCCACCACCAGCAGCGATCCGTCGCTCAGCCGCGTGCCCAGCATGTGCAGCTCTTCAGGCTCGGCCACGCGGCGCGCCAGAGGCCCGCGCTCGAGCATCGTCACCTTGCCCCATCCGGCATGGGCAGCGGTCGGCGAAATGGTCCCCGCCACCTGCCGCCCTTGCGGATCGAGCAGCAGATAGGAAAATGTGCCCCCGCTGTCCGCGCCGATGCGGCGGCGGATTTCCTCGGCCAGATCGGTCTTGTGGGCCAGCAGCGTGCGGGTTTCGGCGGTCAGCGATCCGGCCATGGCCTCATGCGCGTAATGGCCGACCTGATGCCGCACCATGCCCAATAGCAGCATGGAGGCCAGCGCGAAAACCCCGGCAATGATCAGCGCAAAGCGGAAGGCCGCGCTGTTGAAAGGGCGAAACCTGCGGCCTAATCCCATCAGCGCCAGCCCGTCATCGTGCAAGATCGTCGATACGATAGCCCGCGCCGCGCACGGTCTGGATCAATTCCTGACCGAAGCCGCGATCCACCTTGGCGCGCAACCGGCTCATATGGCTTTCGATCACATTGGTGCGCGGGTCGAAATGGAAGGACCACACGTTTTCCAGCAGCATGGCGCGGGTGACCACCTTGCCCTCATGGCGCATCAAGTAATCGAGCAGCTTGAACTCCTGCGCCTGCAGATCGATGCGCTTGCCCGCGCGGGTGACGGTGCGCTTCACCCGGTCCAGCGTGAGATCGCCGATGGTGCTGACCACCAGCTCCTGCGCGATCGGCGGGCGGCGAGACAGCGCCGTCACGCGGGCCAGCAGTTCGGCAGAGGCGAAAGGCTTGACCAGATAATCATCAGCGCCCGCTTCCAGCCCCTCCACCCGGTCATCGATGCCATCCATCGCGGTGAGCAGCAGAGCGGGCGTGCGCACCCCCGCCGCGCGCAAGGCTTTCAGCACCGAAAGCCCGTCGATCCCCGGCACCATGCGATCCAGGATCAGCACGCCGTAATCGCCCTGGGTCGCCAGAAAGATCGCGTCGGGGCCATTGCTGCACTCCTCCACCACATGGCCCGCGGCGGCCAGCTGGCGCGCGGCCTGGGTGCGGGTGGCATCATCATCTTCCAGCAGCAGCAGTTTCATGAGGGCCTCTTTGCAGGCCTGTGCCCATGCCTCTTGTGCCCTGTTCCGCGCAAGTTGGCGATTCCCAATGTTGCCCCAACTGGCAGGCAATGTGGCGCCCGCCATAAGGCGCCCGAAAGGAAAACCCGTGTCACGATATCCTTTGCTGGTTTTGGCCGGGCTGGCCCTGCTGCCCTCCGCCTGCGCCAGCTATCATCCAGCGCCGCTGCGCAAGGCCAACGCCGTACTGGCCGATCCCGACCGCGCGGTGCTCTGCGCCGATGCGGCGGCGCTGAAGCGCCCCTATTTGAGCGCGCAGAGCATCGATCTGGAGGCTCCCCTCACTCCCGATGCGCTGGCGCTGATCGCTCTGCTGGAAAATCCCGATATCAAGGCCCAGCGCGTGGCGGTGGGCGTCACCGATGCGCAGGCCTTTGCCGCAAGATTGCTGCCCGACCCACAAGTGCAGGGCAGCATCGACAAGCTGATCGCCGGCCCCGACCCCTATAACGCCTATGGCACGCAATTCGCGCTGGACCTCAGCCAGTTGCGCAGCGCCCGCGTGATCCGCCAACAAGGCGAGGCGAGCAAAAGGCAGGTGCGGCTCGATCTGGCCTGGGCCGAATGGCAGGTGGCAGGTCAGGCCCGGCTGCAAGGCGTGCGGATCGCCGCGCTGGAAACGCAGCTGGGGCTTGCAGAACAAAGCGCCCAATCCGCCGAAGCGCTGCTGACCAGCGCCATGCAGGCCGCATCGCGCGGCGATCTGGGCGGCGCGGATGTCGATACGCGGCGTCAGGCCGCGCTGGATGCGGGCGCCAAGCTGCGCGCCGTGCAAGGCGATCTGCTGACCGCGCGCGGAGAGCTCAACCGCCTGCTCGGCCTGCCGCCGCATCTGGTGCTGAAGCTGGCTGCGGTGAGTGATCCCCGCCCCGCCCCCGATGCCGATGCGCTAGTGGCCAAGGCTCTGGAGCAACGCCTCGATCTGGCCGCCCTGCGCGCCGGTTACGACAGCGCCGAGGCCAGCGTTCACAAGGCCGTGCTGGACCAGTTTCCCAACCTGTCCATCAGCATGAGCGCATCGCGCGACACCAGCGCCAACACCACGCTGGGGCCATCCGTGGGCTTCACCCTGCCGGCGTGGAACCGCAATCGCGGCGGCATCGCCATCGCCAAGGCCACCCGCGCCCAGCTTCAGGCCGAGTACGAAGCGCGCCAGTTCCAGACCCGCGCCGAGATCACCGCCGCCGTGCGTTCGCTGGCCAATCTGCGCCGCCAGAAGGCCGATCTGCTGGGCCGCATGCCCGCCATCGCGGCTTTCGCGCAAAGCTCGCAGCTGGCCGCCAGCCATGGCGACCTGGCCCGCGCCACCGCGCTGACGGCCCTGCAGAGCCTGCGCGACCGCCAGATGGCGCTGGCGCAGATCGACCAACAGATCGCCGAACAGACCATCGCCCTCGAACTGCTGTCGGGCGGGCTTATGGCAACCGGCCCGACAGCATCGGACAAGCTGCAATAAGATTTTGTTTTACCGCGTTTTCCGAGCCGCCGGGTGAAATACCCGGTTCGAAAACGCTCTAGCCAAGGTTGGCAAGCATGAAACAGATTTTCGCCCTTATCCCGCTGGCCCTGCTGGCTGCCTGCGGAGGCGCCGCTGCCGATGACGAGGCAGGCGCCAAAAAGGAAGACCCCACCGCCGCCGTGCGCACCGCTGTTGCAGGCATGGGGGCTATCGGCGCCCAGACCCCGATCTATGGCACGGTGGAACCCGGCCCGGGCGGCGAGTTCTCGCTCGTCACCCCCGCGGAAGCCGTGGTCGAACACATTCTCGCCCCCAATGGCACCCAGGTTGCGGCGGGTCAGGCCATCGTCGTGCTCAAGCCCAGCCGGGCGAGCGCGGGCGATCTGGCCAAGGCCTCCAGCGATGCCGCCGCCAGCGGGGCCGCCTATCAGCGCGCGCAAAGGCTGCGTGCCCAGGGGCTGGTCAGCGATGCCGATGTGGAAACCGCGCGCGCCGCTGCGCAAGCTGCCCAGGCTGCACTGGCGCGTTTCGGCATGGGCACGGGCGGCCTAACCCTGCGCGCACCGCATGCAGGTGTGGTGCAAAAGCTCACCGCACGCGCGGGCGACCAGCTTGCGGCGGGCGCCCTGCTGGCCAGCGTGGCCACCGGGCATGATCTTCAGGCGCGCTTTGGCGTCGACCCCGCGCTGGCCCGCCAGATCCATCCCGGCCAGACGCTCAGCCTTGCCAATCCCAGGGCCGGTCTCACCGTCAGCGGCGTGGACAGCCAGCCCGATCCGGCCACCCATCAAATCTCGCTCTATGCACGCGTTCCTGCGGGCCTTGCGCTGGTGTCTGGTCAGACGATCACAGCCGCGCTGGGGCTTGGCCATGCCGAACAAGGCGTCAGCATTCCCTATGCGGCGCTGCTCGACGATGGCGGCAAGAGCTATGTTTTCGTCGTGCGCGGCGGGCAAGCGCATCGGCAGGATGTATTGCCGGGCAATTCCTCGGGCGAGACCATCCAGATCATCAAGGGGCTAGCGCCGGGCGACCGGCTGGTGATCGAGGGCGCCTCGGGCCTTGATGACGGCATGAAGGTCCGTGAACAATGAGCAGCTGGATGGAAACCCATCGCCGCTCGATCTGGCTGGCGGCGATGCTGGTCACGCTGGCCGGGCTGGCGGCGGCGCTGAAGCTGCCCGTCGCGCTGTTCCCGCATATCGACTACCCGCGCATCGTCGTCTCCATCGACGCGGGCGAGCGCGATGCCGCGCAAATGGCCGCGGACACCACCCGCCCCGCCGAAGTGGCGCTGCGTGAAATCCCCGGCGTCACCACCTTGCGCTCCACCACCAGCCGGGGCGGCGCCGAGATCGCTCTGGGCTTTGGCTGGGGGCAGGATATGCCCGCCGCGCTGCTGGCAACGCAAGGCGCGCTGGCCACGATCCAGCCCGATCTGCCCGCAGGCACCCGCTTCCGCGTGCGCCGTTCCGACCCGACGATCTTCCCGGTGATGGGCCTCTCGCTCACCTCGCGCAAGATGGACGGGGTGGCGCTGGCGCAACTGGCCAGACTGCGGCTGCGCCCACTGCTCGCCTCGGTGCCCGGCGTCGCCGGCGTGGACGTGCTGGGCGGCGCGGCCCCCGAAGTCGAGGTCGAACCCGATCCCGCGCGCCTCACCGCGCTGGGCCTGACGATGAGCGATGTCGCCAGCGCCGTCACCGCCGCCAACACGGTGGCCGCCGCCGGACGGATCGAGGACCGCCACCGCCTCTATCTGGCGCTGGTCGACAACAAGATTTCCAGCGAGGCAGAGCTGGCCGCCATTCCGGTGAAGGCCGCATCCGGCGTGGTCACGCTGGGCCAGATCGCCACCATCCGCCGCGCCCCCGCCCCGGTGTGGACGCGGGTGACGGCCAATGGCACGCAGGCCGTGCTGGTCAACATCCGCCAGACGCCCAATGCCGATGCGGTGAAACTGGTGCAGCAGGTGGAAGAGCGGATGAAGGCCGCCGGTCTGCCCGCCGATGTGCAGGTCTCCACCTTCTACGACCAGTCCGAACTGGTGACCGGCGCCGCCAATGCCGTGCGCGATGCCATTCTGCTGGGCGCGGTGCTGGCGGGCGTGGTGCTGTTCCTGTTCCTGCGCTCATGGCGGCTGATGGTGATGACGGCGCTGCTGCTGCCCGCCGTGCTGGCCGCCAGCTGTCTGGCGCTGCTGTGCCTTGGCATGAGCTTCAACATGATGACGCTGGGCGGCATGGCCGCCGCGGTCGGCCTTGTGGTCGATGACGCGGTGGTGATGCTGGAGCATCTGATGCGCCGCCTGCAAGAGGCCGAGGGCGAGGCGCACAATGTTTCCGGGCGCCCCTCCATGCTGGAGGCCGCGCGCGAGATGGGGCGGCCCCTGCTGGGCTCCACCATGGCGACGGTGGTGGTCTTCCTGCCGCTGGGCTTTATCTCGGGCGTGACCGGCGGGTTCTTTCAGGCGCTGGCCGTCACCATGGTGGCCGCGCTGGGCGTCTCGCTGATCTATGCGCGCTATGCCCTGCCCCTGCTGGCCGACCGCTGGCTGACCTTGAAGGACGCTCACGCCGCCGACCGCGCGGGTCGCATGACCGATGCGCTGGGGCGTGGCTATCTGCGCCTTGGCAGCAGGGCCATGGCACGGCCCGCGCTGGTGGCGGGGCTGGTGGCCACGCTGCTGGTGGCGGGTGGCGCGCTTGCCTGGGCGCATCTGCCCAGCGGCTTCATGCCCGCCATGGATGAGGGCGGCTTTATCATCGACTACAAGGCCCATCCCGGCGTCGCCCTCTCCGACACCGATCATCTGCTGCGCGAGGTGGAGACGATCATCCGCCAGACGCCGGAAGTCGCCAGCTATTCGCGCCGCACCGGCGCGCAATTGGGTGGCGGCTTGAGCGAGGCCGATGAGGGCGATTTCTTCGTTCGCCTGAAAGGCGGCAGCCGCCGCTCCATCGACGAGGTGATGGCCGAGATCCGCGGCAAGATCCAGACGCAGGTGCCCGGCCTTGAGATCGAGACCGCGCAGCTGATGGAGGATCTGATCGGCGACCTGACCGCCGTGCCCCAGCCCATCGAGGTCAAGCTCTATGGCGACAATGCCGAGGAGCTGGCCGGATCGGCAAAGCAGGTGGCGCAGGCCATCGGCAAGATCGACGGCGTGGTCGAGGTGGTGGATGGCCTGCGCGTGGCGGGCGACGCCATCGATATCCGCGTCGATCCCGGCAAGGCGGCGATGGCGGGGCTGACGCCCGACGCGGTGGCCCAGCAATTGGGCGGCGCGGTCGATGGCACGATCGCCACCCATCTGCTGGTCAATGAGCAGGTGATCGATGTGCGCGCGCGTCTGCCTCAGGATCTGCGCGGGCGGGCCGATGCTTTGGCGCGGCTGACCTTGCGCGCTGCCGATGGGCGGGTGACCGCCCTGGGCAGCATCGCTCAGGTCGGCATTCTGGCCGGGCAGCGGCAGATCACGCGCGAAAATCTGGCGCCCTTCATCGCGGTGACCGCGCGGCTGGAGGGCAAGGATCTGGGCTCGGCCATGAGCGAGGTGCGTTCTACGGTGGCAGGACTGCATCTGCCTGCCGGCGTGCGCGTCGATTACGGCGGGCTTTACGCGCAGCAGCAGCAGTCCTTCCACGATCTGGCCACGGTCTTCATCGCCGCCCTGCTGCTCTGCGCCCTGCTGCTGACGCTGATGTTCGAGCGCTGGAGCTACACGCTGGCGGTGCTGGCCACGGTGCTGCTCTCCACCGGCGCGGTCTTTATGGGCCTGTGGCTGACGGGCACCCAGCTCGACATTTCCGCGATGATGGGGCTGACCATGGTGGCCGGGATGATGACCGAACTGGCCATCTTCCTGCTGGCCGAACTGCCTGAAGGGCGCGCCATAACCAAGGCCGATCTGCTGGCGGCGGGTCAGGCGCGGCTGCGGCCCATCGTGATGTCGGCGCTGATCGCCATTCTCACCCTGCTGCCGCTGGCGCTGGGGCTCAGCCGGGGGGCCGGGCTTCAGGCGCCGCTCGCCACTGCCATCATCGCCGGGCTCGCCATTGGCGCGCCGCTGGTGCTGGGCCTGCTGCCGCTGCTGCTGGCGCTGGGCCAATCGACAACAAACACCTCATCGGGAGAACCTTCATGAACGCCTTGCATATGCCGCGCGTATCCCTGCGCTATTGGCTGACGATCACCATGGCCAGCCTGTTTGGCACCAATATGGGCGACCTCTATGCTCATGAGCTTAAGCTGGGCATCGTGACGGGCGTGGCCGTGCTGGCCGCGCTGGCCGCCGTGGTCTTTGTGGCCGAAAAGCGCGATGCCGCGCCGCGCCTGCTCTATTACTGGCTCGTGATCGTGATCATCCGCACCGGCGCCACCAACATCGCCGATTATGAACGCCACCATATCCGCTGGCCCGAACTGTTGGTGTGTTTTGCTCTGGCCGTGTTGATTGCGGGTTTCGGGGCGCTGTCTCTGAAGGGCAAGCCCGCGAGCGGGGACGGTTCGGCCATGCCCAGCACCGGCGCGGCCTATTGGGTCGCCATGCTGGGCGCGGGCATCTTCGGCACGGTGTTGGGCGATTTCTGCTCGCATGCGGTGGGCCAGGGGCTGGCCTCGCTGGGGCTGGGCGCGGTGCTGTTGCTGCTGGTGGCGCTCTGGCAGATCGGCGAGCCGCTGCGCTTTACGCTCTATTGGGTGGTGGTGGCCGTGGCCCGCACCGCGGGCACATCGATGGGCGACTGGGTGGCCGAGAACGATATGCTGAACATCGGCCTGCCGCTCTCCACGGCGCTCACCGGGGCGGCGTTTGTGCTTTGCACGCTGGCGGTGGCGCGGCGCCAGCGTGCGCTTGCGGCGGCTCCGGCGGCCTGACGGGCTGGACCCGGGCCTCCGCACAAGGCAGAAGCTGTTTGACCGAACTCTTCGAGAAAGCAGCCTTATGCCTCACCCCGTCAAGATCGTCGCCGTGTTGACCGCCCTGCCCGGCAAGCTCGATGCCCTCAAGGCCCTGCTGGACGGCATGCTCGCCCCCAGCCGGGCCGAGGCGGGCAATCTGCGTTACGACCTCTGGCAGGATCAGGCCGATCCCGCGCGTTTCGTGCTGGATGAACTCTATGTCGATCAGGCGGCGGTCACGTCTCATCGCGCCACGCCGCATTTTCAGGACTATCTCTCGCGGATCGGTGATGTGGCGGAGCGCGGCGCCTTTGTGCTCGATCCTGTGGCGATCACCGCTTGAAGCATCAACAGTAAAACGCGCGCCAATCTCTTTTGCTTTTGTAAGAAACCTGCCAGAAATTCATCTCGACCGATGGTGGGGCAGGATCGCATGATGAAGAGATTGGCGCTGTTGGAGCGCAAGCGCCGACTGGCCTGGGGCACGGCGACACTGGCCGGCGCCGGCTTGCTGGCCGGGGGCGTGGCCTGGGCCTGCGCCGATTCATCCTGCTACCCGGACTGGCGGCTGAGTCTGGCCTCCTATGACTGCGCCGGGCAGGCCATGCTGAGCCCGGGCAACGATACACGCGTCAACATGCTCTGGCTGATGCGCAGCCTGAGCGAGACCGCGCCGCGCGGCCCAGCCCCGACCCCCTCCGACGAACGGCAATTCGGGCAGACCTGGCTCTCATGGAGCGGGCTGCGGGCTGCCCTGTGGCCTGCGCCAGAGGCCAAACCTGCCGAGGATGCCCAGCCCGCCTCTTCCTGCCAGACCTTCGCCACCGCCGTCCCCGCCTTCAATGAAGCGCTGGCCGCCGACAAGGGCGTGCCGGAGGCCGAGCGCAAGGCTTTGGGTCAATGGCGCGCCAAAGTGGGCTGCGGCGATGTCGCATGGGACGGCCCTTCCATCGCCAGCCCTGCGGGGCGAGATTATCTGGCCTATCTGAAAGCCTCCCAGGCCTTTTACAGCAGCGACTGGGCCGGAGCGCGGCAGGGCTTCGCCCCGCTGGCCCGCTCGAAAAGCCGGTGGATCGCGGAAACCGCCGCCTATATGCCGATCCGCATCGCGCTGCGCGCCGCCATCGCCGGGGCGGTGGACAAATATGGCGATTTCGCGGGGACGGATAAGGTCGATCCCGCCAGCGTGGCTGCCGCGCGTGAAGCGATTGCCACCTATCTCAAGGCCTGGCCGCAGGGGCGCTATGCTGCCTCGGCGACCGGATTGCTGCGCCGCGTGGCGTGGCTGGGCGGCGATGATGCGGGTCTGGCCCAGACCTATGAACAGATGCTCGCCACCACGCCGGGCGACAGCGAGGCCGCTGCGGACCTCGCCGAAGAAATCGACATCAAGCTGTTCGAACGCCAGAATGCCGATGCCATCCTCGACAGGCTGAACAACGCGCCGCTGCTGCTGGCCGTGGCCGATTTCAAGCGCATGCGCCGCTTTGATGATGGCACGGCAAGCACCAAGGGCGGGTTGCCGGACGGGCAACTGGCGGCCCAGAAGGGGCAATTCGCCCAGCATCCCGATCTCTATGGACTGCTGGAGGCGACCCGCGCCTTTTACGCCGGCGACAATCCACGGGGCATTCTCACCATGCTGCCCGATGCGGCGCGGGCGAAAAGCTTCACGCCCGTCGCCTTCAGCCGCCAGATGCTGCGCGGCATGGCGCTGGCCAAGGCCCATGATCCCAATGAGGCCGGTTTCTGGCAAGAGCTGCTGACCGGCGCGAGCCCCTTCTACCAGCGCCCGCTGGTGCAGATGGGGCTGGTGCTGCGCTGGCAGCGCGATGGGAAACTGGCGCAGGTCTTCGCGCCCGGCTCGCCCATCACGGACAGCATGACGCGCGAAATCCTGCTGCAGACCATGGCCACTCCGGCGATCCTGCGTGGCAGCGCGCAGGATGCCTCACGGCCCGCGCATGAGCGCGATATCGCCCGCTTCACCTTGCTCTACAAGGATCTGGCCAAGGGCGCTTATGGCGATTTCGGCGGCGATCTGGCGCTGGTGCCCGCCCATGCTTCCGCCGAGGACCATCTCTGGAATTTCTCGATGCAGGAGACGATCCCGGTCGGGCTGTTCAGCAAGGGCAAGTGGGCGGACGGCAACATCGCCTGCGGGCCGCTGAGCCAGACGGCGGCGGCGCTGGCCCGTTCGCCGGTGGACCGCAAGGCGCAGCTTTGCCTTGGCGAGTTCTATCGCCTGAACGGTTTTGATGGCTTCTCGCTGTACCGGCCTGACCCCAAGCGCCCCGGGCTGGGCAGCGGGCCCGAAGGCTTCCCCGGCAGGCTGTTGTCGCGCGGAGAGCTTTACGCGGCGGTGATCGCCGATCCCAAGGCGCTGCCCGATGAACGCGCCTATGCGCTCTATCGCGCGGTGATGTGCTATGCGCCCTCCGGCTACAATGGGTGCAGCGCCTCGGTGTCGACGAACTCACTGCCGCCAGAGGTGCCCAAGGAGCAGCGCAAGGCGTGGTACAATGAGCTGAAGCAGCGCTATCCGGCCAGCACATGGGCCAAATCCCTGCGCTATTACTGGTGAGACCGAGGCGCTTTTCCAGCGCCCTGCTGCTGGCGTTCTGCCTGCTGCCGGGCTGTCATCGGCAGCAGAGCGCGGATGGGCCGCCAGTTAAGGCTTCCGCCTATGATGCCTTCTATCTCTGGCCAGGGGTGCGCCCTGCCGAGAGCCTGCATCCACGCATGTTCTACCTGCTCGACGGCGAGGTGCGGCGAGGCGGCCCGCCCCGGCTGAAGGCGCTGCGCATGGGCACGCCGCATCTGCCCGATCAGGCACTGTGGCTGGTGGTGCGCGCCGACCGGCTGGACTGGAACGAGGCGACGCGCGCCGCCATCCTGAGCGATCTGGGAAGCTGGCGGAAGGCGGGCAACACGGTCATTGGCCTGCAGGTGGATTTCGATGCGGCGACCAAGGGCATCGGCCATTATGCCCAATTCCTGCGCGATCTGCGCCGTCGCCTGCCTCAGGAATACCGCCTCTCGGTCACCGGGCTGATGGACTGGAGCGCGCATGGCGATCCTGCGTCGCTGGCCTCTCTGGCGGGCATTGTGGATGAGGTGGTGGTCCAGACCTATCAGGGCCGCAGCACCATTCCCGGTTACGAAGACTATTTCCGAAGGATGGAGCATTTCCCCATCCCCTTCCGCGTCGCTCTGGTGGAGCATGGCGCATGGCAAGCGCCACCCATGCTGGCGCACCATCCCCAATTTCGCGGCTATGTGGTGTTTCTGCTGAAACCGGCCAGCCGTTAAAGAGAGGCCGGGCAAACTCTGTCGCCCGGCCTCAGGCAGGTTGGAGCGTTGAAAGATCAGAACTTCTTCGAAACCTCCACCGTCAGGATGCGCCCCAGAATGTTGTGGGTGTTCAGATCCACCGCCGTGGGCAGCCCGTTCTGCGTGTTCAGGCTGTTGAGCACGATGGGCGGCGCCTTGTCGGTAAAGTTGCGCGCGCTGATGGTCAGGCGCGTGCCCGCGAACATGCTGGTGCCATCCACCTTCGGCGTGAAGCTGAGGTTGAGATCGAAGGTGGTCCAGGCCGGCACGTTCTGGTTGGGCAGCTTCACGCCATTCACCGTCGGCGTCTGGTTGTTGAGATAGCCGCCGATGTAATTGGCCGCGATGTTGCCGTTGAAGGCCCCCTTCTCCAGCCCCAGCGAGAAGCGGCCCCGCTTGCTCACCTGCTCGCCGATGGTGTCGAGCGCATCATACATCGGCGCGCCGGGCAGCAGATTGCGCTTGAGCTTGAGAATATCGGTGAAAGCGCCATCCACACTGACAATCGCGAAGTTCAAGTCATGCCGATAGTTCAGCGTGAAATCGAGCCCGCTCTGCTCCACCCGGCCAAGGTTCAGCGTGGCGGCATTGAGGATGCCCACCAGCTGGCAGTCATTCGCCGTGGTCGGAGGGTAGCTGCCCGGCGCGTTGAGATAAGGCAGATAGGCCGGATTGTAGGTGGCATATTGCGGCGTCCCCGGATTGCCATTCACCGAGCCGTTCACGCAGCCCGCAGGCTGCGGCGCCACGGTGAAGAAGTTCTTGTAAAGCGCGTAATTGGCCGGGCTCGACAGGGCGATGGCCGAATTGGGCAAGGTCGCGATACGGTCACGATAGTTCACGCTGTAGAAGGTGACGCCGAACTTCAGCCCCGGAATGTAATGCGGCGCATAATCCGCCCCCAGCGAGAAGACATTGGCCCGCTCGGGCTTCAGAGGCGTGAAGCGGAAAGTGGAAACCAGCACCAGCGAGGTGCCGTTCGAGGTGTTGCTCACCGGAATGGTGGGGTCGTTCAGATTGTTGGCGATAAAGGTGCGGTTGGCCGCGCCCACCACATTGAAGCTCGATTCTGCCAGCGTCGGCGCGCGGAAGGATGTGCCGTAGGAGCCGCGCAACTGCAGGTCGTCGATGGGCTTCCAGGTCAGGCCGAACTTGGGGTTCAGCGTCGAGCCGAAATCGGAATATTTGTCGTAACGCACCGCGCCCGACAGATCGAGCCGCCGGAAACCGGGGATCGCATTGTCCGGCCCGAAAATCGGCACATAGGCCTCGCCGAACAGCGAATAGACGTTGCGATGGGTGGAGGTGTAGCGGAAGGTCGTCAGCGTGGTGGTGGGGTTGAGCGTGTAGTCGGATTCCTGCTGGTAGTAGGTGCGCGTCCATTCGCCGCCGATGGCGATGCGCACCTTGCCGCCGGGCAGGCGGAACAGGCTGCCGTCGATCTTGGGCAGGAAGTCATACATCTCATTGTGGCTGTTCTGGATGAACACGCCGAAGATGCCATTGGCCCCCGCCTGAGTGCCCTGCTGATAGGGGTTGAACAGGGAGGCGGTCGTCGGTCCGGCGATGGTGCTGGTGAGGATGGTGTTGGGCTGGGGCTGGCACACCGCGCAGCCCGTCGAGGTGCCCATCCCGCCCGAAGCGGTGAAGCGCAGATCGCCCACCAGCCCGAGGTGATAGTCGAAGAGCACGTTACGCGTGTTCTCGAAATCATGGCGGTCCAGCGCGCGGCCCGGATTGTTGAGGCGGAAATTGTAGACCACCGATTCACTGCCGGTGCCCAGCCCCGCCACATAGTATGGGCTGGTGGAAGGAATGGCGACGGCGATGTTCTGGAACGCCCCGTCGCCCCCGCCGATGGCATCATTGGTGCGGCGGTTGAACATGCCGGTCAGCGTCAGATCGCCATAGGTGCCGAAATCCTGCTGGGCGCGCACCACCACGCTGTATTGCGCGCGGCCCGTGTAGTAATCGGCGTAATCCGACAGATCGGTCAGCTGCGGATTGCCCTTGAGCGCCAGCACCTCCGCCGTGGTCGGCGTGCGGCCATTGAGGTTGGCGGGCAGGCCATAGATCGTGTTGCCCACGATCAGCGCGCCATTCGGGCCCACCGAATTGAAGACCGTGCCCTGCAAGCGGCTGTCGAGCCCGCCATAGCGGCTCAGATCGGCGCGCAACTGCGGGATCGTTCCCTGAATGACCGGCGTGTTGCCCTTGTAGCTGGCCGCCACCACAATGCCGCCGCCATCCCATTTGCGCCCGAACACGCCATCGACAGCCTGCTCGTCATAGATGGTGTGGGTGTAGTGATAGGTCAGCTCCGCGCCATTGAAGGGGCGGCGGAAGATGTAATTGACCACGCCCGCCACCGCATCCGAACCATAGACCGCCGAGGCGCCATCGGTGACGACCTCGACCCGCTCGATGGCGCCGAAGGGGATCGTGTTGGGATCGGGGATCAGGTTCTGTACGCCCTGCGTGACGGTGCGGTGCCCGTCGAACAGCAGCAGCGTGGCGTTGTTGCCAAGGCCGCGCAGATTGACGCCGCCCGAGCGCCCGCCGGTGTTGGCCAGCGTCGTGCCCTGCGAGGAGCCCTGCGGCATGTTCGAGATCAGCGATCCGGCATCGCGCACGCCGGATTGCACGATGTTCTCCCGCCCTATGTTGACTGTGGCCGACCCCACCGGCGCCACGCCGCGAATGGCGGTGCCGGTCACCACGATCTCGCGGTTCTGCTGCTCGGCATCGGCGGGGGCGGTGTTGGCGCTGGCGGGCAGGCCTGCGGAAGGCGCGGCAACCGGGGGCGTTTCAGACCGGGCGGCATCGGCCTGCGCCCGCGCCGCGCCCGGCACCGCCAAAACCGAAACAACGGCAAGAACCGATGCCCCCCAGATCATGCTGGAACCCTTGATCGACATGGTCTCACTCCCCCTTTGGCAGGATCGCTGACCGCTTGATCGAGAGTGCCCCTCGCCCGGTCGCGCCTGTTTGGCTGTTGGCCTTTATCCTAGCCGCCAAATTCACCCAGACCATGCCCCAGTGACTTGAACCACCCGGGCCAGTTCAAGCATTGTTCTTCATTTTCATGAGGTTGATCGATGGATGTTCACTTCCAGCCAGAGAACTTGTACATCACCAGTCCATCCGGAGGCGGCCAGCGCGCCATCGCCTCCACCGATCGCAGCAAGAGGGGCCGGCAAGAAAATCTTCATCTTTTTGCCATCCCTTCGCGCTACCCGAATGCAGCAGTTTTGCCGGCCACCACAGCAGGGGAAATGACAAGACTATGAGCATCTTGCGTCGCTTGACGGGCTCGCGCCCGGCGCCCCAAGCCAGTGCGTTGCAGCTTGATGGCCCGCTTGCGCAGCGGCACCGCCTGCGCGTGGTGGGCGAAGGGCCCGACCTGCTGGTTTTTTCCCACGGGCTGGGCACGGATCAGACCATCTGGAACCCCATTCTGGAGGGCCTGCCGGACCGCTATCGCGCCGTGCTGTTCGACCTGCCCGGCGCCGGGCCGCTGCTGCCCGATGATTTCGATCCCAAGGCCTATGACACGCTCGACCGCTTTGCCGAGGATCTGCTGGCGCTTTTTGCAGAGGTGGGGATCACCCGCTGCCGCTATGTCGGCCATTCGGTGTCCGGCATGATCGGCGCGCTGGCCGCGATCAAGGCGCCCGATCTGTTCGAGCAACTGGTCTTCCTCAATGCCTCACCGCATTACCTCAACGACAATGACTATGTCGGCGGTTTCGAGCCGGAGGATATCGAGGGGCTGCTCCTGCGCATGTCGGGCCATTACGAAGGCTGGGTGACCGGTTTCGCCCCGCTGGCCATCGCCTCCGACCTGCCCGAGGCGATCCGCGAGTTCACCGCCGGCCTGCTGGCCATGCGCCCGGATGTGACGATCCAGATCGCGCGCACCATCTTCCTCTCGGATGTACGATCGAGGCTGGGCAAGCTGAAGGTGCCCACCGTGCTGATCCACTCCCATGGCGATATCGTGGTGCCCGATGCGGTGGCGCATTATCTCAGCCGCGCGATCAAGACCAGCCGGCTGGTGTGGATCGCGGCGCGCGGACACCTGCCGCATCTCTCCGCGCCCGAAGAGATACGGCGGGTGCTGCACGTTCACCTGAGCTGAAACGCGCGGCTAGGCCGCCTCCAGCGCCTGAGCCAGATCAGCGATGATATCGTCGGGATGCTCGATGCCGATCGACAGGCGCACAGTGGAAGCCAGCACCCCCATCCGTTCACGCATCTCCAGCGGCACGCCGGAATGGGTGTTGGTGGCCGGATGGCTGGCGAGGCTTTCCGTGCCGCCAAGGCTCACCGCCAGCTTGAAGATCTGCAGCGCGTTGAGGAAACGGAAGGCCGCCTCCAGCCCGCCCGCAATGTCGAAGGAGAAGGTCGATCCCGCCCCGCTGCATTGCGCGGCATAGGTGCGTTGCGCAGGCGAGCCTTCGGGAAAGAAGGCCGGATAGGCCACACGCTCGACCTTGGGATGATCCCTCAGGAAAGCGGCGACAGCGGTGGCATTGGCGTTGGCCCGCTCCATCCTCAGGCCCAAAGTTTCCAGCGAGCGGCTGAGCATCCAGCAGCTGTGCGGATCGAGATGGGTGCCGAAAGCGCCACGCAGCATGCGGATCTCGCCGATCACCTTTGCGGAGCCCAGCGCCGCCCCCGCCACCAGATCGCTATGCCCGCCGACATATTTGGTGAGCGAGTACAGCGAGATATCCGCCCCATGCCGCAAGGGATGCTGAAACACCGGCCCCAGCAGCGTGTTGTCCACCGCCAGCAAGGCGCGGCTGCCCTGCTGCTTTTCCAGCTCGTCACAGATGCGGCGGATCATCGCGATATCGACGAGGCTGTTGGTGGGATTGGCCGGGGTTTCCACCAGCACCATCGACACCCGGCCCAGAGCGGCGGCCTGCTGCGCCGCAGCCCGCACCGCCTCCTCGCTCAGCCCATCGGCAAAGCCCACGGCCTTGATCCCGAAGTTGGCGAAGGTTTTGGCCAGCAGCGTTTCGGTGCCGCCATAGAGCGGCTGCGAATGCAGGATCACATCGCCCGGGCGCACGAAAGCCAGCAGCGCCGTGGTGATCGCCGCCATGCCGGAGGAAAAGACCAAACCCGCCTCGGCCCCCTCATGGATGGCGAGGCGATCCTCGACGATCTCGGCATTGGGGTGGTTGAAGCGCGAATAGACAAGGCCCCGCCCCTGCCCCGCAGGAGGCTCCTTGCGGCCGGAGGCATAGTCGAAGAAATCGCGGCCATCCTCGGCGGTCGGGAACACGAAGGTGGAGGTGAGGAACACCGGCGGCTTGACCGCCCCTTCCGAAAGCGCCGGATCATAGCCGTAATTGAGCATCTGCGTTTCAGGATGCAGCTGATGGCTGCCGATATGGGTCTTGCTGTCACGGGGCGCGGTCATCCGGGTTCTCCTCGATCACGGGCTTTTTGTCATCCGTCTCCGGGGGCGAGCGTAACAGCAATCGCGCAGCAGGTTGTGGCGAAAATTTCCCTGTTTTGGAAAGAAGTTACCCCACGGAACAACCCAGCGTAAGAATACGACAGCCTATGAGACAATCCGAGTCGGCTCTGCTCAGCGGATGTAGAACTCGACCGGCACAACCAGTTCGATGGTTTCGCCCGGCCTGTCCTCGGGCGGCCTGGGCAGCGGCTGCGCGCGTTTGGGCAGGCTCAGCGCCTCGCGGTCAAGATCGGGGACGCCGCTGGACCGCTCGAGGCTGACCGACAGCACCTTGCCCTGACGGTCCATCACGAAGCGGATATAAGGCACGCCCTGCTGATGGCGGGCCATCGCGCCCATGGGATAATGGCGCTTTTTGCTGAGCTGCATCAGCACGCGGCCTTCCCATGTATCCGGCCCGTTGCTGGCGATGCGGGGAGCCGGCGGCGCGGGGGTAGTTTTGGGCGCGGCGGTATCGGGCTCCTTCGGGGCGGGCTCGGCCTGCCTGGGGACGATCACCGGCACCGGGGCGACAACCGGCGAAATCGAGACCTTCATCGGCGGCAGCGGATCGACCTGCACCGGCTGCCGGATCGCCACCTTCTTCTCGACCGGTCTGGGCGAATCCTTCGCCTTGGGCGGCGTTTCGGGGGGCGAGGCAGGGGCCTGCGCGTTCATCACCGTCAGCGCCTGAGGCGGCGCAGGTTTCACAAACGACACCGAGATCGAAAGCAGCAAAACCCCCGCCACCACGCCATAGATCGAGGCCGTGGCGGCAAGGCTTTTCCAGCGGCCGCCCGCAGCGCCATAATCGCGGCGCGGGGCGGGCGTGTAGCAGATCTCCGAGGCAGCAAGGCGCGGGATCTCCGGCACGCCGAGACGGTCGGCCATCAGCAGATCGTCGATACGGCGCAATCCGGAAGCAGAAGAAGTCATCACAGCACGTCCACCAAGGCCCGACCCGCGCGGCATATCAGAAATGAGACCGCCTCGCATTAGCCATTCAACAAGGAGACGTTTGAGCGGCTGGAATTTTCAAGGAAGTGAGGAAAAAATCATGCGAGGGTCATCACCCTCGTGCTCCCTTTACTGTCCGCGTCGCGCATCGGGTTCGGCGGCAGAGCAACGTCGCAGCGCCGCAGGCAGGGCTTGCGGCGGGGCGCGACGATGCGGCACGAGGGCCTGGAGAGATACGACCAACAAAGGAGACCCCTCGCATCTTTCCTAAGGTCTCCTATCTCTTACTGAAACAGCAATACCCCTGATTCAAGGCACACGCGATCGATGAACACCCAGCGCCGCTCATTCCTGACCTCCAGCGCCGCCCTGCTGGCCGGAGCGCTGACCGCCGGACGAGCGCTGGCGGGCCAGCCCATCCCGACCAGCCCGGCCACGCCCATCCCCGTGCCGCCCGGGCCGGGGCGCACCACCGATCTCAACTCGCGCCGCCCCGCGCCGGGCGACCGCAAGTTCACCAGCCCCGCTGTCGAGGAACGCATCAAGCAGGTCTCGGCGCAGATCGCCGACCCCGAACTCGCCTGGATGTTCGCCAATTGCTATCCCAACACGCTGGATACCACCGTCCGCATGGGCACGGTGGACGGCAAGGCTGACGCCTTCGTCATCACGGGAGACATCCCCTGCCTGTGGCTGCGCGACAGCAGCGCTCAGGTCTGGCCCTATCTGCCGCTGGCCAAGGGCGATCCGCAGCTTCAGACGCTGTTCAATGGCTTGATCGCCCGTCAGGCGCGCTGCCTGCTGATCGATCCCTACGCCAACGCCTTCATGCAGGATCCTGCGGCGCGCACCAGCCTGTCATGGGCGCAGGGCGACCGCACCGACATGAAGCCGGGCGTCGCCGAGCGTAAGTGGGAGCTGGATTCCCTGTGCTGGCCCCTGCGTCTGGCCGCCGGATACTGGCAGGCCACCAAAGACAAGCGCCCCTTCGACAATCTCTGGGCCGATGGCGCCCGCGCCGCGCTGCGCACCATGCGCGAGCAACAGCGGCTGCAGGGCAACGGCCCCTACAGCTTCCAGCGCCTCAACAACGGCAACGCCACCGAAACGCTGATGTTGGGCGGCTATGGCGCGCCCAGCCGCAAGGTGGGACTGATTCATTCGATGTTCCGCCCTTCCGACGACGCCTGCACCTTCCCCTTTCTGATCCCCTCCAACCTCTTTGCCGCCAGCGCTCTGAAAGGGCTAGCCAAGGTGGCTGCCGAGGCGCGGGGCGATATGGCGCTGGCCCGCGATGCCTCGGCGCTGGCCGCGCAGCTGGACCGGGCGCTGCTGCGCTATGGGCGGATGGCCGGGCCGGGCGGATCGCAGGTCTGGGCTTATGAGGTCGATGGTTTCGGCAATGGCTTCTTTATGGATGATGCCAATGTGCCGGGCCTGTCGTCACTGGCCTATCTGGGGGCGGCGCCCCGCAATGATCCGCTGTTCCGCCGCACCGAGGCGCTGGCATGGTCCACGCGCAATCCCTATTTCTTCAAGGGCAAAGCCGCATCCGGGATCGGCGGGCCGCATGCCGGGCTGGGCATGATCTGGCCGATGTCGCTGATCATCCGCGCCCTGAGCAGCGACAGACCCGCCGAGATTCTGAACCTGCTGCGCAGCCTGCGCGCCACCCATGCCGGCACCGGCTTCATGCATGAAGCCTTCAGTCAGGATGACCCCAAACAATACACGCGCTCATGGTTTGCGTGGGCCAACAGCCTGTTTGGCGACCTGATTCTGGATGTGGCGCGGCGCTATCCCACGCTGTTGGCGCAGAAACTGGGATAGAATGTCTTGCCGGGCAATCAGAAAAGCGATCTTGCTAATGAGATTGACTCGCAAGAAATTCCCTTCTAGGCCAGCGGGAGGGCCGCAAGCACGGTCCTTCCCACCCCCCTAGCACTGGCGCCGGAGGCTCTATGTACCAATTCCTCGATCGCAAACTCGATGAACTGGACGCCGCATCCCTCTTTCTGCTAAGGGAAATTCGCGAATGGGTCAGTTCGGTGCAAGCCGGGCGCTGCCCCTGCCGGACAACCGCACGCAATTTCGCCACAGTCGGGCTGGAAAGCATCGCCGAGGATTTCGGCATGGCGCTCTTCACGCTCAACAGCGATGGGTTGCAACAGCTGCAACTTGCAAAACCGGGCTGTCTGGCCGTAAGGGACGATGAAGCGCGGCTGCTCGCTCTGTTTCAGAGCGCGGCGGACGGCGATGGTTACCGGCTGCAACAGCTCGCGGCAACCCTGGTCGAGGAACCGGCCATGGCGCGGCTGATGCAATCAGTCTCCGTTACCGCCGCGCATATCGCCGCTACCCATGTTTCTACCCGATTCGACTGAACGGAATTGTCCTCCCATGAATGTCCAGGTCCAGCAGCCGCGCCTTCTTGAAGATCTGCCCAATTTCCACACCGCCACCGTGCGCTGGGTTCGCCACTGGAACGAGCACCTCTTCAGCTTCGGCATCGAGCGCCCCGCCTCGCTGCGCTTCCGCTCGGGCGAGTTTGTGATGGTCGGGCTCGACAACGGTCCCCGCCCGCTGATGCGCGCCTATTCGATCGCCAGCCCGGCCTATGCCGAGGAGCTGGAGTTCCTCTCGATCAAGGTGCAGGACGGCCCGCTGACCTCGCGCCTGCAGAACATCCGCGAGGGCGATCAGGTCTATCTCTCGCGCAAGCCCACCGGCACGCTGGTGTGCGACGCGCTGCTGCCCGGCAAGCGGCTGTTCCTCTTCTCCACCGGCACGGGGCTGGCGCCCTTCCTTAGCCTGGTGCGCGACCCCGAGGTCTATGACCGCTTCTCGCAGATCGTGCTGGTGCACTCGGTGCGCCGCGTCAGCGATCTGGCCTATCATGACGAGCTGACCGCCCAGCTGGCCGATGATCCGCTGGTGGCCGATCAGGCGCTGCTGCAGTTCCATTACGTGCCGACCGTGACGCGCGAGCCCTTCCGCAACACCGGCCGCATCAACACGATGATCGATGACGGCAGCCTGTTCGCCGCGCCGCTGACCGGCCCGGCCAAGCTCGACCCCGAGAATGACCGCGTGATGCTCTGCGGCAGCACCGACATGATCCGCGATTTCGCCCGCATGCTCGACGAGCAGGGCTTCGAGGAAGGCTCGAACGCCAAGATGGGCAGCTATGTGATCGAGCGCGCCTTCGTGGATTGATGCTCTGGGCCCCGCGGCCCGGTTCGACCGACAGAACGACGGAGGGGTGGCCATGCCATCCCTCCGTTTTTCGTTTATGCAGGGCTGAAGCCTGCGCGAACACCCTGCCCTTTAACGCCCCTTTTGCCCCGCCAAGAAAACCGATTGACAAGGAAGCGGACTAGGCATTTCATACGTATCCATTCGGGAGCGCTTGCCTGAGCCGTCGCAAAAGACGGCCTGCGCAAGCTGGGGAAAGGAAGGCTGTCATGGTCTTGCAAGCACTTGTTTCGGAAAACATTGTTGGGCTCTGCCGCGTGCTGGCCGCAACGCTGGTGTGCTGGTCTTGGGGGACCGGCTTCAGGCTTCTGGTCGACTCGGAACGCAAGCCGGTGCTGCATCCGGCTCTGCTGGTCACCGGCTACGGCCGCTACTGACCCTTCGGCAGGCGACACAAACAGTCAAAAGGCGCAGAACTGCGGGGGCGGTTCCGCGCCTTTTGCGCTTTGGAACCGGTTGCTCCTGAGGCGCAGCCACCCTCATTCACACGCCAGAGCGCCCAATAACAAAACCCCGTCCCGGAGGTTCAATCCGGAACGGGGTTCGTTGTATCGGCAGGGATCAGAGAGCCCCGGTCATGCCATCAACGGCAAAGGACCGGGAAAACCCCCTCCCCTTAACCCGTCTTACTTGCCGCCTGCCTTGTTGGCGACCTGCACCAGCCACAGCTGAGCCACGCCCGAACGCGGGCCTTCCACAGCAGTGAAGGCAGCCTTGGCGCCGGCATAGTCAGCCGCGTCATAGAGCGCGATGCCCAGACGGGTGTTGAGCAGCGCCTTGTCGGCATCGGGCTTGGTCAGCGCCAGCTTGTACATTTCGGCAGCCTTGGCGGGCTGCGAGAAGCCGAGATAGGCGTCGCCCGTGCCTGCGATCAGCACGGTCTTGGCGTTGGCGCCGCGCGCGCTCTTCTCCAGCTCGGGCAAGGCCGCCCTGTCGGCATTCATACGGCCCGAGGCGATGCGCACCGCATCGGCCACGAAAGGCGTCGCCGCCTTCAGCTTGCCCGCGGCGATGCCCTTGTCGGCAGCAGCCTTGACCTCGGCGGGGTTGCGGATGGGATCGGCGGCCTCGATGTAGTCGAGGTAGTCACGCTCGGTCTGCAGGGCGTCCAGACGCGACTGCAGGCGCAGCACGTCCAGCGTCTCGGGCAGGCCGTACTTGTGGGTGTCGCGCACCACGGCGGCGGCCAGCGCCCAATTGGCGGGCGTGCCATAGTCCTGAGCCAGACCGGTTGCGAAGAAGGTGCCATATTCGGGGTTGGTGGTGTCTTCCGCACCGCCCAGACCGCGGCGATACCAGGCCTCGTCCACCTTCACGCCGCTGGCGCGGGCATGCTCGATGACGGTCTTGAGCGCAGCCAGACCCTGCGGGATGTTCTTTTCCTGGAAATAGGTGTCGGCGGCCAGGATCTCCAGCTGCACGTCCTTGTAACCAGCGGCCTGAGCCGCCGCGACGCGGGCGCGCACATCGGCGAAGTCCTTGGCGTCATAGGCGAACTGCGCGGCATAGACGTTCAGCTTGCCGACCATGTCGGCGGGCGCCTTGCCGCTGTCCAGCTCAAGGATGATGCCCTTGCGCTGCAGAGCGGTGTCCTTGGCGGCCAGACCGATCGCCACGAGCAGGCCACCGGCGCCGAACTTGTCGTCAGGCGACTTGGCGGCGGCGATCAGCGGATCGACCTGCTTGACCAGATCGGGCACGGCAGCGGGATTGTCCTTGGCCTTGGCCACAGCGGTCTGCAGCGGGCTGGCCACCTGCAGGAAGCCCGGCGAATACTGGGGCTGACCGCCACTGGCCTTCTCCTTCGCCGCGAAAGCGGGCGAGGAAACGCCGAGCGAGGACACCACGCCCAGCGACAGGGCAGCGGCCATGGCGACACGCGCGAGGAGCGGTCCACGCTGGCGCGAGCTGGTCCGGTTCATGCATTCAACTCCTGTTATGCCCCCGGCCTGCGCACCCTGCGCAGCCAGGCAGAATTGGTAACGGCTTAATCCTGTGCAAAATCGACAAAGACCTTGCCTGTTCCGTTTTAGTGCAAGGGATTCGCCAGATTGGCAACCGGGGAATATGTCGACCATGGCGACTGAACCCCATTTGAACCCGCCCCGTCGCACCGCTCCATCGCCCCGCCGCATAAGCAGAGCATATGGGCCTATGCGCTTCATGGGCTTGTGGAAAAACCGCAACCAACAGGGCCCGTGGCACCAGCAGCGCTGGCCATGGCGCGCATCCTGCCCTAGAGCGGACCATCGACCTTTCTGCTAACAAAGCGAAACACCCAGCGCGTGAGCGACGAAACCACCTTGACCGATCCGAGCCCCATGGGCGAATTCACCCGCGTCGACATCGTCGACGAGATGAAGACCAGCTACCTCGATTACGCGATGAGCGTGATCGTGGCGCGCGCCCTGCCCGATGTGCGCGACGGGTTGAAGCCCGTGCACCGCCGTATCCTTTACGCGGCGCAGGAAGGCGGCATGGTCGCGGGGCGGCCCTACCGTAAATCGGCCAAGATCGTGGGCGACGTGATGGGTAACTATCACCCGCATGGCGACAGCGCGATCTATGACGCGCTGGCCCGCATGACCCAGGACTGGTCGATGCGCCTGCCGCTGATCGACGGTCAGGGCAACTTCGGCTCGATGGACCCCGATCCGCCGGCCTCGATGCGTTACACCGAGGCGCGTCTGGCCCGCGTGGCCAACAGCCTGCTGGACGATCTCGACAAGGACACCGTCGATTTCGTCGACAACTATGACGGCAGCCGTCAGGAGCCTTCGGTGGTTCCCGCGCGCTTCCCCAACCTGCTGGTCAATGGCGCGGGCGGCATCGCCGTGGGCATGGCCACCAACATCCCGCCGCACAATCTGGGCGAGGTGATCGACGCCTGTTTCGCCACGATGGACAATCCGGCGATCACCACCGACGAGCTGATCCAGATCGTCCCCGGCCCCGATTTCCCCACCGCGCCCCTCATTCTGGGCATGGGCGGGGCACGCAACGCCTACAACACCGGGCGCGGCTCGATCATCATGCGCTGCCGCCATGTGATCGAGACAGGCCGCAACGACCGCCGCTCGATCGTGCTGACCTCGATCCCCTATCAGGTCGGCAAGAGCGGCCTGGTCGAGAAGATCGCCGAGGCCGCCAAGGACAAGCGGATCGAGGGCATCAGCGACATCCGCGACGAATCGAACCGCGAAGGCGTGCGCGTCGTGGTCGAGCTGAAGCGCGATGCCACGCCCGAGGTGGTGCTCAACCAGATCTGGCGCAACACGCCCGCGCAGTCGTCGTTCCCGGCCAACATGCTGGCGATCCGAGGCGGCCGCCCCGAGGTGCTGGGCCTGAAGGACATCATCACCAGCTTCATCAGCTTCCGTGAAGAGGTCATCACCCGCCGCACCAAGTTCGAGCTGAACAAGGCGCGTGACCGGGCGCATATCTTGCTGGGTCTGGTGATCGCGGTCACCAATCTGGACGAGGTGGTCAAGATCATCCGCGGCGCGCCCAACCCCGCCGCCGCCCGCGCTGCGCTTCTCTCGCGCGAATGGCCGATGGGCGAGATCGCCTCCTACATCCGTCTGGTCGAAGCCATCGAGGAAGACGCCGCCGAGCTTTCGGCGCCGACCTATCGCCTGTCGGAAATTCAGGTGAAGGCCATTCTGGACCTGCGCCTGCACCGCCTGACCGCTCTGGGCCGCGACGAGATCGGCGACGAGCTGGAAGGTCTGGCCAAGGCGATCAACGAGTATCTCTCGATCCTGGCCGACCGCGTGAAGCTTTACGGCGTGATGCGCACCGAGCTGGAAGCGGTGAAGGCGCAATTCGCCACGCCGCGCGTCTCGGAAATCGTCCCCGCCGGTGACAGCATCGACGATGAGGACCTGATCGAACGCGACGATATGGTCGTGACGGTCACCATGGATGGCTACATCAAGCGCACGCCGCTCAGCACCTTCCGCGCTCAGGCGCGCGGCGGCAAGGGCCGCGCGGGCATGGCCACCAAGGAAGAGGATGCCGTGGCGACGATGTTCGTCACCACCACCCACAATCCGGTGCTGTTCTTCAGCACGGCGGGCAAGGTCTACCGCATGAAGGTCTACCGCCTGCCAGAAGGTGGCCCGGCCACGCGCGGGCGCCCGATCGTCAACCTGCTGCCGGCTCTGGATCAGGGCGAGACGATCCAGACCGTGCTGCCCCTGCCCGAGGATGAGGCCGCCTGGGGCGACCTCTCGGTGGTCTTCGCCACCGCCAAGGGCAATGTGCGCCGCAACAGCATGGATGCCTTCGCCAACATTCCCTCGAACGGCAAATTCGCCATGAAGTTCGATGAGGAGGACGAGGATCGCCTGATCGGCGTCGCCCTGCTCGATGTGGGTGACGATGTGCTGCTGGCCACGCGCCAGGGCAAGGCGATCCGCTTTGCCGCCGATGAAGTGCGTGAATTCACCTCGCGCACCTCGACCGGCGTGCGCGGCATGACGCTCAAGGGCGAGGATGAGGTGATCTCGCTCTCGGTGCTGAAGGGCAGCAATGCCACGCCCGAAGAGCGTGAGGATTACCTGCGCTTCGCCCCGTGGAAGGGCGAGAAGGAAGGCGAACCCACGCTGAGCGCCGAACGCTACGCCTATCTGGCCGAGCATGAGCAGTTCATCCTGACCGTCTGCGCCAATGGCTATGGCAAGCTGTCCTCGGCCTATGAGTATCGCCGCACGGGTCGCGGCGGTCAGGGCATCACCAACATCGACAACATCGCCCGCAACGGTCTGGTGGTCGCCAGCTTCCCGACCGTTCAGGCCGAGCAGCTGATGATGGTGACCGATCAGGCCAAGCTGATCCGCCTGCCGCTCACGACCCTGCGTGTCATCGGTCGCGGCAGCGCGGGCGTGCGCCTGTTCAACGTGGCCGATGAAGAGCATGTCGTTTCCGCCGTGCGCCTCGCCGAGGAAGAAGAGGGCGATGAGGGCGAAGCACCTTCGGCTGCCCCCGAGGGTGGTGCCGAGGCGTGAGCGATCTGCCTTCTGTCGCCTGGAAGATCCTGACCGGCCCCCAATGGGCGGAGCTGTCTGAAAAGGGCAGCTTCGCCGGGGCGCCGGTCGATCTGGCCGATGGGTATATCCATCTTTCGGCGCAGGATCAGCTGGCGGGCACGCTGGCCAAATGGTTTGCCGGGCAGGATGATCTTTACCTCGCCGCCGTCGATCTGACGGCGCTGGGTGATGCGGTGAAGTGGGAAGAGGCGCGCGGCGGCGCCCTTTTCCCGCATATCTATGCCGATCTCCCCCTCTCCGCCGTGGTGGCGCATGGCCCCCTGCAATGGGACGCTTCGGGCGCGCCGATCCTGCCAGCCTTGCCCTGAGCCCCGGCTTGGGGCAAAGGCGCCCCATGACCTCTGACACTTCTTACGACGTTCACATCATCGGCGGCGGCCTCGCGGGCAGCGAGGCGGCATGGCAGCTGGCCCGGCGCGGCTTTCGCGTGCGCCTTTCCGAAATGCGCGGGACCGGAGAGCGCAGCCCCGCCCATCAGACCGACAATCTGGCCGAGCTGGTCTGTTCCAACTCGCTGCGCTCCGACGATGATACGTCCAACGCCGTGGGCCTGCTGCATCACGAGATGCGCGCCTGCGGCTCGCTCATCATGGCCGCCGCCGACAAGGCCCGCGTGCCCGCCGGCAGCGCCCTTGCCGTGGACCGCGAGGTGTTCTCCCACGCCATCGAGGAGGCGCTCACCAGCCAGCCCACGCTGACTCTGGTGCGCGAACGCATCGACGCCCTGCCCCAAGCAGGCCTGACCATCGTCGCCACCGGCCCCCTCACCGCCGCATCGCTGGCCACCAGCATCGGCGGCGCGACAGGCGCGGACAGCCTCGCCTTTTTCGATGCCATCGCCCCCATCGTCTACCACGAGTCCATCGATATGGACGTGGCATGGATGGCGGCGCGCTGGGACAAGGGCGGCAAGGATTACGTGAACTGCCCGATGGACAAGGACCAGTACCTCGCCTTCCGCGAGGAGCTGCTGGCCGGGGACAAGACCGTCTTCAAGGAATGGGAGGCCAATACCCCCTATTTCGACGGCTGCATGCCCATCGAGGTGATGGCCGAACGCGGCGAGGACACGCTGCGCTTCGGCCCGATGAAGCCCGTGGGGCTGGACAATCCCCGCACCGGCCGCTGGCCCTATGCCGTGGTCCAGCTGCGACAGGACAATGTGCTGGGCACGCTGTGGAACATCGTCGGCTTCCAGACCAAGCTGAAATATGCCGAGCAGCAGCGCATTTTCCGCATGATCCCCGGCCTTGAAAATGCCGAATTCGCGCGCTTCGGCGGCCTGCACCGCAACACCTTCCTCAACTCGCCTACGCTGCTGGACCGCCAGATGCGCCTGAAATCGGCGCCGCACATCCGCTTCGCCGGTCAGATCACCGGCTGCGAGGGCTATGTGGAAAGCGCCAGCGTCGGCATGCTGGTGGGCATCATGACCGCCTGCGAACTGGCTGGCCGCGATTTCGTCAGCCCCCCGCCGACGACCGCTCTGGGCGCGCTGCTGGCCCATATCACCGGCGACGCCGAGGCCGAGACCTATCAGCCGATGAACATCAACTTCGGCCTGTTCCCGCCCGTCGATCCCAAAACGCCCGAGGGCCGCAAGCGCAAGAAACCCGAGCGCAAGGTGGCCTATACGGAGCGGGCTAAAGTCGATCTGGCGTCGTGGTTACCGGGTTCAGGGGCAGAAGGGTAAAAAGGAAATGCGAGGGCCATCGCCCTCGCGCTCCCTTTAATGTCTACGTTTTTGCGCAACCTATCCGTCAGGCATGGATTCATAGCGCCGCAGGCTTTGAAATCGCCAGCGCAACGCTTGAATGATAGGATTAAACTGCCTGCGGCGCTTCGCGTGGCACCGGTGGAGAGCCGGGGCACCCCGCTTCGGCGCCCCTGTCCTTTCGTCGGGAGACGTCATGGGAGTTTGAGGGCATAACGCCCTCAAGTTTCTCTCTTAATCTTCTTCCCCTTCTGAAGGCGCACTGCTGCAAGAACACTGCATCGCCTTGGCCGCAGCCCGCTGCGCCTTCGCCGCCTCCTGCGCCGCGTAAAAAGCGTTCAGCTCATCGCGCGATATGATCCCGTCGCTATCGCGATCCACCGCCTTGAACCGCTCCGAGGTTTTCACCGCCCATTCCTCGAAGGTCAGCAGATTATCGTGATTGGTGTCCAGCTTCTGGAAGGCCTTCACGCGGGTGGAGAGCATCTCGACGCGGGTGATCTTGCCATCGCGGTTGCGGTCGAAGCGGTTGAAGCGCCGCTCTTCAGGTGATTGCTTGGGGCGCTTCTTGGTCTTGAGATCGGGCAGGCCTGGCCCGCGACCATGCGAATCGGCGCTGGGCAATTCAAGGGGCGCCTCGGCATGGCTTCCTGAAAGATCGGGCGGCGGAGCGCCGCGTTCGACCTCCGCGCGGCCCTGCCACCAGAAAAAGCCAGCGCCCGCCAGCAACAGCGCAGACACCGCCCCCAAAGCGATCCGGTTCATCCTAGCCCCTCTTCAACCAGAGAAGCCAGCCTAACCTAGATGCCGAAAATGCCAAGCCGCATGGCAGACAGCAGCGCCATGGGGGACGCAGCATCCCCGCCCTTGCTCTCCCGCCGCGCCAGCCCGTGCAGCACGGTGAGCGGACGCATCGCCTTGGGCAGGCGCCCTGCCTTCCAGTCCAGCGCCGCGACCTTGGCCATGGCGGTCTCACGCTCGGCAGGGTCCCCCAGATGGCTGGCCAGATCCATCGCCGCCCAACAGTGGGCCATAGGGGCGATGCGGTCATGGGCCACGCCCAGAACCCGCGCCAAGGCTTCCACGCCCGCAACCCTGCCTTGTGTCAAAGCCTCCAGCGCCGCGCCGCCGTCCCATTCGTCCAGCAGCACTTCCCAGCCATCGACCAGTGGGACGAGGCCTTTGGCCTCCCCGCCCCAGCCCTTCAGCATGGCCAGCAGAGGCTCGCCCTTGGGCCATGTCGCGGGGTCGGCGTTCAGGCGGTCGCGCCACCAGGCCAGCTTCATCTGGCCCAGCATCGGCTCACGCGCGGCGCGCACCACGCCCGCCAGACGCACATCCAGCGCCAGGAAGGAGAGCCACACCTCACGCGCATCGCGCGGGGCATAGGCCAGCGCCAGACGCCATGCCGGCGGCAGGGTCTCAAGCTGCGTATCAAGCTGGGATATATCGCTCATGCCCGCGCCCATACAGCAGATCGGGCCTCAGGACAGCCCCATCAAAAAGGGCGCCCCGGCATGACCGGAGCGCCCCTCTTGTTCACACCCGAAGGCGAAGATCAGCGATAGGTGACCTTCTTCACGCCAGCCACAATGCGCGAGGCATCGATCAGCGCGGCCTTCTCGAGGTTGTTCGCGTAAGGCAGCGGCACGTCCTCGTTGCAGACGCGGACCACCGGAGCGTCCAGATCGTCGAAGCCGTCTTCCATCGCGATGGCCGCGATTTCCGAGGCGATCGAGCAGGTCGGCCAGCCTTCTTCGGCCACCACGATGCGGTTGGTCTTCTTGAGCGAAGCCAGCACCGTCTCCTTGTCGAGCGGACGCAGCGTGCGCAGATCGATCACCTCGGCGTCGATGCCCTCGGCGGCCAGCGTCTCGGCGGCTTCCAGGGCCAGGCCCACGCCGATCGAGTAGCTGACGATCGTCACGTCCTTGCCTTCGCGCATCACGCGGGCCTTGCCGATGGGCAGGACGTGGTCGTCCAGCTCGGGCAGCTCGAACGAACGGCCGTAGATCAGCTCGTTCTCAAGGAACACGACCGGATCTTCGCTGCGGATGGCGGCCTTGAGCAGGCCCTTGGCGTCCGAAGCGTCGTAAGGCGCGATCACGATCAGGCCGGGGACGTTGGCGTACCACGGGCCGTAGTTCTGCGAGTGCTGCGCACCCACACGGCTGGCAGCGCCGTTGGGACCACGGAACACGACCGGGCAACGCATCTGGCCGCCCGACATGTAGTTGGTCTTGGCCGCCGAGTTGATGATGTGGTCAATCGCCTGCATGGCGAAGTTGAACGTCATGAACTCGACGATGGGGCGCAGGCCGCCCATGGCGGCGCCGGTGCCGATGCCGGCAAAGCCATATTCGGTGATCGGCGTGTCGATCACGCGCTTGGGGCCGAATTCCTCCAGCAGACCCTGCGTGACCTTGTAGGCGCCCTGATACTGGGCGACTTCCTCGCCCATCACGAAGACGCGCGGATCGCGGCGCATTTCCTCGGCCATGGCGTCACGCAGAGCCTCGCGCACGGTCGAGGTCTTCATGTTGGTGCCATGGGGGATTTCGGGCTTGGCGGGCGCCTTGGGAGCGGCTGCGGGAGCCTCTGCCTTGGGAGCCGGGGCCGGAGCAGCGGCGGGCGCGGCAGCAGCCGGAGCCGAGCCTTCCACATCGCCCTCACCGATGGTGGCGATCACGGTGCCGACCTTCACGCCTTCGGTGCCCTCGGGAACCACGATCTTGCCAATCGTGCCTTCGTCGACGGCTTCGAATTCCATGGTGGCCTTGTCGGTCTCGATCTCGGCGAGAATATCGCCGGACTTGACCTCATCGCCTTCCTTGACCAGCCAGCGTGCCAGCTTGCCCTCTTCCATGGTGGGCGACAGCGCGGGCATCTTCAGTTCGATTGCCATCTCAATAGGTCTCCACCAGAACGTCGGTATACAGTTCAGACAGCTCCGGCTCGGGCGAGCTTTCGGCGAAATCAGCGGATTCCGACACGATCTGACGGATCTTCTTGTCGATCTCCTTCAGCTTGTCTTCCGACACGCCGCGCTTGATCAGTTCGGCCTTGGCGCCCTCGATCGGGTCGTGATGGTCGCGCATGTCCTGCACTTCCTCACGGCTGCGATACTTGGCCGGGTCCGACATGGAGTGGCCGCGATAGCGATAGGTGTTGAGCTCCATCAGCACCGGGCCATTGCCGGCGCGGACATATTCGACCGCCAGATTGGCCGCCGCGCGCACTTCCAGAACGTCATTGCCGTTCACGTTCATGCCCGGGATGGTGAAGGCCGCGCCGCGCTTGTGGAAATGGGTTTCGGCCGAGGAGCGCTTCACAGCGGTGCCCATGGCGTACTGGTTGTTTTCCACCACGAAGATGATCGGCAGCTTCCAGAGCGCCGCCATGTTGAAGCTCTCGTAGACCTGGCCCTGGTTGGCCGCGCCGTCGCCGAAGTAGGAGACGCACAGGCCGCCATCTTCATTGTACTGGTGGCTGAAGGCCAGACCCGCGCCCAGCGAGACCTGCGCGCCCACGATGCCGTGGCCGCCGTAGAACTTGTGGCTGGTGCTGAACATGTGCATCGAGCCGCCCTTGCCGCGGCTGATGCCAGCCTCACGGCCCGTCAGCTCGGCCATGATGACCTTGGGATCGATGCCATAGGCCAGCATGTGGCCGTGATCGCGATAGCCGGTGATGACGCTGTCATGACCCTCTTGCAGGGCCGACTGGATGCCCACGGCCACCGCTTCCTGGCCGATGTAGAGGTGGCAGAAGCCGCCGATCAGGCCCAGGCCGTAGAGCTGGCCGGCACGCTCTTCAAAGCGGCGGATCAGCACCATCTGTTCGTAGAAGTGCAGCAGCTCGTCATCGCTCGCGGCATAGAGCCGGTCGGCTTCGTAAGCTTGCTGAAGGTGATCCAGCCCGTTGGCATCAGCAGCGGGCGAGGCGTTTTGGGTTTTGCCGGTTCTGGCCAAGACGATGTTCCCCAATGGAAGGCCGATTTTTCGCGACCGTCTATAGGCGCAGACTCTGCGCCCGGAAACACTCGAATACGAAATTTGCGGCGAAGGGCAAGGCCTGACGCGCATGGCCCCATACGGATGCATAGTAGACTTTAGTGCACCATCATGATCACGTCGTCAGGATGCGCCACATTCAGGTTGCGGCGCAGCAATTCACCAGCCAGATCGGGGTCCGTGTGACGTGGATCGAGCAGGGTGACGCGGTTCTTCAGCTCATTGCGCTGCAGCGTAAGCTGCTTGATGCGCTGCTGGCGTTCAGCCAAAGCGTGGTGATTTTCGCTCCAGGCGAGCAGACCGCTGGGCCCGGCGACCGACCAGGCCAGCATGCACAACAGGCAGCCGAGGGCCAACCATTGGATCATGGTTTCCTTCGCCATCCGGTGCATGTTGCGGACATTCTTCATGGGAATCACTAGAATCACAGATGATTCGCGGATTCAAGCGATTTCGCATGGTTTTCCAGCATATGATGCAATCAGCGCCTCGCAAATGCGCCGAATCGTTGAACCCTGCAGCAACCCCTTATGTAAAACTGCGGGCCAACCCCTCAAACCTTGCTTACCCGGGACATTCTAAACGATTGCATGGATCCGTGGGGGCGCGGCTCTCCGTCTGGAGTCGAGATCATGGCCATCGTCGAAAAACGCCACAGCTTTCGCGACAATCTGCTGATGCGGACGCAATGCCGGATCCGCGAAACAGGCGCCGAAATCCTGGTGAAGCTGCGCAACATTTCCGCGCAAGGGCTGATGGCCGAGGGCGAAGGCGCGCCTGCCAAAGGCGCCGAGGTTGCGCTCGAACTGCGCAATCTGGGCTGGGTCGAGGGGCGTGTCGCCTGGGTGCAAGACCAGCGCTTCGGCATCGTGTTCGCGCAGGAGATCGATCCGGCCCGGGTGCGCCAGCCGCTGGCCGACTCCGCCGCGGCCACCGCACCCGCCACCATGCTGCGCCGCCCGCTGGCGCTGCTGCTGCGCGAGATCAAGGACAACCCCAACGCGCTTCGCCGGGTCTGAACCACGGCTGCTCCCCCAGGTGATGGGCTGGGGCGGTAAAGCGATGGCACTTATGCTCTTTTTAGGTGCGGGCCACCGGGTAAATCCATAGTCCCGACAGCGGAGCAAAAGAACACAACATCCATCCCACCGGGACGCTCTTCTATAGACGTTCCGCTGCCGATGCACCTTCGGCCGCCCTCTGTTTCATCCTATCCCTAAGCGATTCACGGGCGGCCAATTTATCCTGACCGCCCTTAAGCCCCCTGCGCTCAAGCCGCCGGGGTCTCCCCTGCTTCAGGCCCGGCATCCGGCACCGCCATCAGGCGATAACCCACGCCCGGCTCGGTGACGATCAGCGTCGGCTCGGAGGGGTTCTCCTCCAGCTTCTGGCGCAGCATGCCCATATAGACGCGCAGATATTGCGGATCTGCCTCGCTGCGGCCCCAGCCCGCCGCCAGCAACCGCCGCTGGGTCACGACCTGACCCGCGCTCTGCGCCAGCGTGCGCAGCAGATTGTATTCCTTGGGCGAGAGCCGCAGCGTCTCGCCACGCAGGGTCACCACGCGGGTGGCGAAATCGATATGCAGCGGGGCGGCATCGAAGGTTTCCAGCGGCTTGACCAAAGCCTCGCGCCGCCGCAGCGAAGAACGCACACGGGCCAACAGCTCACCCAGCACGAAGGGCTTGTCGACATAATCGTCGGCGCCTTCGTCTAGAGCGGCGATCTTCTCACCCTCCTGATGGCGGGCGGAGATCACGATGATCGGCGTGGTCGATGTGGCGCGGATGGCGCGGATCACATCCTTGCCATCCATATCGGGCAGGCCCAGATCGAGCAGCACCACATCGGGCTCCTCCAGCGCGAAGCTGGCAAGGGCGGCGGTGCCGTCGCTGGCGACGGTCACAGCATGGCCCACGGCCTTGAGCACGGGGCGAAGGGCATTCACGATGGCGGGCTCATCATCGACAAGCAGGATATGGCCGGACGTCATAGTGCGTTCTGTTCTGGCTCACTTCGGGCGATGGGCAGGCAAATGGTGATGCAGGTGCCTTTTCCGTCGCGCAAGGGGGATGAAAGATGAATGGTTCCTGACGAGGCTTTCACGAAACCGCGCGCAATGGCAAGCCCCAGTCCGGTGCCACGGGGCGCTCCATCCCCGCGAGCAACACGGTAGAAACGTTCGAACACATTTTCCTGCTCTTCAGGCGGCACGCCGACGCCCTCGTCGCTGATGGCGATCTCGCACATCGTGCCCTTGGCGCGGCAGAGAATCTCAACACTGGTGCCGGGCGCGCTGTAGCGGCAGGCGTTCTGGATCACATTGGTGAGCACCAGATCATAAAGCGTGGCGTCGGCGATGATCGGCACCTCGCCATCGGGGGCGTGAATGTGGAACTGATGCCCTTCGTCCACCCTCATCTGCCGGGCGATGACATTGCGGATCATCTCGACAGCGGGCAGCACGCTGCGCGAAAGGCCGCCGGGGCCTCCCTCCAGCCGGGTCATCTGCAGCAGATTGGTGGTAAGGTGATTGAGCCGATCGGATTCCTCGACGATGCCGCTGAGCAGGCCTTGCGAGGTTTCCGGATCGAAATGCTCGCCATAGCTCAGCAGGCTGGCCGCCGCCGTGTTGATCGCGGTGAGCGGCGAGCGCAGATCATGGCTCACCGAGGAGAGGAGCGCGCTTTTCAGCTCCTCGGCGCGGGCGATGGCATGGGCTTCGGCCAATTGGTCGGCCAGATGGATGCGCTCCAGCGCCAGAGCAGTGATGCGCGCCAGAGCCAGCGCGAAATCATGATCCAGCGACGTGCCCTCCGGCCGGCGCGCGAGCAGCACGCCCAGCGTCTGCTGCGCCGTCGCCAGCGGAAAGGCCGAAAGCGAGCCCTCCTCCACCCAGTCGCGCCCGGAGGCCAGCGCGTCATGCGCCAGAGCGCTTGCGCCCGCCTCCGGTTCGCCGGGGGCCTGAAATACGGCGTGAAGCGCCACGGCGATGCCGGTCTGGGCCTCGACGCTGTCATGCAGCGCCAGAGTGACCTCATGCACGCTGCTGGCGCGCTGCAGGCCCCGGCTGGCTTCCAGCAGGGCTTCCAGCTGGATGTTGCGCTGGCTGACCTGCCGCGCCTCATCCTTGAGCCGCCCGGAAAGGACGCCCGAGATCATCGCGCTGAAGGTGAAGATCAGGGGCGTGGTGATGTCATTGGGGCGGCTGAAGCTCAGCTCCCATTTGGGCTCGCCAATGAAATAGTCGAAACCCAGCGCCCCCACCGCCGCGCAGACCAGCGCCACGCCCAACCCGTAAAGCGCGCCGATGATGGTGATGGCCATCACGAAGATCAGGCTGATATAGCCCTCTTCCAGCACGCCATCGAGCTGAACGCCCAGCGCGGCGGCGATGACCAGCAGGCCGAAGCCCCGCACAAGCGAGCCGGGGGCGAGATGATACCAGGCCGGTGACGGCGCAAAGGGCGAGGCAGCAGTGTCGGCCATGCCCCGCTTGTTCCAGAAGCAAGGGCCCCGGGCAAGTGCCCGGGGCCCCGACTTGACGATACCTTATAGTTAAGGTGTCAGATCGTCGGTTAAATCGCCATGGCCATGGTGGACATGCCGTTGCGGCTGCCCGCCAGCTCGCGGTTGAGCCACAGCGCCGTAAGCGTGAGGATCGAACCCGAGAGCAGATAAAGGCCCGAGGCGACCACGCCATACTCATGCGCCAGCTTCAGCGCGATCAGCGGGGCGAAGGCCGCGCCCACCAGCCATGCGATGTCGCTGGTGAAGCACGAACCGGTGTAGCGGTGCGAAGGCGTGAAGCTGGAAGCCACGGCGCCCGAGCTCTGCCCGAAGGACACGCCCAGCAGCGCGAAGCCGGTGACCATGAAGATGATCTCGCCAGCCATGCCCGCGCTCAGCATCTGCGGACCGAAGCCCGAGAACACCGCCGTCACCACCGCCGAGCAACCCAGCACCACGCGGCGTCCGACCTGGTCGGCCAGACGGCCCGAGGCGATGATCGCCAGCACGCCGATGAACGCGGCCACGATCTCGATCAGGAGGAACTTCACCGGCGTTTCGGTGGTGTTGAGATAGACCCAGGACAGCGGGAACACCGTCACCATGTGGAACAGCGCGAAGCTGGCCAGCGGGGCGAAGGCGCCCAGCAGGATGGTCTTCCATTCGCTGCGCAGCGTTTCGGCGGGCGGCTCGGGAGCCAGATCGCGGCTCTCGAACAGGCGTTCGAACTCGGCGGTGCCGACCAGACGCAGGCGGGCGAACAGCGCGACCACGTTGATGGCAAAGGCCACGAAGAAGGGGAAGCGCCAGCCCCAGCTCACGAACTCCACCTGAGGCAGGGTCGAGAGGAAGAAGGCGAACATGCTGCTGGCCACGATCAGCCCCAGCGGCGCGCCCAGCTGCGGGATCATCGCATACCAGCCGCGATGCTCCTTGGGCGCATTGAGCGCCAGCAGCGAGGCCAGACCGTCCCAGCTGCCGCCAAGGGCAAAGCCCTGACCCAGACGGAACAGCGCCAGCAGCGCGATCGCGCCCCTGCCCATTTCATCATAGCCCGGCAGGAAGGCGATGGACGCCGTCGACCCGCCCAGCATGAACAGCGCCACCACCAGCTTGGCGGTGCGCCCATAGGCCAGATCGATCAGCATGAAGACGAAAGACCCGAAAGGCCGCGCGATAAAGGCCAGCGGGAAGATCGCGAAAGAGTAGATGGTGCCGGTAAAGGCGTCGGCGAACGGGAAGAGCAGCTTCGGGAACACCAGCACCGAGGCGATGGCATAAACGAAGAAGTCAAAAAATTCCGACGTTCGACCGATGATCACGCCAATGGCGATCTCACCGGGGGAAACATGGTCGTCGCGCTCCGGAGCAGTGCCGGCGCCGGGAGGGGTGATGGCACCCCCCTTGTCGTAAGTGGCGGTGGTCATGTTCAGGCATCCCATGTCGTACAGATTGTTTCTGTACTGTTATACCTAATTCAGAGAGGTTACCGGGGTTCCCGGCAAAAGCGCTGAATTGCGTTGTTTTGCAGGCTGCACCATAAAGCGACCCATGACAATCCCAGCGATGGGACAAAATGTCCAATCGCAGCTGCAGCATCGGAGGCCTACGCGCGCGTTCCATGAGCCTGCATCTCCCACCCCCCCTTCGCCATTGGCGCAAGGCCAGCGCATTGGTCTTGCCGCTGATTTTGTCTGCATGTCAGTCCGATGTGATGAATCCGGCGGGCGATATTGCAAAGCAGCAAGCGCATCTGGTGATCGTCGCCACGCTCTTGATGCTGATCATTGTCGTGCCGGTCATGCTGCTGATCGTGCTTTTCGCCTGGCGGTATCGCGCCAGCGCGAATGCGCATTACGAGCCGGAATGGCACCATTCGACTCAGCTGGAACTGCTGATCTGGTCGGCCCCGCTGCTGATCATCATCGCGCTGGGTTCGGTGACCTGGGTCACGACTCACCTGCTCGACCCCTTCCGCCCGCTTGACCGGGTGAAGGAAGGCCACCCCATCGCCGCCGGCACCAAGCCGCTGGAGATCGAGGTGGTGGCGCTCGACTGGAAGTGGCTCTTTATCTATCCCGAACAGGGCGTGGCCAGCGTGAACGAAGTCGCGCTGCCGGTGGATCGCCCGGTGCATTTCTCGATCACCGCCTCCTCGGTGATGAACTCCTTCTACATCCCGGCCGTCGCCGGGCAGATCTATGCCATGCCGGGCATGACCACCCAGCTCAACGCCGTGATCAACAAGACCGGCAAGTATGAAGGCTTCTCGGCCAATTACAGCGGCGCGGGCTTCTCGCACATGCGCTTTGCCGCGCTGGGCGTGAACCAGGGCGATTTCGACGCGTGGGTGTCCAAGGCCAAGGGTGAAGGCGGCAACCTCGACGCAGCCACCTATCTGAAGCTGGAGCAGCCTTCGGAAGCCGATCCGGTGCGCCACTTCGCCGCCGTGCAGGGTGACCTGTTCGACCGCGTGGTCAACCTCTGCGTCCGTTCGGGCAAGATGTGCGTCAACCAGATGATGGCGCTGGATGCCAAGGGCGGCACCGGCAAGGCCGGCACCTTCAACGTGGCCCAGCTGACCTATGACAAGAACGGCCGTGAAGCCATCACGCCGATCGTGCCCGGCCAGCAGGCCGACCTCGACAAGGCTTTCGTGCGCGCCATGTGCGATCCGAACGCCAAGATGGCCGGCCCGCTGCTGCCTGAAGGTCAGAAGCCCGCAAACGCCTCCACGGCGCCTGCCAAGGCGCCCCGCCAGTCGGAGCTGAGCCTGCTCGCCCCGGCCCGCTCCACTCATTCGTGATTGTGAAGCCCATGCTATTAGAAGCACCCTCCACGCATTCGCACTGGACGCCCCTGCTGGGCCGTCTGGGCTTCGATGCGTTGCCCACCGAACCGATCGTCATGGTCACCTTTGCCGGCGTCGCCCTTGGCGGCATCGCGCTGGTGGCCGCGCTCACCTATTTCAAGCTCTGGGGCTATCTCTGGAAGGAGTGGTTCACCAGCGTCGATCACAAGAAGATCGGCGTCATGTACATGGTCCTGGGCCTTGTCATGTTCCTGCGCGGCTTTGCCGACGCGCTGATGATCCGTTCGCAGCAGGCGCTCGCTTTCGGCGGCTCCGATGGTTACCTCAACTCTCACCACTTCGATCAGGTGTTCACCGCGCACGGCGTGATCATGATCTTCTTCGTGGCCATGCCCTTCGTGACCGGGCTGATGAACTATGTGGTGCCCCTCCAGATCGGCGCGCGCGACGTGTCCTTCCCCTTCCTGAACAACTTCTCGTTCTGGATGACGGTGGGCGGCGCGGTGCTGGTGATGGCCTCGCTGTTCATCGGTGAGTTCGCCCGCACCGGCTGGCTGGCCTATCCCCCGCTCTCGGGTCTGGCCTACAGCCCTGACGTGGGTGTGGACTATTACATCTGGTCGCTGCAGGTGGCCGGTGTCGGCACCACGCTTTCGGGCGTCAACCTGATCGCCACCATCCTCAAGCTGCGCGCGCCCGGCATGACGCTGATGCGCATGCCCGTCTTCACCTGGACCGCTCTGGTCACCAACGTGCTGATCGTGGCCGCCTTCCCCGTGCTGACCGTCGTTCTGGCCCTGCTGGGTCTGGACCGCACCTTCCACACCGACTTCTTCACCAACGATTTCGGCGGCAGCGCCATGCTGTACGTCAACCTGATCTGGATCTGGGGCCACCCCGAGGTCTACATCCTCGTCCTGCCGGTCTTCGGCGTCTTCTCCGAAGTGACCGCCACCTTCTGCTCCAAGCGCCTGTTTGGCTACACCTCGATGGTCTACGCCACGCTGGTCATCGGCATCCTCTCCTACCTCGTCTGGCTCCACCACTTCTTCACGATGGGTTCGGGCGCCTCGGTCAACTCCTTCTTCGGCATCACCACCATGGTGATCTCGATCCCCACCGGCGCCAAGCTCTTCAACTGGCTCTTCACCATGTACCGTGGCCGCATCCGCTTCGAACTGCCGATGATGTGGACCATTGCCTTCATGCTGACCTTCACCATCGGCGGCATGACCGGCGTGATGATGGCCGTGCCCGCAGCCGACTTCGTGCTGCACAACTCGGTGTTCCTGATCGCCCACTTCCATAACGTGATCATCGGCGGCGTGGTGTTCGGCGTGTTCGCCGCCATCAACTACTGGTGGCCCAAGGCCTTCGGCTTCAAGCTGAACGTGTTCTGGGGCAAGGTGCAGTTCTGGTGCTGGGTCGTCGGCTTCTGGCTGGCTTTCACCCCGCTCTACATGCTGGGCCTGATGGGCGTGACCCGCCGTATGCGCGTGTTCGACCACAGCTTCGACGATCTGCGCATCTACTACATCGTGGCCATGCTGGGCGCTCTGCTGATCGCCGCCGGCATCGGCGCGATGTTGCTGCAGTTCGCCATCTCGATCTGGAAGCGTGAAGAGTACAAGGACGTCTCGGGCGATCCGTGGGATGGCCGTACCCTGGAATGGGCGACCTCCTCGCCCCCGCCGGAGTACAACTTCGCCTTCACGCCGATCGTCCACGATCTGGACGCCTTTGCCGACATGAAGAAGGCTGGCGTGCCGCGCCCCACCTCGGGCTTCGCCGACATCCATATGCCGCGCGGCACCTGGGCCGGTGTGGTGCTGGCGGGTCTGGCCACGGGCATCGGCTTCGCGCTGATCTGGCAGGTCTGGTGGGCGGCTATCGCGGGCTTTGCCGTGCTGGTTGCCACCGCGATCTTCCACACCTTCAACTATGACCGCAGCTATCACATCCACGCCGCGCATATCGCGCAGGTGGAAGACCAGCGCACCGCGCAGCTGGCTGCGCTCTCCAAGGAAGGAGCCGCCGCGTGAGCACTCCTAAGACACCCCTGAACAAGTCTGGCGACGATCTCGTCGCCAGCTACTACGACCTGCATGAGCATGCTCATCCCGATGGCTACAGCACCAATCTGGGCTTCTGGATCTATCTGATGAGCGACTGCCTCATCTTTGCCATGCTCTTCGCCACCTTCGGCGTGCTGGGCGGCAATTATGCGGGCGGCGAGGGTCCGAAGACCCTGTTCAACCTGCCGCTGGTGGCGCTCAACACCTCGATGCTGCTGTTCAGCTCGATCACCTATGGCTTCTCGATGATTGCGATGCAGTCGGGCAAGAAGAACGCCACGCTGATCTGGCTGTTCGTGACGCTGCTCTTCGGTCTGGCCTTCCTGACCATCGAGCTGACCGAGTTCCACGAGCTGATCGAAAGCGGCAATGGCCCGCAGCGCAGCGCGTTCCTCTCCAGCTTCTTCACGCTGGTGGGCACGCACGGCCTGCACGTCACCTTCGGGTCGATCTGGCTGGTGACGCTGATGGTGCAGGTGGGCCGCTTTGGCCTCACCGCCGCCAACCAGCGCCGCCTGCAGTGCCTCTCGCTGTTCTGGCACTTCCTTGACGTGGTGTGGATCGGCGTTTTCACCTTTGTTTATCTGATGGGGACGCTGCGCTGATGGCCGACCACTCTCACCATGACGATCATGGCCACGATTCGGGCTTCCACGCCTCGATGAAGGACTATGTGATCGGTTTCGTCCTGTCGGTGATCCTCACCGCCATTCCCTTCTGGCTGGTGATGACCGGGGCGCTCCACAGCCCCGCCGCCACGGGCCTTGTCATCATGGGCTTTGCCGCCGTGCAGATCGTGGTCCACATGGTCTACTTCCTGCACATGAGCCCCAAGGTCGAGGGCGGGCAGAACCTGCTGGCCCTGATCTTCACGCTGATCATCGTGATGATCGTGCTTTCGGGCTCGATGTGGGTGATGTTCCACCTCAACCAGAACATGATGCCGATGCCCGCCACCATGGACGGCATGGGCTGATCGCGACATGACCTTGGACTTGCCTCTGGCAACCGAGGGCAAGACAGGGGGGCGGCGCCAGTTCATGCTGGTGGCCGCCCTTCTGGCTTTTGCGGCCCTCTTCGTCGCACTCGGCGTGTGGCAGGTGAAACGCCTGGCCTGGAAGGAAGCGCTGATCGCGCGGGTGAATGAAGGCCTGAGCGCCACGCCCCAGACGATCGACGCCGTGCCGACCGGCCTGCCCGGCGAGCTGCTCAAAGCCGCCGAATACCGCCGCTTCATCCTCCATGGCCGCTGGATCGCGCAGGGCACCACGCTGGTGACGGGCGCCTCGGCCTATGGCACCGGCTATTGGGTGCTGACCCCGCTGGCGACGGACTCCGGGCGCATCCTCTATATCAACCGCGGCTATGTGCCGATGGGCACCACGCGCGACGCCGTGATCGCGGCGACACCCGCCGTGCCGGTCGAGGTCACCGGCCTGCTGCGCCTCACCGAACCGCATGGCGGTTTCCTGCGCGGCAACGATCCAGCCGCCGACCGCTGGGCTTCCCGCGACATCTTCGCCATTGCCGCGCATCGCCATATCGCCGCCCTGCCCGACTGGTTTATCGATGCGCAAAGCATGCGCCCCGATCAGCCTGTCGATGCCGCCATCACCGCCCATCAACCTATGGCGGGCTTGACGGTGGTGAGCTTTCCCAACAATCACCTGGGCTATGCAATCACCTGGTTCACGCTTGCGCTGCTGTCTCTGGGCGCCATTGTTCTGGTGCGGCGCCAACGCGCCTAATCCTACCGGGGGCGTGCGCGCATGAGCGACACGCCTCCATGGGATATCGCCCCCGCCTCCAAGCGCAACATGATGCTGCTGATCCAGTTGCGCTGGATCGCGGTGGTGGGTCAGCTGCTGACCATCTGGTTCGCCGCCGCCGTGCTGCATGTCCATCTGCCGATCTTCGAGATGATGACGGTGCTGGTGCTGCTGGCGCTGGTCAATCTGGTGACGCTGGTGCTGAGCATCGGACGGCGCGGCTTTTCCTATATCGAGCTGCTCGGCTCGCTGATGCTGGATGTGTCCGCGCTGGCCTGGCAGCTGTACCAGACGGGCGGTGGCACCAACCCTTTCGCCTTTCTTTTCCTGCTCCAGATCGTGATCGGCGCGATCCTGCTCCCCCCGCGCTGGAGCTGGATCATCGCTGTGCTGGCCGGTTGCGACGCCACCTTCCTCACCTTCTTCTTCCAGCCGCTGACGCTGCCCAGCGTCTATGAAGGCGTGCATTTCCAGCTGTACCTGATCGGCAGCCTGCTGTGCTTCCTGCTGATCGGATCGCTGCTGGTGTTCTTCGTGGGCCGCATCGACCGCAACCGCCGGGCCAGCGATGCCCGCCTTGCCGCGCTCAGCCAGCGCGCCGCCGAGGAGGATCATATCGTCCGCCTTGGCCTGTTGGCCAGCGGCGCGGCGCATGAGCTGGGCACGCCGCTAGCCTCCATGTCGGTGATCCTTGGCGACTGGGCGCATCACCCCAGCGTCAAGCAGGACAGCGATCTGGCCGAGGATATCGCGCTGATGCAGGGCGAGTTGAAGCGCTGCAAGGCGATCCTTTCGGGCGTGCTGATCTCGGCGGGCGAAATCCGGGGCGAGAACCCGCAGGTCACATCGCTGCACAGCTTCCTCACCACCTTCATCGAGGATTGGCGCGAACGCTCCCCCTGCCCCATCGCCTTCACCGAAGAGATCGGCGAGGACATCGACATCGTGGCGGACCCCGCCCTGCGTCAGGTGCTGAGCAACATCGTCGACAACGCCATCGACGCCTCCCCCACCGGCATCGCCATCGAAGCGCGGCGTGAGCGCGACTGGCTCAGCATCGTGACGACCGATGAAGGGCCCGGCTTCGCGCCGCAGGTGATCGATCAGATCGGCAAGCCCTATGTCTCCACCAAGGGGCGCGATGGCGGCGGGCTCGGCCTGTTCCTGGTGGTCAATGTGGCGCGCAAGCTGGGCGGGCGGCTGAAGGTGGAGAACCGCGAGGAAGGCGGCGCTCAGGTCAGCCTGACGATCCCGTTGTCGGCGCTGGCCTTTCAGGGCAAAAGGGCGAAATGAACGATCCGGCACCCCCATCCCCGGAGTCTTCGATCTCACCCTCGCTGGTGATCGTCGAGGACGACCCCGCTTTTGGACGCACCCTCAAACGCTCCTTCGAACGGCGCGGCTATGAGGTGCAGCACGCCACCAGCCCCGAAGAGCTCGAAGCCCTGCTCGGCGACGACAGTTTCGATTACGCCGTGGTGGATCTGAAACTGGGCACCGCCTCTGGCCTGACCTGCGTGCAGATGCTCAGCCAGCATGATCCGGCGACCTGCATCGTGGTCCTCACCGGCTTTGCCAGCATCGCGACGGCGGTGGAAGCCATCAAGCTGGGCGCCGCGCATTATCTCGCCAAGCCCGCCAACACCGACGACATCGAAGAAGCCTTCGCCCAGCGCGAGGGCAATCCCGAAGTGCCGCTCGAAGGCCGCAAGACCTCGATCAAGACGATGGAATGGGAATATATCCACTCCACGCTGGCCGATTGCGATTTCAACATCTCCGAAGCCGCGCGGCGGTTGGGCATGCATCGGCGGACTTTGGCGCGGAAGCTGGAAAAGCGGCAGTTGAAGTAAGGTTGAGAAGGACAATGCGAGGGGGTTACCCCCTCGCGCTCCCATACCGTCTTCCGGCGAGAAGGCAGTGGCGCCGAAACGAAGCGCACTGTCTCTCCACCTGTGCAGGCACAATGTCAGCCTGCGGCGCGGCGACGTTCAGCAAAGCCAAACGCCGCTCATACATTACGCCAGCTTGTCGCGCACGATGGCCAGCGCTTGCTGGTTGATCGCCTTGGCCTGCTCCACCGTATCGCTTTCGGAGTAGCACCGCAGTTCCGGCGCATTGCCCGAACGACGCAGATGGATGATCGCCCCCTGCGCGGTGGTCATACGGATGCCATCCGTCAGATCCAGATTGGTCACCGCCCCGGCAATACCGCCGAAATGCTCGTCCAACCGCGCGATCTGAGCGTCCCTGTCACCCTCCAGCAGCTTGGCGAAAATCGCCTCGCTCTTCTCGGTGGCGAAGTTCTGGATGCGGTCGGAATAGGTCACGCGCGGCGGCAGCTCCTCAATCAGATCGCGGATCTTGCCCGGACGCGAGGCCACGATCACCGTCAACACCGGCAACACCGCATCGCGCGTCGGCAAAGGCTCCAGAGAGCCCAGCTTGGTGCCCAGCAGAAAGCCGCCATTGGCTTCATAGCCCACCACCGGTTGCTCACCCTTGGCCAGATGCGCATTCATCGCGGCAATCACGAAAGGTGAGCCGATCCGCGTGCGGTCCGTTTCGGCAAAGGCGCCGCAACGTTCCAGCACCGTGTTGCTCGACACCGGCGTCACCACTGCATAGGCCCGCAGCGCTCGGGCGCAGAGCACGCCCAGCACATCGCCGCGCAACCACTCACCCTTGTGGTCGGCCAGCAGTGGGCGGTCCGAATCCCCATCCGTCGAGATGATCGCATCGAAACCGAACTCTTCCGCCCAGCCCTTGGCCAGCTCGACATCCTCGGGGCGAATGGCCTCGGTATCGACCGGAATGAACTGCGTGGCACGGCCCAGCGCCACGGCCTTGCCGCCCAAAGCCTCGACCACCTCGACCAGCACATCGCGGCCCACCGCCGAGTGCTGATAGACGCCGATCGTCAAGCCGCGCAGCGCCTGAGGCCCGAAATGATCCACATAACGCTGAATATAGGCCTGCGCGACTTCGGTCACCTCAGGCAGCGGCGTCGCGGCCTTCAACATGCCGTGATCGTCAAAAATCGCCGGATCGGTGGCGATCACCTGACCGCGCATGCCAGCTTCATCGTCTTTCAGCACCTCCCCCTTGGGGCGGTAGAACTTGATGCCGTTGCGGTCGGCGGGGATATGGCTGCCTGTCACCATCAGCGAGGGGATGCCTTGCCCGAAAGCATAAAGCGCCAACGCGGGCGTCGGCACAAAGCCGCAGAACACCGGCTCGCCGCCGGCATCGCGCACGGCCTGAGCGCAAGCCGCCATGATACGCGGCGTGCTGGGCCGCAGATCGCCCGCCACCGCCACGCGCATGCCGGGCGAAAACTCGCCAAGGCTGGCCAGATGCTGGAGAAAACCGGTGGTATAGGCATGGCAGACCTGATCGGTCATCGCCACCACCTCGCCGCGCGCGCCACTGGTGCCGAATTGCACCCCGGAACGCGCCATCACGGCATCGACCGTCAAAGGGGTGGTCTGGGCGTCCTGCTGGGTCATCGAAACAATTCCTGGCCTGTTGGGGAACCTGGCCCCCATCTATCGCGTCCGCCGTGCGGGGACCACCCCCTGCTCGACGGGAATTTCGCAATACACTGCAATGCTTAACGCCGGTACGAAGGAAAGGCTCCAAAGTCGATCCGTCCCCGCTTCGGGCCGTGACGAAAACACGATAGCGCAGGCGACATGATTGCACCGGTGCATATCGACCGCCTGTGGAATGCAGGACTGATGGCCGTGCTGGCTCTGGCCTGCGCGCTGGTCGGCTACGCCAATTGGGGCATGGCGGAAAGTTTTGCCGGGCTGGCCCCGGGCCTGACCGAGGTCCTTCAGCCAGAACCAGCAACAACCACCGAACCACCTGTGGATTCCTTTCTGCCGCAACAGATTCAGAATCTTGGCCGCGATCAGGCGCATGCCTACAACCTCGCCTCACCGCTTGAGGCGATCAATCCCGCGCCGCCCGCTTTCCATGCCGAATGGCTTTCCCCGCCCGAACTGGACCGCGCGACCGACTGCATGGCCAGCGCCATCTATTACGAAGCCGGCAGCGAGAGCCTGACCGGGCAGTTGGCGGTGGCTCAGGTGATTCTCAACCGCTTGCGCCATCCCCGCTATCCCAAGACGGTCTGCGCGGTGGTCCATCAAGGCAGCGAACGGGCGACGGGATGCCAGTTCACCTACACCTGTGACGGCGCCCAGTCCCGCCCGCCCGATGCCGCCCGGCTGCAACGGGCCAGACTGGTGGCGCAAGCCGCGCTGCATGGCGCCACATCCGCGCAAGCCGGGCAGGCCACGCATTACCATACGGTCTGGATCGTCCCGGTCTGGGCCAAGGATCTGCGCAAGGTGGCGATCATCGGCAATCATGTGTTCTATCGCCCGCCCGGGGCCTATCCCGGCTATCCGATGCCCAGCCTGCCGATTGCCCCGGTCATCGCAATGGAGCGGACCGTTGGGGCAACACCATTCCCCCTCACCGCCACAATCGAGATTCATCCTGCCCTGGTGGCAGCGGAGAAACCGCAGCTGTCGCTCGCGAATGTGGAAACCATGGGTGTGCCGACCATCGCCGGTCCTGCCGCGGCACCATTGGCTGCGGCAACGGCATCCCAAAACCCACAGAGCAAAGAGAGAAAGGCATTCCGCTTTGGGCATCCCCATCGAGACAATGGATCAATTCCTTTGACCGGCCTGTAAAATAAATATCAAAATCTACAAATCATCACTTAGATCAGTTTCAGATATTTCTCCGATGACTTGCAACGAATTTGGACAGATCATCGATTTGACGTACCGCTATTTTGAATAGGCTGCACCACAGCATAGGCTGCAACAAGGTGCATCATGGCCAGTTTGCCGGCGACATCCCCCCTCGCTTCCCTTCGCCTTCGTTCTCCCTCCGAATGGGACTGGATACGCTGTCTCGATGTTGCCCTGGCGCTCGCGGCGCTGGCCTTCATTCTGCCGCTGCTGCTTCTGGTTGCCGTGGCGATCCGCAGCACCAGCAAGGGGCCGGTGCTGTTCATCCACAAACGCATCGGCCGCAACGGAGAAGTCTTCGGATGCTGCAAATTCCGCACCATGCAGGTGGATGCCGACCGTCGCCTCGCCGAATTGCTGGAGCGTGATCCCCAGGCCCGTGACGAATGGCAGGGCAGCCAGAAATTGCGCAAGGATCCGCGCATCACGGCCATCGGCCACTTCCTGCGGCGCAGCAGCATCGATGAACTGCCGCAGCTCTACAATGTGCTGAACGGCACGATGAGCTGGGTCGGCCCGCGCCCCATCGTCCATAGCGAGATCACCCGCTACGGCCATCATTTCAGCCATTATTGTCAGGTAAGGCCCGGCATCACCGGCCTCTGGCAGGTCAGCGGGCGCAGCAACACCAGCTATCGCCGCCGCGTGGCGATGGATGTGGTCTATATCAGGCGGCGCACCATGATGCTGAACGGCATGATCATGGCGCGCACCCTGCCGGCGGTGCTGCTGCAACGCGGCTCCTGCTGAATGGGCTTTCCGAGGTCGATGAAGCGCATTTTTACGCAGGACAGGTTTCACCACCTCCTGTCGAACAGCAATCGTCGCGGAACTTATGGCCTGACTTCGGCGCGTGCCTCCCCCCGATTGTTGGCTCAAGCCGCCGCGCTGCTGACGATCAGCGCGGCCCTGCTGGGGGCGGCCAACAGCGGCCTCCTCACCACCCTTTTGTCACTGGGCCAATGCCTGTTGGCGGGCGTCATTTTCACGCTGCTTCCCGGACATCGGGATTGGTGGCGCTCGGTATGGCCTGCAGCGGCGCCCTGTCTCTTGCAACTGGGTTGGGCCAGCCTGCCCTCGCTTCATCTTCAGGAGATAGCACCGCCACTGTCGCCCGATCTCTATGCGCTGAACCTTGTTGGGCTCTATGCTCAGGTGATGCTTTTTCTCGCCATGGCGCGGTTGGGGCAGGAGCGCGATACCAGTCGACACTTTGCCGAAGCCATGACCGTTCTTGCAGGCCCTGCCATTGCGCTCTCACTGGCGGCGGTGCGGCTCGAATGGATCGACCCGGCGGTGTTGGGGCTGGAGATCGGGCAGAAGCTGCGTTTTTCCGCAGCGATCGGCAATCCCAATGTGGCGGGTGTGATCTTCGCCATGATGAGCCTGATGGCCATGGGCGTGACGATCACCCGCTTTCGCGATTGGCAAACCCGCCCTTCGGATCGAAATTTGCTGTTACTGGCCTGCTGCGCAACGAGTTGCGCGCTCTGTCCGGTTCTGGCCGCAGCGACGCAATCGCGCAGCGCCATTCTGCTGCTGGTCCCTTGCATCACCCTGCTCTGCCTTGGCCGCGTCATGATCGCGGGCGTGCATCGCTTTTATCTGCTGGGCGGTCTTGCCGCACTGGTTGCGCTTGTGCTGTCCATCGGCTTTGTTTTCGACCGGCTGGAGGATCTGCCCCAGGATGGCGCCGCCCGTCTGGCGATCTGGGCCCGGTTCTGGACCCTGGCTCAGGCCGCGCCATGGTCAGGCTATGGGTTGGGTTCCTTTATCGAGATCAACCAGCACACCCTGACAGCCCATGATGCACTGACTATGTGGGATTTCGGCGCAGCGCATGCCGCGCCGCTGCAAATTGTTCTGGAACTGGGATGGCCGGGGCTTGCGCTGGCACTGGCATGGTTGGGCGCGATAGGCTGGCGACTGCTGCGGCATATCGGCATCCTCAAAAGCCCTGTCGCGCGGTCCATGATGCTGGCCATCGCGCTGCCCTTATGCGCATCACTGGTCGATATCGCGATGAATGCGCCTGCCGTTGTGGGACTCGTGATGGGGCTGTCGGGTCTGCTTTATGGCCGTGCCGCACAGGCCCCTTCAATCCGCTGACGGGATATTTCCTACGGTCATGCGGAATTGATAGGCCATGCCTGCAGCACTATCGCCCAACAGACGCTCAATCGCGGCGCGCTGGCTGCTATCGAAGCGGGTCAGCCATTCAGCCTCGTCCAGCATGTTTTGCTGCGCCGCATCGGGCAGCCGATTCCACGCGAAAGCGCCATAAGCGATGCGCCAACGCGCCTCCCGCATCAGAAAAGGCGCAGCACGATAGCTGGCAACATAGGCCGCCACACCGCGCGACGAGGCAGATGGATACGCCAGAAGATCGGCCTGAGCCGTCAGGATTTGCGTGGTCGCCCAGCCCGGACGGGAATGGCTCAGGGGCTCGATCTGCCGCCGAGCCCATGCCAGATCAAGCTGCCGCTCCCCCCGTGTGGAGGCCTGCCCCGCCGAGATCAACGCCAACTCTGCCAGACCGGCCTTGGCCCTGTCTCCCAAAGCCTCGGGCAGGTCATCGGCGTGATCGACCAGCACCGTCTGCCCTTTATCCTGAGAGGACCGCATGGCCATGACGATGGTTTGGGTGGTCCACTCACGCGCAGACAGAGAGGCAGCCCATGCCGTGCCAGCAAGACAGAGCATGGGCATCACAATGGATAGGCGGGCATCCCTCTTACCGATCATAATAGGCCACATAGCGGCGCGAGTAATAGAGCGCCCCCACCGCCTCAGCTCGAGGATTGACCATGGTCAGCACCGCGCCGATGATCGGCACATTGTCATGCTCCAGCCCGGCGAGTGCAGCATCGACCGCAGCAATCGGCGTGCCGCCCCATTTGATCATCAGCACCACGCCATCGCTCAGCTTGGCGATGCTGCGCGCATCGGTGACACCCAGCACCGGCGGCGTATCGATCAGGATGTGATCGTAATGCGGGCGCAATTGCTCCAGCATGCTGCGCATCCGGGCGGGATTGAACAGATCGGTGGGGCTGAAGGTTGATTTGGCCACCGGCAGGATCGAGCAACCCGCGACATGATCCTCGATGATCGCCTGAGCCAGATCGACCTCACCATTCAGCACCTCGATCAGCCCGCATTCGGGATGAAGGTTGGCCAGCCGCTTGATGCTGGGCCGCCGTACATCGCCGTCGATCAGCAGCACGCGCTCGCCAGCCATGGCCATCACGCGCGCCAAGGTGAGCGAGCTGGAGGTCTTGCCCTCTCCTGGCACGGTGGAACACAGCGCCACAACCCTGGCCGCTCCCCCATCGGCCCGGCGGATCGAGCTGCGGATGGTGCGATAGGCCTCCGCATAGGCCGACATCGGACGCAGGATCAGCGTATCGGCAGGCGAGCAGCGTTCGCTCCCCTCGCCCCGCAACTGCTTGCGCCCCAGACGTGGCACCGAAGCGAGAAAGCGCAGCCCCAGCAGCACCTCCACATCATCGGCATTGCGCACCGTGCCCTGCATCGTCTCGGTGACCATGGCGGCGATCACGCCCAGCACCAGCCCGGCCAGCACGCTGGTCGCGGCCATGGCGGGGCGGTTGGGAAAGGCAGGCAGGCTGGTGACGACCGCCTGCTCGATCAGCCGCGCCTGAGGCTGGCTGGATTGCTCGACCTGCGCTGTTTGCTGCACCGAGCTGGCAAGGTGGTTGTAAGCCCCGGTTGCAGCATCGGCGCTGCGCTGCAGGCTTTCCGCTTTCACGGCAGCGCTGTTGTTGGCGGCGATTTCGCCTTTCAAACTGCCCAATTGCCCACGCAGACTGGCCGCCTGAGCGGTGGCCGCCCGCGCCTCGCTGCGCAGGCCCTCAATGATGCGGCTCTGCTCTTCACGGATCTGGCGGTCGAGGGCGGCGATGCGTTCATTCCCCTCAATCAGAGCGGGAAACAGCGGACCATAGCGCGAGGCCAATTGCGAACGATCCGCCTCCGCCACCGTGCGCTGCCGCCGCAGATCAGCAATCACATTGGAGGACAGCACCGCCGACACCGCATCCGGACCCGCCGAAGCGACCTGCTTTTCCGCCGTCTCCAGATTGGAGCGCGCCGCCGCCGCCTGAGCCTCCGCCGTTGCCACCTGCGTGGAGAGCGGCGCGATCTGCTGATCGTTCACCGTCGCGCCATTGGCGCCCTGCACAATCCCCGTGGAGGCGCGGTAATGCGCCACATCGGCGGCGGCGACTTCGGCCTGACGGCTGAGCCTTTGCAGCGCGGCCTGACCTTCATCGGCCTGACGCGCCGCCGTGCTCATCATCACGTCGGCGGTGCTGTTGATGTAGCTTTCGGCAAAGCTGTTGGCGATGCGCGCGGCCTTCACCGGATCGCGCGATTGGAAGCCGATCGCCAGAATGTAGCTCTTTTCCTGCTGCTCCACCGCCAGCCGGTCCAGCAAAGTGCTGATCGCCGCCTCCACCGCGCGGGCGTCGGCCAGATCGCCCTTGTCCTTGCGCAGGCGGGCCGACACGAACTCTGGATCATGCTGCAAGCTGTTGGCCAGCACCACGCGCCGCGCAATATCGCGCGAGCGGATCGTGGCGATCTCGGTGCTGAGCAGCGACTGGTCGAGCGGGCCGTGCCCTCCCTCGCCATCGGGCGCCACCACCAGCGGGCGGTTGGGGGTAATGCGCAGCCGCGCGGTGGACTGATAGCGCGGCGTGATCGCGAAGCTGGCCCCCACCACCAGCAGCATGGTCAGCGCCAGCACGCCTGCCACCAGCTTCCAGCGCCAGCGCAGAACCTGCCCCAGCGCCCCGAAAGACACGGAGCGGCGCCCGATATGGCGCGACTGATCGAACCGGCTGACCGGCGTGAGCGGCGTGGCCAAAGTCACGGCATTCATGGACGGTCTCCTGTCATGTCTGGATGATTATTTCTGGATTACCAGGCGCAGCATCACGCGCGTTTCCGAATAGGGTGAAATCAGCGCGGTGTTATGGGCCCGGCGCTGGTCATGTTCGACCGACAGGCCGAATCCCAGCACACGCGTCGCCATGTAGCGCACGCCCGCGCTGGTCTTGAGAATGTCGAGCGAGGCCGGCGTGCCCTTGAAGGCATCATGCTCATAGCCCGCCTGCGCATCGAGCAGAATGTTGCGCCGCAATTCGTGATCCACCCGCAGCGCCACCGAGCTGTTGATATAGCCCCCCAGATCCAGCAGCGTGGCATCCTGAGCGATGCGCCGCGCCGTCAGCGTCACAGTGGTCAGGGCCGAGGCGAAGTAATCGACCCTCGCCTCGGCGGTCAGATCGGCGAAATTGCGGTAAAGCGGCGTATCATAGCGGTGCGCCATATAGCCAACGCCCACCGCCCCGCGCACCAGCGTCGCCAGATCGAAGGTTGCGCCCGCCAGAACGCGATAGGTTTTTGAATCGCGGTTGGGCACGCCGGGGGCCAGCCGATGCAGATAGGTCGCCCGATCGAAACTGCCCTGAAGGAACAGCGACGTATCGGGCGAGACGGCATATTCGCTGCGCAAAATGCCGCTATGGGCATGCGAATTGCGGTTGGCCTGATTGATCAGCGCGCCCGAAAAGCTGCGCACCGGATCGAAAGCCGTGCTGGAAAAGCTGTAGGATCCCTGCAGCTTCATCCGCCCCAGCGTGGCTGTCGGCGAAATCTGCCCCACCGCCGTAAGATATTGCGAACTTTCCGCAGCCGCCGTGGGATAGGCGGCAGAGGTCGGTGGCTCGGCATCCTTGCGCACCCGCGCGGAAGCGGCGATGGCCACATCGGCGGTGGCATCGAAGCGGCCTTCCAGAGCGCCATTCCAGCCATCGCGATTGCGCCGCCCCTGCGTGAAATAGCGGTACAGGCTGGCGCCGCCGCTCGCCGTCAATTCATGCCGCGACCAGTGGGAAGACACCACGCCGGAAGGCGAAAACACCACATAGCCGTCGCCCTGATCGCTGGCGTTCTGGTAGGCGTTGGTGGTGTAACCCACGCCCAGCTCCGCCTTGGGCTGCAGCGTAAAGCCGCCCAACGGAATGCCCTGCGCGGTGTATTCCGGCCGGGGCCGGTCCAGCACGCCCATGTTGCGCCCCCGATCGAACTCCAGCGGCAGGCTGGGGGTGACCATATTGTCATCTGTGCCCTGCGCATGGAGCCCATCGGCCGAAGTGGCCAGCAAGAGGCCCAGCATCTGGCGTTTCCAGTGTCTCAAGGCCACGTCCCCCCGCTGCATGATCGTTACGGCGCGCTCAGATAGTTGGACCCGCCCGAGGCCAGTCCCAGCGTCGTCCCCTGCTGGAGCAGGCCGAGATCGCCGTTGGCGGGGCCAATGCCCGCAATCGACCCGCCGATGCAGCTGCGCGCCAGCGTGTTGGCGCGAGCCACCGCCGCGCGGACCGGTGGCGCATTGCGCAACACCGCCTGTTGCAGACGGCTCAGCGCCATCTGGCTGACCGTGCAGCTGACCTGCGCCTGACTGATCGCCAGCATCAACTGGCCTTCCACCTGTGTCATGGACGCCCTCGGATTGGCCGCAATCGCCGCCAGCAGGCGCGCCAGCAGAGCATCAGCCTGCGCCTGATCGCTTGAAGTGCCCGCCATGCTCTGGCCGGAGGGCTCTCCGGCCAGCGCCATGCCCGGCGAGCCCACAAGCATGCAGGCCAAAGCACCTGCCAGAAGGCGCCGCCTTGCCCTTGCTGTCCGGATCATGCCGTTGCCGTCTTGCGTCATCATCGCTCTTGTCCATGATTTCCTGGCGAAGCGTTCCACGGGGGCACGCTCTTCGCAAATGCAGAAAGATCGGCATTGAAGGCATCTGCCATCGCGCAGACCGGAAGGGGGCATCACCAATAGCGCTCGCCGATGCGGATCGTGTCGCCGGGCATGACCTTGAGGTCGGGGCTCAGCTCCACCCTTTCCGGCTGATCGTCATTGATATGGCGAACGAACACCTTCTTGCGGTTGGCGCGATAGGTGAAGCCCCCCGCCAGAGCCACGGCGGCATCCACCGTCAAGCCCGTGGAATAGGGATATTCGCCCGCCTTGTTGACCTCGCCCAGAATGTAGAAGGGGCGGAAGGTCAGCACATCGATGCTGACGCGCGGCTGCAGCACATAGCGGCCCTTCAACTGATCGGTGATGGCCTGCGCCACCTGATTGAGCGTCTTGCCCCGCGCGGTCACATCGCCAATCAGCGGCAGGGACAAAGCCCCCGCGGTGTTGACGAAGAACTCGCCCGACAGGCTCGGCTCATTGAAGACGATGATCCGCACCTTGTCGGCCGCGCCGAGCTGATAGTCGCTCTCCACCGCCGCCGGGGCGGTATCGGGCGCGGCAATCGGCGCCTGAGGCGCCGATTGCGCCCAACTCGCGGCCGGCAAGGCCAGCAGCAAACAGGCTGCTCCCAAAAGCGCGGCACTCAAGCCTTTATCAATCTTCTTGCTGTAGGGCATGGCCACAAGTTCCCGTGCCTGCGCGCTCTGGCCAACGCGACTGAACATGACGTCTCATGGCTAAACACGCTTTCGGGCGGACCCTAATGTTTGTGCAACCAGTCTGGAGCCAATCCGGACAAGCAAGGATCAGCCTTTCCCATGTCCTTCGTGTCTTCGCCCCCTCCCTGCGCTCTCACATCGGAGCCGTTGTCTGGCGGGGCGGACGACCTCTGGCCGCGCGCGGTGCGTCTGGGCACGATTGGCGTGCTGTCCCTGGCCAGCTGGGGCCTGCTGTTGGGGTTGGGTTACGGCCTGCGTAATGTTCTTGGCTGAGACCCACGCATTGTCCTCGGGTCTTTGAGCGCTCCTTTGTTCACCATGATCGCAAACCGGACGCCAAGCCGCTCTTGCTAGACAGGGCGCCATGCGCAAGACCGGTTTGACATTGCTGATGGCTGTGGCCACCGCCTGCGCCGCGCAACCGGCCCAGGCGCGCGAGGTCGATCTGCGCGCCCAGGCGCGCGACGCCGATCTGCGCGCCCAGGCGCGCGGGGCCGACACACGTTTCCTCCATTTCGGCGCCGAGACCGAGCCGCCGCGCGGCTACACCGCAATGTGCCAGACCCAGCCGGATCTGTGCCGCCTTCCCACCGAAGAAAAGCCGGAAGCCCCCGGTGGAGACGGTTGCGCCGATTTCGCCTGCCTGATGACGCCGCTCCCCTCGCCCACGATGTTTCGCATCGAGGTCACATCACAAGCGAAGATGCAGCCCCCGCCGCCAGCCATCCGGCCCGCCGCGCTGGTTCAGGTGATCCCGCTGTTCCGCGCCATGCCATCGGTTCGGATGATGCCGTCGGCTCCGATGCTGACGGACGATCATCTCTGGCTTGAGCGGATCGCCCGGATCAACGCCCATGTGAATCGCCATGTCAAACAGGTGGAGGATCTGCAAAGCTACGGCAGCGACGATGTCTGGCGCCCCGCCGGAACCGGCCCCGGCGCCACCGGCGATTGCGAGGATCTGGCGCTGGAAAAGCGTCAGGAGCTGATCGCGGCAGGCTTCCCCGCCAGCCGCCTGTTCATCGCCATCGCCTTCCGCCAGGAGACCGGCCTGCATGCGGTGCTGGTCGCCCGGCTGGCTGACGGAGACCGCGTGCTCGACAGCGGCAACGCCTTCGTGCGGCCCGTGGCCCAGACCGGCTACGCCTGGCTCAGCCTGCAACGCCCCGAAACGCCGGACCGCTGGTTCTACCCCGCCTGACAGCACCGACTTCGGGGTCATTGGCTCCATTCCCGATCCGTCACCCCACACGCTAACGCGCTGATCCGCCTAGACTGCTGCTCGACAGCAACAGGCAGGATCAACCCCATGCGAGTGGCCATCATCCATTACTGGCTGGTGCAGATGCGCGGCGGCGAACGCGTGCTGGAGCATCTGTGCGACATGTATCCGGATGCCGACATCTTCACCCATGTCGTCAACCGGGCGAAACTCAGTCCCAAACTGGCCGCGCGGACCATCCACACCAGCTGGATCAGCCGGCTTCCTTTCGCCACGCGCCATTACCAGAAATACCTGCCGCTGATGCCCGCCGCGCTTGAGGCGCTGGACCTCTCCGCCTATGATCTGGTGATCAGTTGCGAGGCCGGGCCCGCCAAGGGCATCATCACGCGGCCCGATGCGGTTCATGTCACCTATTGCCACTCGCCGATGCGCTATATCTGGGACCAGTATCACCAGTATCGGCGCGAAAGCGGCATGGGCGCGCGGCTGATGATGCCTCTATTCGCTCCGCGCCTGCGCCAGTGGGATATGGCCAGCGCGGCCCGTTCCGACCGGATTCTCGCCAATTCCGCCTATGTCGCGGCGCGCGTGCGCAAGTTTTGGGGGCGGGAGGCGCAGGTGGTGCATCCGCCGGTCGAGACCTCGCTGTTCGCCCCGGCCGACGATGTGAGCGACGAATACCTGTGGGCCGGGCAACTGATCCCCTACAAGCTGCCCGATGTGGCGGTGGCGGCCTTCACCGCCTCGGGCCGCAGGCTGCATGTGGTGGGCGCAGGGCCGATGTTGCCGCGCCTCAAATCCATGGCCGGGCCAAGCATCCGCTTTAGCGAAAGGCTGGATTTCAAGGCGTTGAGGCAAGCCTATGCCACATGCAAGGCGCTGGTCTTCACCTCTGAAGAGGATTTCGGGATGATCCCGGTGGAGGTGATGGCCAGCGGTCGCCCGGTGATCGCCTATGGACGGGGCGGCGCGCTGGAATCGGTGGTCGCTGGCCGCACCGGGCTGTTCTACCACGGCAGCAGCCGCGATGACCTACTCGATGCACTGGACCGGTTCGAGGACTGGTTGCCCGGCTTCGAGCCACGCGATGCCATGTCACGCGCGGCAGACTTTGCCCCCGCGCGGTTCCGTGCCGCGATCGCCGGCCATATCGATGCCGCGCTGACGAAGCATGGCGCGCAACAGGCGCCATGGCCGGTGTCGGCGCCGCAAGACCAGCCTGCGCTGGCCTGAACGCGGGCCAATGGGCCCAGAACGGATATGTCCCCGTTTCCCGCCGAAGACCGGGCTCGACATAATCCGGCCTGTCACCCTCACCGGATGGGATCGCCATGACCAAACCTGCCCCCAAGATCGTTCCCAAAATCGCTGTCGTCATCGCCAGCAAGGGCCGCCCGGAAGAACTGGGCCTGTGGACCGCCCATATGCGCCGCCAGAGCCGCCAGCCGGACCTGCTGCTCTGGGCCGTAACCGGAGAGGCCGATCTGCCCCAGGGCCTGAGTGAAAGCGATGGCCCGATGGTGTGCATCTCCGCCCCGGGCCTCTGCGCCCAGCGCAATGCCGCCCTGCGCGCCCTGCCCGCCGACATCGACCTCATCGCCTTTTTCGACGATGATTACGTGCCCTCCTCCCACTGTCTGGCCGGCGTTCTGGCCTTTTTCGCCTCCACGCCCGGCATTGTCGGCGCCAGCGGGCGGCTGCTGGCCGATGGCATCAACTCACGCGGGATCAGCATCGAAGAGGGACTGGCCATGGTGCAGGCGCATGATCTGGCCATCGGCGCCAAAGTGGACATGTCCACCCGCCCCATCGTCGGGCTCTATGGCTGCAACATGGTCTTTCGCCGCGCCGCGATCGAGGGCGAATGGTTCGATGAAAACCTGCCGCTTTACGGCTGGCAGGAGGATGTCGATTTCGCCCGAAGGATCGAACGACACGGCAAGCTCTGCGGCACCAATGCCTTTATCGGCGTGCATCTGGGCAGCCGGCGCGGGCGGGTGAATGAATGCCGCCTCGGCTATTCGCAGGTGTCCAACATGCTTTACCTGATCCGCAAGGGCAGCATGCCGGCGCATTACGGGCTCAAGCGGATGGTCTTCAACATGATGGCCAATCACGCCCGCGCCTTCTTCGCCGAGCCATGGATCGACCGCATCGGGCGCGCCAAGGGCAACTGGCTGGCGCTGGCCGATTTACTCCGGGGCCGCATCACCCCCCAACGCGTGCTGGAGCTGTAACCCATGCGCGCCGGGCCTCCCCCCACCCAGCCGCGAAACCTGCCGTTCCGGAGGATCATTCCATGCTGATCATCAACGGCAAATTCCTTTCCACCAAGGGCACCGGCGTTTCGCGCGTCGCCTTCGAACTGCTGACCCAACTGGGCAAGCATGAGGAGGAACTGACGCATCTCTTCGGCGGCCCGCCCATCATTCTGGCCCCGCGCGGCGCCAAGGGCGTGGGCCGGGATCTGCCCTTCCCCCTGCACAACCGCAGCCTGCTCACCTGGCAGTTCTGGGAGCAGCTTGAACTGCCGATCCGGGCCCGGCGCGGCGTGCTGCTCAGCCTGTGCAACCTCTCGCCCATCGTCCATGGCCGTACGGTGACGATGGTGCATGATGCGCAGACCTTCTCCAGCCCGAAATCCTATGATTTCGCCTTTCGCAATTTCTACCAGTTCATGCTGCCGATCATTGGCAAGCGCTCGCTGCGCATCCTGACCGTCTCCGACTATTCCGCCGGCCAGCTTGAGCATTATGGCATCGCCCCGCGCGGCAAGATCGAGGTCATCCATAATGGCGCCGACCATTCCGACATGGCCGAAGCCGCCAGTGACGCCTCGCAGCGGCTGGGCCTGACCCCGCGCCGCTATGTGCTGGCGCTGGCCTCGCCGCAGGTTCACAAGAACATCGGCGTGCTGCTGCGCGCCTTTGCCGATCCCGCCATGCGCGATCTCAAGCTGGTGCTGTTCGGCCATGGCCATGCCGAGGCCTTCATCGAACAAGGCTACACGGTGGCCGACAATGTGATGTTCTGCGGGCGGATCGACGATGCCACGCTGGCTGGTCTGATGCAGCAATCCTTGTGCTTCGCCATGCCCTCGCGCACCGAAGGCTTCGGCCTGCCCCCGCTGGAGGCCATGCTGCGCGGTACGCCCGCGATCATCGCCCCTTGCGGCGCCCTGCCCGAGGTCTGCGCCGACAGCGCCCTGCGCGCCGGCGTGGACCGCCCCGAGGAATGGCGCGCAGCCATCCGCCGCCTGGCGGATCTGCCTGTTGAGCATGAAAAATGGGCTGCCTCCGGGCTGAAACAGGCCCGCCGCATGAGCTGGAACAACGCCTGCGACAGGCTGATGATCACACTGAGACAGATCGCCACAGAACTCTACGCGCGGCCAACCGGCAGGATGACCATGCAGCCATCGAGGTCTGCATGACTGAGGCCACCATCAGCGGCGCGAAGATCAACGGGCTGGAGATGAACGGGTTGGCCCGGCGCACCGCGCTGGGGGCAGGTCTGCTGATCCTTTCGCGGCTGGGGGCCAAGCTGATCGATCTGATCACGCTGATCGCCCTGACCCATCTGCTGACGCCCGAGGATTTCGGGCTGGTCGCCATCGCCATGACTCTGGTGCAAATCTGCGAGGCGATCTTCGAACTGCCGGTGGCGCAGGTGCTGGTCCGCGCCGATGAGGTCACCCAGCCGCTGCTGCATACCGCGATGACGTTGGGCGCCCTGCGCGGGCTGGTGTTGGGGGTGTGCCTTGCCTTGTCGGCATGGCCTTTCGCCATGCTCTATGGCGACGCGCGGATCGCCCCGCTGATCTGCTTTCTGGCGCTGGCGCCGATCCTGCGCGGCTTGGCCAGCCCGGCGATGGTGCATTTCACGCGGCGTATGGATTTCCGCCCCGATGTCAGCGGCGAGATCATCGGCAAGGCGCTGGCGCTGCTGGTGGCGGCAGGCGTGGCTCTGGCGACGCATTCCTATTGGGCCATCGCCACCGCTTCGGTGGCATCGCCGCTGTTTCTGGCGGTGATCTCCTATCTCTGGGCGCCGATGCGGCCCGGGCTGCGGCTGGCGGACTGGCGGATGTTCGCCCGTTTCCTCAGCTGGACATCGGCGGCGCAATTGTTCAGCGCGCTCAACTGGCAGGCCGACCGCCTGATCCTCGCCCGCTTTATCCCTCGCGCCGCTCTGGGCCTGTTCAGCATGGCCAGCGATCTGGCCGCCCTGCCCGATCAGGCCCTGCTCAAGCCGACGATGCGCACCTTCCTGCCCGCCCTCTCACAAAAGAAGGACGACCCAGAGGCGCTGACCGAGGCTTACCTCTCGCTCACCTGCTGCGTCTTCGCCATGGTCGCGCCGGTGGTGGTGGCGCTCAGCCTGCTGGCCGAGCCGATCGTGCGGCTGGTGCTGGGCGCCAGATGGCTGGGCGTGGCGCCCTGCCTGTCGATGCTGGCGCCGGTGCTGCTGCTGTTCACCATCTACAATCCGCTCAGCGCCCTGGCGATAGCCGTGGGCAAGCCGGAAGCCAGCCTGCGCCTCACGCTGGTCGAGTTTCTGGTGCGCATCCCGCTGACCTTGCTCGCCGCATGGTGCTGGGGGCTGACCGGCGCCATCGCGGTGCGGGCTGTCGTGGGGGCCATCGCTCTGGGTAATGCGCTGATCCTGCTGCGCGCGCTGATCGGTCTGCATCCGGCACGGGTGCTGGTCGCCCTGGCCCGCCCCATGGCGGCCGCTTGCGCCATGGCCATGCTGCTGTTGATCGCCCGCCCATGGCTCGGAGGATTGGGGCCCTGGCCGCTGGGAGCTGGACTGCTGCTCTGCGGCGGCGCGGGGATGGCCTTCTACGGTCTGGCGCTGACGGGCCTGTGGCACGGCGCAGGCTGCCCCACCGGCGGGGAGGCCCGGCTGATCGCCATGGGCTCAACCGCCTGCCGCAAGCTCATGCAACGCGGTGCGGCAGCGATGGCCTGATCCCGCATCCGCATCCTTCCCGATCCCCGGCGCAAGGCTGCGTTAGTCTTTCTTGCCGATCCTGAAAGACCAGCCCTGTTGCAATGCGTGCCACGCCACAGGGCTTTGCTAAAGAGCCATGGTTTATGCCCATAGGTCTGATGAACCGGACGAACAGCGCATACCACTCGGCGCCCTGGCCAGCGCCTCTTTCGTCCTGCGCCAGCAGGCTGGAATGAGCCGCGCCGACGCCTTCGCCCACAGCGCCGGTCAGGCGGACCGGTTCCGCACTCTGGCGGGAATCGCGCTGGCGGGTCTGGCGGTGCTGCTGATGACGGCGGCCTTTGTCGTCAACCAGTTCGACACGGTGGCTTATGAGACCCAGTTCCAGATCGCCCGGCAGAACTACCATACCCGCATCGTCCATATCGCGCGGGCCATCGCGCCGCTGACCACGTCGGCGGAGACCGCGCAGCATCTGACCGATCCGGACTGGATCGACCAGCACCTGGCCCGGCATCTGGCCAGCGAGCATGAGATGGAGCGGCTCTTTGTGCTCGATGCGCAGGGCCAGCCTATCTATGCCGCCACCGATGGGCAGCGCACCAAGCTGGCCGATTATCACCCCTTCGCCCGGGCGGTGAGCGATGTCCTGCCAGTTCTGAGCGCAGCACACGCGCAAAAATCCTCCGTCATGGGCAGCAACATCCTGCGGCACGATGGCCAGCTCTATCTGCTGACGATCACCGGCACCGGCCCGCCGGGCGGCGCCACGATCATCACCGGTCTGCCTTTCGACGATGCGATGCTGCGCAAATTCGGCCTGCGCCATCTGGCCGATGAGCTGACCATCACCGACAATCCCATGCCGGAAAAGGGCTATCACCTGCTGCCTCTGGCCGATGCGCAGGGCAAAGTCATCGCGGCCATCCGCTGGAAGCAGCAAAGCCCGGCGGCCATGGTCTTTGGCCGTTTGCGGATGACCCTGGCGGCGGCGGGCGCCATCGTGCTGCTGGTCGGCTTCCTGCTGCTGCGCCAATCCGCCGCCATCGCCCGCCATCTGATCGCCAGCGAGGCGCAGGCCCGCTATCTGGCGCTGCATGATGCGCTGACCGGCCTGCCCAACCGCACCTTGCTGCTCGAAAGGCTGGCCAATTGGCAGGCCATCGCGCGTGACATGCCGGTGGGGATCGCGCTGCATTGCCTCGATCTCGACCGGTTCAAGGATGTCAACGATACGCTGGGCCACCCCTCGGGCGACGAGCTGATCCGGGCTGTGGCCGACCGGCTGGTGACGCTCTGCCGCGAGGGCGATACGGTGGCGCGCATGGGCGGCGATGAATTCATCATCCTGCAGCCTCAGGCCGATGCCTCCGCCGCCATGCTGCTGGCCGAGCAGGTGCTTGAGGCGCTGCGCCAGCCCTTCCAGCTCGACGCCGGGACGACCAGCATCGCCTGCTCGATCGGCATCGCGCTGGTTCATGACAGCAAGGCCGATGCCGCGGACATGCTGCGTCAGGCCGATCTGGCGCTCTATCAATCCAAGGAGCGGGGCCGCAACCGCGCCACCTTCTTCGAGCCGGAGATGGATGCCGCCCTGCGCCTGCGCCGCCGCATGGAGCAGGATCTGCGCGATGCCATCAACCTTGGCCAGCTGCATATGGTCTATCAGCCGCAGGTCGATGAAAAGCGCCGTCTGGTGGGCATGGAGGCGCTGATCCGCTGGGACCATCCCGAGCGCGGCCCCATCGGCCCCACCCTCTTCGTGCCGCTGGCCGAGGAGGCCGGGATGATGGCCGAACTGGGCGAATTCACGCTGCGCACGGTGTTTCAGGAAACCGCCGACTGGCGCGGGGCTCCGGTGGGAATCAATGTTTCGGCGCTGCAATTGCGCACCCCCGCCTTTATGGCGACGGTGACGCGGCTGGTGGCGGAATATTGCATCGATCCCGCGCAATATCAGATCGAGATCACCGAAACCGCCATGCTGGGCCAGGATGGCGCGACGCGCGACAACATCGATGTGCTGGCGCAGGAAGGCTTTTCCATCGCGCTGGACGATTTCGGCACGGGCTTTTCCAGCCTGTCTTCATTGCATCGCTTCGCCATCGACAAGATCAAGATCGACCGCAGCTTCGTGCGCAACCTCGATGCGGGCGATGTCGACAACCGCAAGCTGATCAATGCCATCATCCGTCTGGGCCGGGCGATGGATCTGGAGGTGATCGCCGAAGGAGTGGAGACCGAAAGGCAGCACAGCCTGCTGGTGATGGCGGGCTGCACGCGTTTTCAGGGCTATCTCTATGGGCGGCCCGTGCCCGCCGCGCAGATGCTGGAGCGTTTTCAGGCCGGATGACATCACCCGGCCGCAACGGCCCACGGCGCGATGCCCCGTGAGCCTTGCGTCCCGGACTTAGTGGTTATCGCCGTTAGGGCGGATATCCTTGAAAGCATTGTTGAAATTGCCGCTGCTCTGGCCGCTGTTGTCCACCGGCGCATCATAATGCGGGGTGCGGTAGGTCGGCGCGGCGTGCGAGGCGCTCTGGCCATAGGTCGCCCGGCGATGGGGGGTATAGCTGTGGCGCTTGTGGCGGCTGGTATAGCGGCTGGCGTGGTGCCGGCTGCCATAGCGGTGGCTGGTCGTGCGATAGGCATGGCGGCTGGACGCGTGATGACGCCCGGCATGATAGGCGCTCTTGCGATGCGAGACCACATGGCGCGAGGTCTTCACCGCGCCATGGTGATGCCGCGTGCCGTAGGCCGCAGCCTGATGCCGTCCCTGCGCCTTGCCGCGCAGGCGGGCGGCGTGGCTGCCGCGATGCGCGGCATAGGTTGCGGCATGGCGTCCCTGATGCCTTGATGCACGATGAGTCGAGGCCTGATGCGCCGAGGCATGGCGCGCCCTTTGCTTCACCGCCACCCGCGCATGATGGCTGCGGCGGGATTGAGCCGAGCCGCGCTTCGTCGCCTTGGCGCCATGCTTGCCGGTGGATTTGGCGCTCTGGCTGGTCGATGCCTTGGCATGATGGTGGTGCCGCGCCTGCGCAGGCGCTGCCAGCACCAGCGTCGTCGCCAGCATGGCAAGAGCAATCCGCTTCATCCTGATGTGTCCTCAAGCTTGATTCGCGCCCGTCTTGGGCAAGAGCCAAGGCCTAGAGCATCGCGCGAAAAAGTGGGAACCGGTTTTTCGCAAAAGCGATGCGGCAAACTGAAACGCAACACCCAAGCCCCCCGGCCAAGAGGCGCATGGGCCAGATTGCGCCCAGCGGAAATTTATTCCCGATTTCCGCTTAGTCGCGCCCTCCATTGGGCACGAAGCGCAGATCCTCATCCCCCGCCAGCACGCGGGCGGCGCGGGGGCGATCCAGATCGCCCAGCCAATGGCCCAGCACCACGCAGGCCACCGCATTGCCGATCATGTTCACCAGAGCCCGCGCCTCGCTCATGAAACGGTCGACGCCCAGCACCAGCGCCATGCCCGCCGGGGGAATGGCGGGCACGACGGCCAAAGTCGCCAGCAGGCCGATAAAGCCAGCGCCCGAAACCCCGCCCGCGCCCTTGGAGGTCACCATGGCCACGGCCAGCATCTGCGCCTCCTGCTGCCACGTGAGATCGATGCCCAGCGCCTGGGCGATAAACAGCGCGGTGATCGACATATAGATCGCGGTGCCATCGGTGTTGAAGACATAGCCGGCAGGCACCACCAGACCGACATGCTGGCGCGACAGGCCCAGATGCTCCATCTTCTCCATCAGGCCGGGCAGCGCCGCATCGGACGAGCTGGCGCCCAGCGTGATCAGCAATTCGGCTTTCAGATAGCCCAGCAGCTTGAGGATCGAGAGGCCCGTGGTGGCCATGATGAGCCCCAGCCCGACCAGCACGAACAGCGCGCCCGCCAGATAGAAGGTGCCCACCAGCCCGGCCAGCTTGCCCAGCGCGCTCAGGCCGAATTTGCCGACCGTATAGGCCATGGCCCCGCCCGCGCCGAAGGGGGCCAGCCGCATGATCAGGTTGATGACGCCGAAGACCACGCTGTTGGCCGATTCGATCAGATCGCGCACCGCCGCGCCGCGCTCTCCGGTCTGGGCCAGCACCGCGCCGAACAGCACCGAGATCAGCACCACCTGCAGGATCTCGCCATTGGCGAAGGCGCCCACCACGCTGTCGGGCACCATGCCGGTGAGGAAATCGACCAGTCCGTCATGCGCCTTGGCACCCGTGGTGTAGGCCGCCACGGCATGGGCATCGAGATGCGCGCGATCGGCCCCGAAGCCCACGCCGGGCTTCAGCAGATGCACCATCGCCAGACCCGCAACCAGCGCCACCAGCGACACCACCTCGAAATAGAGCAGCGCCACGCCCCCGGTCTTGCCCGCACCTTTCAGATCCTTCGATCCGCCCACGCCCGAAACGATGGTGCAGAACACGATCAGCCCGATCATCATCTTGATCAGCCGCACGAACGTATCGCCCAGCGGCTTCAACTGCACGCCCAGATCGGGCGCGGCAAAACCGATCACCGCCCCCACCACCATGCCCAGCAACACCTGCACATAGAGCGTGCCCAGCAGGCGACGCCACGCGGGGCGGGCGGAAACAGACGTGGTGCTGGCGGTCATCGGGTACTCCATGGCTGGCTCCGGCATGGCACGGGGCTGGCCGGGGAGCCAGAGCAAGTTGGCGCATTGCCCACAGGGGTGGCGATGGGTAATCTGGCGCGCCGCATGCGATGGAAGGGCCGTGACCATCCTCCACGGCAAATGCCTCCTGTAAAAATCATGTATAAATCGGCCTGGCGCTATCCATCTGTAATAGTATCCAAATAAATGTCGTAAACGCGTCATCAAGGCCCGCCAAGGCCGCCCCTGAGATTTGTACAGGGGACGTCATTTCATGCTCAAGATTTCCATGCTGCGCGCTAGCCTGTGGCTGGCGGGTTCATCGCTTTGCGCGCTGTCGGCGCCCGCTTTCGCCGCCGCTCCGGCGCCTGCCGAAGCGCCTGCCGCCGAAGCCGCCGAGACCGAGCAACTGACGGACATCATCGTCACCGCCGAAAAGCGCCCGCAAAGCCTGCAGACCACCCCCATCGCCATTTCGGTGCTGGGTTCGCAGGATATCGCCAACCGCCATGTCACCTCGCTGCTCGATCTGGGCGATGGCGCCATTCCCTCGCTCAAGGTCGCGCCCTTCTATTCGCGCAATTCGGCGCTGGTGATGAACATTCGCGGCATCGGCGTGCTGTCCGACAGCAACCAGCCCGCGCGCGACCAGGGCGTGGGCATCTATATCGACGGCGTCTATATGGGCCGCGCCCAGGGTCTGGGCACCGCGATCTATGATGTGGAGAACATCGAGGTTCTCAAGGGTCCGCAGGGCACGCTGTTTGGCCGCAACACCGAAGGCGGCGCGGTCAACATCACCACCAAGAAGCCCAGCGGCCAGTTCAAGGCCAACATGACCGCCGGTTTCGGCAATTATGGCTCCTACAAGGGCGAAGTCCACCTCGACCTGCCCGCCTGGCATGACATTGCCGTCAAGATCGACGGCGTGGTCGCCCATCGCGACGCCATGGTGAAGAACCCGCTGGAAGGCCAGTATGGCTTCAACTACTACAACAAGCGCGGCTTGCATGTCGAAGCGCTGTGGAAGCCGGCCCCCAATTTCAGCGCCGACTATGCCTATGACACCTCCTACGACGCCTCGACCCCGCTTTATCTCCAGCTGCTCTCGGCGCCGACGGCCAGCACGGTGAAGCTGGCCACGCTGGGCACCGTTCAGGCCACGCGCGCGGGCAGCGCCAATGTCGGCGTGCCTCAGCAGCTGAGCATCGGCAAGACCTGGGGCCACCGCCTGACGCTGGAATGGGAAGCGGCCCCCAAGATCACGCTGAAGTCGATCAGCTCCTACCGCAATCTGAACCAGAGCCAGTATGACAATGGCTCCGCCGCCACCACGATGGTCACCTCCACGTCCGGCAACTTCAACAATGCCAATTTCTCGCGCTATTCGCTGGCGCAGTTCCGCCAGAATCAGGTCAGCCAGGAGCTGCAGCTGATCGGCGAGATCCCGCATCTGAAATTCGTGGCCGGCGGCCTGTTCTATCAGGAAAAGGTGCAGGACAACGCGCAGGCCTTCTACACCAACCAGTTCACCAATGCCGCGGGCAGCGCCTATATCATCAAGACCTATGACATGAACACGGTCTCCATCGACCGCGCCAGCCATGTCACCGCCACCAGCCTCGGCGCCTTCGGTCAGGCGACCTACACCCCGCCCATCGCCAACGATCACCTGCATCTGACCGGTGGTCTGCGCTTCACGCGTGACAAGAAGGTCGGCCAGCTGTTCATCATCAACGGCACCACCCCCACGGTGAACGGCGTGACCCGGCCCCAGCAGCTCAATGCCGCCTGGACGCGCGTCGATCCGATGGTCAATCTGGCCTATGACCTGACGCGCGACATGCATGTCTATGGCAAGTGGAGCACGGGCTACAAATCGGGCGGTGCCAACTCGCGCTCGCTCACCTATGCGCCCTTCAAGCCCGAAACCGTCTCGATGTTCGAGATCGGCGCCAAGACCGAATTCCTCGACCGCCATGCCCGCCTGAACGTGGCCGCCTACACCGGCAGCTACAAGAACATCCAGCTCGACTTCCAGGCGAATTATCAGCAGTTCGACGCCAATGGCAATCTGATCACCACCGGCACCCGCACCACCATCGAAACCGCCAATGCGCCGGGCACCGGCCGCCTGAAAGGCGTGGAAGCGGAACTGACGCTGGTGCCGATCACCGGCCTGACGCTGACGGGCAGCTATGCCTATACCAAGGTGAAGATCCCCAACACCTCCAACCCCTTCCCGCAGGGCACCAGCCAGACCGTCAATCCGCTGCCGATCCCGATCTACGCGGTCTATACGCCCACCAATTCGGCCAGCGCCTCGATCACCTATGAGGTTCCGGCCCGTGGCTTCACCCTGCGCGGCCATATGGACTTCAATTACGACAATGGCTTCTATCAGGGCTACAGCGACCCGGTCTACAACGGCCCCGGCGCCGCCAGCAACGTCTATCAGCCCAAGGGCGACAGCGCCTTTATCGTCAACGGCCGCATCGCCTTTGCCGATATCGATCTGGGCCAGGGCGGCGCGAAGCTGACCGTTGCGGGCTGGGCGCGCAATCTGCTCAATGAGCAGCATGTCTTCTACAAGGCGTTCAGCACCACGGTGGGCACCAATGGCTTCTACAATGAAGCGCGCACCTATGGGCTGGAGGCCAACGTCCGCTTCTAAAGCCTTGAGGATGGTCTGAAATCCAGGGCCATCCTCGTTTTCTCAAGGCCGCCTGCTACGGAGTCTCCCCAGGATCCGTGCCGGGCGGCCTTCGCTTTTCATTGCTTAACACTGAACGGGCAGCGGACAGCGCCGTTTCGTTGGGCATTCGGCGCCCGAATGGCAGGCGATTTGCGCGTTTCCCCAGTCTCCGGCCAAGCCGATGTTAACCAGATCCGTGTAAAACACGTCGCGGCCAAGGCAAAGATACGGCACTGTCCCCGGGATCGAAAATCCTGTCAATATGCCTTAATAACCCTCTTTCCAGCTGCTTAAAGCTGTCGCAGGGTTAACACCATCAAGCACCTTAACAAGGCCGTCATAGCCACCATTGTAAAGGATTGTAAATTCTCTCACCTTTGCGCTTCTGCCAAGTGACAACAAGGTATATCTGGCGAGGGATACGGGATGGGGCATTGTGAGCCCTACATGAAGGGATCTCATGCGTATCGCAATTGCTGACGACGATGTGACCTTCGTCGATTTCATCAAGTCAATTACGGCAAGTGACGGACACAGCTGTGTGGTTTTCGGCGATGGACAGTCGATCGTCACTCAACTTCAGCGCGAAACCTTCGATCTGGTTATCCTCGATTGGCACATGCCGCGTATGACCGGACCCGAAGTCTTGGCATGGATGCAGCAAAACCTTGAAGTTCCGCCCGCCGTTATCATGCTGACCAGCCAGTATAACAAAAGCGATATCGCCAGAACGCTCAGCCAGGGCGCGGATGACTTTATCGTCAAGCCGGAAACCGCCGCCGTGATTTCCGCGCGGATCGATGCCGTGCTGCGCCGTTCCGGCCAGCGCGCCGCGCCGCAGCGCCATATCGATTTCGGCGCCTACCGCTTCGACCGGCTGGAAAGCACCGTCCATTTCGATGGTGATTCCCAGCGGCTGACCGCCAAGGAATTCACCCTGGCGCTGCTGTTCTTCCAGAACCTCAACCGCCCCCTGTCGCGCGGCTATCTGCTCGATACCGTGTGGAACAGCGTGGCGGGCCTGCCCACGCGCACGCTGGATGTGCATGTGTCCCATATTCGGGCAAAGCTGAAACTTGCTGTGGGCGGCAACTTCCGCTTGCAGACGATTGTAAGCTATGGCTACCGCTTGGAGGCTTGCGCGGAGGACGAATGAACAAGCACTTTCAGGCCCGTCGCATGCCCCGCATGATGCCGGGCATCGCCACGGTTCTGAATTTGGCTTTGCTTTGCGGCCTGCCTTCGGCGGTTCAGGCGCAAAATACGCCCTCCGAGGTGAGCTACCACACCCATCTGCATGACACGCTGATCGATCTGGCCCGGCGCTATTTCAACAGGGTCGAGGATTATCGCGTGGTGCAGCAGCTCAACCATGTGCCGATCCCGGAACATCTCCAGCCAGACATCGATCTGCGCATTCCCGTCAACCTGCTGCGCGGCGCATCGGTCACCGCGAGCGTCATCAGCTTTCGCGGCGATGTGCGGCTGGGCGAGGACCGCCACGCCGCCAGCCAGGGCGCGGTGCTGACCGAAGGCACGCGGATCGAGACCGGCGCCACCTCCTTCCTCAGCCTGCGCGCGGCGGATGGCTCTGTGGTGACCATGCCCTCGCAAAGCGTGGTGCGCCTTTCGCGCATGCGCCGCATCCTGCTGACCGGCACGCTGGACCAGCAGTTCAGCGTGGAGCATGGGCGGCTGGAAACCACCGTCGCCAAGCAGGTCGGCCCGGCCAGCCATTATGAGGTGCGCACCCCCATCGCCGTTTCGGCGGTGCGCGGCACGGTGTTTCGCGTCAATTACGGAGACGGCCCCTCGCTGACCGAGGTGCTGGGCGGCACGGTGGCCGTGGGCGCGCCCGGCGCGGCCCATCCCCAGATGATCCCGTTGGGCGAAGGCGCGGCAGTGGCGCCGGGCGGCGGCATCCATACCGAGCCTCTGCTGCCCGCCCCCGCCTTTGCCGAAGCCAACCGCCTTCAGGCCGGGCATGAGCTGCTCTTTTCGCTGGCCCCGGTTCCGGGCGCGGCCTCCTATCATCTCCAGATCGCGCGGGATGCCGGGTTTCAGGATATCGTCGCCGAGACCTCTTCAGTCACGCCCGAAGGCCATTTCGCCAACCTGCCCGAAGGCAACTGGTTCGCCCGTGCCACCGCCATCTCCAATACAGGTTTCGAAGGCCTGCCCGCCACGCAGGGCTTCGAACGGCGGGCCCATGCCCTGGACGCCGATATCGGCCGGCTCTCGGCGCATAGCTGGCGCGTGACGTGGCGCTATTCAGGCGATGCGGGCACGCATTTCCGGGTGCAGATGATCCCCATCGACAAGCATGGCGAGCCCTTGGCCAAACATCCGGGCAAGCTCGCGCTGGATGAGGACAATCTCCATGGCTCCGCCCTGCGGCTGGACGATGTGCCCCCCGGCCCCTATCGCTGGCGTGTCGGCGCGATCAGCAGCCCCGCGCGGGATGATGATCTGTGGACGCCATGGCGCGAGATCAGGATCGAGCGCTGAAACGCCCCTATCGCCGCCTGCTGCTGGAATGGAGCGTGATCCTCTGCTTTGCCGGCGGCATTGCGGCAGCGCTGGCGTGGACAGGCGGCGCGCGAAGGTTGGACAACCAGATCTATGACCGGCTGATCCGCTGGCGCGCGCCGCCGGTCGATCCGCGGATCCAGATCGTGGCCATCGATGATGACAGCCTGAAACGCCTTGGCGCATGGCCCTGGCGGCGCGACCTGCATGCCCGCCTGATCGAACGCCTCAGCCGCGCCGGGGCCACGCTGATCGCCTATGACGTGCTGTTTGTCGAACCCACGCCCGATGATGCCGCGCTGGGGCAGGCGCTGTCGCGCGCAAGCCCGGTGATCGCCCCCATGCTGTTTCAGGCGCCGGGCAGCAATGGCGCGGCGGTCGACGCCGTGCCCCCGATCCAGCAAGTGCGCGCCCATGCGCAGATCGGCCATGTCGATCTGGAGGCCGACAGCGACGGCCTGATCCGCCATATCGCACTCAGCGAAAGCGCCGGTGTCAGCGCCCCCGTGCCGCATCTGATGGAACTGGCCTATCGCCGGATCGAGGGCCATCCCTCGCCCGTCTTCACAGCCCATGGCGCCCCGGTGCTGCTGCCCTATGCCAGACAGACCGGCGCCTTTCCCACCGCGCCCTTCGCCTCTGTGCTGGCGGGCGAGGTGCCCGACGTCTTCCTGCGCGGCAAGATCGTGCTGGTGGGCGCCACCGCCACCGGCGTGGGTGACCGCTATCCCACCCCTCTGCCCGGCGGCGCTGCCATGCCGGGGGTGGAGCTTCAGGCTCATCTGCTCAACGCGATGCTGGCCGGGCGGATGATCCGCGCCGTGCCGCCGCTCTGGCTGGCGTTGATCTCGGTGCTGCCGGTGCTGGCGCTGATGCTGGGCTTCTGGCGCTGGACGCCCGCCATGGCGCTGCGCTGTTCGCTCGCGGCGATCCTGCTGGTGCTGGGCGGATCGGCGGCGGGCCTGCTGCTGGCGGGCTGGTGGGCGCCGCCCGGCGCGATGCTGGCCGGTCTGCTGCTGGCCTATCCACTCTGGGGCTGGCGGCGGCTTCAGGCGATCAGCGACTATGTCGACGCTGAAATCGCCCGTTTCGCCGCGGAAAAGGATCTGGCCCTCCCCCGCCGGGAACGCGCCCTCCCCACCGATGTGATCGAGGCCCAGACCCAGCAACTGGCCGGCGCGATCGACCGCATCCGCGACATCCGCCGCTTCGCCACCGACACCATCGAGCATCTGCCCGACGCCGTGCTGGTCGCCGGGGTGGATGAACGTGTCACGCTGGCCAATGCCGCCGCCATCGCCATGATGGGCGGCAATCTGGCGGGCTTTCTGCTCAGCGACATTCTGGCCGCCATCACGCTGGAACGCCATGAGGACGAGATCACCACCGCCGATGGCCGCCGCGTCGTCATCGCCCGCGCCCGGCTGGAGCATGCCAATGGCCAGCACAGCGGCTGGATCGTGCGCCTTGTCGACATCACCCCCATCCGCGAGGCCGAACGCACCCGCGAGGAGGTGCTGCAACTGCTGAGCCACGATATGCGCTCGCCCCAGGCCTCGATCATCACGATGGTCGAAGGGCCGCAGGGGGCGGATTTGCCGCGCGATCTGGCCGGGCGCATCGCCCGCCATGCGCGACGCACCATGACTCTGGCCGATGGCTTCGTGCAACTGGCCCGCGCTCAGGCCGCGCCGTTCGAGCCGGTCGAGATCATGCTGGCCGATATGCTGATCGAGGCCGCCGACGATCTGCTCCCACTGGCCCGCGAAAAGGGCGTTGGCATCGTTCTGGACGGCGCCGAGGAACCGGTTTTCCTGATGGCCGAGCCGCAAATGTTGCTGCGCGCCTTCACCAATCTGATCGACAATGCCGTGAAATACAGCCCGCAAGGCAGCACCATCACCTGCGCCATCCAGCCCGGCCCCGGCGCGCAGGAAGCGGAAGTCTCGATCCGCGATCAGGGCGAAGGGATGCCCGATGCCGTGCGGCGCAATCTGTTCGGGCGCTTCGTGGCGGGCAACGGCAAGGAAAAACGCAGCGCCGGACTAGGGCTGGCCTTCGTCAAGACGGTGATGGACCGCCACGGCGCCACCATCGCCTGCGAGAGCGGGCCGGGAGGCACGACCTTCACCATGCGGTTCGACACGCTGCCGGACGAACCCTTGCCTGTTGAGGATGAAGATTAGGTCCATGCCCTATCTCTTTTCATCCGAAGAGTTTTCTGGCTTTTTCACACCGCCCATGCGCGATGTGACGCAAAGCGCCGAGCCGGTTCTCGACATCTGGCCCTATGTGGACAGCATCGATCTGGAGGCTCTGGGCGTGACCGGCCTGCACGATGTGCGGCATCTCTATCGCGATGGCGCGCAGCGCTTCGACCATATCCTGATCGGCACGGAGCGCTTCAACACGCTGCTGGCCATCATCGTGGATCGAGACGGGAAAGCCGTGCTGGGCCATCATCTGCTCGATCTGAACAGGGCCTATCAGTCTTAGGCCGGACGCGGCGCCGCCAGCGCCTGCTCCAGCCTTGCATGGGCCGCCGTCAGATGATCGCGCAGCAGCGTGCTGGATCGCGCCGCATCGCGCGCTACCAGAGCATGGATCACCGCCCCCATCTCGCCCGCCGTTTCGCGCTGATCCTCGGGCCCGCGCCGTGCATGCAAAATGCGCAAACGGCGATGGAGCGACAGCATCGTCCCCGCCAACAGCGCATTGCCGCTGCCGATGGCGATCAACCGCTGCAAAGCGGCCAGCGCCTCGGCAAAGCGCCCCTGCCCGCCCTTTTGCGCGGCGGCGCCTTCCATCTCGCGCAGCATATGGTTGAGCCCGGTGCGGGCCCCCTCGCCCATATTGCGCGCAGCCTCGGCAGCGGCATGGGGCTCGACCAGCAGGCGCAGGGCGAAAGCATCGCGCAATTCCACCCCGCCCATCTCCGGGCAGGCGCGATAGCCGATGTTGGGCCGCTTGAAGACCAGCCTTTCGGCCTCCAGCTGGCTCAGTGCCTCGCGGATCGGGGTCTGCGACATGGCGAGATCGCGCGCCACACGATCGATGGCGACGCGCTCGCCCGGGGCGATGCGCGCGGTCAGGATCATCGCCAGCAGATGGTCATAGGCCCGCTGGACCAAAGTGGGCACGGCAAGGCTGATCATGCCGTCGCCCGGATTCTGAACGAGAAGACCACCACGCGTAACCGTTGCCACCACTCTGTCCTGCCAGCGCCCCAAAAAAGCCGCACGCCCCCGCGTGCAGCCTGTTCCGGGCGCCTAGCACAGGGGGCGAAGGGCCGCCATTGGCCAATTGCCCCCTGCGGCCGGGCGTGCTTACGCCCCGGTGCGCGCCATGGCGAAAGGCGCGAAGGCCTGCTGCACCGGCATGATCTCGATGGTGTTCACATTGAGATGCGCGGGCAGACGCAGCACCGCCTCGGCGGTATCGACCACATCCTCGGCGCTGAGCGGCTTCATGTTCTCGTAGACCTTGGCAGCCGCGCCATCGTCGCCCCGGAAGCGCACCTGCGAGAATTCGGTCTCGCAAGCGCCCGGCTCCAGCGAGGTGACGCGGATCGGCGTCCCCAGCAGATCGGCCCGCAGGTTGAGCGAAAACTGGCGCACAAACGCCTTGGTGGCCCCGTAAACATTGCCGCCGGGATAGGGATAGGTCGCCGCCACGGAGCTAAGATTGATGATATGGCCACGCCCGCGCTCCACCATGCCGGGCAGCACGGCGTGAGCGATGCGCACCAGACCGGTGACATTGGTCTCGATCATTGTCTCCCAGTCAGAGAGCTGCGCGCGCTGCGCCGGCTCCAGACCCAGCGCAAGCCCTGCATTGTTGAAGACGATATCGATGGCCTTGAACGCCTCGGGCAGATCGGCGACCAGCTTGTGACCGGCATCAGGATCACGGATATCCAGCGGCACGGCCAGCAGCCGGTCGCCGCCCTCGGCCTTGAGCGACTCCAGCCGTTCCGCGCGGCGGCCGGTGGCGATCACCTTGCCGCCCGCCGCCAGCACACGCCGCGCCATGGCCTGACCAAAGCCCGAGGTGGCGCCGGTGACCAGAGCGACGCGCCCCTCGGCCCAGAGATCGGAAGGGTTGCTCGGCATGGGGAACTCCTTGGAAATCTGCGGGATAATCACCAGGGAGCCTTAGCGCGCCTTGCCGCAGGCGTCCATGGCCAGACCGCCGCCGTTAGACTGAAGTATCGATCACCAGCCCCTGCGCCTCACGCGCGGCGGCCACAAAGGCGCGGGCAATCGCACCGACGTCGCCAGCGCTGCGCCCCGGGCGATAGAGCGCCGATCCCAGCCCGGCGCCATCCGCACCCGCCGCGAACCAGTCCGACAGATTGTCCACCGCCACGCCGCCAACCGCCAGCAAGGCCGTATCGGCAGGCAGCACCGCGCGCAGAGCCTTCACATAGGACGGCCCCACACCCTCCGCCGGGAACAGCTTCAGCCCCGTGGCCCCGGCATCCAGCGCGGTGAAAGCCTCGCTGGCGGTGAAAAAGCCCGGCAGGCTGACCATGCCCGCCTCGACACTGGCGGCGATCACATCGGTGTCGACATTGGGCGAAACGATCAGCCGTCCGCCCGCATCATGCACCTGCGCCACCTGGCGACGCGTCAGCACCGTGCCCGCGCCGATCAGCACCTGAGGCCCGAAACGACGCGCCAGACGGCCAATGGAGTCAAAGGGATCAGGCGAGTTGAGCGGCACCTCGATCATGCTGAAACCAGCCTCGACCAGCTGTTCGCCCACGGCCTCCACCTCTTCGGGGCGCACCCCGCGCAAGATGGCGACCAACGGACAATGGCTCATGGCGGCGGACAGATTGGCAATCGCACTCATCGGGCAAACTCCATCGCAGGCATACAACGGCAACAGCCGACAGGCCGCCACGTTCCGTGCAGGCTCGTGCAGGGGTTTCTAGTCGGACTAGAACGGAAATGCCACCGCGCGATGGGCATGAGCCTTCCTTGCAATTCAATCGCACTCGATTATATTGCGGGAATGAAGAACGAAGCCCCCTCCTCCGTCACCGGCACGCTGGACGATTTCCTCTGCTTCTCGGTCTATTCGACCGGGCTGGCGGTGAATCGCTTCTACAAGCCGCTGCTCGACCGGCTGGGGCTGACCTATCTGCAATATCTGCTGATCGTGTTGCTGCGCGAGAAAGACGGCCAGACCGTCAGCGAAATCGGCGAGCAGTTGTTTCTGGAATCCTCCACCCTCACCCCGCTGATCAAGCGCATGGAGGCCGCCGGGCACCTCACCCGCCGCCGCGACAGCAAGGATGAGCGCGTGGTGCGCGTATCGCTGACCGATCAGGGGCGAGAGCTGGCAACACAGGCTTCGTGCATTCCGCAAGAGGTGTTCGAGGGGCTGGGCATGTCGCTGGAGGAGCTGCGCTCGCTGGATGGCGCGTTGAAGATTTTGCGTAAGAGGTTGTTTCAGCAAGCCAGGTAAAAAGGGGAAATGCGAGGGTCATCGCCCTCGCGCTCCCTTTATTGCCTGCGTGGCGCTTCGGGTTCGGCAGCAGAGCAAAGTCGCCGCGCCGCAGGCAGATGCACGCGATTTATGCCTGCGGGGCCTGAGGTCCTGCAGGTGGAGCGGCTGGGCGCACCGTTTCGGCGCCACTGCCCATGAGCCGGAAGACGGAATGGGCGTGCGAGGGGGTACCCCCCCTCGCATCTCCTCTTCTTTCTTCTTATCAACTTTCCACCACAACCCCTTGAAACAACAAAAAAGGCGCCCGACCCCGAAGGACCGGACGCCTTTCCCGCTCTCATCCGGCCTGCGGGGTTAGCCGCGATGGCCGGAGCCCTCTCAAGCCTTGTAAGTCTTCTCCACGGCGGCGCGGAAGTTGGCCATATCCTGGGCCGAACCCACGGTGATGCGCGAGGTGGTCGGCCAGATCGGCCAATTGCGACCGATCTGCACCTTTTCGGTCAACAGCGCGGTCTGCATTTCCTTGGCGGGCTTCTTCCAGTTCACCATGAACATGTTGGCCTCGGCGCCCGGGTGATATTCGATGCCCTTCTTGCCGAGCCAGGCGAGGGTTTCCTCGCGGTTGGCGATCATCTCGTTGCGGCGGGCCTTGATGAGGCCGGCTTCGGTGTAGACCGCCGCGCCGCAGGCCATGGCGGTGATCGAGATGCCACCCGAAACGGCGTTGTAGAGGGCGATCTTCTGCTGCACTTCCGGCGCCGCGAAGGTCAGGCCCAGGCGGATACCCGCCATGCCGAACAGCTTCGAGAAGGTGCGCATCACGATGAGGTCCTTGCGGTTGCCAAGGAGCTTCAGAGCGGAAGGCGCTTCCGAGAAGTGGATATAGGCTTCGTCAACCAGCACCATCGAACCGGCGGGCTTGTTGTCGAGCAGCCACTGGATGTCGGCCAGCGAGGTGACCGTGCCGGTGGGGTTGTTGGGGGTGCAGATGTAGTAGAGGCCGGCGTTGGGGTTGGAGGCCAGCATGGCCTTGACGTCAGCACCCTTGCCGATGGTCTGCGGCGCCTTGGCGAGCGGCGCGCCCAGATAGGCAGCGGTGCGCCAGGCCGACTCGAAGGTGGGATCGACGGTGACCAGACCCTTGGTGGGCGAGCAGAAGGCCGCCACGATGCTGACCAGCGGACCGCCCGAACCCGGCCAGATGCGGACCACCGACTGGTCCACGCCCTCGGTGGCGGCGACGGTCGAGATCAGCTTGTCCTTCAGATCGTCGGGATCGTAGCGGTTGCCGGCGGCGGCATACTTGGCGATGGCCTGCACGCCCGAAGCGAAGGGGCCGGTCCAGCATTCGTTGGCACCGATGATCGTGCCGCCCTTGAGCGAGCGGGCGGCCTGCTGCTGGGCCGAGGCGGTGCCGATGAAAGCGGTGGGCGAAGCGGCGGCGGCGCCGAGAAGAGCGGCGATCTTGCCGAAGTTGCGGCGCGAGAAGCCGCGCTCGATCAGATCTTCCTGAGCGTTTTCCTGGAGTGACACGACCATAGTTGTCCCCTTCTGCCGGCCCTGTGCCAGCCTTGCTGAATATGCTGAACGCTCCGGTCCGCCCGCATTTGGCTATCGGATGGCCGGGGTCCCCCTTCCGCAATGATGGCTACAGGCTGAACGCGCCTTTGGGCATACGTCAGATCACCCCCCTCCGGGGCGAAGTCGCCGGGTATCAGGCCGCGCCGTCAGGGCCATGGATGGGAAAGCCCAGCCGGGCGACCACCCCGCCTTCGGGGCGGTTGGCCAGTTGCAGCACCGCGCCGAAACTGTTGGCCTGGGCCCGGGCGATGGTCAGGCCGATGCCGGTGCCGCCGGTGGAGCGTGAGCGGCTGGTCTCGCCGCGCACGAAGGGCTCGAACATTTCGGCGAGGCGTTCCTCGGGGATGCCGGGGCCGGAATCGGCGACGGCGATCTCCACCAGACCTTCGCGCCTGGCGCAGGTCACGCGTGCCTCGCCGCCATATTTGATGGCGTTGCTGATGAGGTTTTCCAGACAGCGGGTCAGCGCATCGGGCTTGATCCAGGCCGAAACGCTGCACTGGCTCGAAAGCGAGACCGGCGCGCCCATCTCGATATGATCCTCGACAAGGCTGGTGACCAGCGAGTCGATGTCGACCATCGACCATTCCTCGCGGTTCTCGCTGCTGCGGGCCAGATCGAGCCCGTCGCGCACCAGCGCCTGCATGGCCGCCAGATCGCCCACCAGCCGTTCCCGCAGGGGAGCGTCCTGCACATGCTCCAGCCGCAGGCGCAGGCGGGTGATCGGCGTCTGCAGGTCATGGGCGATGGCGGCAAGGATATGGGTGCGCTCACGGAAACCGTCGCGCACGCGCTGCTGCATCAGGTTGAAGGTTTCCAGCGCGACGCGCACCTCGCCCGGGCCGGTGACGGGGATCGCCTCGGGATCGATGGAGAGCGAGAAACGCTGGGCCGCCCCGGTCAGGCGGCGCAGCGGCACGGTGGTGAGCCGCGCGGCCCAGAGCGAAACCAGCGCGCTGGCCAGCACGATCAGGAACAGATAGATCGGATCGAGCGAGCCATTATGCGGGATCTCCAGAGCGAAGAGATCGATGGTGACCAGCCGGCGCACACCTCGCGCATCGGTGAAGCCCACCTGCCAGCAGACGATATCGAGCTTGCCCTTCACCCCCGCGATGCTGTTGCGGTTGACATAGGCGTCGCCGAAACACTTGTTGGTGATCCGCCTGACGGTGATGGCGGAACGCGGCCCCAGACTTTGCTCCAGCATATCGGCCAGCCGGGGATCGGCATCGCCCAGCACGGCATCGGGCATGGCATTGCGCACGCCGAAGAGTTCGCGCCGGTCGAGCTGGCCCTGCGTGGCCTGCGGATTGTGGACGAAACGGTCGGCGATGTCCGCCGTGCTGGCCACCACGCGTTCCAGCTGGAGATGCTGAAGCGCCAGAATGCGCAGATGATCGGCCACCACCAGCGAGGCGATCGAGGCGATGACGATGCCCAGCATCAGCAGCAGCGCGATCCGCCCGGCCAGAGACGCGGCGAAATCGCGGACCCGCCGCGGGAAACGCCTCACCGGCCCGGCCCGCGATCACTCATAGGTGACATTGGCGGCCAGCACATAGCCTTCGCTGCGCACGGTGATGATCAGATCCACCCCGCCCGGCTCGGCGGCCAGCTTCTGGCGCAGGCGGCTGATCTGCAGATCGATGGACCGGTCGAAGGCCACGGTGGCCTTGCGCTCGGGCGAGAGCGCCTCGCGGCCCAGCACCTGATTGGGCGCCTCGATCATGCGCGAGAGCAGGCGGTATTCGGCGGAGGAGAGCATCACCAGCCGCCCGTCGCCCGTCACCAGACGGCGCAGCAGCAGATCCAGCTTCCACGGGCCGATCTGGGCGAAACGGGCGTTGCGCGGGCGGGCCAGAGCCTCGGCGCTGGTCTCGCTGCCGCCGATCCGGCGCAGCAGGTTGCGCACGCGGGCCAGCAGCTCGCGCGGTTCGAAGGGTTTGGTGAGATAATCGTCGGCGCCCAGCTCCAGGCCCAGCACGCGGTCGATGGCGCTGTCACGCGCGGTGACCATGATGATCGCATCGGCATAGCCGCGCGAACGCAGATCGCGGCACAGGTTCAGCCCGTCGCCATCGGGCAGGTTGAGATCGAGCACCACCACATCGGCGGGCGCATCCTCCAGCGCGGCCAGCGTTTCCCCCACGCTGCCCGCGGCGCGCACGGTGAAATTCTCCCGCTCCAGCTGAGCGATGATCAGCTCGCGAATATCGGGATCGTCATCCACCACAAGCACGCTGCCGCCAGAAGAGCTACTGGAAGCAGAGCTGCCCGAAGGGCTGAAAGAAGCGGAAGGCACAGTCATCGCCTTGCGGCCTTATCGCCTGCGCACAGCCTTGTCCAACCGGGGCAGACCTTGCCTACAGACTGATACAAAGCCCTACGTTCGTCTACGCAGCGACAAGCGGGAGGACAAATTTTTACCGAAAAACTTGTGGCGTGTTGCAGCGCAAAAGAGCATTTGACCGGCATGCGTCATTTTGCCCCCCGCCCCCTCGCCCTGATGCCCGCACCTCTGGCTCTTGCGGCCGCGCTGGCTGCCTGTTCCGGCCAGAAAGCGCCCCCCACGCCGCCCCCCACCGATGTCGGCACTGTCGTGCTGCAGGGCACGCAGGCCGCGCTCAGCACCGAGCTGACCGGGCGCATCACCGCCACCAACACCTCCGACGTGCGCCCGCAGGTCGATGGCATCATCCGCCAGCGCCTGTTCAAGGAAGGCAGCGACGTGAAGGCCGGTCAGGCGCTCTATCTGATCGATCCGCGCAGCTACAAGGCCTCGCGCGATCAGATCGCCGCGCAGATCGAAAGCGCGAAGGCCACGCTGATCACCAATCAGAACAAGGTCGACCGCTACCGCAAGCTGAGCGACACGCAGGCCGTCAGCCGGCAGGACATCGACGACGCCACCGCCGCGGCGGGCACCGCGCGCGCCAGCCTGCATCAGTATGAGGCCAATCTGCGCGCCGCCGATCTCAATCTGGAATACACCAAGGTGCTGGCGCCGATTTCGGGCCGCATCGGGCGTTCGGCCTATACGGTGGGCGCGCTGGTCTCCGCCGCGCAGACCACGGCGCTGGCCACCATCCAGCAGCTCGATCCGATCTATGTCGACATCACCCAGTCCAGCGCCCAGCTGCTGGCGCTGCGCAAGCAGCTGGCCAATGGCAGCGTGCTGCCCGCCAGCGCCACGGTTCACCTGAAGCTGGAAGACGGCAGCGACTATCCGCAGACCGGCACCATCGAATTCAGCGAAGTAACCGTGGATGAAAACGCCGGCACGGTGGTGCTGCGCGCCCGCATCCCCAATCCGCAGCGCATCCTGCTGCCCGGCATGTTCGTGCGCATCGAAACGCCGCAGGGCGTGGTGCCCAACGCCGTGCTGGCCCCCCAGCAGGGCGTGATGCGTGACGCCAAGGGCGATCCCTATGCGCTGGTGGTCGATGCGCAGAACAAGGTCGAGCAGCGCAAGATCAAGCCGGTCAAGGCCGTGGGCAACATGTGGGTGGTTTCCGAAGGGCTCAAGCCCGGCGACCATCTCATCGTGCAGGGCACCGACAAGGCCCTGCCCGGCGCCACGGTGAAACAGACTCTCGTGAAGATCGGGAGCTGATCCCATGAGTATCAGCCGTTTCTTCATCGACAGGCCGATCTTCGCCTGGGTGGTGGCGATCGCCATCATGCTGGCAGGCACCGGCGCGATCATGTCGCTTCCCATCGAGCAATACCCTGACGTTTCCCCGCCCGAGATCGCCATCACCGCGACCTATCCGGGCGCCTCGGCCGAGACGCTGGAATCCAGCGTCACCCAGATCATCGAACAGCAGCTGACCGGCATCGACAATCTGCTGTATTTCTCCTCCACCTCCTCGGCCTCCGGCACGGCGACGATCACCGTCACCTTCGCCAAGGGCACCAACCCGGATACGGCGCAGGTGCAGGTGCAGAACAAGGTGCAGCAGGCCACATCGCGCCTGCCCACCGAGGTGCAGACGCGCGGCGTCACCGTCACCAAGGCCGCGGCCGACTTCCTGATGGTCGTCGCGATCTATGACGAGAGCAACCGCGCCACCTCCTACGATCTCGGCGACTATATGCTCAGCCATATCAACGACGAGATCGGCCGCGTGAACGGCGTGGGGCAGACCCAGGTCTTCGGCGCGCAATATGCCATGCGCGTCTGGCTGGACCCGACCAAGCTGGCCGCGCGCAAGCTGATGCCCTCCGACGTGACCAGCGCGATCAGCGCCCAGAACATTGAAATGTCGGCTGGCCAGCTGGGCCAGCAGCCTGCGGTCAAGGGTCAGGCGATCAACGCCGTGGTCAAGGCCAAATCGCGCCTGCAGACGCCCGAGCAGTTCCGCAACATCGTGGTCAAGACGCTGACCGACGGTTCGGTGGTGCGCCTCTCCGACGTGGCCCGCGCCGAGCTTGGGCCTGAGGATTACGGCTTCACCGCCCGCCTCAACGGCCACCCCGCCTCGGGCCTTGCCGTGCAGCTGGCCGCCGGGGCCGACGCCATCAAGACCGCCGCCGCCGTGCGCGCCAAGGTGGAGCAGCTCTCCAAGGGCATGCCGTCGGGCTATACGATCGCCTATCCGGTCGACAGCACGACCTTCGTGAAGACCTCGATTCACGAGGTGATCGATACGCTGGTCATCGCCATCCTGCTGGTGGTGGTGGTGATGTATCTCTTCCTGCAGAGCTGGCGCGCCACGCTGGTGCCCGCCATCGCGGTGCCGGTGGTGCTGCTGGGCACCTTCGGCGTGCTGGCGCTGTTCGGCTATTCGGTCAACACGCTGACGATGTTCGGCATGGTGCTGGCCATCGGCCTGCTGGTGGACGATGCCATCGTCGTCGTCGAAAACGTCGAGCGCCTGATGACCGAAAAGGGCATGAATCCGCGCGAGGCGACCATCGAGTCGATGGACGAGATCAGTTCGGCGCTGGTCGGCATCGCGCTGGTGCTGTCCGCCGTGCTGCTGCCGATGGCCTTCTTCGGCGGCTCGACGGGCGTGATCTATCGCCAGTTCTCGGTGACCATCGTTTCGGCGATGATGCTCTCGGTTGTCGTGGCGCTGGTGCTGTCGCCCGCGCTCTGCGCCACCATGCTCAAGGCGGGCGATCACGATCCGCTGCATCGCACCGGCTTCTTCGGCAAGTTCAACCGCTGGCTGGACCGGCAGACCACCGCCTATCTGGGCAAGGTGGAGGGCGTGATCGCCCGCCGCGCCCTGCATCTGGGCGTGTTCGCCGCGATTGTGGTGGTGATGGCGCTGCTCTTCACGCGCCTGCCCACCGGCTTCCTGCCCGATGAGGATCAGGGCATGGCCATGGTCATGTTCCAGCTGCCCTCGGGCGCCACGGACGAGCGCGCGCAGAAGGTCGGCGACCAGATCCAGGCCTTCTACATGGGCGAGGAGAAGAAGAACGTCGCTCAGGCGATGGTCGTCAACGGCTTCAGCTTCAACGGCCAGGGCCAGAATGCGGGCATGGGCTTCGTCGCCCTCGCCCCCTTCGACGAGCGCACCAGCAGCAAGGACTCCGTCACCGCGATCAACAAGCGCGCGATGATGCAGTTCAGCAAGGTGCGCGACGCCATCGTCTTCCCGCTGGCGCCGCCCGCCATTCGCGGCCTTGGCCAGTCGAGCGGCTTCACCTTCCAGCTGCTCAACACCGCCAACCTCGATCGCGCCACCTTCGAGGGCCTGCGCGACAAGCTGATCGCGGAAGCCAACAAGGATCCCAAGCTGACTCAGGTGCGCGCCGCCACGCTGGCCGATGCGCCCCAGCTGCGCATCGAGATCGACGAGGCGAAGCTGGCCGTGCTGGGCCTGACCCAGGCGGACGTCAACGATGTGCTGACCACCGCCTGGGGCAGCAGTTACGTCAATGACTTCGTGGACCGTGGCCGTGTGAAGCGCGTCTTCGTGCAGGGCGACGCCGCCTCGCGCATGCTGCCGCAGGACATCGACCAATGGTATGTCCGCAGCAGCACCAACGGCAACATGGTGCCCTTCTCGGCCTTTGCGACCACCCATTGGGAAAATGGCCCGAACATCGTCTCGCGCTTCAACGGCCAGCAGGCCTATGAGATCGACGGCAGTGCCGGCCCTGGCGTCAGTTCGGGTGACGCCATGAAGGAAATCGTCGCGCTTCAGCAGAAGATCGCGCCGAACCTGACCTATGCCTGGGCCTCGCTGTCCTATCAGCAGAACCAGTCCTCGGGTCAGGCGCCTTACCTCTATGCGCTTTCGGTGCTGGTGGTGTTCCTGTGCCTTGCCGCGCTCTATGAAAGCTGGTCGGTGCCGCTGGCCGTGCTGATGGTGCTGCCGCTGGGGATCATCGGCGCGGTGCTGTCCGTCACGGTGCGCGGGCTTCAGAACGACATCTATTTTCAGGTCGGTCTGCTCACCACCATCGGTCTGGCGGCCAAGAACGCGATCCTGATCGTGGAGTTCGCCGAAGCGGCCCGCCGTGAAGGGCAGGACATGCTGCATGCCGTGCTGGAAGCGGCCAAGCTGCGCCTGCGCCCGATCCTGATGACCTCGATCGCCTTCATCGCGGGCGTCTTCCCGCTGGTGATCGCCAGCGGCGTGGGCGCCGCCAGCCGGGTCGAGATCGGCACGGCGGTGGCGGGCGGCATGCTCACCGCCACGGTGCTGGCCATCTTCTACGTCCCCCTGTTCTTCATGGTGATCGGCAAGCTGTTCCACCGCGCCGATGACGAAAATCCGAGCGAGACCGCATGATGCGCGCTTCCCAGATGAGAGGCTCCGCCTCAACCAACATGAGAGGCCTTGGCTTCTCCCTGTCGCTGGCTGCCTTGCTGCTTTCGGGCTGCAACATGGCCCCCAAATATGTCCGCCCGACCACCCCGGTGGCCGAGCAATGGCCGACCGGCGCGGCCTATCCCGCGCCCGACCAGAGCGGGGCCAGGGCAGGCCTCACCTGGCAGCAGCTGATCGCCAATCCCAAGCTGCAGCAGGTCATCACCCAGATGCTGGCCAACAACCGCGACCTGCGCGCCGCGGTGGCCAATGTGGTGGCGGCGCGCGCCACCTACCGCGCCGACCGTGCGGGGATTTTCCCCACGATCAACGCCAATGCGGCGGGCAGCCGCACCGGCGGCAGCGGCGCGGCCAACTCCATCGGCGGCTACAATGCGGTCAATCTGGGCATCTCCTCCTTCGAGATCGACCTGTGGGGCCGGTTGCGCAATCAGGCCAGCGCCGGGTTCGAGAGCTATCTCTCCACCCAGTCGGGCATGCGCTCGACCAAGCTCAGTCTGGTGCAGGAAACGGCGCTGGCCTATGTCACGCTGGCCTCGGACGAGGATCTGCTCCAGATCGCCAAGGACACCGCCGCCAGCGCGAAGCGCAGTCTGGATCTGACACAATCGCTGCTGGACGCGGGCCTTGGCAATGCGCCGGACGTGGAAAGCGCCAAGACCGTGCTGGCCACCGCGCAATCCGATATGGCCAGCGCCACCACGCAGGTGGCGCAGGACCGCAATGCGCTCGATCTGCTGGTGGGCGCTCATATCGATGAGGCGCTGCTGCCGACATCGCTGAGCGACATTGACGGCACCATCACGCTGGTGCCCGCTGGCCTCTCCTCCACCGTTCTGCTGCAACGCCCGGACGTGGTGGAGGCCGAGCATACGCTTAAAGGTGCCAATTACAGCATCGGCGCGGCCCGCGCGGCCTTCTTCCCCACGATCAGCCTGACGGCGACGGGCGGCTTTGCCAGCACGGCTCTGTCCAACCTGTTCAACTCGGGCTCGAAGGGGTGGACCGTCTCGCCCACCGCCTCGCTGCCGTTGATCGGCGGCACGCGCTTTGCCGATCTGGACAAGGCCAAGGCCACGCGCGACGCCAATGCCGCCCAGTATGAAAAGGCCGTGCAAACCGCGTTCCGCGATGTGTCCGATGCGCTGGCCCGGCGCGGCACCATCGACGATCAGCGCGCGGCGCAAGGCCGTCTGGTCGGCGCCGCGCAAAAGAGCCTGACGCTGTCGGATGCACAATATCAGGCTGGCACCGCCGCCTATATCAATGTGCTGACCGCGCAACGCACGCTCTATTCGGCGCGCCAGACGCAGGTGGCGGCCACGCTGGCGGATCTGTCGAACCGCCTGTCGCTCTACACCGCCATCGGTGCTGACGACACGCTGTAAACGGGCGGCAACAGCGCACAAAAAAAGGGGCGGAAGGTCAGACCTTCCGCCCCTTTTGCGTTGAGGTTGGAAAATCTCAGCTCCAGCCGCCAGCCAGCGCACGGAACACATCGACTTGAGCAAAGGCCGCATCGCGCCGCGCCGCCACCAGATCGGACTGCGCCTGCGCCAGCGTGCGCTGCGCATCCAGCACGGTCAGGAAGTCGATCCGCCCTTCCCGCTGCCGCGCCAGACTGATGCGCGCGGCCCGCGCAGCCTCATCCTGAGCGCGGGCCAGCGTATCGGTGCGCTCCTGAGCATGGGCATAGGTGGAGAGCGCCCGCTCGGTTTCCTCAAGCGCGGTCAGCACCGTGCCGTCGAACGTCGCCAGCGAGGCCTTGCTGTCGGCCTTGGCGGCGGCGATCTTGGCGCGGGTGGCCGCGATGTTGGGGAAGTTCCAGCTGATCAGCGGCCCGATGGACCAGCGCGAGGATTCCGATCCCAGCACATCCATGCCGGTAAAGGCCGAGGAGCCCACCGATCCGCCCAAAGTGATGCGCGGATAGAGGTCCGCCGTCGCCACGCCGATGCGCGCGGTGTCGGCAGCCAGACGGCGCTCGGCAGCACGGACATCGGGGCGGCGGGCCAGCAGCGCCGCGCCATCGCCCACCGGAATGGGCTTGGCGGGATGCGGCGTGACCACCTGAGCGGTGACATCGGCGGGCAGATCCTGAGGCGCGCGGCCCGTCAGCGTGGCCAGCCGCAGCAGGGCCGATTTGCGATCGGCCTCAAGCTGCGGAATGATGGCGGCCTGCTGATCGCGCAGCGTCTGGAACCGGATCAGGTCGAGCCGGTCGGACCGGCCCACATCGACACGCGCCCCGGTGATGCGGATCGACTGGTCGAGCAGCGTCACCGTCTCCTGCGCCACCTTCAGCCTTTCGGCGCTGGTGGTGACATCGAGATAGGCGCGCACCGTGTCCGAAATCACCGCGAGGCGCACCGCATCGGCATCGGCCTCCACGGCCTGCCAGTCGCCATGGGCCGCTTCGACCCCGCGCCGCACGCGGCCGAACAGATCGACCTCATAGGAGAGCGAGAGCCCGCCATCATAATACCACGCCTCACGCTGCTGGTTGGCAGAGTTCAGCTGGGCGGCGGAAAAGCGCTCACGGGTGGCCGAAGCGTCCAGCGTGGTGCTGGGCAGGCGCGCGGATTTGGCGTTGCGCAGCAGGGCGCGGGCGCGTTCCACACGGGCCGCCGCCACGCGGATGTCGGTGTTGGCCTTGAGGGCGTCGTCCACCATCCGGTCGAGCAGCGGATCATTGTAGAGGCTCCACCAGTGATCGACGGCGGCGTCCTGGGTGAAGGCCGGGCTCGCCGCCCCCGTGAAGGGAGCGGCAGCCACGGGGGCGGTTTTCGGGGCCTTGTAATCGGGCCCCACGGCGCAGGCGGCCAGCAGGCTGGTGGTCGCCAGCAGAAGGATCATCCTGATCTTCATGGGTCTTTCCTTATTCCGCCGGTTGCCAGGCGGAGTCATGCGTGGCCTTGCGGTTCTTCCGGCGGGCCATCCGCAGGGAGAACTTGCGCAGCAGCACATAGAAGCTGGGGGTATAGAGCAGGCCGAAACCGGTCACGCCCGCCATGCCGAAGAACACCGCCGTGCCCAGCGCCTGCCGAAGTTCGGCACCGGCGCCCGTGGCGATCACCAGCGGCACGGCGCCGAGGATGAAGGCCAGCGAGGTCATCAGGATCGGACGGAGACGGGTGCGGGCGGCAAAGACGGCGGCTTCCACCGGGTCCATGCCCTGTTCGTCCTCGGCCTGCTTGGCGAATTCCACCACAAGGATGGCGTTCTTGGCCGCAAGGGCGATCAGCACCACCAGACCGATCTGCGTGAGGACATTGTTGTCCATCCCCCGCAGATTGATCCCCAGCATGGCGGCCAGCAGACACATCGGCACGATCAGGATGATCGCCAGCGGCAGAGCCAGGCTTTCATACTGCGCGGCCAGCACCAGGAAGACGAAGAATACCGCCATGCCGAAGACCACGCCAGCAGTGTTGCCGGCATACTTCTGCTGATAGGCAATGTCGGTCCAGTCGCCGCCGTAACCGGCAGGCAGCGTGTCGGCGAGCTTCTCCATCGTGGCGAGCGACTGGCCGGTCGAATAGCCCGGAGCCGTGTCACCGTCGATTTCGACAGCGGGTTGCAGGTTGTAGCGCACCACGCGGTAGGGGCCGGTCTTGTCGCTGAAGGTGGCGACCGAACCGATGGGCACCATCTGGCCGGTGTTCGAGCGCGTCTTCAGATTGGCAATATCGGCAACCGTCTCGCGGCTGGCCTGATCGGCCTGGGCAGTCACGTGATAGGTGCGGCCCAGCAGGTTGAAGTCATTGACGAAGCTGGAGCCCAGATAGACCTGCAGCGCCTCGAAGATACGCTCGGGCGGGACGCCCAGCAGATCGGCCTTGCGGCGGTCGACATCGGCCCAGACGCGCGGCGTGCCGACGTCGAAGAGCGTGTAGACCTGATGCAGACCCTTTTCGGCATTCGCCTTGGCGATCAGCGCCCAGGCCTGCTTGTTGAGCGCGTCATAGCCACGGCCCTCGCGGTCCTGAAGCATGAAGCGGTAACCACCGGCAGCACCGATGCCCTGAATGACCGGCGGCGGCACCAGAATGATGCGAGCCTTGTCATACCCGGCCACGGCCTTCTGCGCCTGATCCATGATGCCTTTGTAGGTGGCACCCAGCTTCTTGCGCTCGTCGAAGGTCTTGAAGGGGAAGTAGATGGCGGCAGAGTTCGGCGCCGAGGTCTGCGAGGGACCATGGAAACCGGCGAACATCACCGCACCGCGCAGACCCTGAATGGGCAGGATCTTCGCCGCGACCTCACGGGTGACGGCATCGGTGCGCTCCAGCGAAGCGCCCGAAGGCAGCTGGATCACGGCGAGGAAGTAACCCTGATCCTGCGCCGGGATAAAGCCCGAGGGGGTGATGACGAACATGCCGACGGTCGCCGCGATCAGCGCGGCATAGGTCAGCATCACCTTCTTCGGAGCGCCCAGAAGGCGGCGGGTCAGACGGGCATAGCCGTCCGACATGCGCTCGAAGCCCGCGTTGAAGCGGTCGGCGGCGCGGGCCAGCAGGCGCTGCCAGGCAGGCTTGCTGTGATCGTCGGCGATGCTGCCATGCTTGTGGCGCAGCAGCAGGGCGGCGGCGGCAGGCGACAGCGTCAGCGAGAGCACCAGCGAGATGATCGTCGCGGTCGAGATCGTCACGGCGAACTGCTTATAGAACGCGCCCGACAGGCCGGTGATGAAGAGCGTGGGCACGAAGACCGCGCAGAGCACCAGCACGATGGCGACCAACGCCGTCGAGACCTCGTCCATCGAGACGCGGGCGGCTTCCAGCGGGGAGAGCCCGTTCTCGATGTTGCGCTCGACGTTTTCGACCACCACGATGGCGTCATCGACCACGATGCCGATGGCTAGCACAAGGCCAAACAGCGACAGGTTGTTGAGCGAATAGCCCAGCGCCAGCAGCACCACGGACGAACCCACCAGCGAAACCGGAATGGCGATGATCGGGATGATCGCCGCGCGCCAGTTCTGCAGGAAGATCAGGATCACCAGCACCACCAGCACCACGGCCTCGAACAGCGTGTGGTAGACGGCGTCGATCGACTGGCTGATGAATTCGGTGGGGTTGTAGATCACCGAATATTCCATGCCCTTGGGGAAGGTCTTGGAGATGGTGTCCATCTCATGCTTGACCTTGGCCGCAGCCTCCAGAGCGTTCGAGCCCGGACGCTGCATCACCGCGATCACCACGGTGGGCTTGTTCGAGAGATAGGTGTTGATGTTGTAGTCCTGAGCGCCCAGCTCCACGCGCGCCACATCGCGCACGCGCACCTGATGGCCATCGGCATCGCTGCGGATGACGATATCAGCGAACTGCTGGGGCTCCGTCAGACGGCCCTGCATTTCCACGCCGAGCTGGAAGGCATCGCCATGGTTGGCAGGCGGCTGACCCAGCGCGCCGGAAGACACCTGAACGTTCTGGGCGCGCAGGGCGGCGACGATCTCACCGGCGGTGAGGTTCAGCGCGGCGGCGCGGCCCGGATCGATCCAGATGCGCATGCCATAGTCGCGCGAGCCGAACAGGTTGATGTCACCCACGCCGTCGAGACGCGCCAAGCGGTCCTTGACCTGCGTGAGGGCATAGTTCGACAGATAATCGCGGTTCAGGCTGCCGTCGGGCGACTGCAGGTTGACCACCATCAGGAAGTCCGGCGTGGTCTTGCGCGTCACCACGCCAAGGCGCTGCACCTCTTCGGGCAGACGCGGCACGGCCACGGCAACACGGTTCTGCACCAGCACCTGAGCGGTATCGAGATCGGTGCCGACCTTGAAGGTGACAGTGATCGTCACCTTGCCGTCGCCGGTCGACTGGCTGCTCATATAGAGCATGTTGTCGACGCCGTTGATCTCCTGCTCGATGGGCGAAGCAACGGTGTTGGCCACGGTTTCGGCCGAGGCGCCCGGATATTGGGCGGCGACCGTCACCGTGGGGGGCACGATGTTGGGATATTGGCTGATCGGCAGGCTGACGAAAGCCAGCGCGCCCACCACCATGATCACCACGGCGATCACGGCGGCGAAGATCGGCCTGTCGATAAAGAAGCGGGAAAGTCGCATGGGAGGGGGGTGTCCCGTGAGAAAGAGGTTTAGTGGGCCAGCGTGGCTTGAGCCGCCACGGGCGCCGAGATGCCGGGATCTGTGGCCACGGGCGCGGGTTTGATGGGCTCATTGTGGACCGAGACCTTGGCTCCGGGCATCGCGGCCTGGAAGTTGGTCACGACCACCTGATCGGTAGGCAGCAGCCCGCCGCGGATGATGCGCAGACCGCGCACGACCGGGCCCAGCTCCACCGGCTTGGCGGCGACAATGCCGTCCTTGCCGACGACCAGCACCGTCTTGCGGGCCTGATCGGACTGGATCGCCTCGTCAGGCACCATCAGCGCCTGCACCGTGCCGCCGTCCGAAAGACGCATGTTGCCGAACATGCCGGGTGCCAGGAACAGCTTGGGGTTGTCGATGATGGCGCGGCCACGGATCGTGCCCGAATGCGGGTCGAGCCCGTTGTCGGTGAAGTCCAGATGGCCCTTCCAGTTGTAGCCGGATTCGTCCTGCAGCTTGATCTCCACCTCGGGCGCCTTGCCGTTCTGGGCGCGGTCACGCTGGGCCTTGAGATACAGGGCTTCGGAGGAATCGAAGGTGTAGTAGATCGGGTTGAGCGCATTGATCGTGGTGAGCAGCGAGGCATTGGCCCCCTCACCCGCCGCGACCAGATTGCCGACATCGACGCGGCGATCCGAAATGCGGCCCGAGATCGGCGCGCGCACCTGGGTCCATTCCATATCCAGCGCGCGCTGGCGGGCGCGGGCCTGAGCGGCGGCCAGCGCGGCGGCGGCGGACTGCATGCGCGAACGCAGGCTGTCGACCTCTCCGGCCGACACGGCTTCGTCGCCCGTCAAGCGGCCGACGCGGGCATAATCGGATTTGGCCAGCGCAAGGGCGCTGGCCGCGCTGGCGACATTGGCCTGCGCTTCGGCCAGAGCGGCCTGATAGGGACGCTGGTCGATGGTGAAGAGCAGCTGGCCCTTCTGCACCAGATCGCCGTCATGGAAGTGAAGCGCGGTGATCTGCCCGGCAACGCGCGGGCGCACCTCGACGCTCTGGCTGGGGGCGAAGCGGCCGACATAATCGTCCCACTGCACCACCTGGCTGGCGAGCGGCGCGGCCACGCCGAGCATCACTTCGGGCGCAACGGTGGCCTGCGCCGGGCGGTGCAGCGCCTGCCAGCCGATGCCGGCGACAAAGGCCAGCGCCATGGCGCCGATCGCCAGATTGCGGGTGGAAAAGGTGCGGGGCGCGCGGGCCTGCGCCGCCGCCTCGGCTTCGGCGCGAGTCTTGAGGGTGGTTTGCATATCCATGGGGGGAACTCCGGCGTTTGTGTCGGATCGGTAATCGGTCGGATCGAGAAAGAAGGCGGCGTTGAAGGCCTGTTGCGTTGAAGGGCTGCGCCACACGCGCAGGGACGCCAGCGCCCGCTCTCGCGCAACAAGGCACGGGCGGGCGCAGCGCCACCGGCACGATGCCGACAGCCGAGCTGGGAACTCTGTTTTGAACCGGCCCCCGTCCGGAGGGGCGCATTCGGGGGGACTGGCGCGCCGCCGGACGAGAACCGGTATCGGCCTTTCTCACGACGCAGCCCCTATGGGTGACAAGGCTGCGCAGGAGTGACCGCGCGCAACACCATCCTGCATGGCGTTGCGGACATGAAGGCGTCGAGGCGGCAGGACGGGACGGGGGGATGGTCCTGCACTTCAGCGGGGGGACTGGGCCTCGACGCCTTCAATACCAAGCGGTATAGAATGCTGCGCCGCAACCGTCAACCGGATTTATATACCGCTTGGTAATTTTTTCAGCCGGGGTTCAGAAGCGGCGTAAAATAGGGGCTCTTGCCCCGCGAAGAGCGGTGCTGCCCTTCCCGGCATTCTATCAACGGCGGATGACAGGATGGTGAAAGCTATGCTGCATCGCAACCGGGGGCGCCCGGTCATCCATCAGACTTTGGGTGAGTCGCCTTTTAACGCCCCGGCCAGAGCGCCAGCGTGGTCTCGACCAGCTGCGCCATCTGCTCCGGACAGGCGCCCGCGCTGGCCTGCACGCCCATGCCCTGCATCACGGCCGAGAGATAGCATTGCAAGGCCTTGGGCTCGATGTCTTCGGGCAGGTCGCCCTCGGCCTTGGCGCGCTCGAAGCGTTCCAGGATCGCCCGGCTGGAGGATTCCTGGCGCGCCATCACATCGTGCTTGATCGAGTCGGCCTGAGTCGTGCAGGCCACCGTGCTGATCACGCCAAGGCAGCAGCGCGGATCGGTGGTGCCGGTCTGCAACGCCAGCGCGCCGCGCAGGAATTGCTCAGCCACGCCCTTGGCGGTGGGCGCCATCAGCGCCTTTTGCACATAGGCCAGCTTGTCACGCTCGTAGAGGTCCAGCGCCTTGTAAAACAGCGCTTCCTTGTTGCCGAAACAGGCATAAAGGCTGGGCTTGGTGATGCCCATCGCCTCGGTCAGCTCGGCCATCGAGGCGCCTTCATAACCGCGCGCCCAGAACACCTGAAGGGCCGCTGTCAGCGCCTCATCAGGGCAGAACTGGCGCGGCCGCCCACGGGTGGGAGCAACCGGCTCGATCGTCACGACCCTATCGTCGATGCTGTCTTCGATGCTTTCCATACCGAGCGGTATATAGTCCCTATGCTGCGAATCGTCCAGTGCGCTTTAACCCATACGGCTTTGGTCCTGCCCTTTGGGTTAGCGCTCTCCCGTTCTAAGGCCAATCAGCTTAACGCTTCATGGCTGCGTCAATCGCCTGCTCCAGCCCGGGCGCGATCAGCGCGGCGCCTTCCTCCGAGACATGCAGATCGTCCCGATAGAGCATATGCCCGCCCCGCAGGGCATAGCACAAGCCGCCCTCGCACAGCGGGGCCGAGGCATCGAAGACCGTCACATTGGGATAGGCCTGCACGATCTTCTCCACCCGCGTGACATAGGCCTGACGGCGAAGGGCGCTCTCGTCATGGTCGGAGACGGCGCACAGATCATTGACGGTGGCGGCATGGACGGGCCGCAGCCGATCAAGGCAGCTGGCCGGGTTGAAGCTCATGCGGCGGTTGGGGAAGATCACGATGACCTGCTTATGCGCCTGCCTCAGCCGGCCCAGCGTGCGGCGCATGGCGGCCTCCATCGTGGCCGGGCCATCGACGGCGGGATTGGCGGCGACCTCGACATGCTCGCCATCGTTGACGTCGGTGTCCTCCTTGCCGCGCATGTCCTGAATGTAATGGCCCGAACTCGGCGTGAACAGACGGTCGGCATTGAGATAGGAGAGCAGCACCACCCGGATCGAGCGCGAGGCGATGGCGAAATTCAGCGCCTGATTGGTCAGGCGGTAATTGCCCAGCCGGCTGCGGTCGGGCAGGTCGGTGGTGCGGGAATCGTAGAAGGGCGCGGCCTCGCTGGCCGAGGCGAGCAGCAGATTGTGCCTGGTGACATGCGCCATGCCCGGAAACAGGCTGAGGTTGAGCGAGTCGCCGATCATCGCCACATCGGGCTTGCCGTCATGCAGCAGGTAACAGAAGTCGTTCTGCACGGGATGCGCCATGCCAACGCGCCCGGGCATCAGGCGGTAACAGGCGGCTTTCTGCTCGGCGCTGCCCACCGGCGTCTGCCAGTTGAGCTGATGCGCGAAAGCGGCGGTGCGATCGGCGGTGTAGGAAGGCAGCGGCTTGTGCCCCCATCCACCCCAAGCCCACAGGCCGAACAGACCCAGCGCCGTCATCCCCGCGATCAGGCCCCATAGCTTCGCGCCCGGACGCGCGCCGAAGCGCAGCGGCTCTTCCACCAGTTGCATCGTCAGCCATGCCAGCAGCACGGCGGCGACCATGGCGACGGCGCGGGCGGTGATGCTGTCGAAACCGGCGATGGCGGCATAGGCCAGCAGCGGCCAGTGCCAGAGATAGAGCGGATAGCTGATCTGCCCCAGCCAGCGCATCGGCCACAGGCCCAGCAGCCAGCGGTTGACCCAGCCCCCCGGCCCCGCCGCGATCAGCAGCACCGCGCCCGCCACGGCGGGCAGCGCGTTCCAGCCGGGAAAAGGCTTGTCGGCGGTGACGAAGATCAGGCTGCCCGCAATCAGCCCGGCCCCCGCCACGCCCAGAGCAGCGGCGATAGCCGGGCGGGGCTGAGGCGCAGCCCCGCGCGCATGGGCCAGAGCCAGCGCGGCGCCCGCCAGCAATTCCCAGCCGCGCGCGGTGGGCCAATAGAAGGCGGCGGAGATATCGTGCCGCATCAGCAGCACCGCATGGATAAAGCTGGCCAGCATCAGCGCCGCCAGCACGCCCCACACCACGCCCCCGCCCAGCTTTCGGCCAACACCCAGCTTTCGGCCAATACGATGCGCAATCAGCAGCAGCACCGGCCAGAGGATGTAGAACTGCTCCTCGACGCCAAGGCTCCACAGGTGAAGCAGCGGCTTGGCATCGGAGGCGGTGTCGAAATAGCCCGCCTCGCGATAGAGGACGAGGTTGACGATAAAGCCCGCGCTGCCCGCGACATGCAAAGCCAGCCGGTGGAAATCGGCATCGAACATTTCCAGCCAGCCGAAGCCCAGCACCGAAGCCATCACCACCAGCAAGGCCGGATAGATGCGCCGCACGCGCCGCGCATAAAAGCGCAGGAAGCTGAAGCGGCCCTCATCCAGTTCGCGCAGCAGAATGCCGCTGATCAGATAGCCGGAAATCACGAAAAAGATGTCCACGCCGACAAAGCCGCCGAAATGCTGACGGGCAAAGGCATGGAAGACGATCACCGATCCCACCGCCACCGTACGCAGCCCGTCGATATCCGGGCGATAGCGGGCGGGAACATGCGGGGTGGTCATCGTGCGTCCTGGTTCAAAGCGGAAGCGGCGCGATAAGGCTGACGAGCCTGCTTGGCAAAGCGTTTCGTAAGCAGACAACCATGACGGATCGCAGCGCAACAGCGCCGCCCAACGCCCGGAAACGGCGCACATGGACCACCGCCTATCGGTTTCGTTATGAAAAACCTGTCCCGGCGCGGGAAAGACAAGAAACAGCGCCCGCCGCTTCGGCCATCTTCAGGGGCTGACAGAGTATCGCCGAAGGGAAAAACTTGGCCACCATATCAGTGCGGTAAGCGCGTCGCAGCAAAGACCCTAAAAACCACATAAAAACCTGACTGTTGCCAGTAAAACACACAAGTTTTCCCATAGTGGTAAAATGCCCCATGCCCCCGCCCCGCATTTCATGGCTTCTTCTCACCATCAAAGGTCAGTCGAATGCATCACCCTCAAGGGCATGATGCACAAGAGTTCAGGGACGAGTGTACAGCATTGCAACAACAAGGGTCGCCATATGATATGGTCGGCGCCGAAGGGCCCGGCTTGCCAATAATCCTTCGCCCGATGCGGATGGATGCGATGGATGTTCTTTCCACGCTCTCCACCGTTTCAGCGCAGGTGGCGCTCCTTGACTTCACTCCCCCCGCCTTTTGCCGATTTGCCGCAAGCCCGTTGCAGGCCGCGCCGTCTGGCGCGCCCTTGAACGAAGCGCGTGGCGCCAATGAAACGCAAGACAAAAAGGTGGCTCCACATGGAGCGCATCGGCCCTTCCCGGCCCTGCGCAAGCTGCGGGCACACTGACGGATCGCGACGACACGAGGATGACTGGAAGCGCTCTATTTCGCAAAGAAAAGGGGGCTTTATGAAAAAGACGACGACTTCGATGCTGGCACTGGTGATCGCCGGAGCCTACGCTCTGCCGGCCATGGCAGCACCCGCGCCCGCACCGGCCGCCGCCGCTGCGGACGATCAGGATGGCGGCGCGATCATCGTGACCGGCACGCGCACCACCGGCATGAAGGCCGCCGACAGCCCGGCGCCGATCCAGATTCTGGGCAATGACATGCTCAAGCGCACCGGCTCGCCCGACATGATCCAGAGCCTGGCGCAGAACCTGCCCCAGATTCAGGCGCAGGGCTTCGGCAGCGATCTTGCCGCGCTCAGCCCCGCCATGAAGCTGCGCGGTCTTTCGCCCAACCACACGCTGATCCTCGTCAACGGCAAGCGCCGCCACGGCACCGCCAACCTCAACGTTTCGGGCGGCCCCTTCGGCGGTGGCGCCGCGCCTGACACCAGCTACATCCTGTCGGACTCGGTCGATCACGTCGAAGTGCTGACCGATGGCGCGGCCGCGCAATACGGCACGGACGCCATCGCGGGCGTCGTCAACTTCATCCAGAAGAAGAGCAACCATGGCGGCGTGCTGAACGTCACCGGCGGCCACTATATGGATCAGGGCGGCGGCAACTACGACATTTCGGGGAACATCGGCATCGAGCCGGTCGAGGGGATGTATCTGAACATCACCGCCGAGACCAAGTACAAGGCCCATAGCTTCCGTGGCGATGTGGACCCCCGCGTGGTCAACTCCAACGCCACCGGCGCGGGCAACCTCGCCAAATATCCGGCACTCTCCACCGCCGCCAACTATCCCTACGTCAACCGCATCTCGGGCGATCCCGAGGTCAAGCAGACCGTGGTCAGCTACAATGCCGGCTATGAATGGGATGCCTTCGAGGTCTACAGCTTCGGCAGCTACGGCAAGAAGATCGCCCGCGCTTTCGAAAACTACCGCACCCCAGCGCAGGTGGTGGCTGGCACCAACACGCCCAACATCGGCACCAGCGGCGGCCTGATCGCCAATGGCACGCCGCTGTTCTCCACCGGCTTCTCGCCGCTCGAAATGATCGACGAGACCGACTATCAGGTCACCGGCGGCTTCAAGGGCGCGATCAGCGACACGCACTTCGATCTGTCCACCCAGTTCTCCAAGGACCAGATCGGTGTCAACACGCAGGATTCGGCCAACGCCGAACTCTACAAGGCCACCGGCTTCACCCCCACCCAGTTCCACAACGGCGATTTCGCCACCACCATGTGGGACACCACCCTCGACCTGACGCACGCCCTGGATGTGGGTCTGGCCGGCCCGCTCAACATCGCGGCGGGTCTGGAATATCGCCGTGAAAGCTACCAGATCAAGGCTGGCGATCCTGCCTCCTACTACGGTGGCGGCGCCCAGTCCTTCTTCGGCTATGGCCCGACCAACGCCAGCTATCACAGCCGCCGCAACTTCGCCCAGTACCTCGATCTGAGCATCAAGCCGATCGACAAGTGGCTGGTCGATGGCGCGGTCCGCCACGAGCACTTCAGCGACTTTGGCGACACCACCGTCTTCAAGCTGACCAGCCGTTACGACTTCACCCCCGCTGTCGCCATCCGCGGCACGGTGTCGACCGGCTTCCGCGCTCCCACCCTGGCCGAATCCTACTATTCGGGCATCAACGTGGGGCCCAGCTCGGTCTCGGGCGTGCTTCAGGCCAATTCGGCGGCGGCCCAGTCGCTGGGCTTCACCAATCTGAAGCCTGAAAAGTCGACCAGCTTCAGCGCCGGCCTCGTGCTCAACCCGCTGCCCAAGCTGACCATCACCATCGACGCCTATCAGACGACGGTCCGCAACCGCATCATCATCTCGTCCAGCTTCTATGGTTTCCGTGGCAGCTACTGCCCCTCGACCAACTACAACGCCGCTGGCACCAGCCCCAATCTGCCGGGCTGCGTCGCCACCTACAGCCAGGATCTCTACAACCTCTACAACCAGTCGGCGGTGTATAACGCGGTTGCCACCGCGCTGGGCGGCTCAATCCCCAGCTACATCCAGACCAACACCGGCACCGGCGGCTTCAACACCTCGGGTTCGGTCGCCGTCCAGACCTTTGCCAACGGCGTGAACATGCGCACCCGCGGCATCGACTTCATGGCCACCTACCCCACCGAGCTGCCTGGCGGCCTGGGCCGGGTCGACTGGTCGCTGTCGGCCAACTACAATGACAACAAGGTGCTCAAGATCGCCTCGCTGCCTTCGGCGCTCTACACCAGCACCACCAACCCCACCGCCTCGGCGCTGATCTCGCGCTATGACGTCTCGAACCTGCAGGATACCACGCCGAAGTTCCGCGCCACGCTGGGCGGCTTCTGGAAGATGGGCAAGTTTAGCGCCAACCTGCGCGAGAGCTTCTACTCGGCCTCGGCCCTGCTGACGACCGCAACCTCGGGCGCGGACTTCCGCGAGCACATCAAGGCCGCCTTCATCACCGATCTGGAACTGGACTACGACCTGTTCAAGAACGTGAAGCTGGCCGTGGGCGCCAACAACCTGACCAACCACTACCCCACCAAGATCAGCTATGAAGCGATCCGCGCGGGCTATCTGGCTGGCGGTTCGAACAGCTACGTCACGCAGTATCCGTCCTTCTCGCCCTACGGCATCAACGGCGGATCCTACTATGGCCGCGTGACCGTGAAGTGGTAAGCCTCTAACCTCAAACATCATCCATGAGGGAGGGAACGCCGTCGGGAAACCGGCGGCGTTCTTTTTTGTGCGTTCGGGAGGTTGTTGAAGGGATTTAAGTGAGGAGAGAAGATGCGAGGGGGTTACCCCCTCGCGCTCCCATGCCGTCTTCCGGCGCACAGGCGGTGGTTCCTGACCCTTGTGCTTCACCTCTCCACCTGCGCAGCATAGGGCGCCTCTGGCGGGAGAACCCGGCGCCTCTCGATAGCCCCCGATGATCAGGCTGCCTGCGGCGCGGCGTGGTGGCCAAAGACTTCCAACGTCAGTGGCTGGCTGGTCAGCAAAAGCCAAAAGCCCGTACCGAATATGCTGCGAGACTTGCCGGGAGGCCACAGCTGCAACGCCAAGCCCTTCCTTAAGCCTGCTACGTCACGCTACGCTGGCAGCACCCCGGGAGCGCGAGGGCACGGAGCATGTCTTTTGAGGCATAAGGCCAACGAAAAGGCTTCCCCCTTCTTCTTTTCCCTGCCCCTTCCCTAATCCCCATACAAAAAGGGCCGCTTCCCGAAGGAAGCGGCCCTCATCGGCAACAGCGTGAGGATCAGGTCACGTCAGGCGACCCACACCTTGTCCAGCGCCAGCACGAAGTTCTTCATATCGTCCATCGAGCCCACGGTGATGCGCGACACATTGGGCCAGATCGGCCAGTTGCGGCCGATCTCCACGCTTTGCGTGCGGAACTTGGCCTGCATCTCCTTGGCCGTCTTGTTGCCCCACTCGACCATGAACATGTTGGCCTGCGTCGGCATCGTCTTGATGCCCTTCTTCTTCAGCGCGTCCAGCGCATAGGCGCGGGCCACTTCCATCTCGGCCTTGCGCTTGGCGATGCCAGCCGTGTCGAGCAGGCTGGCCGTGGCGCAGACCAGCGAAGGCAGCGGCAGGGCGCCGGACTGCATGCCGCCGTCATAGCGCATCATCTTGGCGATGTTGTCGGGCTGGGTCATGATGAAGCCCATGCGCATCCCGGCCATGCCGAAGATCTTCGAGAAGGTGCGCATCACGATCAGATCGGGATACTTCATGATCAGCTTGGAAGCGACAGGCACGCCCGCGAAATGCGTGTAGGCCTCGTCGACCAGCACCATCGAACCGGCGGGCTTGTTCTGCAGCAGCCACTCGATGTCGGCGATCGGGGTGATCGTGCCGGTGGGGTTGTTGGGCGTGCAGACATAATAGAGCCCGGCGTTGGGATTGGCGGCCAGCATGCCCTTCACGTCATGGCGCATATCGGGCAGCAGCGGCACGGCCTTCACCGGCGCGCCCAGCCACTGGGCGGTGCGACCGGCCAGCTCGAAGGTGGGATCGGCGGTGACCAGCCCCTTGGTGGGCGAGCAGAAGGTGATGACGCTGCGGCACAGCGGGTCCGACGAACCGGGCCAGGGCGCGACATGGTCATAGGGCACACCCTCGACCTGCATCACGGCCTTGATGAAATCGCCGCGCTCGTCATGGGGCGAATAGCGGTTCGACTGGCTGATCATCTTGGCGGCGGCGGCCTGGCCGGGCATCAGCGGCCCGGTCCAGCATTCATTGGCGCCGATGCGCGTCTTGGCCGTCGGCGCCGGATCGGGCACGCCGCCCGAGGCCCAGGCGGGGGTGCCGCTGGCGGCGACCATCGCCGCGCCGGTGCCGAAAACGGCGGCGATGCGCGCCAGATCGCGGCGGTTGAACCCGCGCGAGAGCAGGTCGTCCTGTGCCTCGGCGGAAAGAGTATCGATGCTCTGGCTGTCCAGTTGCATGGTCATGGTGCCCTCATGTCTTCTTTTTGCTTCAACGAAAACGGGGGCCTTGCGGCCCCCGTTACTATCACATCATCTTCATCGCATTCTTGAACATGATGGCCGAAACCACCAGCAGATAGATCCCGAAAATCTTGCGCAGCGGCGCAGCGGGCAGGCTGTGAGCCGCAGCCACGCCATAAGGCGCGGAGATGATCGACATGCAGGAAATGGCGATCACGGCGGGGATGTTGACGAAGCCGAGCGAACCATAGGGCAAGCCCGTTTCACGCAGGCCGATGATGGCGAAGCCGATGGCGCTGGGGATGGCGATCAGCACGCCGATGCCGGCGGCCGTGGCGATGGCGCGGTGGATGGTGCGGCCGCTCAGCGTCATGACCATGATGGCGATGGTGCCGCCACCGATGCCCAGCAGCGCCGAGAAGGTGCCCAGACCGCCAGCGATCGCCATGCGGGGCGCCAGGCTGGGCATGTTGTCGCTCAGCTTGTGGTCGGCCAGCTTGGGCAGCAGGAACATCACGGCCATCAGGGCCACGCCGATGGCGAAGATCATCAGCAGCACATGGCCATCGACCTTGCCCGCCAGCAGCACGCCGACGGTATCGCCGATGACCAGCCACGGCGCCCATGTCTTCAAAATCTCGAACTCGACCGCGCCACGTTTCGCATGCGCCCTGAGCGAACGAAGCGAGGTGATGATGATGGTGGCCGCCGATGTGCCGATGGCGACATGGGCCAGCTGGTGCTTGTCGCCACCCAGCAGGGGCAGCACCAGCATCAGCGCAGGAACCACAACGAAGCCGCCGCCAATACCGAAAATACCGGCGGCGAAGCCTGCGACAAGACCGGCTGCCAGCATTGCCAATGCAGGCACCAGCCACATACTCATCTCTTGCGTCAAAATTCTGACCCCTTGTTTTAGAGCGTCCGGTCAGCTGCTTTGTGGGCGAGTTCACCATCGCGCCGGTCAAAGCCGTGCCATTCGTCCCTGTCAGGAGTTTGTTTGCGCCTGACAGCTTTTTGGCGACAGAAGTGATTTACCCACTTGAATTTCACCTCGGCTTGCGCATTGTGAGAAGAAGTCCTGCCCGCATGACAGTTTTCGGACACTGACTGGCCTCCCCACGCAGCAATCCATTCGGAAGCCTCCCCGAGGCAGGCGGATTTATGGCCTGAAATCAATTTGATGTGATTATATATCCCTACGCCTGACGCACAGGCCTGTCGCCTTGCCGCAAAACCTTTGCAGACGTGACAAGAGACCTGATTGCGCGAGTCGCGGCTGGCGAACCGGCCCTTTTCCCGATCCACTCCTGCTCCATCCCCCACTGATGCCGCACCGGGTCTTGCGAAAGCATCGGCAAAGCGCAAACAAGGGGCCGTTCCCCCACGGCGACGCGCGGGAGCTTGAGAAGGATCCGGAATGTTGTCTCTGCCCGCCGGTCTGACGGCGCATATCCCCGCTTTGGGCCGCCTGCCCCGGCGCAAGGCCCGCGTGCTGGCCGTGGTGCTGGCGCTGCTGGTGGCCGCGCTGGCGGCATGGTGCCTCACCGCCACGCCGCCGCCGATCAAGGTCGCCAAAAAGGGCGGCTACACCGATGTGAAGCTCTACCACGATATGGCGGCGCAGGTCGCCAAGGGGCAGAACTACTATCCGGCGGCGGCGGCCCTGCACCGGGCCCACCACTATCCGCTCAAGCCCTTCATGACGATGCGTCAGCCCACGGAGGTCGTCTTCGCCGCACGCTTCGGCTGGCAGGCGGTGCAGTATTTCTGCATGGCGGCGCTGTTCATCGGCACCTTTCTCTGGGTGCTGGCGACGGAGGGCAAGCTGCACCTGATCGAGCGACTGGCCCTGCTCGGCGCGCTGGGCTCGGGCGGATCGCAGGTGATGCAGCCCAACATCCTGGCCCTTCAGGAGTACCCGGCGGGGCAATGCATCTGCATCGCGCTGGCGCTGTGGATCGGCTGGCCGCGCAAATGGTGGCTGCCGATGATCCCCATCGCGCTGGGCCTGTTCATCCGCGAGCTGGTGCTGCCCTTCGCCCTGCTGGCCCTCGCCTTCGCCGTCTTCGAGAAGCAATGGCGCGCCGTGGCGGGCTGGGTCAGCGTGCTGGCGGTCTGGGGCGCCTTCATGGCCTGGCACGCCAGCCAGGTGAACGCACAGGCCCTGCCGGGCGATATCGCCTCCAAGGGCTGGCATGGGCTACAGGGCTTCTCGGGCTTTCTCAAGGCGGTGATCTTCACCAGCACGCTGCAACCCCTGCCCCTTGGCGTGGCGCTGCTGACGGCCTCCCTGCCGCTGCTGGGCTGGCTGTCGCTGCGCGGGCGCGAGGGACGGTTCTGCATCCTCCTCGTCTTCGGCTATGCGCTGATGATCGCCCTCTTCTCCCGCGCGGACACCTTCTATTGGGGCGCGATCATGCTGCCGTGGTACTTCATCGGCTATGTGCTGCTGCCCCGCGCGGCGTGGCGGTTGTGGACCTATTGGAACACGCCGGATGAAGCGGTTGTTGAAGGGGTTTAAAGGGTGAAAGCAGGGGGCCATCGTCCCCTGCACCCCCGTTACGTCTTCCGGCGAAACGGCAGTGGCTCACGAACGGAGCGCCCAGACTATCCACCTGCACAGGCCTGTGGCGCCGCAGGCAATCGGATCATGACCGACAGCGCCTCGCTGGACATCCTGCCTGCGGCGCGGCAAACTTGGCGCAAGACCGAACCCGTGGCGCAACACAGACATTAAAGGGAGCGCGAGGGCGATGGCCCTCGCACTTGTCCTTTGCTTCTTAACCCTGCGGAGCAATCGTCGCCGCATTCCCGGCGATCTTCAGCAGCGCCGCCCATGTATCGACGTTCTGCTGCAACTCCGCCGGGTCGATCTTGTCCAGCGTATCGTCAGGCGTGTGGTGCAGGTCGAAATAGCGGGTCATGTCCTGCGTCATGTCGATGACCGCCGTCTTCTGCGCGGCGGCGATAAAGCCGACATCCTCGCCGCCCTCGGCCTTGTTCTCGCCGCGCACAACGCCCATGTCCGAGAGACGGGCCGCGATGGCCTCGCCCAGCGCCTTGTCGGCAGCGCCCATGGCGATGTTCACGCGCCACACGCGGCCCGCGCCCGAATCCGATTCCATCGCAAGCGCGTGAGGCTCCTTGGCATGCGCCTTGGCATAGGCCTCGCCGCCGAAGCCGCCGCGCTCCTCCGCGCCGGCCCAGAGCACGCGGATGGTGCGCAGCAACTGGCCGTCCTTCACCGCCTGAAGCGCCGCGGCGGTGACGATGGCGCAGCCCGCGCCGTCATCGATGGCGCCGGTGGCCAGATCCCAGCTGTCGAGGTGGCAGCCCACCAGAAGGGGCGGCAGCGCGGGATCGCGGCCCGGCAGCTCGGCCACCACATTGCCCGACTGCACAGTGCCGGTGAAGCGCGGGGTCAGCGTCAGGGCGACCTGCTCGGCCATGCCTTTCTTCGCGCGCAGGGCGATCAGATCGGCGTCGGGCGCCGAGACGGCAGCGGCGGCAATTGGGGCCACGCCCTTGTCCCAGCCGGTGAAGCCGGTGTGCGGATCGCGGTTGTGGTCGGTGCCGATCGAGCGGATCAGCACCGCCGCCGCGCCCTTGCTCGCCGCCAGCGAGGGGCCCGAGCGCCGCGCCGCGCCATAGGGCCCATAGCCCGCGCCGTCCTGAGCAGCGCGCATGGCATTGTCGATAAAGACGATCTTGCCCTTCACGGCGGCATTGGGGGCGGCCTTCAATGCATCATAGCTGGCGAAATAAACCATCGGCGCCTTGATGCCGCCGGCGGGCGTCGCGCCCGAATTGCCGAGGGCGGCGATGGCCAGCTTCTGCTCGGCCGGGCCCAGCAGCATCGCGCTTTCCGCGCCGCGCTCCCAGCCGGGCATGGTGTAGGGTTCGATATGCGGGTTGGTGAGGCCCAGCGCGGTCAGGCGCTTGACGGCCCAGTCGCGCGCATAGGCCTCGCGCGGCGTTCCGGCCAGACGCTGGCCAACCTCGCTGGTGAGGTCGGCGACGATGCGATAGGCCACCGTATCCTTCCCGTCCTGAGCCTGCGCGGTAACGGGAGCCGAAGCGGCGGCGAGACTGGCGGCGACACAGAGGATGGGCGCCAGCGAGGAAAGAATGTTTCGCATGGGCGCAAGGATTAGCGTGGCCCAAGAACACTGCCAAGATGGCAGATCACCCCATCGTTCCATCCCGCTGCGCTCACTTTCCGGCCCGCCATGCCACGCCCCGCTTGGCAAGGGCCGGGCCAGCCTGTAGTGAGCGCGGCAAATCCGGTTCAAAACGCATCATTCCGCGCATCATTCGACTTTGGAGACCGCCTGTGGCCGCCCAATACGCCTTCGTCATGAAGGACATGACCAAAACCTTCCCCGGCGCCGCCAAGCCGGTGCTGAGCAACATCAACCTGCAGTTCTATCAGGGCGCCAAGATCGGCATCGTGGGCCCGAACGGCGCGGGTAAGTCGACCCTGATCAAGATTATGGGCGGCATCGACAAGGATTACACCGGCGAGGCCTGGCCCGGCGAGAACATCACCGTGGGCTACCTGCCGCAGGAGCCGCAGCTCGATCCCACCAAGTCGGTGCTGGAAAACGTGAAGGATGGCGCCCGCGCCACCGCCGATCTGGTCGACCGCTTCAACGAGATCAGCAACATCATGGCCGATCCGCCGGAGGACGTCGATTTCGACGCCCTGATGGAAGAGATGGGCGATCTGCAGGGCAAGATCGACGCCGTCGATGGCTGGACGCTCGACAACCAGCTGGAAATCGCGATGGAAGCGCTGCGCTGCCCGCCCAGCGACTGGTCGGTGGAAAGCCTGTCAGGCGGTGAAAAACGTCGTATCGCGCTGACCCGCCTGCTGATCCAGAAGCCGGACATCCTGCTGCTCGACGAACCGACCAACCACCTTGACGCGGAATCGGTCAACTGGCTGGAAAACCACCTCAAGGAATACCACGGCGCGGTGCTGATGATCACCCACGACCGTTACTTCCTCGACAATGTGGTGGAATGGATTCTCGAACTCGATCGCGGAAAGTACTTCCCCTACGAGGGCAACTACTCGACCTATCTCGACAAGAAGGCCAAGCGCCTCGAGCAGGAAAGCCGCGAGGACGAAGGCCGCTCCAAGGCGATCAAGGACGAGCTGGAGTGGATCCGCGCCGGCACCAAGGGCCGCCAGACCAAGAGCAAGGCCCGTATCAAGGCCTTCGACCAGTTGGTTGAATCGCAGGAAACCCGCATCGTCAACAAGGCCCAGATCGTCATCCAGGTGCCCGAGCGTCTGGGCGGCAAGGTGATCGAGGCCAAGAACATCACCAAGGCCTATGGCGACAAGCTGCTGTTCGAGAACCTCTCCTTCCTGCTGCCCCCCGGTGGCATCGTCGGCGTGATCGGGCCGAACGGCGCGGGCAAGTCCACGCTGTTCAAGCTGCTGACCGGTCAGGAGCAGCCCGATGAAGGCACGATCGAGATCGGCCAGACCGTGCGTCTGGGCTATGTCGACCAGAGCCGCGACCATCTGGACCCCAGCAAGAACGTCTGGGAGGAAATCTCCGACGGTCTGGACTATATGAAGGTCAACAAGCAGGACATGAGCACGCGTGCCTATGTCGGCGCCTTCAACTTCAAGGGTCAGGATCAGCAGAAGAACGTCGGCAAGCTGTCGGGCGGTGAGCGCAACCGCGTCCATATGGCCAAGATGCTCAAGCAGGGCGGCAACGTGCTGCTGCTCGACGAACCGACCAACGATCTGGACGTGGAAACCCTGCGCGCCCTGGAAGAAGCCATCGAGAACTTCGCTGGCTGCGCCGTGGTCATCAGCCACGACCGCTTCTTCCTTGACCGACTCGCCACCCACATCCTCGCCTTCGAGGGCAACAGCCATGTCGAATGGTTCGAGGGCAACTTCGAAGCCTATGAGGAAGACAAGCGCCGCCGTCTTGGCGATGCGGCTGACCGCCCCACCGCGCTGGCCTATAAGAAGCTGACTCGCTGATCTTTTCAGCATTTCGGTGAAACGAAGCCCCCGTCGCCGCGCGCGATGGGGGTTTTGTTTTCCACTATGCTGTTTTTACATGAAAAGCAGAAAGCTGAACAAAAGCCTATCTGAACGGTTCAGCACGATGTCAGCCAGTGTCTGATACAAAGTAACGATCAAGGCGGCATCCATCACGGATCGCCTGGGGAGCATGAGGTTACCATGGGCAACAACCGGCGCTCGGCGCATCTTGCAACAATCGCGGCGATGGCGAGCATCGCAATGATCGCGACCCCGGCCATGGCCCAGAATCGCGACGACCATCCCGGTGGCGGCGGCGGACATCCGCAAGGCCAGCACGGTGGCGGCAACCCCGGCGGCGGCGCGCCGCATGGCGGTGGCGCCCCCGGCGGCGCCCCGGCAGGCGGAGCGCCCGGCGG
>NZ_BCZE01000004.1 GCF_001598555.1 Novosphingobium rosa NBRC 15208
GGAGCGCCCGGCGGCGGCCCGCGTGGCGGCTTCAACGGTGGCGGACAGGCAGCCCCTCAGGCAGCGCCGCGCCCTGCGCCCCAGCCCGGCAATCCGGGCGGTGGCAATTTCCAGCGCGGCCCCGGCGGCAATCCCGGCGGCGGCCAGTGGAACGGTCAGCGCCCCGGCTTTAACGGCAATGGCGGCGGCAATTTCCAGCGCGGCCCTGAAAACCGTGGACCGGATCGTGGCCCCGACAATCGCGGGGGCTTCAACCAACAAGGCCGCCCCGGTTTCGACGGTGGCCGCCCCGGCGGGCCCGATTTCAACAATCCCGGTCGCCCCGGCGGGCCCAGCTACAACGGCCGTCCCGGCGCCCCCGGCTACAATGGCCGCCCCGGTGGTCCGGGCTACAACCAGCCCGGTCGTCCCGGCGGGCCCGGTTTCAATGGCCCCGGTCGCCCCGGCGGCGGCTGGAACAATGGCTGGCGCAATGACAACCGCTACAACTGGTCGGCATGGCGCGATATGCACCGCGATGTCTTCCGGATGGGCCGCTATCGCCCGCCCTACAGCGGCTATGCCTATCGCCGCCTCGGCATCGGCTTTACGCTGGACCGGATGTTCTTCGGCTCAACTTATGTGCTGAGCGACCCTTACGCCTATCGCCTGCCCCCGGCCTACGAGCCCTATGAGTGGGTGCGCTACTACAATGACGCCGTGCTGGTGGACACCTACACCGGCCAGGTCGTCGATGTGCTCTACGGCTTCTTCCTCTAACGCAAAGCCGCGCAACCAAGCTGAACCCCGCCTGAGCCCGACCACTGGCGCAGGCGGGGTTCTTGCGTGCCGATCACGGCCCGCCTTGAGTCCGCCCCGGTCAAACCTCGCTTGAGCAGCAGGAACCGTTGACGCTCACCCCAAATTGCGACAGGCAAACCGCTACGCAACCTTTGGCGCAACGAACAGCGAAGTCGGAGCCCGATGAGCACAGCACCAGCCGCCCCCATCGCGAGTGCCTTCCCCGACGTGGGGCCCGTGGTCGATAAATCCGCGCTGGAAAAGCTGGGCGGCGCGGTGCGGGCGCGGCTGGCGCTGGACCCCACCGTGTGGCACGCCCCGGTGCATCAGGCCGAGATCGTCACCGTCACCGATTTCCTGATGCCCGACGAATGCGCGCACATCGTCGGGATGGTGGACCAGATCGCCGAGCCCTCCTCCACCTATGACGCCGATCACGATGCCTCGATCCGCACCAGCTATTCGGGCGATGTCGACCGCTTCGACCCCTTCGTGATGATGATCGAGCGGCGGATCGACGATCTGCTCGGCATCCCCTCGGCCTATGGCGAGACGATGCAGGGGCAGCGTTACCAGCCCGGCCAGCAGTTCAAGGCGCATTACGATTTCTTCTCGACCAAGGGCGCCTATTGGCCCGGCGAGCGCAGCCGGGGCGGGCAGCGCAGCTGGACGGCGATGATCTACCTCAACGATGTGGAGGAAGGGGGCGAGACCGTTTTCGAGCGCGTCGGCCTGACCGCCACGCCACGACAGGGCATGCTGCTGGCCTGGAACAACGCCAACATCGACGGGACGCCCAATCATTACACTTTGCATGCCGCCCTGCCGGTGGTGCGGGGGTGCAAGCATGTGATCACCAAATGGTATCGGACGCGGAACTGGGCCGGGTTGCCGGGGTAAGGGTTTCAAGGGGTTTCAAGGAAAGACGATGCGAGGGGGTTACCCCCTCGCGCTCCCATTCCGTCTTCCGACGCAAGGGCAGCGGTTCCCGGTCGTTGCGCCCAAACGCTCCATCCGCGCGAGCTGGAGCGCCGCAGGCAGGTCACCCTCTGAGGGTAGGTGGTGCGGCCGCGGTTAAAGCCTGCGGCGCGGCAAGCTGGGCGCAAGGCCGAACCCTGTTCACAACGTGGACACTAAAGGGAGCGCGAGGGCGATGGCCCTCGCATTTCCCCCTTATTCCTTCACGCCCTTCTTATGCTCCCCCGGATGCATCAGACGCTCCACCTTCCCCGTCAGCCTGTCGATCTTGCGATGCAGGCGGACGATCTCGATGGTGGTGCGCAGATTGATCTCGTAATCGTGGCGGTTGTAGATCCGGTCGCGGGCGCTCTGGCGGTTCTGGCTCATCATGATGACAGGGGCCTGCACCGCCGCCAGCATGGAGAGCATCAGGTTGAGGAAGATGTAGGGGTATGGATCCCACTGGCGCATCCAGCCAGAGACCAGCGGGCTGTTGAGCAGCATCCAGCCCAGCAGCGTGACCATAAACCAGATGATGAAACCCCAGCTGCCGCCGACTTTCGCCACGCGGTCGGCCAGCCGGTCCCCGAAGCTGGCCTTGGCGGCCTGTGTCTCGTCATCCTCAAGGCTGACATCGCGCGAGAGGACATGGCGCAGCACATACTGCTCATCCTCGTCGAGCTGATCGAAAGGGCGGCCCAGCAGCTTTTCGGCAATCGCCTCTGGCGTATTGTTGAGCTTCATGGGCCGCCTCTCTCGTGGTGATCAGACCTTGGCGCTCTCCAAAGCCTGAGCGATCAGCTTGCGCGTGTTCTCGATACCATAGAGCGCGATAAACGATCCCATGCGCGGCCCGGCGGACGAGCCCAGCAGCGTTTCATACAGCGCCTTGAACCAGTCGCGCAGGCTTTCGAAACCGTAATGCGGATCCTTGCCGATCTCATAGACGATGTTCTGCAGCTCCTCCGCCGTGGCATCGTCGCTGGTGGCGGCCAGTTCCTCGTCCAGCGCAGTGAGAGCGGCCACTTCGCCATTCTCGGGCGCGCGGCGGTTAAGCGTGGGGGCGATAAAGTCGCGGTTGTAGGCCAGCGCGCAGGTCACCAGCGTATCGAGCGCGGGGTGCGCCTCGGGCGTGGCATCCTCGACATAGTTGGCGAGGTAGGACCAGACCTGATCGCGCGTGGCATTGGCACCCAGCACGCCCACCAGATTGAGCAGCAGGCCATAGGTCACCGGCAGCTTGTCACCCTCGCCGCCAGCGCTGGCGCCATTGGTGCGCAGCAGGTGCCACACGGGGTTGCCCAGTTGCTGCTCGATGGGCTGGGTGGGGATTTTCTCGCGGAACTGCCAGTATTCGTCCACCGCGCGGCCGATGATGCCTGGGTGCAGGCTCTTGGCGCTCTTGGGCTCGCGGAAGAGGTAGAAGCCCAGCGATTCCTCGCTGCCATAGGTCAGCCACTGCTCGATGGTGAGGCCGTTGCCCTTGGATTTGGAGATCTTCTCGCCATTCTCATCGAGGAACAGCTCGTAGATCAGCCCTTCGGGCTTGCGGCCGCCCAGCACGCTGGCGATCTTGCCGCTCTGGGTCACGCTGTCGGTCAGATCCTTGCCGCACATTTCGTAATCGACGCCCAGCGCCACCCAGCGCATGGCCCAGTCGACCTTCCACTGCAGCTTGGCATGGCCCTTGAAGATGCAGAGTTCGACGCTCTCGCCCTCATCCTCGAAACGGATCAGGCCGGCCTCGGCATCCACCACCTCGATGGGCACCTGAAGCACCACGCCGCTCTTGGGGCTGACCGGCAGGATCGGCGAATAGGTCTTGCGACGCTCCTCGCGCAGGGTGGGCAGCATGATGCCCATGATCTTGTCGAAATTGCGCAGCACGCCGCGCAGGGCCTCGTCGAACTCGCCCGCATTGTAGCGGTCGCTGGCCGAGACGAACTCGTAATCGAAGCCGAACTGGTCGAGGAAGGCGCGCAGCATCGCATTGTTGTGATGGGCGAAGCTCTCATGCGTGCCGAAGGGATCGGGGATGCGGCTCAGCGGCTTGCCCAGATGCTCGGCCAGCATCTCCTTGTTGGGCACATTGTCGGGCACCTTGCGCAGGCCGTCCATATCGTCGGAGAAGGCCACCAGACGGGTGGGCTTGCCGGTCAGCACCTCATAGGCGCGGCGCACCAGAGTCGTGCGCAGCACCTCCTGAAAGGTGCCGATATGCGGCAGACCGCTGGGACCATAGCCGGTCTCGAACAGCACCGGCACATCCTGACCGTCTTTCGCCTTGCCCTGCGGATAGCGCTTGAGCAGCTTGCGGGCCTCTTCGAAGGGCCATGCCTTGGATGTCTGGGCGGCGGTCTGGAGATCGGTGTCAGTCATAGCCCGCGCTTTTGCCCGCACGCGCGGATTTCGCAAGCCCCAACTGGCCGACATGCCGCATTTCGCATGACCGTAAATATCCCCTGGGACAGATGCGGAAGGTTTCGTTAATCTCTCGACAAGCGGCGCGTTGCATCCTCCCCTCGCCGCCTTTTTCGGAGAGTGCCATGACACCCGACTCCGTTACCCCCACCGCCCCCGCGCCCGTGACCTTCCGGCTCCCCATGAACCCGTGCGACCGGCTGCGCCTGCATGGGCCGATCCGCTCGATGCCGCGCCCGCTCTCCTTGCTGGAACGCATCCTTTTCGGCTGAAGCGCAGGCTTTCCCACCGCCGCGCGCACGCAAACCCCTTGCTCCAGCCGTGCCCCAACGCAGTTTTTGCTGGCGCATCATTTTTTGCGAAAAACCGGTTCCCACTTTTTCGCATGATGCTGAATTTTGGTATCGCATCATTTTTGCGAAAAACCGGTTCCCACTTTTTCGCATGATGCTCTATGCGCTGGAACACTATGGAAACACGCGCCCTACCCGCCCTGCATGCCAGCCATTCCGGCTGCTGGCTTCGCGAGCGTGAGGCGACCCGGCTGGTCGGCAAGGGCGAGGCCATCGTCACGGCGGCAGACACGCCGCTGCTGATGCTCAATGCGCCGCTGGTGGCGACGCGGCTGGGCTATCCCGATCTCTCCGGCCTCGATCTGCTGGAGCTGTTCGCCTTCGTCCATCCCGCGCGCTTTATGGTCCCCACGCCCAAAGGCCTGGCCCATGCGCTGGGCCTCACCGAGCCGGACAGCGACGAGGCCGTCCCCGCCCTGCTGCAACAGGCCGCCACCATCCTGCTGGAGCGCTGCGAAAGCCCCGACTGGGCCGAGCGCGAAGGCGCATGGACCGGCCTGCAGGCGCTGATCCGCCTGCGCTGGCCATGGGCCACGCTGCTCTCGGCGCGCATCGCCAATCCGGGCCGGGCCGAGCGCTGGCTCTTCACCCGCCTGCCCGAGTGGGAGGAGGCCGCCCCCCGCCCCCAGCCCGCGCAGATCAACCTTCCGCCCGAAGCCATCACGCTGCGCCTCGCCGAAATCACCGGAGCCCTGAGCGAAACCGGCGCAGAGCCACGCATCGCCCAACGCGATTACGCACAGGCCAGCGGCCATATCTTCGCCCCCCGCCCCGCGCGCGATGCGCCGCACATGCTGCTGGCCGAGGCGGGCACCGGCACTGGCAAGACGCTGGGCTATCTCACCCCGGCCTCGCTGTGGGCGCAGGCCTCGGGCGGCACGGTCTGGGTCAGCACCTACACCAAGGCGCTGCAACGCCAGCTGCGGCGCGAGGCGGCGCGGATCTGGGCCCCCGCACCCGGCCCGGCCCGCGTTGTGGTGCGCAAGGGGCGTGAGAACTACCTGTGCCTCCTCAACCTTGAGGACGCGCTGCAAGGCGGCTTTCAGGCGCGCGCCGGGATCATGGCCCAACTGGTCGCCCGCTGGGCCGCCTACAGCGCCGATGGCGACATGATCGGCGGCGACCTGCCCGGCTGGCTGCCCACCCTGTTCCGCAACCGCGGCGTGGCGGCGCTGACCGACCGGCGCGGCGAATGCGTCTATGCCGGTTGCCCCCACTACCGCAAATGCTTCATCGAGCGCGCCGCCCGCGCCAGCGCCGAGGCCGAGCTGGTTATCGCCAACCACGCGCTGGTGATGGTGAACGCCGCGCGTGGCCGCGATGTCGCCCAGCGCCCCACCCGCATCGTCTTCGACGAAGGCCACCACATCTTCGAGGCCGCCGACAGCACCTTCGCCGCCGAACTCACCGGCAGCGAGGCCATCGAACTGCGCCGCTGGGTGATCGGCCCGGAAAAGGGCTCCAAGGGCCGTCGTCGTGGCTTGTCCGCGCGCCTTGCCGATGTCGCCTCCTATGATGAGGCGGGCGCTCAGGCGATCACCCAGGCCCGCGCCGCCGCCGAGGCGCTCAATGGCGACGGCTGGCTGGCCCGCGTGGTGGAGGGCCAGCCCTCCGGCCCGCTGGAGGAGCTGTTCGCCGCCGTGCGCGCTACCGTCTATGCCCGCGACGAAAGCGGCGGGCAGGAAGGCGGCTATGGTCTGGAAACCGAGGCCGCCGGGCTGGACGGCCCCTTTATCGAGGCCGCGCAAAACGCCGGACAGGCGCTGGCCGAGCTGCGCCGCCCGCTGATCCAGCTTGGTTTGCGCCTCGAAGCCATCCTCGCCGATCCGCCCGACTGGCTCGATGGGCAAGGCCGCGCGCGGATCGAGGGCGCGCGGCAATCGCTGGGCTGGCGCGTCGATCTGATCGGCGCGTGGGAGGCCCTGCTGGCCCGTGTCGGCGGAGAGGCCATGGATGGCCCCGATTTCGTCGACTGGCTGGCGCTGGAACGCTCCGACGGGCGCGAGTTCGATATGGGGCTGCACCGCCACTGGCTCGATCCAACCCGCCCCTTCGCCTCCACCGTGCTCAACGGCGCGCATGGCGTGATGCTGACCAGCGCTACCCTGCGCGACCGCTCCGATGCAGGCGACGATTGGGACACGGCTCTCGCCCGCTCCGGCGCCGCACATCTCGACAGCCCCACCAGAACCGCCGCTTTCGACAGCCCCTTCGACTACGCCAATCAGGCCGAGGTGCTGATCGTCAACGATGTGCCGCGCGGCGACATCCCGGCACTCGCCGCCGCCTATGGCCGCCTGATCGAGGCGAGCAGCGGCGGCGTTCTGGGCCTCTTCACCGCGATCCGCCGGCTGCGCGCTGTCCATGGCCGCATCGCCGACCGGCTCGCGCGCGGCGGCCTG
>NZ_BCZE01000005.1 GCF_001598555.1 Novosphingobium rosa NBRC 15208
CGCGCGCGGCGGCCTGCCGCTCTACGCCCAGCATGTCGATCCCATCGACACCGGCACGCTGGTCGATATCTTCCGTGACGATCCCAAGGCCAGCCTGCTGGGCACCGATGCCCTGCGCGACGGGGTGGACGTGCCCGGCCACTCGCTGCGGCTGGTGGTGATGGAGCAGGTGCCTTGGCCCAAGCCCACCATCCTGCACCGCGCCCGCCGCGCCGCTCACCCCGCCGGCGGCCAGGCCCATGACGACCGCATCATCCGCGCCCGCCTCGCGCAGGCCTTCGGGCGCCTGATCCGCACGCAGGGCGACAAGGGGCATTTCGTGGTGCTGTCCTCGGCCTTCCCCAGCCGCCTGCTCAGCGCCTTTCCGCCCGGCACCCCCATTCATCGCCTTTCGCTCGACGAGGCTTTACAACGGGTGACGGCGGGTGTCTCTGCTTGGCAAGAGGCGGAAAGCCTCACGTCGTCCAAGGAATGACTGAAACCGTCGCATGAAAACTCTGGGCATCTTCCGCCACGCCAAATCCGACTGGGACGATCCGCGCGCCCGCGATTTCGACCGGCCCCTGAATGCGCGCGGCCTGCGCTGGGCGCCCCGCATGGGCCAGCACATCAGCGAGTGGAGCCAGCAGCAGGGCTTCACCTGGGACCGCGTGATGTCCTCCCCCGCCGTGCGCGCCGCCCAGACCATCGAACTGGCCGCCGAGGGCGCGGGCATGCCCCAAGGCGCGGCGCTGGCCATCAACTGGGACCGGCGGCTCTATCTGGCCAGTTCGGTCACGCTGATCGATGTGCTGCGCGAGTTGGACGAGAACCTCTCCACCGTGCTGATGGTGGGCCACAATCCGGGGCTTGAGGATCTGATCTTCGATCTGGTGCCCGACAATGGCTCAAGCCCGCTGCGCGACGAGGTGGAGATGAAATTCCCCACCGCCAGCTTCGCCGTGCTGGAACTGGATGTGGAGCGCTGGGCGCAGGTCGAGGATGGTTGCGCGCGGTTTACGCATCTCAAGCGCCCGCGCGATCTGGCTGCGGGGGAGCCGCTTTAAGGGTTTTAAGAAGAGAGAAGATGCGAGGGGGTTACCCCCTCGCGCTCCCATTCCGTCTCCCGGCGATGGGGTGGTGGCGCCGAAAGGATGTGCCCAGGCTCTCCACCCGCGCGACCTTAAGCGCCGCAGGCAGTTGATCCGGAACGATAGCGCCGTCTCGGAATTGTTGCCTGCGGCGCAGCGACGTTGGCTCTCTGGCCGAACCCCTGGCACAACGTAGGCATGAACGGGAGCGCGAGGGCAATGGCCCTCGCATTTCCCACTTTCCTTATTCTTCCCCAAGCAACCGAGCCAGATCGCTGCGCAACCCGATCAACGCATCCAGCAGATCGTCCTGAGGCAGACGCAGCACAGGCGGGGCAGCATCCATCAGCAAAGGCAGAAGCGCCTGCGGTTCAACAGGCTGATCCGCAACCTTCGGCGCCCTCGCCCGCTCCTCCAGATATTGCCGCGCGCCGCGCAGCGTATAGCCCTGCGCATGGACAAGCTGGTGGATCTCGGCCAGCAGCGCCACGTCCTCGGGGCGGTAATAGCGCCTGCCGCCGCCGCGCTTGACCGGGCGGAGCATGGGAAATTGCTCTTCCCAGTAGCGCAGCACATGCGGGGCGATGGAGAGCGCGCGCGTAACCTCGCCAATGGTGCGCAGAGCGTCGGGCGCCTTGCCGTCATCGAACAACGCTTGAATGTCGCCGGATGCGGCCAAACCTTTTCCTCGCTCAAACATATCTGGCCCAGAAACGGTGACAGCCGAAGCGCCCCCCGGCACTCCGGCTGTCTTCGTCGGCTGATGAGGCTGTTCGGGCCTACCCGTCAAGGGATTCCTTGACGTCATGCCCTCAGTCTCTGCCGAGCCGAACATCGGCGTTGTCGTTCAGCCGATCTTGTCATTCACCCGAGACGCGGTCTTTCAACATCTGGCTGGCGCGGAACGTCAGCACGCGTCGCGGGGTAATCGGCACTTCGACGCCGGTCTTGGGATTGCGTCCGATCCGTTCGGTCTTGTCACGCAGAAGGAACGTGCCGAAACCGGAAATCTTGACGTTTTCACCCTCAGCCAGAGCATCGCTCATGTGATCGAGAATGGCTTCCACCATGCCAAGCGATTCCGCGCGGGAATAGCCCAGCTTACGATTGATGGCTTCGGCCAGATCTGCACGTGTGAGTGTGTTCATGGAGCGCATCTGTTTCCCCCCCATAGCCTTGAAAAAGCGACCCTCCCGAGTCCGAGAGATAGCAAATCCACACGGGATTACAACGCCATCCTGCAGGACAGGACGCGCTGGCGGGGTGATTTGTTCCACAATGGTGCGAAGAATGGTGAATTCGCGTGGCAGATTGCCTTTTCCAAGGCGAATCAGATGCGAATCAGGCTGGCGCCCCAGGTAAAGCCGCCGCCCATCGCCTCGATCATCACCAGATCGCCCGGCTTGATCCGCCCGTCACGCATCGCCACATCCAGCGCCAGCGGCACGGAGGCGGCAGAGGTGTTGGCGTGGCGGTCCACCGTGACCACGACCTTGGCCGGATCCATGTTCAGCTTGCGCGCGGTGGCGTCCAGAATGCGGGCATTGGCCTGATGCGGCACCAGCCAGTCGATGTCATCGGCGGTGAAGCCGGCGTCGCCCAGCACCTCGCCCAGCACGCTGGAGAGGTTGTTGACGGCATGGCGGAAGACCTCGCGGCCCTTCATGCGCAGCTTGCCGATCTGCCCGGTGGTGCTGGCGCCGCCATCGACAAAGAGCAGCTGATTATGCGCGCCATCGGCATGCAGGCGGGTGGCCAGAATGCCGGGCGCGTCCGCAGCATCGCTCTCGCGCGCTTCCAGAACGATGGCGCCCGCGCCGTCGCCAAAGAGCACGCAGGTGGCGCGGTCTTCCCAGTCGAGGATGCGGCTGAAGGTTTCCGAGCCGATCACCAGCGCGCGCCTGGCCATGCCGGTGCGCAGCATCGAATCGGCCACGCCCACGGCGTAAACGAAGCCCGAGCAGACCGCCGCCACGTCGAAGGCGATACCGCCGCGCGCGCCGATGGCTTCCTGCACGATGGTGGCGGTGGCGGGAAAGGTCTGGTCGGGCGTGGCGGTGGCCAGCACGATCAGATCGATGTCGGCGCCGGTCAGCCCTGCGGCCTCCAGCGCGTTGCGCGCGGCGGCGGTGGCCAGCGTCGCGGTGGTTTCGCCCTCACCGGCGATGTGACGGGTGCGGATGCCCGTGCGCTCGACGATCCACTCGTCGCTGGTGTCAACCTGCTCCGCCAGTTCGGCGTTGGTGACGAGACGCACCGGCAGCGAACTGCCGGTGCCGGTGAGCACGGATCGAAGGGTCACTGAGAAGCACCTGCCACGGACTTTGCGGTGTTACGGATCTTGTCGGTCCCCAACCGGTCGAGGTCGGCGGCAATATGCTCGGTCAGTTTTTCCTCCAGCAGCCGCTGGGTCACGCCCACGGCATTGGCCACGCCCAGCGCATTGGCGCTGCCGTGACTTTTCACCACCACACCGTTCAACCCGAGGAAGACGGCGCCATTGTGATTGTTGGGATCGAGATGATGCTTGAGCAATTCCGTCGCCGGACGCGAGATCAGGAAACCGATCTTGGAGCGCAGCGAGGAGGCAAAGGAACGACGCAGCAGATCACCGACGAAACGCGCGGTGCCCTCGACAGCCTTCAGGGCGATGTTGCCCGAAAAGCCATCGGTGACCACCACATCGACCTCGCCGCGGCAGAGCTTGTCCGCCTCGGTGAAGCCGTCGAAAGCGATCGACAGACCGGCAGCCGCCGCCTTGAGCTGCGTAGCAGCGTCACGCAGTTCCTCGGTGCCCTTGTTGTCCTCGGTGCCGATGTTCAGGATGCGCACGCGCGGCTCGGCCCGGCCCGTCACGATGCGCGAATAAGCCGCGCCCATGATGGCGAACTGCACCAGATTGCGGGCATCGCATTCCGTGTTGGCGCCAAGATCCAGCATCACCAGATCGCTGCTGTCCAGCGTGGGCAGCAGAGCGGCCAGCGCGGGCCGGTCGATGCCCGGCATGGTGCGCAGCGCCAGCTTGGAAATCGCCATCAGCGCGCCGGTGTTGCCCGCCGAAAGGGCGGCGCCGGCAAGGCCGTCACGCACGGCGTGAATGGCCAGCCCCATCGAGGTGGTGCGCGCACGGCGCAGAGCCTGACTGGGCTTTTCCTCTCCGCTGATCACATCCTGCGCATGCAGGATCTCGACAGCGGAACGCAGATCGGAATGATGATCGAGAGCGCTGCTGATCTGGGCCTCGTCACCCACCAAAAGGAAACGCGCACGATCGTGCCGCTGACGGGCCAATGCCACGCCAGCGACCATCGTGCGCACACCCTCATCACCGCCCATCGCGTCAACGGCGATACGCGGCGAAGTCATGGGTGCTTACCTCCTGCTGTCAGCGCGCGGTTGCGCTTACAGGCCAACCGCGACAATCTCGCGACCATTGTAGTGGCCGCAAGCGTTGCACAGGTTATGCGGGCGCTTCAGCTCGCCGCAGTTCGAGCACTCGTGGAACGCCTCGACCGACAGCGCGTCATGGCTGCGACGCATGCCCCGGCGAGAAGGGGAGGTTTTTCTTTTGGGGACAGCCATGGAGGCACCTGTTCCTGAAAATTCGTTACCGACAGTAAAAGCCGCCTCAATGCATCTCAGCACCGGCGGAGCGAAGGCGCGCCTATAGCGAATTTGGCGTGTGTTGCAAGCTTCTCTGGTCTAATCGGCGCAACGAACTGAAAGATATCTGTCATCAACGCCTTTAGGGGGAAGCGACAAACATGCCCGTAAGCCTGACAATCCCGATGATCCTGCCCACCACGCTGGCTTTGGCAGCTGCGGCCGCGCTGATCAACTTCTGGCTGAGCCTGCGCATCGGCCAGCTGCGCGGCAAGCTGAAGGTGGATGTGGGCGATGGCGGGCATGATTCGATTTTCCGCCGCATGCGCGCTCACGCCAATTTCAGCGAGAACACGCCGATCCTGCTGATTCTCGTCGCCGCGATCGAGCTGAGCGGCAGGGGCAGCTGGTGGCTGCCCGTGGTGGGCGCCATCTATATGCTGGGCCGCGTGACGCACGCCTGGGGCATGGATGGGCGTTTCCGCGCGGGCCGAATCTTCGGCGCGGTCTCGGCCATTCTGATCCAGCTGGGCCTGGGCGGCTTCGCGCTGTTTGTGGCGATGCATCAGATGATGCATCCCTGATGAAAATTGGGGGCGGTTCGCGCCGCCCCCTTCAACCGTCAACCGTAGCGGCTGCCCACAAAGGGGTTGGTCAGCATCTCATGGCCGAAGCTGCTCATCGGGCCGTGGCCGGGGATGAAATTCACATCCTTGCCCAGCGGCCACAGCTTCCCGGTGATCGAGTCGATCAGCTGCTGGTGATTGCCCTTGGGGAAATCCGTCCGCCCGATCGAGCCCTGGAAGATCACATCCCCCACAATCGCCAACCGCGATTCTTCGTGGAAAAACACCACATGGCCGGGCGTATGGCCGGGGCAGTGGATCACATTCAGCGTCAGCTCGCCCACGGTGACGGTGTCGCCATCCTGCAGCCAGCGAGTCGGCTCGAAGCTTTTGCCTTCAAGGCCCATGCGGGTGTGGGGATCGTCGAGACCCTCGATCCAGAAGCGATCATCCTCATGCGGGCCTTCCAGCGGCAGGCCCAGCTCCTCGGCCAGCACGCCCGCCAGACCGCAGTGGTCCATATGGCCATGGGTGACGAGCAGCTTCTCCAGCGTGACCCCCGCCTTGGCGACTCCCGCCTTCAGCCTGTCGAGATCGCCACCCGGATCGACCAGCGCCCCGCGCATCGTTTTGGTGCACCAGATCAGCGAGCAATTCTGCTGAAAGGCGGTAACGGGAATGATCGCCGCGCGGAGTGGCGGTTCGGGCTTGGTGGGATTGGTGGCCATGACATCGGGAGATAGCGGCGAAAATCATATGCGCAAAGGGCGTTGCGCATAAGCGATCCGGGCCTATAAAAACTCCACTCGTTCACTTGGAATTATCCGATGCGCCTTTCTTTTGCCCTGTCGCTCCTCGCAACGGCTCTGGTTGCCGCTCCCGCATCGGCTGCGCCTGCGCCGCGCGTTGCGGCCATCGGCTTCGAGCAGCTGAAGCAGCCCCTGCCCTATCCCTATGACGAGAACGCCAATGCCAGGGCGCAGATCGCCAGGGCCTCCGCGCTGGCGAAGCAGCAGCACAAGCTGTTGCTGATCGACTTCGGCGGCAATTGGTGCGCCGACTGCCGCCTGCTGGCCGGCACCATGGAGCTGCCCGAGGTGAAGGCCTTCGTGGCGAAGCATTATGTCGAGGTGACGGTCGATGTGGGCCGCTTCAACAAGAACCTCGACATCTGGCAGAGCTATGGCCAGCCCGCGCGCCCTGTCGGCGTGCCGGCGGTGCTGGTGGTCGATCCGCGCAACCGCAAGCTGGTGAACAAGGGCCATGAAACCGCGCTGGCCGATGCCCGCCAGATGAACCCGCAGGCACTGGCCGACTGGCTGGCCAGCTGGACGAAATGACGCATGACGCGGGCGGGGTCAGATCCGCCCGCATTTCCAAACGACTCGACCGATGATCGCCACCTCGTCCAGCGGAAGATCATAGGGGGCGTAGCGCGGATTCTCGCTGATCACATGGACCTGCCCCGGCTGCCGGAAGGCCAGCCGTTTGACCAGCAAGGTCTCGCCCAGCCGCAACACATGGACGCCGTCGCCCCAGTCGCGCGGGCGCACATCGATCAGGATCTCGTCGCCATCATGCAGGGCGGGCTCCATCGAGTCGCCCGCCACGGCAATCGCCGAGAGATGGGCCGGATCGAGCCCCTGCCCCCGCAGCCAGCGCCGTGCATAGCGGAAATGGCCGAAAGGCTTTTCCCCCACCACAAGCGCCCCGGGCCCGGCTGAAGCATCCAGCGCCAGGCGCGGCACATCGACCCAGGCCGATGCTTCCCGCTTCGGGACCAAGGGCAAGGATTTATCCTCCACCCCGCCCAGCTCCGACTCAGCAACGCCGAAGAAGCGGGCCAGGGTGCGGCGGTCTCCCTCCTCCAGCTTGCGCGGGCTGCCCTTGCGCACAAATTGTTGAAGATAAGTGGTATTACGCCCGATCAATTCCGAGAGCGCGGCCAGACTCGTCCTGCGCTCCTGCGCCAGTTCGACCAGACGGCTGCGCGGATCCTCGGTGTTCATACGCCATCTTACCATAGGAAATTTCCTAGACAAGTAGGACTTCGAATGGAACATTTAGGGAACATTCTGATTCGGGCTCCATCACAGGCGCCCACATGAAAGGGGGCTTTGATGTTGCTCAGAAGGATCGAGACGTTTCTGCGCCACAGCGGCATGCCGTGGACCAAATTCGGGCGTCTGGTGGCGCATGACCCGCGTCTGGTCGGCGATATGCGCAATGGCCGCGTGCCGCGCGAAGACCTCGCCCGCCGCATCGAGGCTTTTCTCGAAAACCAGACCCAATCCAGGGAGACCGACCATGCGCTTTGATTTCCACCATGGGCGCGATCTGATCCGCCTGTTCGCCGGCCCCTCGCGCAAGGCCGCAACGCAGGATGGCGGCGGCGCGCTGGGCTCGCGGCGACGGCGTGATCCGGCTCTGCGCCTGCTCGATGCGGTGATGCGGCTGGCCGGGCCTGAAGCCGAGCTGATCTCCCACGCCGAAAGGCCCTGGGCCAGCGCCACCTTTTCGGGCACGCGCCACACCATCACGCTCAGCTTTGCGGGCCATCCGGGCATCACCGCAGGCGAGGCCTTCATCGCGCTGCTGCCCGATCATGAATTCCATCTGCCGGGTCGGCTGGTGGCCGATGCGGGCGTCAGCGAGGTGACGCATCTCACCCAGCCCCGACCGTTGATGGTGGTCGAGACCGATCTGTTGCTGCTCAACGAAATCTGAGGGGCCCAGAGCGTTTTCAAGCCGGGTGGAACACCCGGCGACCTGGAAAACGCGGCAACCAAAAACTTAGAGCGGTTGATCCGATGCAATCGGATCGTGAACCGCTCTAACGCCGCACCTTCCTGCTCATGGCGCGGCCAAGGGCGGCGCGCAGGCTGGTGCCCCCACCGATGTCCCCGATATCCTCTACCGCCCAGCTGCTGCCTTCCTTCACCAGCGAGAGCCGGACATTGCTGTGGTGGCTTCTGGTCTGCCAGACGCTCAGCAGCATCACCGCCCGGCCCGGCCCGGTGAACTGGCGGCTGACCGTCTCGACATGGAAAGCGTCGGCGTCCCAGTCCTGACAATCGCACAGCATATCGGCGTCGGAAACCTCATCGGCTTCCCCATTGCTCTGCTGGGCCCATTGCTGGATCAGCATGCGGGTCTGCGAGGTGTAGATCCCCGCCTTCAGATAGTCGGAATCCCTGCCGTTGATCCGGTAGGGCGCGTAAATCTGATTGACCAGTGCGTCGAGCGCGCGCGCATCGCCCAGACCGGGCGATCCGGCGGCAAGCAACAGGCTGGCGAAGGTGGCGACGGACATAGGATCACTCCCGGTGTGAAAAGCCGGAGCAATCCTAACCCTTTACGCCTCCAGCTTCCAGTCCCAGCCGAGCGGGTCGCCGTCCATGGCCTCCACGCCGCGCGCGGCAAGCGCGTCGCGCAGCGCGTCGGACCTGGCGAAATCCTTGTCGGCGCGGGCCTGACGGCGGGCGGCCAGCACCTCGTCGATCTCGGCCTCGGTGATGGTGGCCGCCTTGGGCTTCAGGCGCAATTCGGCGCGGGTCAGGGCCAGCAGATTGAGGCCCAGCACCGAGTCCATCTGCGCAATCACCGCCAGCTTCTGCCCCAGATCGACCTTTTTCAGCGCCACCACCGCCTCAAGCTGGGTGAGCGCGATGGGCGTGCCCAGATCGTCGCTGACCGCCGCCGCGAAGGCCTCGCGCAGGGGCGCGAACTTCGGTCCCGGCTCAGCGCCCTCGATCACGGAGCCGCCTTCGTCGTTGAGGCGCGCGCGCAGCTGCTCCACCGCCATGACAAGGCGCTTCAGGCGCGTAAGGGCGGCGCCAAGGCCTTCCCAGCTGAACTCCAGCTCGCTGCGATACTGCGCCTGCAGGCACATCAGGCGATAGGCCAGCGGGTGATAGCCCTTGTCGATCAGCAGTTGCAGGCGGAGGAACTCGCCCGAGGACTTGCTCATCTTGCCGCTGCGCTCGACGAGGAAGTTGTTGTGCATCCACAATTTCGCGCCCGAATTGCCGGGCACATCAAGGCCTCCGCTGCAGCAGAAGGCCTGATTCTGCGCGATCTCGTTCGGGTGGTGGATTTCACGGTGGTCGATGCCACCGGTGTGAATGTCGAAGGGGAAGCCCAGCAGCTGCCCGCTCATCACCGAGCATTCCAGATGCCAGCCCGGCGCGCCGCGACCCCAGGGAGAATCCCATTCCATCTGGCGGGTTTCGCCAGCCGGGGTCTTGCGCCAGATGGCGAAATCGGCGGCATTGCGCTTGCCCTCGACAGCCTCGATACGGCCCTCGCCCTCTTCGGTGTGGGCGCGCGCGAGGCGGCCATAATCGGCCACGCTGGCGACATCGAAATAGAGGCCGCTATCCAGCTCGTAGCAGTGCTTGTCGGCGATCTTTTCGGCGAAAGCGATCATCGCAGGCACATATTTCGTCGCCACCGACCATTCCATCGGCTGGCGGATGTTGAGCGCCTTGATATCGGCCCAGTACGCCTCGGTGTAGTGCTCGGCGATGGCCCAGATGCTCTTGGCCTCTTTGGCGGCCATCTTTTCCATCTTGTCCTCGCCCGCATCGGCATCGTCGGTGAGGTGCCCGACATCGGTGATGTTGATCACATGGGAAAGCTTGTAGCCTTTGAAGGACAGCACCCGCCCCAGCACATCGGCAAACACATAAGCGCGCATATTGCCGATATGCGGATAGTTGTAGACCGTGGGCCCGCAGCTGTAGACGCGCGCCTCGCCGGGGTGGACGGGCTCGAAGGTCTCGAGCTGGCGGGTCAGGCTGTTGAACAGCTTCAGGGGCGTGGCGTCAGTCATAGCCCTGCCGGTTGGCAAGGCGCGGCGGAAACGTCAACCGTCTTCGAAGAGCCCCGCCAGCTGCTCGATCATCGTGCCGCCCAACTGCTCGACATCCATGATGGTCACGGCGCGGCGGTAATAGCGCGTCACATCATGGCCGATACCGATCGCCACCAGTTGCACCGGCGACTGCTTCTCGATCCACTCGATGACCTTGCGCAAATGGGTTTCCAGATAGCCCGCCGCATTGACGCTGAGCGTGCTGTCATCCACCGGCGCGCCGTCGGAGATCACCATCAGGATACGGCGGTCCTCCTGCCGGGCCAGCATGCGGTTGTGGGCCCAGATCAGCGCCTCGCCGTCGATGTTTTCCTTGAGCAGGCCTTCGCGCATCATCAGGCCGAGATTCTTGCGCGCCCGGCGCCAGGGCTCGTCAGCCTTTTTGTAAACAATGTGCCGCAAGTCATTGAGACGACCGGGATGTGCGGGCTTGCCACCGGCCAGCCACTGCTCCCGGCTCTTGCCGCCCTTCCAGGCGCTGGTGGTGAAGCCCAGCACCTCGGTCTTGACGCCGCAACGCTCCAAGGTGCGCGCCAGAACATCGGCGGAAATCGCGGCGATGGAAATCGGCCGCCCGCGCATCGAGCCGGAATTGTCGATCAGCAGCGTGACGACCGTATCCTTGAACTCGACGTCGCGCTCGATCTTGTAACTCAGCGACTGCCCCGGCGCGACCACCACGCGGGCCAGCCGCGCGGCATCGAGCATGCCCTCATCCTGATCGAAATCCCAGCTGCGGTTCTGCTGCGCCATGAGGCGGCGCTGCAAGCGGTTGGCCAGCTTGGTGACGACGCCCTGCAACCCCTTCAACTGCGCATCAAGATAGGCGCGCAGGCGGGTCAGCTCCTCATCGTCGCACAGATCCTGCGCGGCCACGACTTCGTCGAACTGGGTGGTGAAGCTCTTGTAGTCGAAATTCTCGGGCGTTTCCGTCCAGGGGCGGTTGGGGCGCGTGGGCAGCATGCCATCCTCGGCATCCTCGCTGCCATCGGAATCGTCGGCATCGTCGGACATTTCGCCATCGGCGTCGTCCTGCCCCTCATCGTCGCCGCGCGTGGGTTCGGAGGCCGCCTCCATCGGCTGGGGCATCTCCTGCGAGTCTTCGCCGGGCTGATCGTCCTCATCGGGCTCATCGCCGGATTCGGGGTTGTCCTCGTCCTCGCCATTGGGTTCCAGCTCGGCGCGGGTCAGCTCCAGATGGCCCAGCATATCGAGCGCCAGATGCTGGAAGGCCTTCTGGTCCTCCAGATTTGCCGCCAGAGCCTCGAAATCAGCGCCCGCCTTCTGCTCGATCCAGCGGCGCACCATGGCCACGCCCTTGATGGCGGCGGCGGGCACCGGCTCACCGGTCAGATGTTCGCGCAGGATCAGCGAGAGAGCCGTGGGCAGCGGCACCTGATCGGGCCGCTCGACGCGGGTGATCGGATCGCCCGCGATGCGCTGATCGAGCGCGGCGCCCAGATTGTGGCGCACGCCATCATAGGCATTGGCGCCCAAAGCCTCGTAACGCACCTGCTCGATGGCGTCGAAACAGGCGCGCGCGGTGGCCTCGGCGGGCTGGGCACGGTTATGCAGCGCGGCATTGTGATGCTTGATGCGCAGCGCATAGCCATCGGCCACGCCGCGCGCCTGCATCGCGGCCTCCAGCGGGAGGCCGCGACCGGGCATGGGCACGCGCATCGTCGTGCCCGAAATGGCGGGCACATCGGCGGACCAGTTCACCTCGACCTCGGCCACATCCGACATCGCGCGCGCGGTGCCGGTCAGCGCCTGCTTGAACCGATCGAGGGGTGTTTCCTCCGCCAATGTGCTTACCCTATTGCAAAAAAATCAGATCTTCTGGCCGGTCTTGGCCCAGTCCGCCAAAAAGCCTTCCAGACCCTTGTCTGTCAACACATGCTTGACCAGACCCTTGATGACGGCGGGCGGCGCGGTCATCACATCGGCGCCGATGCGGGCGCATTCCAGCACATGCACGCCGTGGCGGATCGAGGCGGCCAGAATTTCCGTCTGGAAATCATAGTTGTCATAGATCAGGCGCATGTCGCGGATCAGGTCGAGGCCGTCGAAGCCATTGTCGTCATGGCGGCCGATGAAGGGCGAGACGAAGGTGGCGCCGGCCTTGGCCGCCAGCAGCGCCTGATTGGCCGAGAAGCACAGCGTGACGTTGACCATCGTGCCGTCGCCGGTCAGCGCCTTGCAGGTCTTGAGGCCGTCGAAGGTCAGCGGCACCTTGATGCAGACATTGTCGGCGATCTTGCGGAGCACTTCGGCCTCGCGCATCATGCTCTCATGGTCCAGCGAGACCACCTCGGCGGAGACCGGGCCATCGACCAGGCCGCAGATTTCCTTGGTGACTTCGATAAAGTCACGGCCCGACTTGGCGATCAGCGAGGGGTTGGTGGTCACGCCATCCAGCAGGCCGGTGGCGGCCAGTTCGGCAATGTCCTTGGTTTCGGCGGTGTCGACGAAGAATTTCATGGCTGGCACTCCTGCGCTGGCGTGTTCGGGCGATTCCGCCCCGTGATGCCTGCGGCCTATAGGCAGGCTTGGCGCGGAACCCAACCCTTCCTTTTTATACCTGTGCCCCTTCCCCCGCCAGCGCCAAAGCCGGAAGCGATGTCGCATCGTTTTCGCGAAAAACCGGTTCCCACTTTTTCGCACGATGCTCTAGATGACCGCCATGACCCGCATCCGCCTGCTTGTGATGAACGCTGCCCTGCCGGTGCTGGATTACCGCGCGCCCCATGGCATGACGGTGGAACCGGGCAGCGTGGTGGTCGCGCCATTAGGCCCGCGCCAGATCCTTGGCGTGGTGTGGGAACCCGAACGCCTGCCCGCCGAGGAGGTGGGCGACAACCGCCTGCGCCCGATCCTCAATGTGCTGCCCGTGCCGCCCCTGCCCGCGCCGCTGCGACGGCTGATCGAATGGACGGCGGATTACTATTGCGCCTCGCTGGCTTCGGTGGCGCGGATGGCCTTGTCCTCTACGGCGGCACTGCAAGGCGGGCGCACCATGACCGAATACCGGCTGGTCGAGGGCGCCGAGCCGGGCCGCCTGACCGCACAGCGCAAGCAGGCGCTGGAACGGCTGCCGGGTGCCCAAGGCACCTTGCGCGAGTTGGCCGAAATCGCTGGCGTATCCGACGCCGTTTTGCGCGGGCTGGTCAACAATGGCCTGATGGAGGCGGTGCAGGTCGATCTCGACCGCCCCTACCCTCAGGCCGATCCCGAACACGATGTGCCCACCCTGTCGGACGGCCAGCAGCAGGCCGCCGACCGCTTTATCGATGCGGTGCGCAAGGGCCGCCAGAGGGAGGGCTTCACCCCCTTCCTGCTCGATGGCGTGACCGGCTCGGGCAAGACCGAGACCTATTTCGAGGCTGTGGCCGAAGCGATCCGCCTTGGCCGCCAGACTCTGGTGCTGCTGCCCGAAATCGCGCTGACCGAAAACTTCCTGCGCCGGTTCGAGGCGCGCTTCGGCGTGGCGCCGATCCTCTGGCACTCCAGCCTGAAATCGGGCGAGCGGCGGCGGGCCTGGCGCGCAGTGGCCAATGGCAGCGCTCAGGTGGTGGTGGGCGCGCGCTCGGCGCTCTTCCTGCCCTATGCCGCGCTGGGGCTGATCGTGGTCGATGAAGCGCACGAAATCAGCTTCAAGCAGGACGATGGCGTGCGCTACAACGCCCGCGATGTGGCGGTGATCCGCGCCCGTTTCGAGCAGATACCGGTGGTGCTGGCCAGCGCCACCCCCGCGCTCGAATCGATGCAGCTGGCCGAGGCGGGCGTCTATCAGAAGGTCGACCTGCCCTCGCGCTTCGGGGGCGCCAGCCTGCCCGACATCCAGATTGTCGACCTCACCCTGCACCCGCCCGAGCGCAACCACTGGATCGCCCCGCCGCTGGTCGAAAAGCTGCAGGACCGGCTGGAGAAGGGCGAACAGTCGCTGCTGTTCCTGAACCGGCGCGGCTATGCGCCGCTGACGCTTTGCCGGCATTGCGGCTATCGCTTCCAGTGCTCCGATTGCAGCGCGTGGCTGGTGGAGCATCGCCTCTCACGCCGCCTCGCCTGCCACCATTGCGGGCATGAGGAGCCGATGCCCACCGCCTGCCCCGAATGCGGCGAGCCCGATTGCCTCGTCGCCTGCGGCCCCGGCGTGGAACGCATCGCCGATGAAGTGGCCGCCATCATGCCCGAGGCGCGGGTGGCGGTGGTCACCTCCGACACGCTCAACAGCCCGGAAAAGATCGGCGAGTTCGTGGCGGCGGCGGAAGCCAAGATGATCGATGTGATCGTCGGCACGCAATTGGTGACCAAGGGCTATCACTTCCCCGATCTGACCTTGGTGGGCGTGATCGATGCCGACCTCGGCCTTGAAGGCGGCGATCTGCGCGCGGGCGAGCGCACCTATCAGCAGATCGCTCAGGTCGCGGGCCGCGCGGGCCGCGCGCAAAAGCCGGGCGAGGTGCTGATCCAGACCCGCTCGCCCAGCGCGCCCGTCATCGCCGCCATCGCCTCGGGAGACCGCGACGCTTTCTATGCCGCCGAGGCCGAAGGCCGCCGCTCCGCCTTTGCCCCGCCCTTCGGACGCTGGGCCGCGATCATCGTCTCATCGGAAGACGAGGCCGAAGCGCGTGACGCCGCCCGCGCCATCGGCGGCACGCGGCCCAACCTGCCCGATGTGGCGGTGCTGGGCCCGGCCCCGGCCCCCATGGCGCAATTGCGCGGGCGCTACCGCTATCGGCTGCTCATCAACGCCAAACGCTCGGCGCAGGTGCAGACGGTGATAAGGCAGTGGCTGGGCGGGCTGAAATTCCCCCCCGGTGTGCGGGTCGGCGTGGACATCGATCCCTACTCCTTCGTCTGACGGCGCAGAACCCACGGCGCCGGCACGATCCCGCCCGCGCGGATCACCCGGCGCAGCAGCATCACCCCCGCAAAGGTGGCGACCACCATCGCCACCGCGCTGGCCTCAAGCCCGAAAGCCCCACCCGTCAGCCAGTCAGGCCCATGACGCTGGGTGATCAGCAGGCCCGGAGGGGCACGCCCACCCGACACCGGCGCGCTGAAAATCCAGCCCTGCGTGAAATTCCAGCCGCTATGGATGCCGATGGCCAGCCACAGCCGCCGCGTCAGCAGATAGGCCGCGCCCAGCAGCAGCCCGGCCTCCAGCGCGATGGCCAGGGCGGCGAACCATGTCGCCCCCGCATTGCCCAGATGCGCAATCCCGAAAAAGGCCGAGGTGAAGGCCAAAGCACCCCATGTGCCCACCATCTTCTCCATCTGGCGCAGGATCACGCCGCGAAACAGCAGTTCCTCGCCCACGCCGGAGAGCGCCGCCATGCCCAGCATCGCCCACAGCCGCCCCAGCCCGCGCAAGCCCAGCACCTCGATCCCGCCCAGCAGCGCCACCATGCCGGTCATCGCGCTGAACAGCACCATGCCAAAGGCCAAGCCCGCCGCCCATTCAGGCAAGGCCCCGGCCAGCGGCAATTCGGTGTCGGCGCTGCGCTCGATCCAGCGGCGATAGAGCTTCCATGCCAGGATCAGCCACAAGGCCACCGCCAGTTCGACCAGCATGCCGGTGAACTCGCCCTTCTGCCCCCAGAACTCTTTCGCCAGAGCCAGAGGCACACCCTCGGCCAGCGCCAACCAGACGCAGCCGATCGCCAGCAGGCTGCCGGGATGCAGCAGAACCTTGCGCCAGCGCGCTGGGCGTGGCCCCGTTGCATCGGCGGACGCGCCATCGGGACGCTCTTCATCGGCAAGCGCAGGATCGATGGGAGGAATGTCAGACTGCGTCATGGGCACCTTTCGGGAACGGCGCTTCTTGTCCCTCACCCACCCCCGCCTGTCGAGCCCATCGGCTCATGAAGTGATTCGCGCTTCCGCATACCAATGCGACCGCGTCAAATGGCGTATTGCCCCTCCGTTCACAGCGTTTTCATATTTTTGACACGTCAGGGCTCAAGGCGACCCCCCAGCGGCTTGCATAGCGCGATAATGCCCGCTATGCGCCCGACCATCTGAACGGGGGTCGGGCATCGGGGTCCGGTTTTCTGTGCGTTCAGATTCCGAATTAAAGGGGACCGACGCGCGTGGAGAATTCCGCCGGCATCACCGCCAGCCTGCAAGGCCGCTACGCCTCGGCATTGTTCGATCTGGCCCAGGAGACGGGCGTTGTTTCGCCTGTCGAGGCCGATCTTGAGAAACTGGGCGCGGCGCTTGCCGCCTCCGACGATCTGTCCAACCTGATTCGCAACCCGCTGGTCAGCCGCGATGCCGCCGGCAAGGCGCTGAGCAGCGTGGCGGGCGTGCTGGGTCTGGGCGATGTCACCGCCAAGTTCCTGGGCGTGCTGGCCGCCAATGGCCGCCTCTCGGCGCTGCCGCAGGTGATCGCCGCTTACGCCTCGATCGCCGCCGCCGCGCGCGGCGAGGTCACGGCGCAGGTCACCAGCGCTCACCCGCTGACCGACGATCAGCTCTCCGCGCTTTCGGCCAAGCTGGCCGCACGCGAAGGCAAGACCGTCAAGATCAAGGCCGATGTCGATCCGGAGCTGCTTGGCGGCCTGGTGGTGCGCATCGGCAGCCAGCAGATCGACAGCTCGATCCGCACCCGTCTCAATTCTCTCGCTCAGGCGATGAAGGGCTAATCTCCTTCTTTCGGCTAAGCGACGAAGGGCAACCCTAACTGTAGGGCCCTTCCCCAAGACTTCGATGAAAGGCTGAACATGGATATCCGCGCCGCAGAAATCTCGAAGGTCATCAAGGACCAGATCGCCAATTTCGGCACCGAGGCCCAGGTCTCGGAAGTGGGCAGCGTGCTGTCGGTGGGTGACGGCATCGCCCGCATCCACGGTCTGGACCAGGTCCAGGCCGGTGAGATGGTGCAGTTCGCCAATGGCGTGCAGGGCATGGCCCTCAACCTCGAGGCCGACAATGTCGGCGTCGTGATCTTCGGTTCGGACAGCGAGATCCGCGAAGGCGACACCGTGCGCCGCACCGGCACCATCGTGGACGTGCCGACCGGCAAGGGCCTGCTGGGCCGCGTGGTCGACGCGCTGGGCAACCCGATCGACGGCAAGGGCCCGATCGAATACACCGAGCGCCGCCGCGTCGAGCTGAAGGCTCCGGGCATCATCCCCCGCAAGTCGGTGCACGAGCCCGTGCAGACCGGCCTGAAGGCCATCGACGCCCTGGTGCCGATCGGCCGTGGCCAGCGTGAGCTGATCATCGGCGATCGCCAGACCGGCAAGACCGCCGTCGCCATCGACACCTTCATCAACCAGAAGGCCGCCAATGCGGGCGACGATGAAGGCAAGAAGCTGTACTGCATCTATGTCGCCGTCGGCCAGAAGCGCTCGACCGTGGCGCAGATCGTGCGTCAGCTCGAAGAGAACGGCGCGATGGAATATTCCATCGTCGTGGCCGCCACCGCTTCGGAGCCCGCTCCGCTGCAGTATCTGGCCCCCTACACCGGCTGCGCCATGGGCGAGTTCTTCCGCGACAACGGCATGCATGCCGTGATCGTGTATGACGATCTGTCCAAGCAGGCCGTGGCCTATCGCCAGATGTCGCTGCTGCTGCGTCGTCCCCCGGGCCGCGAAGCCTATCCCGGCGACGTGTTCTACCTGCACAGCCGCCTGCTGGAGCGCGCCGCCAAGCTGAACGACGACTTCGGCAATGGTTCGATGACCGCCCTGCCGATCATCGAAACCCAGGCCGGCGACGTCTCGGCCTACATTCCGACCAACGTGATCTCGATCACCGACGGCCAGATCTTCCTTGAAACCGGCCTGTTCTACCAGGGCATCCGTCCGGCCATCAACGTGGGTCTGTCGGTGTCGCGCGTGGGTTCGTCGGCTCAGACCAAGGCGATGAAGAAGGTGTCGGGCTCGATCAAGCTCGAGCTGGCCCAGTATCGCGAAATGGCTGCCTTCGCGCAGTTCGGTTCGGATCTGGACGCCTCGACCCAGAAGCTGCTGAATCGCGGCGCCCGTCTGACCGAGCTGCTGAAGCAGGCCCAGTTCTCGCCCCTCGGCTTCGAGGAGCAGACCGCGGTGATCTTCGCGGGCACCAACGGCTACCTCGACAGCATCCCTGTCAAGCAGGTGACCGAGTATGAGGCCGAGATGCTCAGCTTCCTGCATCAGAACCATGCCGATGTCCTCAAGCTGATCCGCGACACCAAGGATCTGGGCGATGAGGCCAAGAGCAAGCTGAAGGCCGCGCTCGACACCTTCGCCAAGCAGTTCGCCTGAACCTTACCGGGAGGGTAATTGGCGATGGCCAGTCTTAAAGAACTCAAGCTTCGTATCAACTCGGTCAAGTCGACCCAGAAGATCACCAAGGCCAAGCAGATGGTCGCGGCGGCAAAACTGCGCAAGGCGCAGGCCGCTGCCGAGGCCGCGCGCCCCTATGCCCAGCGTCTGGCGCAGGTGATGGGCTCGCTCGCGAGCCGGATCACGGTCAGCGAGAACAGCCCGAAGCTGCTCGCCGGCACCGGCAAGTCGCAGGTGCATCTGCTGGTCGTGGCCAATTCGGATCGCGGCCTGTGCGGCGCCTTCAACTCGAACATCCTGAAGGCTGCCCGCGCCAAGGCGCAGACCCTTCAGGCCGAGGGCAAGACCGTGCTGTTCTACCTCATCGGCCGCAAGGGCCGTGCGGTGGTGCGCCGGGAATTCCCCAAGGCGGTTGAGGCCGAATTCGACACCACCTCGGTGCGCGAACCCGGCTTCGCCGAGGCCGAGGCGATCGCCAAGGAACTGGTTGCCCTCTATGAGGCCGGCAAGTTCGACGTGGCGCATCTGTTCTATTCCAAGTTCCGCAGCGCCCTGCTGCAGGAGCCGACGACGCAGCAGATCATCCCCGTGCCCGCCCCCAAGGTGGCTGCGGAGACCAGCGGCGCCGTGGTGGAATATGAGCCCGATGAGGAAGAGATCCTCGCCGCGCTGCTGCCGCGCTACCTGCGCACCCAGCTCTTCGGCGCCCTGCTGGAGAATGCCGCCAGCGAACAGGGCGCCTCGATGACCGCCATGGACAATGCCACGCGCAATGCCGGCGATCTCATCAACAAGCTGACCGTTCAGTACAACCGCAGCCGTCAGGCCGCGATCACCACTGAACTTATCGAAATCATCGCGGGCGCCGAAGCGCTCTGATCGACGACCAAAAGGAATAACCCTATGGCCACCGTGCTCACCTCCACTGGCAAGATCAGCCAGGTCATCGGCGCCGTCGTCGACGTTTCGTTCGACGGCGAACTGCCCGCCATTCTCACCGCGCTGGAAACCACCAACAACGGCAACCGTCTGGTTCTCGAAGTGGCCCAGCATCTGGGTGAGAACACCGTCCGCACCATCGCCATGGACTCGACCGACGGTCTGACCCGTGGTCAGCCGGTCTCCAGCACCGGCGCGCAGATCTCGGTCCCCGTGGGCCCGCAGACGCTGGGCCGCATCCTCAACGTCATCGGCGAGCCGATCGACGAGCGTGGGCCCGTGAACGCGACCCAGTTCGCCCCGATCCACGCCGAAGCCCCGCCCTTCATCGAGCAGTCGACCGAAGCGGCCATTCTGGTCACCGGCATCAAGGTCATCGACCTGCTGGCCCCCTACGCCAAGGGCGGCAAGATCGGCCTGTTCGGCGGCGCCGGCGTGGGCAAGACCGTGCTCATTCAGGAACTGATCAACAACATCGCCAAGGGCCACGGCGGCGTCTCGGTCTTCGCCGGCGTGGGTGAGCGTACCCGCGAGGGCAACGACCTGTACCACGAATTCCTCGACGCCGGCGTTATCGCCAAGGACGCCGACGGCAACCCGACCCCCGATGGTTCGAAGGTTGCTCTGGTGTTCGGCCAGATGAACGAGCCGCCGGGCGCCCGCGCGCGCGTCGCTCTGTCGGGCCTGACCATGGCCGAGTACTTCCGCGACCAGGAAAACCAGGACGTGCTGTTCTTCGTGGACAACATCTTCCGCTTCACCCAGGCCGGTTCGGAAGTGTCGGCTCTGCTGGGCCGTATTCCTTCGGCCGTGGGCTATCAGCCCACCCTGTCGACCGACATGGGCGCCCTGCAGGAGCGCATCACCTCCACCACCAAGGGTTCGATCACCTCGGTGCAGGCGATCTACGTTCCCGCGGACGATCTTACCGATCCGGCCCCGGCTGCCTCGTTCGCCCACTTGGACGCAACGACCACGCTGAACCGCGCCATCTCCGAGCTGGGCATCTACCCCGCCGTGGATCCGCTGGACTCGACCTCGCGCGTGCTGTCGCCCGCCGTTGTCGGCCAGGAGCACTACGAGACCGCCCGCCGCGTTCAGGAAACGCTGCAGAAGTACAAGTCGCTTCAGGACATCATCGCGATCCTGGGCATGGACGAGCTCTCGGAAGAAGATAAGCTCACCGTCGCCCGCGCCCGCAAGATCCAGAAGTTCCTGTCGCAGCCCTTCCACGTGGCCGAAGTCTTCACCGGCATCAGCGGCAAGTTCGTGCAGATCGAGGACACCGTCCGCTCGTTCAAGGCTGTGGTCGATGGCGAATATGACCATCTGCCCGAGAACGCCTTCTACATGGTCGGCGGCATCGACGAAGCCGTGGAAAAGGGCAAGAAGCTGGCTGCGGAGGCCTGATCCATGGCACTGCATTTCGAGCTCGTCACGCCTGCGCGTCTGGTCCGGTCCGAGAGCGTCCACATGGTGGTCGTTCCCGGCACGGAAGGCGAGTTCGGCGTGCTTGAAGGCCACGCGCCCTTCATGTCCACCGTGCGCGACGGCGTGCTGAAGGTGTATCGTTCGGAGAACGGCACGCCGGAAGACATCATCGTCTCGGGCGGCTTCGCCGAGGTGAGCGCCAGCGGCCTCACCGTGCTGGCGGAGCATGTCGAGGGCTGATTTTCTGGCCCTTCCGTGATTTGAAAGACCGGGTGGCGGGGTTCCGTTGCCCGGTTTTTCTTTGTTCAAGGGGTTTGGAAGTGAAAATGCGAGGGCCATCGCCCTCGCGCTCCCGGGTTTGTCTACGTTGCGCATCGGGTTCGGCCCTGCGCCCGGATTGCCGCGCCGCAGGCTTTAACGTGCTTGCCTGCGGCGCTTTATGTCGCGCAGGTGGAGAGGTTAAGCCCAGCGATCGGGGGCCACTACCCCATCGCCGGGAGACGTAAAGGGAACGCGAGGGCGATGGCCCTCGCTTTTCCTTTTTCCTCCTACCTTCCCCGTAATCCCCCTCACCCGTGCTTACTCATTAGCAAATCCTCAAAGTTTCCATCTTATTCACCAAGCATCATACGCCACACCCAGCTGGGCTGTGGCCGGTACGTGATCAGGGATCGAGACTTATGAGCGCATTCGGGCGACGCAACGGCCCCACCAGCTTCGGGCAAGGCGCGCGGCCGCAATTCGGCGTGGCGCGGCCCATGCAGGGTGGTGCGGCTCCGGCGGCACAGCCTCAGCAGCCGCCTGCGAATGGGCAGCAGTTCCCGCCGCTGCCGGCCGAATCGGCTGCCCCGGCGCCTGCTCCGGCTCCCGCGCCATCCGCGCCTCAACCGCTGCGCAGCGAGGCCATGGCGCGCCTCGACGAGCGCATGAACACCACGGTCGAGAACACGCACAAGGCCGAGGGTTTCGAGGCCAGCGTCCACAAGATCAAGGAAGAGGTGCTGCCGCGCCTGCTGGAGCGTGTGGACCCCGAAGCCGCCGCCACCCTGACCAAGGACGAGTTGGCCGAGGAATTCCGCCCCATCATCATGGAGGTGCTGGCCGAGCTGAAGATCACGCTCAACCGGCGCGAGCAGTTCGCGCTGGAAAAGGTGCTGATTGACGAGTTGCTCGGCTTCGGCCCGCTGGAAGAGCTGCTGGGCGATCCCGACGTGTCCGATATCATGGTCAACGGGCCGGATCAGACCTACATCGAAAAGAAGGGCAAGCTGACCCTTTCGACTATCCGCTTCCGCGATGAGCAGCATCTGTTCCAGATCGCGCAGCGCATCGTGAATCAGGTCGGCCGCCGCGTCGACCAGACCACGCCGCTGGCCGATGCCCGCCTGAAGGACGGCAGCCGCGTCAACGTGATCGTGCCGCCGCTCTCGCTGCGCGGGACGGCGATCTCGATTCGTAAGTTTTCCGAAAAGCCGATCACGCTCGACATGCTGCGCGATTTCGGCTCGATGTCCGACCCGATGTGTACCGCACTGAAAATCGCGGGCGCCTGCCGTATGAACATCGTCATCTCGGGCGGTACGGGTTCGGGTAAAACGACGATGCTCAACGCCCTGTCGAAGATGATCGACCCGGGCGAGCGTGTGCTGACCATCGAGGACGCCGCCGAACTTCGTCTGCAGCAGCCGCACTGGCTGCCGCTGGAAACGCGCCCGCCAAACCTCGAAGGCCAGGGCGCCATCACCATCGGCGACCTTGTGAAGAACGCCCTGCGTATGCGCCCCGACCGCATCATCCTGGGCGAAATTCGCGGCGCGGAGTGCTTCGACCTGCTCGCCGCCATGAACACCGGCCACGATGGCTCGATGTGTACGCTCCACGCTAACAGCCCGCGCGAGTGCCTGGGCCGTATGGAAAACATGATCCTGATGGGCGACATCAAGATCCCCAAGGAAGCCATCAGCCGCCAGATCGCTGAGTCGGTGGACATCATCGTGCAGGTCAAGCGCCTGCGCGACGGCAGCCGCCGCACCACCAACATCACCGAGGTGATCGGGATGGAAGGCGATGTGATCGTGACTCAGGAGCTGTTCAAGTTCGAATATCTCGACGAGAGCGAGGACGGCAAGATCATCGGCGAGTTCCGCCCTTCCGGCCTGCGGCCTTACACGCTTGAAAAGGCGCGGCAGTTCGGGTTCGATCAGGCTTATCTGGAAGCCTGTTTGTAAGAAGGATTGAAGCAGGGGGCCATCGCCCCCTGCACCCCCGTTACGTCTTCCGGCGAAACGGCAACAGTTCCCGATCCTTGCGCCCGAACTATCCACCTGCACAAGCCGAGCGCCGCAGGCAGGTCATCTGCCAACGACAGGCTGCGCCAACAATCTAAAAGCCTGCGGCGCAGCAAACTGAGCGCCTTGGCCGAACCCTAAGCGCAAGGTAGACATTCATGGGAGCGCGAGGGGGTAACCCCCTCGCATATCTCTTCTAAACCCCTTAAGAAACCATCCAGAACTTCACCGCCCCAGCTGCGGCTAGCACCCCCACCATCGTCGCCCAGAACGACACCCCGCGCCACGGCACCCAGCCCACGGCGTCCGGGTCGGCGCGGCGCATCCGTCGCCGGTCTGCCAGCCAGCCCGTCACGGCCAGCAGGGCCGCAAGACCCGCGACCCATGCGCATTTCGCAAAGTCCAATTCCATCGCTCGCTCTTGCCTCAACGACGCTTGCGGGTAAACGCAAACTCATGCCTGTTCATCAACGTCCCTTTCTGGCGCTGGGCCTGCGGCTTGCCGCAGCCTTGGCGATGTCCAGCCTGTATATGCTGGTCAAGCTGGTGCATCAGATGGGCGTGTCCTTGCCGGAGATCATGTTCTGGCGGCAGGCGGGGGCCTTGCCTTTGCTCGCGCTGTGGGTCGCGCTGCGGGGACAGTGGTGGCAGCTGAAAACCACCCGCCTCAAGAGCCATGGCACACGCTCGCTGATGGGGATGGTGGGCATGCTGGCCAATTTCGGCGCGACGATCCTGCTGCCGCTGGCGGTGGCGACCATTCTGGGCTTCACCACGCCAATGTTCGCGGTGGTGCTTTCAGCGCTGTTTCTGAAGGAAAAGCCCGGGCGCTGGCGCTGGCTGGCGGTGGCTCTTGGCTTTGCGGGCGTGCTGGTGATCGCGCGGCCCGGCGCCATGCCCATTTCTCCGATTGGGGCCCTGGTGGGGCTGTGCTCGGGCTTTATGGTCGCGGTGGTGTCGATCCAGCTGCGCGATATGGGCCGCACGGAGACGCCACTCTCGGTGGTGTTCTATTTCTCGCTGGCGGGCACGCTGCTGATGCTGCCCACCCTGCCCTTCACCATGACGCATCACACGCCGCTGCAATGGGCGATGATCCTGGCGATGGGCAGCATCGGCACGCTGGCGCAACTGCTGCTGACGGCGGCCCTGCGCTATGGGCCGGTCTCGACCGTGGTGGTGATGGACTATTCCTCGCTGATCTGGACAACGCTTTATGGCTGGCTGGTCTTCCACCAGATGCCACCGGCCAGCACATGGCTGGGCGCGCCTCTGGTGGTGGCCGCCGGGCTGGTGATCGTCTGGCGAGAGCGGGTTCGCGCCCGCGCTGCCGTTATGCCGCCAGAATAGAGCGTGCCCGCAGATACAATTCACCGCGGAAGGTGCAGATGCTGCCCACCGCAAAGCCGATCAGCGCATCGCTGGCCAGAGCTAGCCATGCGGCATGGGCCGCGCCCGCCTCGATCATTTCATAGCGGGCGAACTGGCGCAGCACGATCACGCCGATCAGCAGCATCATCGCCGCTGCAGACTGGCGGATAAACAGCGCGCCCGTGACCGGATCGCGACCGATATGGGTGAATTTCGCGCGCTGCCAGCCCAGCGGCACGCCCAGCACCATCCCTCCGGCCAGAGCGGCCCAGCCCAGAGGCTCGGGCGGGCGAGTCACCAGCAGAGCGGTGATCCCCACCAGAGCGATCACCGGCAGGATCAGCGACAGAGCCGGGCGGAAGGGGCGCTCCCGCCCGATCTGGCGGCTGCGCAGCGCCAGAACCACCACGATCACCGCAATGGGAATCCATTGGCTGTAAGGATTGGCGCTTTGCATAAATGGATCCCCTGTGACTGTGTTATAATGATAACACGGAGACAGGGGATGCCAAGAAGAAAGAGAGAGAGAGAGAAGCGAGGGGCTTACCCCCTCGCGCTCCCGTTATTGTCTACGTCGCGCCAGCCTCTCGGCGTGGCGCACGCATTCAGGCCTTGTCGCCCTTCCACACCAGCACGGGCTTGCGCGCGGCCAGCGTTTCGTCGAGGCGGCGGCGCGGGGTGAAGTGCGGCGCAGTCTTCAGGCGTTCGTCACCCGCGCGGGCCCGCTCCGCCAGCGAGCGCATCGAGGCGATGAAGCGGTCAAGGCCAGCGCGGCTTTCCGTCTCGGTCGGCTCGATCAGCATCGCGCCATGCACCACCAGCGGGAAATAGACCGTCATCGGGTGGAAACCCTCGTCGATCAGGCCCTTGGCGATGTCCAGCGTCGAGAAACCGGCGGCAAGACCGGCATCGCTGAACAGCGCTTCGTGCATGCAGGGGCCCGCCTTGGCGAAGGGCGCCTCCAGCACGTCTTCCAGCGCACGCAGGATGTAATTGGCGTTCAGCACGGCGTCTTCCGACACCTGACGCAGGCCATCGTTGCCATGCGAGAGGATGTAGGTCAGCGCACGGGTGAACATGCCCATCTGGCCATGGAAGGCGGCCATGCGGCCAAAGCTCTGCGCATGGCCGGTCGAGGCGATTTCTTCCTCTTCCACCAGATGCACGCGGCCATCGGCCTCGCGCTGCACGAAGGGCAAGGGCGCGAAGGGCGCCAGCGCTTCCGACAGCACCACCGGACCCGAACCGGGACCGCCACCGCCATGCGGGGTGGAGAAGGTCTTGTGCAGGTTGATGTGCATGGCGTCCACGCCCAGATCGCCCGGGCGCACCTTGCCGACGATGGCATTGAAATTCGCGCCATCGCAATAGACGTAACCGCCCGAGGCATGCACCGCGTCGGAGATCTTTTTCAGATCCCGCTCGAACAGGCCGCAGGTGTTGGGGTTGGTGATCATCACGCCAGCCACATCGGGGCCGAGGCGGCTGATGAGAGCCTCCATATCCACGCGGCCATCCTCGGTCGCGGGGATGCTCTCCACGCGGAAACCGGCGAAGGCGGCGGTGGCGGGGTTGGTGCCATGCGCGCTTTCGGGGACCAGCACGATGTGGCGCTTTTCACCCTTGGCCTCGATCGCGGCGCGGATGCAGAGCAGACCGCACAGCTCGCCATGGGCACCGGCCTTGGGCGACAGGGCCACGGCGGCCATGCCGGTCAGGCCGATCAGCCAGTCCGACAGTTCGGCGATGGCTTCAAAGGCGCCAGCGACCGTGTGCTTGGGCTGCAGCGGGTGAATGTCCGCAAAGCCGGGCATCCGCGCGACCTTCTCATTGAGGCGCGGATTGTGCTTCATGGTGCACGAACCCAGCGGGAACGGCCCCAGATCGATAGCATAGTTCTGGCGCGACAGGCGGGTGTAGTGGCGCACCACCTCCGGCTCGGTCAGGCCCGGCAGAGCGGCGGGCGCCTTGCGCAGGAACTTCAACAGACCAGCGACCGGGCCACGCTTGGGCGCATCGATGTCCACGCCGGTCTGGCCCGCGCGGTTGAGTTCAAAGATCAGGGGCTCTTCAAGCTGAAGACCCTTGTCACCGCTGACGGTCATGGGCTGCACGGAGCCATCATCGGCCACCATTTCAGGCTTCCAGCCCGATGCATTCGGAGCGTTCATCTCAGGCCCCCTTCTTCAGAACGTCGGCCAGCGTGAGGGCCAGCGTTTCAATGTCGTCATCGGTGGTGCATTCGGTCGCGGTCACCAGCAGGCCGGCATGCAGCGCCTTGTCCTGCGGATAGAGGCGGCCCAAAGCGACACCGCCCAGCACGCCCTTGTCGGCCAGCGAGCGCACGGCTTCGCGCGCGTCGGCAGGCAGAACCACGGTGAACTCGTTCACGAAGGCATCGTTCAGCACCGTCACGCCCGGAATCTGGGCCAGACGTTCCGCCGTCTGACGCGCACGGTCATGGTTGACCGCCGCCAGTTGGCTGAGGCCCTCGCCGCCCAGCAGGCTCATATGGATGCTGAAGGCCAGCGCGCAAAGACCCGCATTGGTGCAGATGTTGCTGGTGGCCTTCTCGCGGCGGATATGCTGCTCACGCGTGGAGAGCGTCAGCACGAAACCGCGCTTGCCCTCGGCGTCGACGGTTTCACCGCAGAGGCGACCCGGCATCTGGCGCAGGAACTTCTCCGAAGCACCGAACAGACCCAGATAAGGCCCGCCGAAGTTGAGGCCGACGCCCAGCGACTGCCCCTCGCCCACGACGATGTCCGCGCCCAGATGGCCCGGCGCCTCGATCAGGCCCAGTGCGACCGGCTCGGTGACGACCACCACCAGCAGCGCGCCCTTGGCATGGGCGGCCTCGGCAATCGCGGCCAGATCGGGGATGCGGCCCAGAATATCGGGATACTGCACCACAACGGCACCGGTCTGGTCGTCGATGGCGGCGATCACCTCGGCATCGTCGGGCTGGGCCGAAAGCACGGGCGAGCGCGCCTCGATCACATCGCCGGTGAACTTGGCCATGGTTTCGGCCGTGCCCACGTAATGCGGGTGCAGACCGCCCGAGAGCACCGCCTTCTTGCGGCGCGTGACGCGGCCCGCCATGGCGATGGCCTCCCAGCATGCGGTCGAGCCGTCATACATGGAAGCATTGGCCACATCGGTGCCAAACAGGCGCGCGACCTGCGTCTGGAACTCGAAGAGCACCTGCAGCGTGCCCTGCGCGATTTCCGGCTGATAGGGCGTGTAGGCGGTCAGGAACTCGCCGCGCTGGATCAGATGGTCGACGCTGGCCGGGATATGGTGCTTGTAAGCCCCTGCCCCCAGGAAGAAAGGCGCCGCGCCCGCCGACAGGTTCTTGCCCGCCAGACGCGCCATATGGCGCTCCACCGCCATTTCGCTGGCGTGCGGGGCAAGGCCTTCAACGGGGCCGGAGAGCAGCGCATCGGCGGGCACATCGGCGAAGAGATCGTCGATGGTGCCGGCGCCGACGGCCGCGAGCATGGCGGTGCGATCCGCCGGGGTCAGGGGAAGGTAACGCATCGTGAGATCAGAGCTCCGCGATATAGGCCTTGTAGGCGGCTTCATCGAGCAGGGTGCCCAGAGCAGCCGCATCGGTCAGGGTCAGCTTGAAGAGCCAGCCGTCGGTTTCGGCGGCGGTGTTGACCAGCTCGGGCTCGGCGTCGAGGGCAGCATTGCCCTCAACGATGGTGCCGGCGACAGGCGCGTAGACATCGCTGGCGGCCTTCACCGATTCCACCACGGCGACAGCTTCACCCGCCGTAACGGCGCGGCCCGCGTCGGGCAGTTCGACAAAGGTGATATCGCCCAGCGATTCCTGAGCGAAATCGGTGATGCCGACGGTGGCGGTGTCACCATCGACCTGAATCCACTCGTGTTCCTTGGTGAAATAGCGAGTCATTTGGCGGCTCCCTTGCGATAGTAACGGGTGGGTTGGAAAGGCATGGGCACGACGGTGGCGGGCAGCTTCTTGCCGCGCACGTCGATGGAAAGAGCGGTGCCCTGCGCGGTATGCGCGGCATCGACATAGGCCATGGCGATGGGATGGCCCAGGCTGGGCGCGAAACCGCCCGAGCAGACCGTGCCGACCTTGACGTCACCGGCATAGACTTCGGCGCCTTCGCGGGCGGCCTGGCGGCCTTCCAGCTTCAGGCCGATGCGCAGCGTGGCGGGGCCTTCGGCCAGCACCTTGAGCACATGATCGCTGCCCATAAAGCCGCCCTGTTCGCGGCGGCGCTTGGAGAGCGCAAAGGTCAGGTTGGCGCTGACAGGATCGGTCTCGGGCGACAGATCATGGCCGTAGAGCGGCAGACCAGCTTCCAGACGCAGGCTGTCACGCGCGCCAAGGCCGATGGGCTTCACATCGTCGTGGGCGGCCAGAGCGGTGGCGAACTCGACGATGCCCTCGTAAGGCACGCTGATTTCATAGCCATCTTCACCGCTGTAGCCCGAGCGGCTGACGCCCAGCTCGATGCCGTTCCACTCATAGGGCCCGGCCTGCATGAAGGAGAGTTCCTCCACCGGCACGATATCGGCCAGCGCGGGCTTGAGGCCCAGCGAGGCCAGAGCAGCGGCGGCCTTGGGGCCCTGCAGGGCCAGCAGGCCATGCTCGTCGCGATGCGTGAGGGTGATGTCGTCGGGCAGGTTTTCGCGCAGATGGGCGATATCGTCCCACTTGGTCGCGCCGTTCACCACCACAAAGAAGCCGTTCTTCCAGCGGGTGACCATCAGGTCATCGAGAATGCCGCCGTTTTCATCGAGCAGCAGCGAATAGCGGATGCGGCCGATCTTCAGGATCGAGAGGTCGGCGGGCAGCAGGGCTTCCAGCGTGGCTTCCACCGCCGACTGATCCTCGCCCTCAACGCTGACCACCAGCTGGCCCATATGGCTGACATCGAACAGGCCAGCGCTCTCACGCGTCCAGAGATGTTCGGCCATGATGCCTTCATACTGCACCGGCATCATGTAACCGGCGAATTCCACCATGCGCGCGCCGCGCTCACGGTGCCAGCCATCCAGCGGCAGGGTCAGGATCGCGGGGATCTCGTCGCCATCGACATCGACGGATTCGTCATGTTGGTTTGAATCGCTCACAACTCGGGCTTCCCTACAGATTGCACCAGATCTGGTGCCCCCTCTGTCACGGAAACCTGAGAGCTTAGCCCAGCGCGTTTGCGACCAACGCACGCCGGATTTACCCCTTCGGCGGCTCTCCCGCCAAAAGGCGAAAGCGCACTTTCCAGAGCGTCACTGTCAATCCACACGGTCCCTTGTGCCTGAGAGATTCCGGGGCGGTTGCTCCTTCGGCGTCTCGCAAACCCACCCTTTCGAGCGAATCGCGAGAAACTCTCCCGCATGGATTAGTGACTGATTGCGCCATTCACTGTTGCGGGTTCTGAGTCAAAGGGCATTTGACGCCTTGTCCACCAAACACGTCGCATCCGTTCTAGACATGCGGCAAATGTCCGCAGGATCAGACGTTGCTGAGCCCTTCTGGCGCGCTGCCGTGGATCTGCGCATAGCGGGCGATGGCGAAGCGGTCGGTCATGCCGGCGATATAGTCGGCGATGTGGCGGCTGCGGTCTGGTTCGGCTTCGGGCATGCGGGAGAGCCAGTCCTCGCCCATCAGCGACGGATCGGCGCGCAGGGCGGCGAACAGGCCCGCCGTCACCAGCTTGGCCTTGCCTGCCGTTTCCAGCTGCTCGGGGTGGTAATAGAGGCGGCTGTACATAAAGCGCTTCAGGCGGCGCTCCTCCTCCGCCATCGCGGGCGAGAAGGCGACGCAGGCTTGTCCAGCATGGCGAACCTGATCGACCGTTTGCAGTCCGGCGATGCGGCGCTGCGTCTCGGCGATCACATCGTTGACCATGATGCCGATCTGGCTGCGCACCAGTTCGCGCAGCTGCCGGTCACGCGGGGCGCCCTGATAGCGCCGCTCCACGGCATACCATTGCTCGGCCACGAAGGGCTGCTCCATCAGCTGGTCCAGCGTGAGGAAACCGGCGCGCAGGCCATCGTCGATATCGTGATTGTCATAGGCGATGTCGTCGGCAATCGCGGCGACCTGCGCCTCAAGGCAGGAACATTCGGCCAGATCGAGCGGGAAGGCCGCATCCAGCTCCTGCAGGGCCCAGCCGGGGCTGCGCACCGGGCCATTGTGTTTGGCCAGGCCCTCCAGCAATTCCCATGTCAGGTTCAGGCCATCATGCCCGCAATAGGGGCTTTCCAGACGCATCAGCGTGCGCAGCGCCTGAGCGTTGTGATCCCAGCCGCCCTGCTCTTTCAGCGCCTCCTGCAACGCATCCTCGCCGCTGTGGCCGAAGGGCGGGTGGCCGATGTCATGCGCGAGGCACAGGGCTTCGGTCAGATCCTCGTCCAGACCCAGCTGGCGGGCGATGACGCGGCCGATCTGCGCCACCTCAAGGCTATGCGTCAGGCGAACGCGGTAATGGTCGCCATCGGGCGCGATAAACACCTGAGTCTTATGGCGCAGGCGGCGGAAGCTGATCGAATGGATGATGCGGTCGCGGTCGCGCTGATACTCGCTGCGCGGACCGCGCGCGATGCCGCCCTCCATGGGGAACTCACGCCCGCGTGAGCGCAGGGGATCGCAAGCCAGCGGAGAGCGGGTGATCTGGGCTTCGGCACTGTCCATGGGATTCCGCCTAGCCCATGCCCCCTATTGCAGCAAGCTTCCCAAGCCCGAGGGCCCAACCTGAGCGACACAGGCCCCGGCCGCCGAAGCCGTCACCTGAATCACCTGCGGATCGTTGATGCGCTGGACAGCCGCGACATAATCCATCGCCGAACGCTTGGGGCCCTGCAGCGCTTCCAGCTTGCGCAATTGCGAGATCGTCAGGTGATCGACCATGCGCTGGGCCATGCATTCGGCCATCGGCTGGGAGAGACCTGCGTGGGTGAGCGCCGCCTGAACCCGGCCACGGGCGATGCCCTCAACGCATCCACCCAGAACCAGCGATGCGCCCAGCACCGCGACAGCAAACCCACGCATGATCTTAATTCCATCCCTTCAAGCGGCCCGATGCGGGCTTCAGTGCTGGAGGGATTTGACGATCTCCTCCACCATCTTTTTGGCGTCTGCCAGCAGCATCATGGTCTGGTCCATATAAAAGACGTCATTATCAACACCTGAATAGCCCACCCCGCTCATCGAGCGCTTGATGAACATCACGGTCTTGGCCTTGTCCACGTCGAAGACGGGCATGCCGTAGATCGGGCTGGACTTGTCGGTCTTGGCCGCGGGGTTCACCACATCGTTGGCGCCGATGATGAAGGCGACATCGGCCTGAGCGAACTCGCCATTGATGTCCTCCAGCTCGAAGACCTCATCGTAGGGCACGTTCGCCTCGGCCAGCAGCACGTTCATATGGCCGGGCATGCGCCCCGCGACGGGATGGATGGCATATTTGACATTCACGCCCTCTTTCTTGAGCGTGTCGGCCATTTCGCGCAGCACATGCTGGGCCTGCGCCACCGCCATGCCATAGCCGGGGATGATGATGACATTCTCGGCCTCTTTCAGCAGGAAAGCGGCGTCCTCGGCGCTGCCGCGCTTCCATGGGCGCTGTTCCTTGGCCGCGCCGCCTCCGGATTCCGCCGCCGCGCCAAAGCCGCCCGCGATCACGCTGACAAAGCTGCGGTTCATCGCCTTGCACATGATGTAGGAGAGGATCGCGCCCGAGGAGCCGACCAGCGCCCCGGTGATGATCATCGCCGTGTTGTGCAGGGTGAAGCCCATGGCGGCGGCGGCCCAGCCGGAATAGCTGTTCAGCATCGAGACCACCACCGGCATATCCGCCCCGCCGATGGGGATGATGAGCAGGAAGCCAATGATGAAGCTGAGCGCGGTGATCAGCGCGATATCCACCATCGACTGCGACATGAAGAAGCCGAAGATAAAGAAGGCAATGGCCAGCAGCAGCACGATGTTGATGGCATGGCGCGCGGGCAGCATGATCGGCGCGCCGCTCATCTTGCCCGCCAGCTTGAGGAAGGCGATGACCGAGCCGCTGAAGGTGATCGCACCGATGGCGATGCCGAGCGACATTTCGATCAGGCTTTGCGGGTGGATCTGCATGGGCAACGCCGTGCCCTCCGGCCCGGTCTGCGCCAGAGCGGTGGTCACATCATTCACCACCTCGACAATGCCGAAGGCCTGCGGATTAAGATAGGCCGCCCAGCCCACCAGCACCGCCGCCAGGCCCACCAACGAGTGGAAGGCCGCCACCAGTTGCGGCATATCCGTCATGGCGATCTTGCGCGCGGTGACCCAGCCGATCCCGCCGCCAAGCGCAATCGCCGCAAGGATCAGCCCAAAGGCTCCGAAATCAGGAACCGCTTGAAAACCATGTTCTATTGCGGTCGAAGGGCCTTCATAAGAAATTCCTGTTATAGGGAAATGCGTGACCAGTGTGGTCAACACGGCAATCGTCATGCCGATCATGCCGTAACGGTTACCCGCTCGACTGGTGCTTGGCGACGACAGCCCCCGCAGCGCCAGAATAAACAGCACACCCGAAATCAGATAGGCCAGCATGGCCCAAGGAGGAGTCGTGACGTGTTCCATCGCGTTCATGCCCGCTCCTCCCGCTTCGCGGAAGCAGCGGGGGTCTGGCGCTCCTTCTTCTTGTACATCGCCAGCATGCGCGCGGTGACCGCAAAGCCGCCGAAGATGTTGATGCTGGCCAGCACCACCGCCCCCAGCCCCAGCCATTTCGACACGCCCGCCCCGGCGCCAATCCCGCTGGCCGCCGCCGCGATCAGCGCGCCCACCACGATCACGCTGGAGATCGCATTGGTCACCGCCATCAGCGGCGTATGCAGCGCGGGCGTCACCGACCACACCACGTAATAGCCCACAAAGCAGGCCATCACGAAAATCGACAGAATCGAGATAAAATCCATGTCAGCCCCCCTCAGGCCAGCAGGCGGGGATGCACCACCGCGCCGCCCTGCGTCAGGCGGATCGCTCCGCCGATTTCCTCGTCCAGCACCGGAGCGCCCTTCTCCTTGTCCCAGAAGGCCGAGAGGAAGTTGTAGAGGTTGCGCGAAAACAACGCCGAGGCATCCGCCGGCAGCCGCGCCGCCGTGTTCGTCCAGCCCATGATCTTCACGCCATGCCGCTCGACAATCCGGTCCGCCACGGAGCCTTCCACATTGCCGCCCTGCGAAACCGCCAGATCGAAGATCACGCTGCCCGGCTTCATGCTCGCGATCTGCGCGTCGGAAATGAGGCGCGGCGCCGCGCGACCCGGGATCAGCGCCGTGGTGATCACGATATCCTGCTTGGCGATATGGCCGGACACCAGCTCGGCCTGGGCCTTCTGGTAGTCCTCGCTCATTTCGGTGGCATAGCCGCCGCTGCCCTCGCCCTCGATCCCCGCGACGCTTTCCACGAAGATGGGTTTCGCGCCCAGCGACTGGATCTGCTCTTTCGTGGCCGAGCGCACATCGGTCGCCGACACCTGAGCCCCCAAACGCCGCGCCGTGGCGATGGCCTGCAAGCCCGCCACACCCACGCCCATCACAAAGGCCTTGGCCGCGCTGATCGTGCCCGCCGCCGTCATCATCATCGGGAAGGCGCGGCCATAGACCCCCGCCGCATCGACCACCGCCTTGTACCCGGCAAGGTTCGACTGGCTGGAGAGAATGTCCATCGACTGCGCCCGCGTGATGCGCGGCATGAATTCCATGGCCAGCGCCTCAAGCCCGGCGGCGGCATAGGCATCGATGCGCGCACGCTGTCCGAAAGGATCGAGCCCGGCCACGACCCACGCCCCCGGCGCCACGCCTGTCAGATGCGTGGGATCAGGCCCCTGCACGCCCAGCACGATCTGCGCTCCCGCCAGCACGCTGGCGGCATCGCCCACCCTTGCGCCCACGGCGGCATAATCGGCGTCCGCTATCGAGGCGCTCAGCCCCGCGCCAGACTCCACCGCGACCTGCGCGCCCAGAGCGATGAATTTCTTCACCGTCTCGGGCGTGGCGGCCACGCGCGTTTCTCCCTCCGCGCTCTCACGCGGAACGGCGATCATCAGCCCCCCTGCCACGATCAGCGTGTCAGCAAAAAGACGACAAAAGCCGCCAGCAGAAGAATGATCGGCGTGGAGATCTTCACCAGACTGATGAAACCATCATAGGTCTGGCGCGCTGCGGTCACATCCTGACCGCCATGGCTATGCGCTGAAGGATCATGGGCCTGTGTCATGAAATCCTGTCCCGTCTGTTGTTCTTGGCCGCGATCCTATCATCCCGCGCGCGCATCACAACCACCAACTTGTGCCCGCCTTTACAGTCTCTTTGTACCCGTCCTTACAGCTCCTTGCCGGTGGTTTAAGCGTAACTTTACACCTTTGACTGTAGGCGTTGCGCATGGCCGCCCATCCTGGGTGGCGCCACAGGTTGCACGCAAGCATGTCCGAGACCGAACCCCGCCTGCTGATGCTGATCGACGATGAGCCCGCGCAGAGCCGCCTCATCACCGCTCTGGCCGCGCGCGAGGGATGGCGCACCATCGTGGTGAACGACGCCGAAACCGCCATCGCCATGCTGGGCACGCGCCAGGGCATGCAGCTGGGCGCCATCATCCTCGACCAGTGGGTGCCCGGCGAGGACGCCTGCAGCCTGATCGCGGAACTGCGCAACCGCCGCCCCGCCCTGCCGATCCTGATGCTGACCACCAGCGCCTCGCCCCTGCTCGCCGTGGAAGCCATGCGCGCCGGGGCCACCGATTACCTCATCAAGCCTGTCGCGCCCGACCGCATGATGCAGGCCCTGCGCACCGCCACCACGCGTGAGGCCCCGCGTGACGAACTGCAGCCGCTCACCGAAAAGATGCACGGCCCCGCCACCTTCGAGGCGATGATCGGCGCGTCCCCCGCCTTCCGCACCGCGCTGGCGATTGCCGCGAAAGCGGCCCGCAACCACGGCCCCGTGCTGATCGAGGGCGAAAGCGGCACCGGCAAGGAAATGCTGGTCCACGCCATTCACGCGGCGTCGATGCGCTCCAAGCTGCCGCTGCGCATCGTCAACGCGGGCACCACGCCGGGCAATTCCATCGAATCGATCCTCTTCGGCCACGAGAAGGGCGCCTTCCCCGGCGCCTTCGACCGGCAAGTGGGCGCCCTGCAACAATGCGACGGCGCCACGCTGGTCATCGACGAGATCGACCGCCTGCCCCTGCCCGTGCAGGAGCGCCTCGCCGAAGCCCTGACGCGCAGCGACTGCCGCCCCATCGGCGCGCGCCACTCTTTCCGCGTCGACGTGCGCCTGATCGCCGCCAGCAACTTCCCGCTGAAGGAACTGGTGGCCCAGGGCGATTTCCTGCCCGATCTGCAGGCCCTGATCGGCGGCACCACGCTCTATCTGCCCAGCCTGCGCGAGCGCACCGGCGATATTCCCGCCCTTGCCCGCCATTTCCTCGCCCGCATCGGCGAGCAACCCGGCCTGCGCAGCCTTGGCATCACGGAAGGCGCGCTGTCGCTGCTCTCCGCCTATGACTGGCCCGGCAATGTGCGCCAGCTGCAGGCCGTGCTGTTCCGCGCCGCCGTCTTCTGCGATGGCGATGCGTTGACGGCTGACGATTTCCCCCAGCTCTCCAGCATGATCACCGCCGAGCCGGTGCATGTGAACGGCGTCGCCCACGAAAGCGCGGGCGTGATGCTGTTCACCGCCGACGGCAATCTGCGCCCGCTGGAAGACATCGAGGCCGATGTGATCCGTCTGGCCATCGGGCATTATCGCGGACGCATGACCGAGGTGGCCCGCCGTCTGGGGATCGGGCGTTCGACCCTGTATCGCAAGCTGAGCGATCTGGGGATCGATAACGTCGCTTAAGAGTTTTGAAGAAAAGGAAAATGCGAGGGTGTTACACCCTCGCGCTCCCATGACTGTCTACGTTGCGCCAGGGGCTCAGCCTTGGAGCGAGGTCGCTGCGCCGCAGCTTTGAAAATTGCCTGCCTGCGGCGCATGATTGTGCAGTTGGAGAGGCCGGACGCACCGACCGGGAGCCACCGAGCTTTCGCCGGGAGACGTTCCGGGGGTGCAGGGGGCGCCAACCGATTTCTCTCGAGAAATCGGCACTTAAATAGCCGCCCCCTGCTTTCCTCCCCTAAAATCTTCAATCCACGATCTGCGAGAAATCCGTCAGCGCCGCATCGCGCATCCCGCGCCAGACATGCATCGCCTGCACGGTCTCGGGCACGTCATGGACGCGGATGATCTGCACGCCCGCCTCCATCATCTTCAAGGCCAGAGCCACGCTGCCCCCCAGCCGCTTATGCGCCGGAGCCTCGGCAGACAGCGCCCCGATCATCCGCTTGCGGCTGGCCCCCACCAGCAGCGGGCAGCCCAGGGCATGATACAGCGGCAGGGCATTCATCAGCGCGAGGTTTTCCGCCAGCGTCTTGCCGAAGCCAATGCCGGGATCGAGCAGGATCTTCTCCGCCGGAATGCCCGCCGCCATGGCCCTGTCGCGGTGTTCGCGCAGCCAGTCGAAGACGTCCAGCACCACATCGGCATAGGTGGCGTTGCTGTGCAGATCGGCATCGTCGCCCGGCGCATGCATCAGGCAGATGGGTGCGCCGCTGCGGGCCACAAAGCCCAGCGCGCGCGGATCGTGGCGCAGGGCGGACACATCGTTGACGATCTGCGCACCCGCGCCCAGCCCGGCCTCCATCACCACCAGACGACGCGTGTCGAGGCTGATCGCCGCGCCCATCGCCGCCAGATGCTCGACGGCGGGGATCACGCGCTTCAGCTCATCGCCTTCCCACACGGCGGGGGCGTTGGGGCGGGTGCTTTCGCCGCCCACATCGATGATCGCCGCGCCCGCTTCCAGCATGGCGGCGGCATGGGCCTGCGCCACCTCGGGCCTGTCGAGGAACTGGCCCGCATCGGAGAAGCTGTCGGGCGTCATGTTGAGGATGCCCATGATCTGCGGGCCATCCATGCGGATCACGCGGTTGCCGCCATCCTTCAGGGGCAGCGTCAGCGGCGCACGCGGGCTACGCAGGGCATCCCATTGCCCCGCGCCATCCGCGCGGACGTCGGCGGGCAGAGCCGCCAGCGCGGCGGGCACATCGCCAACCACCTCGCGCGCGATCACCCGCGCGCCATCCCTCACGATCACGGCAAAACGGCTGGCCCAGGCCATACCGCCCGCCAGCCGCACCGCTCCGCCTTCCGCCTGCGGGCTCTCGGCCAGCGCGGCGGGGCGGATATAGACCTGCAAGCTCACGGCTCGGTGGAGAGCAGGTAAAGCTGACGGATGGCGTCGAGCGGCTTGATCTGCCCCTCATGCTCGATGTTCCAGAAGGTCCAGCCGTTGCAGCTGGGCGCGCCCTGCAGCTTGGCGCCCACGCCATGGATCGAGCCCGTCACATCGCCCGAGGCCAGCGAGCCATCGGCGCGCACCGTGGCGCGCAGCGTGTCCTTCTTGGCCGACAGCTGGGCGCCCGGCTTGATCCAGCCGGTTTCCACCAGCGTGCCGAAGGCCACCTTGGGCGCGGCCTTGGGGCTCTGCATGGTGGTCAGCGCGGCCTCGTCGAGCGGCAGCGCCATCTCGATGCGCTCCAGCGCGGCCTCGCGGTAATCGCCCTCACGCTCGCAGCCGATCCATTCGCGGCCGAGGCGCTTGGCCACCGCGCCGGTGGTGCCGGTGCCGAAGAAGGGGTCCAGCACCACATCGCCCTTGTTGGTGGTGGCCAGCATCACGCGATAAAGCAGGCTTTCCGGCTTCTGCGTGGGGTGGACCTTCGACCCGCCCTTCTTCAGCCGCTCGCCGCCCGAGCAGATCGGCAGCACCCAGTCACTGCGCATCTGAAGCTCGTCATTCAGCGTCTTCATGGTGCGGTAGTTGAAGGTGTAGCGGCTCTTTTCGCCCATGGAGGCCCAGATCAGCGTCTCATGGGCGTTGGTGAAGCGCGTGCCCTTGAAGTTGGGCATGGGGTTGGCCTTGCGCCACACGATGTCGTTCAGAATCCAGAAGCCCAGATCCTGCAGGATCGCGCCGACGCGGAAGATGTTGTGATAGCTGCCGATCACCCACAGCGAGCCGGTCGGCTTGAGCACGCGGCGCGCCTCGGTCAGCCACTCACGGGTGAATTTGTCGTAGGTGGCGAAGCTGTCGAACTTGTCCCATTCATCGGTCACGGCATCGACATGGCTGCCATCCGGGCGCGAAAGATCGCCGCCCAGCTGCAGGTTGTACGGCGGATCGGCGAAGACCATGTCCACGCTGGCGCTGGGCAGGCTGCGCATCGCCTCGATGCAGTCGCCCGGGATGATCGTGGAGAGCGGCAGCGCCTCACGCGGCACCTGCGGCACAGGCAGCTTGCGAGCCCGCGCGGACACCTTGAGTCCAGACGTCTTCGGGGCGGGACGGGTGCGAACGAGCGGAGCTTCCGCGACGCGCTCTTTCACCAGAAGCTGAACCATGTGTGTTTTGCCTGAAATCCGTGGAAAAGATGTCCCTAACTGAGTCATCCAGAGTCCCACGTCAAGCACGACTCGCCGGAATCCAGCGAGTCGCAGAGTCGAGTCCGGCGGAACGAAAAGAGTCCGGATCAAGGTGTTGAGTCCACGATTCCGGCAGGACTCAACATCTTGTGGTCACCCGCCGCCGCCCGGCACTAAAATTTTTTGCGACAAGTTACACCTAAAGCAGGCAAAGTTGCGCCACCGGAGCGAAACTGCGCCGGTGATGCTCCGTCACGCCATGCTCCCGCATGCCCGCCAGATGCTCCGCCGTGCCGTAGCCCGCATTGCGCGCCCAGCCGTAATGCGGATGCGCCTCATGCAGGGCGCGCATCATGCGGTCGCGATGCTCCTTGGCGATGATGCTGGCCGCGCTGATGCAGGGCTCTGTGGCATCGCCGCCCACGATGGCGCGCGCGGGCCAGCGCCATGCCTCCACCCGGCCCTCGGGCGTCTTGTTGCCGTCGATCAGCACGGTGGCGATCGGCCCATCCAGCCGCGCCGCCAGATCGGCCACGGCCCTGGTCATGGCCAGCATGGTCGCGCCGAAGATGTTGAGGCGGTCGATCTCCTCCACATCGCACACGCCGGTGGCCCAATGGGCCTGCTCGATGATCTGCGCCTCCAGCAAAGCCCGGCGCTTGGCGCTCAGCTTCTTGGAATCCGCCAGGCCTGCGATGGGCATGGGCAGCGCTACTGCGCCTGCAACCACAGGGCCTGCCAAGGGGCCGCGCCCCGCTTCGTCTACGCCGATGATCCAGCCTTTTTTCATAGGGTCAGGCTGTGAAGGGGTTTTGGGAAGAAAGGAAGAGACGATGCGAGGGGATTATCCCCTCGCGCTCCCATGAATGTCTGCGTCGCGCCATGGGTTCAGCAGGTGGAGAGCCGTGGCGCACCGCTTCGGCGCCATTGCCCTCTCGTCGGAAGACGGTCCGGGAGCGCGAGGGGGTAACCCCCTCGCACCTTTCCTTCCTCCCCCCTTTCCAGAAATCCATTGCGCACACCCCACCCCTGCCCTATCCGCGCGCGGCCATGGCATTGAACCCCACCCTGATCCCGCTTGATGCGGTTGACCCCGCGCTGGTTGAAACCCTTCTGGACACGGCTTTCGAGCCGGGCCGACACCAGCGCACGGCCTATAAGGTGCGAGAGGGCATGGACTGGCTTCCCGCCCTCTCCTTCGCCGCGATGGATGAGGACGAGCATCTCGTCGGCACGATCCAGTGCTGGCCGGTGGCGCTGACCGATCCCGAGGGCCGCCGCCATCCGCTGGTGATGGTCGGCCCGGTGGCCGTGCTGCCCGCCCATCAGGGCGAGGGTTACGGCAAGGCGCTGATGACGGCGGCCTTGGGGGCGCTGTCTCCGGAAGCGCCGCTGCCTCAGGTGATGATCGGCGACCCGGATTATTACGGGCGTTTCTGGGGCTTTACCAATGCCCAGACCGGCGGCTGGGATCTGCCCGGGCCGTTCGAGAAGCATCGCCTGCTGGCGCGCGCCAACAATCCGGCGGTGCTGCCGGTGGCTGGCATGCTAGGCCCCTGGTTGTAAGGCGAGAGGCCTCTGGTCAAGCCGCCATGACATGGCCATATGGGGCCACGCATGACCGAGACCGCTTCCCTTCACGATAGACTGTCGGCGCTTTACCGCGCCGGCATGGCCCGCGCCGTTTCCGGCTTGTGGAGCGATCCGCGCATCGAGGACGATGTGCCGCTCAAGCCCGCCGCCGTGCTGATCGCGGTGAGCGATGCCGGTGAGCCGGAAATCCTGCTCACCCACCGCCCCACGACGATGCGCGCTCATCCCGGGCAGATCGCCCTGCCCGGCGGCCGCTGCGAGGAGGGCGAGGATGCCGTCACCGCCGCTCTGCGCGAGGCGGAGGAAGAGGTCGGCCTCTCGCCGGCTGATGTGCGGGTGATCGGGGAGCTCGATGTGATCCGCACGGCTTCGGGCTATGAGATCACGCCCGTGCTGGCCACGATCCCGACCGGCCTGACCTTCACCCCCAACCCCACCGAAGTGGCCGACTGGTTCGCCGCGCCCGCCGCCTATGTGCTTGATCCGGCGCGGCATGGCGCGCGTGAGGTCGAATGGAAGGGACGCAAGCATCGCGTCATCGAGATCGACTGGCAGGGCCGCCGCATCTGGGGCGTGACGGGGGCGATCCTGGCCAATCTGACGCTGCGCATCGACTGGACGCAGCTGTGAGCGCCACGCTCCCCAAAGCCGCATGGACGGCGCGCGAGGATCTGGCCGCTCTGGTACGTGCGCTGGGCCATGGCAACATCCGCTGGGTCGGCGGCGCGGTGCGCGACACGCTGCTGGGTGCGGATGTGAAGGATATCGACGCAGCCACCCCGATGCGCCCCGAGGATGTGGTCGCTGCCTGCAAGGAAGCGGGTTTGAAAACCGTGCCCACCGGCATCGAGCATGGCACGGTGACGGTGGTGCTGGCGGGCGGCCCGGTGGAAGTGACCACGCTGCGCCACGATGTGTCCACCGACGGGCGCCGGGCGACCGTGGCCTTCGCTCAGGACTGGCGCGAGGATGCGGCGCGGCGCGATTTCACGATCAACGCCCTCTATGCCGATCCCGGAACGCTGGAAATCTTCGACTATTTCGGCGGCTTGGCCGATCTGGAGGCCCGCCGCGTCCGCTTTATCGGCGAGGCGCATCAGCGCATCCGCGAGGATCACCTGCGCATCCTGCGCTACTTCCGCTTCCGCGCCCGCTTCGGCGCCGGGGAGCCCGATGCCGAGGCCGAAAAAGCCTGCGCCGATCTGGCCGCGACGCTCAAAGGCCTCTCGCGCGAGCGCATCGGCATGGAGACGATGAACCTGCTCGCCCTGCCCGATCCTGCCCCCACCGTGGCGCGAATGCAGGCACTGGGCGTGCTGGCCGAAATCCTGCCCGAGGCCGATGTGCCCGCGCTGGCCGCTCTGGTGGAGCAGGAGCAGGCGCAGGGCATCGCGCCCCTCGCCATCCGCCATCTGGCCGCGCTGATCCCCGCTGATCCGACTTTGGCCGGGCAGATCGCCGGTCGCTTCCGCCTTTCCGGCGTGCAGAAAAAGCGCCTGATGAGCGCTGCCAGCCGCCCCGGCGAAACCGCCCCGCCGCGGGCGCTGGCCTACCGGCTGGGCGTGCCCGAAGCGATCGACGCCTTGCTGCTGGCCGGGCGCGACGCCAGGGGCCTGGACGATTTCACGCCCCCCACCTTCCCGCTCAAAGGCGGGCAGATCGTGGCGCGCGGCGTGGCTGCGGGACCGCAAGTCGCCCGCGTGCTGCACAACGTCCAGACGGCGTGGGTCGATGAAGGCTTCCCCGACGCCACCCGCATCGAGGCCCTGCTGGAGGCCGAACTGGCCGCCCTGCAATGAAGACCCTGCCCGAGGACAGCCTCGCCGGAGATGCCAGCGCCACGCTGAAAGAGGCGCTGATCGACCTCTGGCACCAGATCGCCGCCGCCGTCATGGCCGAGCCCCTCGCGCAGCTCGCGCTGATCGGCATTGCGCTGGTGGTGCTGGGCGGCTGGGTGCGGCGCGGCCTGCCCATGGCCGGCGGGCTGCTGCGCCTGCTCGGCAATCTGGCGGTGATGGCCACCATTGCCATGGCCGTGCTGCGCTTCACTCATATCAGCACCGGCCTCGAAGGCCCCGGCCTGACCGAAGCACCCAAGCAGACCGTCTCGGGCGGCGAAACCCGCGTACCGCTCTCGCCCGACGGCCACTTCTGGCTTTCCGCCCGCGTCAACGGCGTGCCCATGCGCTTCCTGATCGACACCGGCGCCACCATCACCACCCTCTCCCCCGACAGCGCCGAGAAAGCCCAGATCACCCCCAGCCCCTTCGGCCAGAAGGTGATGATGCAGACCGCCAATGGCTCCACCCAGGCCGACGTCGCCTCGGTGGAAGAATTGCGCGTGGGCAGCGTGATCGCGCGCAACCTTGAGGTGGTGGTGGCACCCGGCATGGGCGGGACGAATGTGCTGGGGATGAACTTTATGTCACGGCTGGCGCGCTGGCAGGTGAAGGACAATGTGATGGTGCTGGTGCCGCATCATCCGGTCGGGTCCAAAGACGAAGAAAAGTAAGATGCGAGGGTCATCACCCTCGCGCTCTCTTTAATGTCCACGTTGCGCATCGGGTTCAGCCAAAGAGCCACGTCGCCGCGCCGCAGGCAGGAAAAGGTGACTGCCTGCGGCGCCTTAAGTGACGCAGGTGGAGAGTTTCCGCGCCACGTTCGGGCGCCACTGCCATATCGTCGGAAGACGGCATGGGAGCGCGAGGGGGTAACCCCCTCGCATCTTCCTTCTAAACCTTCTTAAAACCCCAAGCTTAAAACTTGTTATCCCGAGGAAATCCCTGAGGCGGCATCCGCCCGCCAGCCCCGCGCGCGACCTTCCACAGACGCATATCCTTCTCGGTCCGCATGCGCCCGCTCTCGCCGCCCATGCGCCATGTCAGGCCGTCTTCCAGCTTCAGGGTGGTGATGTCGGACAGGCCGCCATCGCGGTAGCGCTGCAAGGTCACACCCTGCCCCTTGGCCATCAGCGGCATTTCCGTCAGGCTGAAGAGCACCAGCTTGCGGTTGTCACCGATCACCGCGACGTGATCGTGATCCTCGGGGATCTCGCGCACCACCATCAGCTTCACATCCGCCTTGGTGGTCATCACGGCGCGGCCCTTGCGGGTTTCGGCCAGCAGATCGTCGGCCTCGGCGGCGAAACCGCGTCCGCTCGAACCGGCCAGCAGAAGCTGTGATTTCGCGCGGAAGGGGAAGATGGCGATGATATGGGTGTCGCCGTCAATGTCGAGCATGGAGCGGACAGGTTCGCCAAAGCCGCGCGCGCCGGGCAGCTTGTCGGCGCCCAGCGTGTAGAAGCGGCCATTGTCGCAGGCGATCAGCAGCTTGTCGGTGGTCTGGGCGTGGAAGGCGAAGGCCGGGCCGTCACCTTCCTTGAACTTGAACTCGCGGTCGAGCGGTTCGTGGCCCTTGGCGCCCCTGATCCAGCCGCGCGCCGAGAGGATCACCGTGACCGGCTCCTTCTCGATCATGGCGTCCATGCTGAATTCGCGGGTCGGCGCGGCCTCGGCGATGGTGGTGCGGCGGCGACCGAGCAGCGTGGTCTCGGCGTAATCCTTGCGCAGCGTGGCGAGGTCGCGTTTCAGGCGCGTGCGCTGGCGGGCCGGGCTTTCCAGCAGCTTCTGCAGCTCGTCCTGCTCTTTGAGCAGATCGTCTCGCTCGCCGCGCAGTTCCATTTCCTCAAGCTTGCGCAGAGAGCGCAGGCGCATGTTGAGGATGGCTTCCACCTGCCGGTCGGTGAGGTTGAACTCGGCCATCATCAGGGGCTTGGGCTCATCCTCGGTGCGGATGATCTCGATCACGCGGTCGAGGTTGAGATAGGCAATGATATAGCCTTCGACCAGTTCCAACCGTGCCGCGATCTTGTCGAGGCGGTGCTGGCTGCGGCGCTGCAGGATGTCGATCTGGCTGACGACCCATTGCAGCAACAGCGGGCGCAGCCCCAGCACGCCGGGGGTGCGCTGGGCATCCAGCACGTTGAGGTTGAGCGAAAAACGGCTCTCAAGCTCGGTCAGCTTGTAGACGCTTTCCTTGAGCAGATCGGGCTCGATGTTACGGCTCTTGGGCACCAGCACGATGCGGATCTGCGTGTCGCTTTCGTCGCGCACATCTTCAAGGATCGGCAGCTTCTTGTCGGCGATCAGCGCGGCAAGCTGCTCGATCAGCTTGCCCTTCTGCACCATATAGGGGATCTCGGAGATGACCAGTTGCCACTGGCCGCTGCCCAGCTTCTCGATGCCGGTGGCTTCCCATTCGCCATTCTCCTCGCGGCCCGTCGAGAAGCGGGCGCGAACGCGGATCGCGCCCTTTCCGGTCTCATAGGCGTGGGAGATCGCCGCCGGGCTGTCGACCACAATGCCGCCGGTGGGGAAATCGGGGCCGTGGAACACCTCCATCAGCTGCGCGTGTTCGGTGTGCGGGTCCTCGATCAGCAGCAGCGTGGCGTCGATAATCTCGGCCACGTTATGGCTGGGGATGGAGGTGGCCATGCCCACGGCGATGCCGGTGGCGCCATTGGCCAGCAGATTGGGGAAGAGGCCGGGGAAGATCTCCGGCTCCTCATCCTCACCATTGTAGGTGGGGTGGTAGTTGACCGTGCCCTCTTCCAGCCCCGCCATCAGCTGGATCGCGGTTTTGGTCAGGCGGGCTTCGGTGTAGCGATAGGCGGCGGCATTATCGCCATCGATGTTGCCGAAATTGCCCTGCCCTTCCACCAGCGGATAGCGCAGCGCGAAATCCTGAGCCAGGCGTACCATCGCGTCATAGACTGAAGCATCGCCATGCGGATGGTATTTGCCGATCACGTCACCCACCACGCGGGCGGATTTCTTGAAGGCCTGCGAGGGGTCCAGCTTCAGCTGACGCATCGCCCAGAGCAGGCGGCGGTGGACCGGCTTCAACCCGTCGCGCAGATCGGGCAGCGAGCGCGCCGTGATCGTGGAGAGCGCATAGACCAGATAACGCTCCGACAGAGCGCTGTCGAAAGGCGCATCCACGATGGCGTCGAAAGGATCGGGCTCGTTCAGGTCAATATCGCTCATCGCCTGTGGCTGTAGCAGGCCGGGGCCTGCCCCGCCAAGTGTTTAGCGGCGCTGCATATCCCGGCTTTCCCCCGGAATTCGCACCAGCAGGCCATCGAGCTCTTCGGTCAGGCGGATCTGGCAGGAGAGGCGGCTGGTGGCGGTGACGGCAGCGGCCAGATCGAGCATGTCTTCCTCATCCGCGCTGGCGGGCGGCAATTTGGCGAACCAATCCGGCGCCACCACGACATGGCAGGTGGAGCAGGCCATCTGCCCCTCGCAGGTGCCTTCCAACGGCATGCCGGCGCCCTGAGCCACTTCGAGCAGGCTGATGCCCGCCGAGCCCTGCGCCTTGATGCGACCACCTTCGGTGGTCAGAAATTCAACCTGTACAAACTTGTTAGCCACGCCGCGACAGCTCCCCGATTTCACACGCCCTGCGCTTGGGCAGCGGCGTCGATTCTTTGCAAGGCCTCGGCAAACTCTCCTTGGTCCGTATAGCGCCCGAAACCGATGCGGATAGAATTTTTTGCCTGAGAGGGCGTTAGACCTATGGCCGCCAGCACATGGCTGGGCCGCCCCGAGCCGCTGGCACAGGCCGATCCGGCGGAAAAGGCGATGTCGCGCAGGTCGCTCATCAGCCGGGCGACATCGAGGCCATCGAGCCGCAGGTTGAGATTGCCATGCCAGCGATGGGTTTCATCGCCGTTGAGCGTCCAGCGGTGGAGGATAGCGCGAGCAGTTTTCCACAGGCTATCCACATGTTGTCCATCGCTTTCCCACGAGGTTTGACACAGCGCTGCCGCAGCCCCGAACCCCGCGCAAAGCGCCGGGCTGAGCGTGCCGGAGCGCAAACCACCCTCCTGCCCGCCGCCGTGGAGCAGCGGGGAAAGGTCCAGCCCATCGCGGACCCACAGCGCGCCGATGCCCTTGGGGCCATAGATCTTGTGCGCCGAGACCGCGATCATATCGGCCTGCAGAGGCGGCGGCATCTTGCCCGCGCCTTGGACGCCATCGACCAGCATCAGCGCGCCCATGCCACGGGCACGTTGCGCCAGAGCATCGACAGGCTGCACCGTGCCGATCTCATTGTTCACCTGCATCACCGCCAGCAGGCCAAGGTCTTCAGGCAGCGCCACATCGCCTGCCACCAGCCCGTCAGTGCCGACGGGCAGTACATGAACCCCATTGTTTCTGGCACGCAGCGCGGCCACCGTATCCAGCACGGCGCTATGCTCGATGGCGGAATGGGCGATGCTACGACCGTGAAGCGCCACGCCCTTGATGGCCAGATTGATCGCCTCGGTCGCGCCGCTGGTGAAGATCACCTTGCCGCCCGGCGGAAACAGACCCGCCACCTGATCGCGCGCCATCGCCACCGCCGCCGCCGCCCCGCGACCGGGGCGATGCGGACTATGCGGATTGGCGAAACCCATGGTCTCCGGCCCGCCCAGCCAATGGAGCATCGCCTCGCGTGCTTGCGGAGCCAGCGGGGTGGTGGCCTGATAGTCGAGGTAGATCATCCCGCCACCTGCGCCCAGGCCTGCGCAAACCGGTCGATTTCGGCTTGCGTGGTTTCGCGGCCGATGCTGACACGGATCACTTCGCTGGTGTGGGGATAGCCCATGGCCGTCAGCACATGGCTGGCCCGCAGCGAGCCCGAGGAACAGGCCGAGCCCGCCGAAATCGCCATGCCCAGCCCGTCGAAGCGGATCAGTTGCGCGGCGGCGGCTTTGCCCTTCATGCGATAGGCGCCGATGGTGGCGATGCGCGGGGCATCTTGCGCCACCACCTCGCCGCCCGCCGCCGTGATCGCGCTTTCCAGATGGGCACGCAGGCGGGCAGCTTCCGCCATCCAGCCCGCGCCAGCCTCCAGAGCCGCCGCCATGGCCAGAGCGCCGGGCAGGTTTTCCGTGCCGGGGCGATAGCCGCGCTCCTGCCCGCCGCTTGGCTGGATCAGGCCCCAGTCGCGCAACAGCAGCGCGCCGATCCCCACCGGGCCACCGAATTTATGGGCGCTCAGCACCACCAGATCGGCATCGGGCAAAGCAATCTTCCCCGCCCCCTGCGCGCAATCAGCCAGCAGCAAGCCCCCCGCGCCGCGCACAGCTTGGGCGATCTCGTCCAGAGGCTGGATCACGCCGGTCTCATTGTTGACCTGCTGCACGCAGACCAGCCCCGGCAGCGCGCAATCCTGCGGCGACACGCGCCCCAGCGCATCCACCGCCAGCATCGGCGCAGCGCCCGCATGGCGCAGCGCCGCCTCATGCTCCACCGGAGAGATCGCCGCCAAAGGCTGCACGCAGCGCTGCATCGCGATGGCCAGAGCCTCGCTGGCGCCGCTGGTGAAGATCACCTCACCCTGCCAGCCCAGCGCCACCCTCACCCGCGCGCGCGCATCCTCCAGCGCGGCCCGTGCCGCGCGCCCGCTGCGATGCGGGCTCGACGGATTGGCCCAAAGCGCAAATCCCTCCTCCATGGCAGCGCGCGCCACCGGCAACAAAGGCGTGGTGGCCGCATGATCGAGATAGAGATGTGTAGCCATGAACCTGCTTTATCTGGAAAAGCGCGAAAAGATTGCTTTTGGAACCTTGCTTCCTATATAGCCCATCGCTTCCATTCACAGTCCCCCCTTGGGCCGCGCGCCGCTTTTTTAGCAGCGCCGACAAGAGAGAACTGCCCCTTCGCAGGATGAACCGATGCCCGCAGTGATCTTTCCCGGCCCAGAAGGCCGCCTCGAAGGCCGTTTCCAGCCCGGCACCCGCCCCCGCGCGCCCGTCGCCATGATCCTCCACCCCCACCCGCAGGCCGGGGGCACCATGAACGACCGCGTGACGCAGGCCCTCTACAAGACCTTCGTAGCCCGCGGCTTCGCCACGCTGCGCTTCAACTTCCGCGGCGTGGGCCGCTCGCAGGGCAGCTTCGACAATGGCATCGGTGAGCTTTCCGATGCCGCCGCCGCGCTCGACTGGGTGCAGTCGATCCACCCCGAGGCTTCCACGACCTGGATCGCTGGCTATTCCTTCGGCGCGCTGATCGGCATGCAATTGCTGATGCGCCGCCCGGAAATCCGTGGCTTCATCTCCGTGGCTCCGCCCGCCAACATGTATGACTTCAGCTTCCTGGCGCCCTGCCCCGCCAGCGGCATCATCGTGCAGGGCACCGCCGATACGGTGGTGACGCCCGGCGCCGTGCAGAAGCTGGTCGACAAGCTGCGCACCCAGAAGCACATCACCATCCATCACGATGAAGTGCCCCGCGCCAACCACTTCTTCGAGAACGAACTCGACGATATGATGCGGGCGGTGGACAATTATCTCGACATGCGTTTGTCGCCGGATTGCCCGATCCGTTAAGGGATTAAGAAGGTGAATGCGAGGGCCATCGCCCTCGCGCTCCCTTTACTTGTCTGCGTTGCGCATCGGGTTCAGCCAAAGGGCAACGTTGCTGCGCCGCAGGCTTTAAAACGCGCACGCAGCGCATCCATAAAGACACTGCCTGCGGCGCCATAGGCCGCGCAGGTGGAGAGCCGAGGCACTCCATTTCGGCGCCACCGCCCGTGCGTCGGAAGACGTCATGGGAGCGCGAGGGGGTAACCCCCTCGCGCTTATCTTCCTTAAAAACCTTACTCCTTGGCGGCGGAACCACCCCCAAAGAACCCCGAAGCCGCGCCCAGCAAGCCGCCGAGCCCGCCCTGAGCCCCCTCGCCCTGCTGGCCGCCGAACATGCCCATCACGCTCTGCAGCATCTGCGGATTGTCGGAGAGGTGCTGGGCGATCTGCCCCAGGGCACCTTCGCCACCCAGATGCTCGGCAATGCCGCTCAGCACGCTGGGATCGATGCCGGTGTTGGCGGCGGCGGTGTCCACAGTGTCGCCCGGCTCCTGATGGGCTTGGCCCAGTGCGGCGATGGCGGTCTGCGCGGTGGCGGGATCGATGCCAAAACGCTGGGCGATGCCGCCCACATCCACATTCGAACCCAACTGGCCCAGCAGCGAATCAAACAGGCTCATGGCAAGCTCCTAGAGATGCGCCCGGTGGCGCTTCCCGGGAAGGGTCTCAAAGCCCGGTTGCAGAAGCAAGACGCTTAACAAAAGAAAACACCGGCCTTCCATGCGCGGCGGAAGACCGGTGTTTCCGTGGGGAGCGCTTGATCCGCTCCCTCTCTCCCAAGGCTGGGATCAGGCGGGCACGGCGCCCACTGCCGGGGCGGCAGCGCGCACGTTTTCGTCCACATGCTCCTCGAACTGGGCGAAGTTGTCGACAAAGAGCTGCACCAGCGCGTGGGCGGTCTTGTCATATTCGCCTGCATCGGCCCATGCGCCGCGCGGGTCGAGCAGCTTGCTGTCCACGCCGGGCACGGCCAGCGGCACTTCGAAGCCGAAATTGGCATCCTTCACGAAGGTGGCATCGTTCAGGCTGCCGTCCAGCGCGGCGTTGAGCAGCGCGCGGGTGGCCTTGATCGGCATGCGCTTGATGCCCTCCTGCGTGGCCTTGCCGCCCGACCAGCCGGTGTTGACCAGCCAGCACTTCACGCCCCCCTTGGCGATGCGCTCTTTCAGCAGATTGCCATAGACCGAGGGGTGGCGCGGCATGAAGGGCGCGCCAAAGCAGGTGGAGAAGGTTGCCTCGGGCTCGGTCACGCCGATTTCGGTGCCCGCCACGCGCGCGGTGTAGCCCGAGAGGAAGTGATACATCGCCTGTTCGGGGGTGAGGCGCGCGATGGGCGGCATCACGCCAAAGGCGTCGGCGGTGAGGAAGATCACATTCTGCGGCACGGGGCCGAGGTTCTTTTCCGATGTGTTCGGAATGAAGTCGATCGGGTAGGAGCCGCGGCTGTTTTCCGCCAGACTGTTATCGTCGAAATCCAGCTCACGAGTTACCGGGTCGATCACCACATTTTCCAGCACCGTGCCGAAACGCTTGGTGGTGGCGTAGATTTCCGGCTCGGCCTCGGGCGAGATGCGAATCATCTTGGCGTAGCAGCCGCCCTCGAAGTTGAAGACCGCCGTGTCCGACCAGCCATGCTCGTCGTCGCCGATCAGCGTGCGGCTGGCGTCGGCAGAAAGCGTGGTCTTGCCCGTGCCGGACAGGCCGAAGAACACCGCCGTATCGCCATCCGGGCCGATGTTGGCCGAACAATGCATCGGCATGATGCCATCGGCGGGCAGCAGATAGTTGAGCAGGCCGAAGACCGACTTCTTCATCTCGCCGGCATAGGCCGTGCCGCCGATCAGGATCAGCTTTTCGGTGAGATTGACCGCGATCACCGTCTCCGTGCGGCAGCCGTGGCGGGCCGGATCGGCCTTGAAGCTGGGCAGATCGATAATGGTGTATTCGGGCGCGAAGCTGGTCAGGTCAGCCTCCGTGGGGCGCACCAGCAGGGTGCGGATGAACAGGTTGTGCCAGGCCAACTCATTGATCACGCGCACATTGATGCGGTGCTCTTGCTGGCTGCCGCCGAACAGGTCCGCCACATAAAGCTTGTCCTTTTCGGACACGGCCTTGAGGAAATCCTCCTTCAGCGCCGCGAAATGCGCAGGCGTCATCCCCCGGTTCACATCGCCCCACCACACGGTGTTTTCCGTGGTCTCGTCGCGCACGATGAACTTGTCCTTGGCGCTGCGACCGGTGTGCTTGCCGGTGGCGACCACGAAGGGGCCATCCTTGGCCAGCAGCCCCTCGCCATTGCGCACGGCATGTTCGATCAGCGGCGAGGTGCCCAGATTGGCGAAGATCTGGCCCTTGGCGGCGATGCCCTGTTGGTCGAGCGAGTAGGAAAGCGGTGCGGTGGTCAAGTGCTTCTCCATCAAAAAGCGCGGCTCGTCCGGGGCGGAAAAAGCGAGTCGCCGGTCTCCACATACGAATGCGTAACCGGATCGGCGAAGAATTCAACAGGAATGGCGCACCTGTTCAACAAGGGGACAGCCATGGCGCACGCCAGTCGCCCAAACGCCCGATTCCTGCGACACAAGCCGCTGCCGGACAGGCGCGGATGGACAGCGCCCGGCCCGCTGGCTAGATTGCGCGCGATGACTGCAATCCCGCTCGATCCCCCCGAGGATGCCGCTGCCAGCCCCGCAGCCGCAGGCCACACCATCGCGCTGGTCGATGACGATCGCAACATTCTGGCCAGCGTCTCGATCGGGCTTCAGGCCGAGGGCTTCGCCACCCGCGTCTATGCCGACGGCACCAGCGCCCTGAAGGCCCTGCTCGACAATCCGCCCGATCTGGCGGTGGTGGACATCAAGATGCCGCGCATGGATGGCCTGGAGCTGCTGCAGCGCCTGCGCGAGACCAGCGCCCTGCCGGTGATCTTCCTCACCAGCAAGGACGAGGAGCCCGACGAGGCGCTGGGCCTGGCCATGGGCGCTGATGATTACATCACCAAGCCCTTCAGCCAGCGCCTGCTGGTGGCCCGCATCCGCGCCATCCTGCGCCGCCTCGACGCCCGCCGCGCCGCCCCCGCCCCCAGCGGGGAGCCCGCGCCGGACATCATCCATCGCGGCCGCCTCGCCATGGACCCGGCGCGCCATGAGGTGACCTGGAACGAGGTGCCCGTCTCGCTCACCGTCACCGAATTCATGATCCTTGAGGCGCTGGCGAGCCGCCCCGGCGTGATCCGCAGCCGCAACCAGCTGATGGACGCGGCCTACAGCGACGACATCTATGTCGACGATCGCACCATCGATTCGCACATCAAGCGCCTGCGCCGCAAATTCCGTCAGGCCGATCCCACCTTCAGCGCCATCGAGACGCTGTATGGCGCAGGCTATTCCTTTGCCGAAAGCTGATCGGCGCCATGTCTAAGAAAAAAGCTCAGGAGCGCAAACGCTGGGCCAGCGTGATCGCGCCGCTGTCATCGCGCATGAAGATCCGCGGCGTGTCGCTGACGGCGCGTATTCTGGCGGTGAATGTCATCGTGCTGGCGCTGATGGCCTTCAGCCTGCTGTTCCTCGATTCCTACCGCAACCAGATGCTGGGCGAGCGCTTCAAACGCGCCCGCGTCGAGGCCGAGATCGCCGCCTCCGTGCTGGCCGAAAGCCCGCCCGCCTCACGCGCGAAGCTGCTGGCCACCATCGGCACGCGCCAGCAGATGCGCCTGCGCCTCTATGCGCCCGACGGCCATCTGGCGCAGGACAGTTTCGCGCTGGCGCCGCCCTCCTTCACCGTGGCCGACCCGCAGAGCCAGCCCTGGACGATGAAGGCCGCCCGCACGCTGGACCGTATGATGGATGCGGCACTGTTCGCCCCGCCCGTGCCGCTCTATGCCGAGCCGCCCCCGCCCGACCATCCGCGCGACGCCGCCAGCCTCTGGCCCGAGGTGACCGAGGCGCGTTCGCGCACCGTCTCGACCGTGCGCGAACGCTATGCGCCGGACCGCACGCCGATCATCAATGCCGCCACGCCGGTGGGCATCCGCGGCTCGGTGCTGCTCACCACCCGCCCTGCCCCCGATGTGACGCAAGCCGTGCGCGATGCCCGCCAGACTCTGGCCATCGTGGTGCTGGCGGCGCTGCTCACCACCGTGTTCCTCTCGCTGTTTCTGGCGCGCACCATCGTGCAGCCGTTGCGGATTCTGGTACGCGCGGCGGTGCGGGTGCGGCTGGGGCGTGACCGCACCGTCATCGTCCCCCGTCTGCCAGAGCGTGGCGACGAAATCGGCCTGCTGGCCCGCGCCATCGCCGATATGACCGAAGCCCTGCGCCAGCGCATCGACGGGGTGGAAGCCTTCGCCGCCGATGTCGCCCATGAGATCAAGAACCCGCTGGCCTCGCTGCGCAGCGCGCTCGATACGCTGGACAAGGTGGGCGATGGCGATCTGCGCCGCCAGCTGCACGCCATCGCCGCCCATGACGTGCAGCGCATCGACCGGCTGGTGACCGAGATCGCCTATGCCAGCCGCATCGATGCCGAACTCTCGCGCACCACCTTCGAGCTGGTCGATCTGCTGGCGCTGGCGGTCGCGCTGGTCGGCGCGCGCGAGCGGCGCGGCGTCAACCGCGATTGCCGCGTGCAGGTGCTTCACGAAGGCAGTGCTCCCCCGGTGGTGGAGGGCGATGCGGCGCGGCTGGAGCGCGTCTTCGAAAATCTGATCGACAATGCGGTGTCTTTTTCGCCGCCGGGCGGGGTCATCACCATCACGCTGGCCCATCATGGCCTCTACATCTCCTGCGAGGTGACCGACGAGGGGCCCGGCATTCCGCCCTCGGCACGCGAACGCGTGTTCGAACGGTTCCACTCGCTGCGCCCGGCGGGCGAGGATTTCGGCAGCCATTCGGGCCTAGGGCTGGCCATCGCGCGCACCATCATCGTGGCGCATGAGGGGCAGTTGCATGCCCGCGATCCGCTGGATGGCCGGGGAGCCCGTTTGGTGTTCGAGCTGCCCTCATGGCATCCGGCGCAGGCCGCGTCATGAGTCTGCTCCGGCAATTGACCTGCGTGGCCATCAAGGGCCGCGCCGTGCTGATCGATGGCGCCAGCGGCAGCGGCAAATCCAGCCTGGCCCTGGCCCTGATCGACCGGGGGGCGCAACTGGTGGGCGATGATGGCGTCTCGCTGCGGGTGGAAGGCGGCGTGCTGCTGGCTTCTCCGGCGCCCGCCACACGCGGGCTGATCGAGGTTCGCGGTGTCGGGCTGGTCCCGATGGCGGCGGTGCAGGACATGCCGGTGGCGCTGCTGATCCGCCTGACCCGCAACGCCCCGCGCTACATCGAACAGGCCCCGAACGAGGCGATTCTGGGCATCGATCTGCCGCTGGTGGAACTCTATCCCGACACGCCAAGTTTAGCGCTAAGAGCCGCGATGGCGCTTGATGTTCACGGGTTGAGCGCCTGAGGGCCAAATCCGGCGCTTGCCCCTTTCCTTTTGCCCCTTTTGAGCGCAAAAAGCACTTATATGTCCGAGGAATCCCCCGCCACCCAAGCCCCGGCCCCTGCCGAATCCGTCGCAGAGGGAGACAAACGCCAGCGCATCCTGCTGGTGACCGGCGTGCTGGGCGCGGGCAAGACCACCGCCCTGCGCGTGCTGGAGGATCTGGGCTGGGAAACCATCGACAATTTCCCCATCCGCCTGCTGGAACGCCTGATCGACAGCCCGGAGCATGGCTCCGATCTGGGCGAGCATCACGGACCACTGGCCATCGGCTTCGATTCGCGCACCCGCGGTTTCAATCCCCATGCGGTGACCGAACTGGTCAAGCGCCTGACCATGCGCGGCGATCTGGAGCTGACCACCCTCTATCTCGACTGCGGCGGCGCCGAACTGGAGCGCCGCTACAACGAGACCCGCCGCCGCCATCCGCTGGCCAATGACATGCCCGCCGCCTCCGGCATCGCCGCCGAGCGCGAGCTGATGGAGCCGCTGCGCCGCTGGGCCGATCTGGTGATCAACACCACGCAATTCGCCGCGAATCAGTTGCAGCAGGCCATGCGTGAGCAATTCGCCCCGGCCTCCGGCCCCGAATTGACCATTTCGGTCAGCAGTTTCGGCTTTTCGCGCGGCATGCCGCCGGTCGCCGATTTCGTGTTCGACATGCGTTTTCTCAACAATCCGCATTGGGACAAGGATCTGCGCCCGATGACCGGCAAGGATGCCCCCATCGCCGCCTTTATCCGCCAGGATCCGGCCTTCGAGGACGCATTTGCGCGGATTCGCGACCTGCTGCTTTCGGTTATCCCCCGCTTTCAGGCGCAGGGTAAAGCCTATGTTCATATCGCCTTCGGCTGCACCGGCGGGCGCCATCGCAGCGTCTTCATGGCCGAACAGATCGGCGCGGCCTTGCGCAACTCTGGATTTTCACCCACTATGCTGCACCGCAACCTGCAATCGCGCGCGGCCGACCTCGTAGAAGGGGCCGCCAGCCGATGACAGTCTGCATGTTCACCGGACCACGGGGGGTCAACACGATGGTCGGGAACCAATTTCGGAGCGCAATTTCCGCATGATCGGCATGATCCTCGTCACTCACGGCAAACTGGCCGAAGAATTCGTGCATGCGATGGAGCATGTCGTCGGCCGGCAGGAGGCCATCGCCACGGTCTGCATCGGCCCCAACGATGACGTCGAAAAGCGGCGCCGCGAAATCGCCGACGCGATTCAGGCGGTCGATGCCGGCGACGGCGCCATCATCCTGACCGACCTGTTCGGCGGCACCCCCAGCAATCTGGCGATCTCGCTGATGCAGGCGGGCCGGGTCGAGGTGATCGCGGGCATCAACCTGCCCATGCTGATCCGCCTGGCCGGCGCGCGCAAATCCGCCGATGTGCTGGGCGCCGTGGCCGCCGCGCGCGATGCGGGTCGCAATTATATCACGATCGCGTCGGAATTTCTGGGTCAGGACGCCTGAAACACAATGCGTGATTGAAAAATCGCGCATTGTGAGCCAGATTTTCATTATCGCATCGTTTCTGCGGAAAAGTCGGCCTCCATTTTTCGCGCGATGCGTTTTTGGTGTCGCATCGTTTCCGCGAAAAACCGGTGCCCACTTTTTCGCACGATGCTCTAAAATATAACGGCAGGGTGAAACGCATGGGAGAAGCACGGGAAACCGTCGAAATTGTCAACGCCAAGGGCCTGCATGCACGGGCCAGCGCGAAATTCGTGAACATGGTCGCCACCCTGCCCGATGGGCTGGACGTAAAGGTGCTGAAAGAAGGCGCCGAAGCCGGTGGCGGTTCGATCCTGGGCCTGATGATGCTGGGCGCGGCGCGCGGCGACAGCGTGGATATCATCGTGAAGGGCGAAGAGGCCGATGTCGCGCTGTCCCGCCTTGCGGGGCTGGTGAAGGACGGCTTCGGGGAAGACTGAAGCTCTTCATTCGACAGAACATCAATCGGCAGGTATGGGCGGGGTTTCCCGCTCATCACAGGCTGTATTCCGCTCATGCGCCGCACGATCACCGGCTTTTCCAACCCCACGGTCAAGTTCCTCAAGAGCCTGCGCGACAAGAAGCATCGCCGCCGCGAGGGCAAATTCCTGACCGAAGGCCTGCGCCTGCTGACCGACGCCCGCGAAATGGGCCGCCTGCCCGAAATGCTCATCATGGCCGAGGGCCGCGATCCGCACCCCCTGCTTGAGCAGCTTGAAAGCGACGTTCTGGCCGCCGGCGGCGATGTGGTGGAAACCAGCGAGGATATCCTCAGCAAGATCACCGGCAAGGACAATCCGCAGGCCGTCTGCGGCGTTTTCCCGGAATTCGACACCAGCCTCGCCGGTCTGGACCGCAATGCCGCGCCGCTCTGGCTGGTGGCCCATGCGATGCGCGATCCCGGCAATCTGGGCACCATGCTGCGCACCGGCGATGCCGTGGGCGCGGGCGGCCTGATCCTGATCGACGATTGCGTGGACCCCTTCAGCGTGGAAGCCGTGCGCGCCAGCATGGGCGCTGTTTTCACGCAGCGCGTGGTGCAGGCCCGCTGGGAGGAATTCCTTCCCTGGCTGCGCGGTGGCGAGGGTCAGTTGGTGGCGGCATCTTTGCGTGAAGCTGTGCCCTATCGGGGCGCGCCTTACGCCGGACCGTGCTTCATCATGGTCGGCAATGAGTCGCGCGGGCTTCCCGAGGATTACGAAATGGCCTGCGATCTGCGGGTGACCATGCCGATGAAGGGCCGGGCGGACAGTCTGAACGCTGCGGTGGCCGGGGCGGTGCTCGCTTATGAAGTTCTGGCAGGGCTGGAAGGGAAGTAAGGGAAAAGCGAGGGGGTTACCCCCTCGCGCTCCCGGAACGTCTTCCGACGATAAGCCAGTGGCACCGAAATGGTGCGCCCTGGCTCTCCACCTGCGCCGTGCAAAGCGCCGCAGGCAGGCCCCCTTCGAACCAAAGCCTGCGGCGCGGCGGCATTGCTCCATGGCCGAACCCAAGGCGCCACGCCGACAAGTAAAGGGAGCGCGAGGGCGATGGCCCTCGCATTTCCTCTTTTCCTTTAAACGCCAGTCTCTTCTTCCGGCAAAGGCAGAGCCGCAACATCCCCATAACGCGGCGCAGCCTCCACCAGAGGCACATCCTCCACCTCGCGCTTGCCGATTTCGATATGCTTGTCCCGCAGGCGGCGCCCGGCGGACAGCACATTACGCTCAAAGCTGCCGACGAATTTGTTGTAATTCTCCACCGCGCTGGTCAAGCCGCCGCCCATACGCTTGAGATGCTCCGCCGCCACCGCGAGGCGGTCATAGAGTTCGCCGCCCATGCGGCCGATTTCCTTGGCCTCGCGCGCCAGACCATCCTGGCGCCAGACCTGCGCGACAGTGCGGCAGATCGCCACCAGATTGGTCGGGCTGGCCAGCAGCACGCGGCGGTCGAAGGCGAAGTTCCAGATGTCGGGGTCATATTCCAGCGCGGCGGCGATGAAATGCTCGCCGGGGACGAACATCAGCACATAGTCCGGCGCGTCCTCGAACTGGCTCTGATAGCTTTTGCTGGCCAGCGTCTGGATATGGTTGCGCATCGAGGCGGCGTGGCCCTTCAGCGCCAGTTCGCGCAGCGTGTCATCGCTGGCCTCGAAGGCCTCCTGATAGGCGTTGAGCGAGACCTTGGCGTCGATCACCAGCTTCTTCTGGCCGGGGATGGTGACGATGGCGTCGGGGCGCAGTCGCCCTTCTTCCGTGTTGACCGAATGTTCGGTGACGAAATCGGTGTGTTCGGACAGGCCGCATTGCTCCAGCACATTGCGCAGCTGCTGCTCGCCCCAGCGGCCGCGGGCCTTGGGAGCATTGCGCAGCGAGTTGCCGAGGCGGGCAGCTTCCTCGCGCACCTTTTCCTGCCCCGCGCGCAGCAGGTCGATCTGGCCCAGCAGCTGGCCGAAGGCATCGACGCGGCGGGTTTCCAGCGCCTGCACCTGCTCTTCATAGGCCTTCAGGCGCGCGCCGACGGGCGCCAGCACGGCCGTGATCCGCTCGGCGCTGGTCTTTTCGCTTTCGGTGAAGCGGGCCTCGGCGCGGTTCAGAAACGCCTCTTGCGCCTGAGCCAGCACGCGGGCGCCAGAGGCCTCGAACTGCTGGCGCAGCGCGTCCTGTGCTTCGAGCAGCAGGCGCTTCTGTTCCTCGAAATGGGTGGCGTTGGCGCGCAAGGTCGCCACCTCGCCCTGCGCGTCCAGCAGCAGAGCGCGCGCCCGTTCCACCTCGGCGACCAGCGCATCCGCCCGTGAGGCCCGCTCACTGGCGGTGGCAAGATCGGTGATGGCGCGGCGAAAATTGCCGTCGAGCGCAGACAGGGCCTGCTCCCGCTCCGCCAGAACCTTGTCACGTTCGGCGAGGCGCGCTTTCCAGTCGGCGATGGGACGCTGGCCCAGAAACCAGCCCAGCCCAAGGCCCACGACAAGGGCAACAATCGCGACAACAGCCAGATCCACGCTTCACTCCATCAGAACGAAGCGAGAACCTAGGCCCCTATCGCGAAAGGATCAAGCCGCCTTGCGCGCCTTTTCCAGCTTCTTGAGCGCCATCTGGCGCTTCAGGCGCGAGAGGTGATCGATAAAGAGGATGCCCTCAAGGTGATCGATCTCATGCTGGATGCAGGTGGCCATCAGGCCTTCCAGATCCTGCTCATGCACTTTGCCGTCCAGATCCTGCCAGCGCAGGCGGCAGGTGGCGGGGCGCTCCACATCGGCGAAGATGTCGGGCACCGAAAGGCAGCCCTCCTGATAGACCGACAGCTCGTCCGAAGGGTTGAGAATCTCCGGATTGATGAAGATGTGCGGTTCTTTCTTCAGCGGGCGGTGGGTATGCTCATGGCCGCCATGCGCGGTGCACACCTCCGGCTCGGCATCTTCATCTTCGGGCTGCAGATCGACCACCACCACGCGCAGGGGCACGCCCACCTGAATGGCGGCAAGGCCGATGCCCGGCGCGTCATACATCGTCTCGAACATGTCATCGACGAGTGTTTTAAGCTCGACGTCGAACACGGTGACGGGGGCGGAAATCTGCTTCAGCTGCGCATCGGGCGCTTCAAGGATCGGTCGGATAGCCATAATGCGCCAGATAATCCCGGCTGGCCCGCCGCGCAAGGCCACCAGCCGCCCAATTTAGCGATTTTGATAAATGCCCGAAACGATCAGGCGACCGGACGCCGCGCCCGCAAAGCCTGAGCCAGCGTGCCCTCGTCCAGATAGTCCAGCTCGCCCCCCACCGGCAGGCCATGGGCCAGCTGGGTGACGCGCACCGGCATGCCCTCCAATCGTTCAGCGATATAATGGGCGGTAGTCTGCCCCTCCAGCGTGGCGTTCATGGCCAGCACCACCTCGTCCACGCCGCCGCCCTCCACGCGCGCCAGCAGCGGCGCGATGGCCAGATCCTCGGGCGCCACGCCGTCCAGCGCCGACAATCGCCCGCCCAGCACATGATAGCGCCCGGTGAACAGCCGCGCCCGGTCCAGCGCCCAGAGGTCCGCCACCTCCTCCACCACGCAGATCTGGCGCGCATCGCGGCGCGGATCGGCACAGATCGCGCAGGGGCTGGCGGTGTCCACATTGCCGCAGACCTCGCATTCGGTCAGCCGCTGGCTCAGCGCGTCCAGCGCGTCGATCAGCGCGGGCAGCGCGGTTTCGCGCCGCTTGATCAGCCACAGCACGGCCCGCCGCGCGCTGCGTGGGCCCAGTCCGGGCAGGCGGGAAAGCGCGCCGGCCAATGTCTCGATCTCTTGCGATGCCATGCCGCCCCAGATAGGGCAGCCGCACCAAAACCGAAAGACGCCCGAGACCACCTATGCGCATCATCTTTATGGGAACCCCCGAATTTGCCGTGCCCGCACTCAATGCGCTGGTGGAGGCCGGGCATGAGGTGGTGGCGGTCTATTCCCAGCCCCCGCGCCCGGGTGGCCGCCGGGGCCGCGAACTGACCCCCGGCCCGGTGCACCGCCGCGCCGAGGAACTGGGCATCGAGGTGCGCCATCCGCTCTCGCTGAAAGGCGAGGATGAAAAGGCAGCCTTCGCGGCTTTGAACGCCGATGTGGCGGTGGTGGCCGCCTATGGCCTGCTGCTGCCCCGCGCCGTGCTGGAGGCGCCCACGCACGGCTGCCTCAACCTGCATGGCTCGATCCTGCCGCGCTGGCGGGGCGCCGCGCCGATCCAGCGCGCGATTCTGGCCGGAGACGAGCAGACCGGCGTGGACATCATGCAGATGGAAACTGGCCTCGACACCGGCCCGGTGAGGGCAAGTATGCGCACGCCCGTGGCGGGCAAGACCGCCGGGGCGCTGACCGTGGAACTGGCCGGACTGGGCGCGGAGCTGATCGTAAAGGTGCTGGCCGATCTTGCCGCCTTCCCGCCCGTGGCGCAGCCGGAGGAAGGCCTCACCTACGCCAGCAAGATCGACAAGGCTGAGGCAAAACTGAATTTCACCGCCTCTGCCGATCAGGTGCTGCGCCAGATTCTGGCCTTCAACCCCGCCCCCGGCGCCTTCTTCGAGGCCGAGGGCGAGCGCTACAAGGTGCTGGCCGCCGAAGTGGTCGATGCCAGCGGCACCCCCGGCACCACACTGGACGACACCCTCACCATCGCCTTCGGCCAGAACGCCATCCGCCCCACCCTGATCCAGCGCGCCGGCAAGCCCGCCATGGCCACAACCGATCTGCTGCGCGGACGCCCCTTCCCCGCAGGCACCCTGCTTTCATGACCCGTTTCGCCTTCACGCTGGAGTTCGACGGCACCCCCTTCATGGGCCTGCAACGCCAGGCCCACGGCCCCTCGGTACAACAGGCCGTGGAAGAAGCCATCGAGCGCGTCACCGGCCAATCCGCGATCCTCTTCGCCGCCGGGCGCACCGACGCGGGCGTCCACGCCCTCCAGATGCGCGCCCATGCCGATATCGAGAAAGACATCGCCCCCTTCCGCCTGATGGAAGCCCTCAACTTCCACCTGCGCCCCGATCCCATCGCGGTGCTCGACTGCCGCATCGTCCCCGGCGACTGGCACGCCCGCTTCTCCTGCATCGGTCGCAGCTACATCTACCGCATCGCCAACCGCCGCGCCCCGCTCACGCTGGACGCCAACCGCGCATGGCAGGTGCAGAAGCCGCTGGACGCGCAAGCCATGCATGAAGCCGCGCAGGCTCTGGTCGGGCGGCATGATTTCACCACCTTCCGCTCGGTTCACTGTCAGGCGCAGAGCCCTTTGAAAACGCTCGATAGCCTCAACGTCCGCCGCGAGGGCGACTGGGTGATCGTGGACACCGCCGCGCGGTCGTATCTGCACCATCAGGTGCGCTCGATGGTGGGGTGCCTGTCGCTGGTCGGCCTCGGGCGCTGGAAGGTTGAGCAGATGGCCGAAGCTCTGGAAGCGCGCGATCGCAAGGCTCTGGGGCTGAATGCGCCTTCGGATGGGCTCTATTTCGATCGGGCGTTTTATCCGGGAGAAGAATAAAGGAAAAAAGCGAGGGCCATAAGCGTGCGCTTGTCGCACGCGACAAGCTGGGGCGCCCTCGCGCTCCCTTTACGTCTCCCGGCGATACGGCAGTGGTACCGAAACCAAGCGCCTCACCTCTCCACCAGCACAACGGAAAGGCGCCGCAGGCAGTAAGCCCCGGCGCCCCTTACGATAGGCCAGAATTTTAAAGCCTGCGGCGCTGCAACCTTGGCTCAACGCCGAACCCGAAGCGCAACGTAGACATTAACGGGAGCGCGAGGGCGATGGCCCTCGCACTTTCCCCTAATCCCTTAAGCCTTGCCGACAACGCTCTCAGGCAGATCCTTGCCGAACACGCGCTGGTAATATTCAGCCACCAGCACCCGCTCGGTCTCGTCGCACTTGTTGAGGAACGACAACCGGAACGCGAAACCGATGTCCTTGAAGATCGCGGTGTTCTGCGCCCATGTGATGACGGTACGCGGGCTCATCACGGTCGAGATATCGCCATTGATGAAGCCGCGGCGGGTCAGATCGGCCACCTTGACCATATCGGCCACGGTCTTGTCGGCCACGCCATCGACCTTTTTGAGGACGATCTCGCTCTCGATCTGCGCGGGCAGGTAGTTCAGGCCGACGACGATGTTCCAGCGGTCCATCTGGCCCTGGTTGATCGCCTGCGTGCCGTGATACAGACCGCTCGTGTCGCCCAGACCCACAGTGTTGGCCGTGGCGAACAGGCGGAACCACTTGGAGGGGCGGATCACGCGGTTCTGATCCAGCAGCGTCAGCTTGCCCTCGGTTTCCAGCACGCGCTGGATCACGAACATCACGTCCGGGCGGCCGGCGTCATATTCGTCGAAGACCAGCGCGGTGGGGGTCTGCAGCGCCCAGGGCAGCAGGCCTTCGCGGAATTCGGTGACCTGCTTGCCATCCTTCAGCACGATGGCGTCGCGGCCGATCAGGTCGATACGGCTGATGTGCGCGTCAAGGTTGATGCGGATGCATGGCCAGTTGAGGCGCGCGGCCACCTGCTCGACATGGCTCGATTTGCCGGTGCCGTGGTAGCCCTGCACCATCACGCGGCGGTTGAAGGCAAAGCCTGCCAGAATCGCCAGCGTGGTATCGGGATCGAAGACATAGGAGTCGTCGCGGTCCGGCACGCGCTCGTCCGCCACCGAGAAGGCGGGCACCTGCATGTCGATATCGATGCCAAAGGTCTCGCGCACATCGACGGTTTTGTCGGGGGCGGCCATGACCGTGGAGGAGGCACTGTCGGGCTGAAGGTTCAGAATCTGCGTCATCGTGTTTTCGGGTTAACCGCCGATCCTCGCGGCTGCAACATCTTTGAAGCGTGTTTCAGGCAACTTTGGTCTTAGCGGATGGTTGTGATGATGGTTGCCATCGGCGGCCAGACTGTCACCATCGGCCTTATGACGACTCAAAGGCGTACTCTCGGGGGAGACATATCATGAGCGATCTTCAGGGTAACTGGATCTGGTACGAACTGCTGGCCGATGATCCTCATGCCGCCAAGGCGTTTTACGAAGCGGTGGTCGGCTGGTCGGTCACGCTCGACGCCATGCCCATGAGCGAGCCGGACACCGCCTATGCCATGATCACTGCAGAGGACGGCCCGATGGTGGGCGGCATGCTGACCATCACCGCCGAGATGAAGGCGCAGGGCGCGCGCAGCATGTGGCTGGGTTATGTCAGCGTCGAGGATTGCGCCGCCACGCTGGAGGCCATCGAGAAGCGCGGCGGGCGCGTGCTGATGCCCGCCACCACGCTGGATGTCGGCACCATGGCGATGGTCATGGACCCGTGGGGCGCGCCTTTCTACATCATGGCGCCCACGCCCCGCCCCGATGGTGCGAAGAGCACCGCTTTCTCGCCCACGCAGGTCGGGCGTTGCGGCTGGAACGAGCTGCATACCTCCGATCAGGCTGGCGCGGTGGGTTTCTACACCGAGCTGTTCGGCTGGTCGCTGCCCGGCTCGATGGATATGGGCGGCTTTGGCACCTATCAGTTCATCGGCAAGGGCGAGGTGACGCTCGGCGCGATCATGACCAGCCCGCCGCAATCGCCCCCGCCGCACTGGAATCACTATTTCCGCGTGGTCAGCATTCCCGCCGCCAAGGCCGCTGTCGAAGAGCATGGCGGTCAGGTGGTGCATGGGCCGATGGAGGTGCCGGGCGGGGACTGGATTCTGGTCGGCGTCGATCCGCAGGGCGCGGCTTTCGCGCTGGTGGGCGGCGCGGACCCGGTGGAGGATTGAGGCGTGGGGGACAGGGACATGGCCGATTACACCTTCTTCACCAACCCGATGTCGCGCGGGCAGATCGCGCGCTGGGCCCTGCATGAGGCTGGCGCAACCTACGATCAGGTGATCGTCGGCTATGGCGAGCCCAAGCCGGAGGCCCTGCTGGCGGCCAATTCGATGGGCAAGCTGCCCACGCTGATCCATCACGGCGCAGAACATGACAGGGGCGGCGATGCGGTCATCACCGAATGCGCGGCGATCTGCGCCTATCTGGCCGAAGCCCACCCCGAGGCGGGTCTGGCCCCCACCGCGCAAGAACGCGCCGCCTACTACCGCTGGCTGTTCTTCGCGGCCGGTCCGGTGGAGCAGGCCATCACCGCCCGCGCCTTCGGTTTCGAGCCCAATGAGAAGCAAACCCGCTCGGCAGGCTTCGGCAGCTACGATCTGATGGCGGACACGCTGGCGGGCCATTTCGAGCGCCATGATTTCGTGGCGGGCGGGCGCTTCACCATGGCGGATGTCTATGTCGGCAGCCAGGTGCTGTGGGGGCTGGGCTTCAAGACCCTGCCCCGCCATGACAGCTTCGTCGCCTATGCCGCCCGCCTGATGGAGCGCCCTGCCTACAAGGACGCCAAGGCCATCGACAACGACCTGATGCCAAAGGATATGGCATGAGCAAGATCACCGCCTGCCTGTGGTTCGACACGGCGCTTGAGGGCGGCGCCGAACCGGCCGCCCGCTTCTACACCGATCTGTTTCCGGACAGTTCGCTCGATGCCGTCCATCGCTCGCCCGCCGATTATCCCGGCGGCAAAAAGGGCGATGTGCTGATGGTGGCCTTCACGCTGATGGGCGTGAGTTGCACCGGCCTCAACGGCGGCGGCCAGACCCGGCACAGCGAGGCCTTCTCCTTCCAGATTGCCACCGAAACACAGGAAGAGACCGACCGTTATTGGGACGCCCTGACTGCCGGGGGCGGACAGGGCATCGCCTGCTCATGGTGCAAGGACCGCTGGGGCCTGCGCTGGCAGATCGTGCCCCGGGCTCTGAGCGAAGGCATGTCCGATCCCGATCCCGATGCGCGGGCTCGCGTTTTTGCGGCCATGCAGACCATGGTGAAAATCGATATCGCCGCCATCGAAGCCGCGCGGCGCGGAGAAGCCTGATGAATGAACTGTCGATCAACCGCCTGATCGCCGCATCGCCCGAGGTGGTGTGGGATGTGATGGTCAACCGGCAGGAGGAATGGTGGTGCCCCAGGCCATGGCGCGCCATCATCACCGCGCAGGACCGGCGCCCGGGCGGAGTCTGCGATATGGTGATGCACGGCCCCGATGGCGAGGTGATGCAGCATCGCGGCATCTATCTCGCCTATGAGGAGGGCAAGCGCTTCGCCGTCACCGACGCGATCACCGGCGATCTGGAGCCCACCGGCCCCTTCATGATCGGCATCTGGAGCATCGCGCCCGAAGGCAGCGGCACCCGCTACACCGCCAGCGCCCGCCACTGGACCGAAGAGGCCATGCGCCAGCATCAGGACATGGGCTTCGTTCAGGGCTGGACCGCCTGCGCCGAGCAGTTGGCGGCCCTTTGCGAAGCCGGATAACCCTGCGAAGCGGCTAGCTGAAAGCCGCTGCCTTGCGTAGCAGTTGGTAGGCTTCCACCACCTGCTGCAGCTTGGCTTCGTGGCTGCGGTCGCCGCCATTGCGGTCCGGGTGATAGCGATGGACCAGATCGGAATAGCGCGAGCGCAGCTGCCGCCGGTCGGCATCGATGTCCAGCTCCAGCAGTTCCAGCGCGCGGCGTTCGTCAGGCGTGACGGGGCGGCCATCGGCGCGCTGCGCGGGGTTGGCCTGCGCATGGCGCGCCTTGGCAAAGCCGCGTGCCCGCGCCGCGATGGCTTCGAGCGGATCGGCGTAATCGGCCCAGCGCGGGGCGTCGTCCACGCCTGCGGTGGGGCGGAAGGCGCGCTGCTCGCTGGCCCAGCCGTGGATCGGGGATTGCGCCTGCCAGATTTCCTCGGCGCTCATGCCCTCGAAATAGTCGTAGCCCGCGTTGAAGGCGCGGATATGGTCCAGACAGAACCAGCGGTAATCGCCCGGCCCGTCAAAGCCCGAGGGGCGCAGGCCGGGCGCGCGGAATTCCCCCTGATTGGGGCAGTCAGGCCAGTCGCAGGGGCGGGCGTGCCCCTTGACCCGCCCATGGAAGCGATCATGTTTCATCAGGCTTCCCCCATGGCGCGCAATGCGCGCCAAGAAAAGTGTCTTTGCAGGACGAACGGGATGAAAAGGGTGTAAGAAGCATAACATGACCCAGACCCCATCCATCGCCCCCACCGGCCCCCTCGCCGCAGAAATCCACCAGCTGCTGACCGAAGCCTTCGCCCCCGCCCGGCTGGAGGTCATCAATGATTCGGCCTCTCACGCCGGCCATATGGGCGACGACGGCACCGGCGAATCGCATTTCACCGTCGAGATCGAGAGCGCATCCTTCGCCGGCGTGAACCGCGTGATGCGCCAGCGCATGGTCAACCGCGCGCTGGGCGACATTCCCGGCCAGCGCGTGCACGCTCTGGCGATCCGCGCCACCGCTCCGGGGGAGTAACCCGTGCCCCGCCGCATTCGCCCCGCCGCGCGCATCCTGCTGATGGATGATCTGGGCCGCGTGCTGCTGTTCCGCTTCACGCCCTCGGACCGGCCGCCGCTGTGGGCCACGCCGGGCGGCGAATGCGATGCGGGCGAAAGTTTCGACGATGCCGCCCGCCGCGAGCTTCTGGAAGAAACCGGCATCGACAGTGATCCCGGCCCGGAAGTCGCGCGTCGCGGCTGCGATTTCGTCACCTTCGATGGCGAAGAGGTCACCGGCGAGGAGCGCTATTACATCGTGCGCGTTTCCGATCCCGAGATCAGCCCTCATGCCCTGACCGCCAGCGAACAGGCCCTGATGCTGGAACACCGCTGGTTCACGCCTGCCGAAATCCCCGGCTGGCCTGAGGTGATCTATCCCGAAGACCTGTCAGACCTTTTGGTTGAAGTCGGGCTGGTCCCCGCGTGATCGCCCTGCCCGATCCTCGCCCGGTGGCGATGCACTCCGGCGTGACGCTGGAGGTCTGCGAGGCCGGCCCAGAGGATGCCCCCGCGCTGATCTTCCTCCACGGCTTTCCCGAAAGCTGGCGGACATGGCGGCACCAGATCGCGCATTTCGCGCCCCGTTACCGCTGCATCGCCCCGGATCAGCGCGGCTATGGCGCCTCGTCCAAACCTGCCGAGGTGGCGGATTATGCCCCCGAAAAGCTGGTCGAGGATGTGCTGGCTCTGGCCGATGCTCTGGGTGTGGGGCGCTTCACCCTGATCGGCCACGACTGGGGCGGCGTGGTGGCATGGCTGGCGGCGCACACCGCGCCCGAGCGGATCGCCAAACTCGCCATCGCCAATGCGCCGCATCCCGCCCTGTTCCAGCGCCTGCTCCGGACCAGTGCCGAGCAGCGCCAAGCCTCCGCCTATATCACCGCCCTGCGCGATCCGGCTATCGACGATGATCTGGCCGCCAAGGGCCTCACCCCAACCCTGCTGCGCCTGTTCGGCAAGGGCGCTCTGGCCGCCATGGAGCCCGAGGAACGCGCCCATCTGCTCACCCGCTGGCAGGATGGCGATGCGGCCCGCGCCATGGTCAACTGGTATCGCGCCAGCCCGATCGTGGTGCCAACCGGGGATCAGCCCGCGCTTGCCGTCCTGCCCGCCGCGCTGCCCATGCCCGTGCAGGTGATCTGGGGGATGGAGGATCGCGATCTGCTGCCCGCCTGTCTGGATGGACTGGAGGACATCTGCCCCGATCTGCGGATCGCCCGTCTGCCGGGGGTGGGGCATTTTTCGCCCTGGGCCGGGGCGGGGCAGGTGAATGAAGTTCTGGAAGGGTTTTTAAAGGAAGAATAAATGCGAGGGCCATCGCCCTCGCGCTCCCTTTAATGTCTACGTTGCGCCAAGGGTTCGGCCTTGCGCCCAGTTTGCCGCGCCGCAGGCAGGAATTGGTGCCTGCGGCGCCCTACCATGGCGCTGGTGGAGAGATTGGGCGCTACGATGCGGCGCCCCCGCCATCTCGTCGGAAGACGTTATGGGAGCGCGAGGGGGTAACCCCCTCGCATTTCTCTTCCTGCAAACCTCCCTGCCCCAAACCCGATCACCATCATCGCATCGCGGGCGGTTGCCCTTTTCACGCCCACGGCTTAAGGCGCGGCCTATGTCCACATCCGCCAAACCGCTCACCTTCGCCATTCCCAAGGGCCGCATTCTGGAGGAGGCCCTGCCTCTGATGGCGCGCGCCGGTGTCGTGCCCGAGGCCGAGTTCCATAATCCCAAGTGCCGCGCGCTGTCGTTCGCCTGCGAGGACAGCGACATGCGCCTGATCCGCGTGCGCGCTTTCGACGTGGCGACCTTCGTGGCGCATGGCGCCGCGCAGGCGGGCATCGTGGGCAGCGATGTGGTGGATGAGTTCGCCTATGCCGACCTGTATGCGCCGGTCGACCTGGACATCGGGCACTGCCGCCTTTCAGTCGCCGAGCCGGTCGAGCGCAACCCGGATGACGCCACCGCCAGCCATCTGCGTGTCGCCAGCAAGTACCCCAATCTGACTCGCCAGCATTTCGAGCGCATCGGCATTCAGGCCGAGGTCGTCAAGCTGAACGGCGCGATGGAGCTGGCCCCCGGTCTGGGTCTGGCGAGCCGGATCGTCGATCTGGTCTCGACGGGCAAGACGCTGAAAGACAATGGTCTGGTGGAAACCAGCCAGATCATGACGATTTCAGCGCGGCTGATCGTCAACCGCGCGGCGCTCAAGACCGATCCGCGCGTGGGCGATCTGGTGGACCGTTTCCGCGCGCTGGTGGCGCAGAAGGTTCCGGCATGATCCGGCTCGACACGCAGGAGGCCGGTTTCGCCGAGGCTTTTTCCGCTCAGGTCGCCAACCGGCGCGAGAGCGATGGCGATGTCAGCGCGCTGGTCACGCAAATTCTGGCCGATGTGCGCGCGCGTGGCGATGACGTGCTGGCCGAACTCACCGGCAAGTTCGACCGCCATCCGCTGGTCACCGAGGCCGACTGGCGCATCGATGCCGAGGCCTGCCGCGAAGCTTACGAAGCGCTGGCACCGGATCTGCGCGAGGCTCTGGAAACCGCCGCCGAGCGTATCCGCGCCTATCACGCGGCCCAATTGCCCGAAAACCGTGATTACACCGATGCGCAGGGCGTGCGCCTTGGCGCGGTATGGCGCGCGGTGGATGCGGCGGGACTCTATGTGCCGGGTGGCCGCGCGGCCTATCCCTCCTCGCTGCTGATGAACGCCATTCCGGCCAAGGTGGCGGGGGTCGAGCGCCTTGTCGTCACCACGCCGACGCCGGGCGGGGAGATCAACCCGCTGGTGATGGCCGCCGCGCATATCGCGGGCGTCGATGAAATCTGGCGCGTCGGCGGGGCTCAGGCCGTGGCCGCGCTGGCCTATGGCACGGATCGCATCAAGCCGGTGGACGTCATCACCGGCCCCGGCAACGCCTGGGTGGCCGAGGCCAAGCGCCAGCTTTACGGCGTGGTGGGCATCGATATGGTCGCCGGGCCTTCGGAAATCCTCGTGATCGCCGATGCCAAGAACGATCCCCGCTGGATCGCCGTCGACCTGCTGAGCCAGGCCGAGCATGATCCCGCCGCCCAGTCGATCCTCATCACCGACGATGCCGCTTTTGCCGAAGCCGTGGCGCAGGCTGTGGAGGCCGAGCTGAAGCAGCTGGCCACGCAGGAAGCCGCCCGCGCCAGCTGGGAAACCCACGGCCTCATCATCACCGTGCGCGATCTGCTGGCCGAAGCCCCTGCTCTGGCCAATGCTCTGGCCGCCGAGCATGTGGAAATCGCCACCGACGATCCGCAGGCGATCTTCGCGCAGATCCGCCATGCCGGTTCGATCTTCCTTGGGCGTCATACGCCAGAGGCCGTGGGCGATTACGTCGCCGGCCCCAACCATGTGCTGCCCACCGGGCGGCGCGCCCGTTTCGCCTCGGGCCTTTCGGTGCTGGATTTCATGAAGCGCACCAGCTTTATCCAGCTCGACGAAGCGGCCCTGCACAAGATTGGCCCCGCCGCCGTGGCACTGGCCGACGCCGAGGGCCTGCCCGCCCATGGCCGTTCGGTCAGCATCAGGCTGGGGAAGTGAGGACTTTATGAGCAGAGAACACCAAACGCCCCGCAACCGCGCCCGCGCCGCCGCCCGTCTGGCGGCCGTTCAGGCGCTGTACCAGCATGAGATGGAGGCCACGCCGATGGCCACGCTGCTGGACGAGTTCCACCGCCACCGTCTGGGCGCCGAGATCGAGGACATCCAGTTCATCGACGCCGACCGCATCCATTTCGACGATGTGGTCAAGGGCACCGTGGCGCGCATCGGCGAGATCGACGCGGCGCTGTCGGCCAAGCTGGCCGAGGGCTGGAAGCTGGAGCGCCTCGACAAGACCATGCTGCAGCTGCTGCGCGCGGGCGTCTACGAACTGATCGCGCGCGATGACATCGCCATCGGCACGGTCATCAACGAATATGTCGATGTCGCCCACGCCTTCTTCGAAGAGCGCGACGCCAAATTCGTGAACGGCGTGCTGGACGCGGTGGGCAAGTCGGTCCGCTGATCTCCCATGGCGGGCGAGTTAGCTTTCATCGCCCGCCTTCGGGATCTGGCCAGCCACCCTGCCGCGCGCGGGCTCAATGACGATTGCGCGGTGCTGGAGGTGGGCGCCGAAACGCTGATCCTCACCCATGACGCGCTGGCGCAGGGCGTGCATTACCTGCCCGAGCAGGACATGGCCGATGTCGCCTGGCGCCTGGTGGCCACCAATCTCTCCGATCTGGCCGCCAAGGGCGCGCAGCCGCTGGGCGTGCTGATCGGCTATACGCTGGGCCGCGACGATGACCGCTTCCTCGACGGTCTGGGTGAGGCCTTGCGCCATTACGATGTGCCGCTGCTGGGCGGCGACACGATCACGGCGCAAGGCCCGCGCACGCTGGGGCTGACGGCGATTGGTCGCGCCACCCATCGCCCGGTGCCGTCGCGCGGCGGGGCTCAGGTGGGCGATGGCGTGTGGATCACCGGAGCCGTCGGCGCGGCGATGATCGGGCTGGAAGCCCTGCAGAGCAAGGATCACGATCCGGCGCTCAGCCTGCCCTACCGTCGCCCGGATGCCCTGTTGGCGCAGGGTCAGGCACTGGCCCCGCTGGTGACCGCGATGATGGATGTGTCGGATGGCCTGCTGCTCGACGCGCATCGCATGGGCACCGCCAGCGGCGCAACGCTCGCCATCGACAGCGCCGCCGTGCCCCTTGCCGCGCCTGAACATCGCCGCGATGAAGCCCTGCGCTGGGGCGATGATTATCAACTGCTTTTCACCTTGCCCGAAGGGACCGTGCCGCCGGTCGCCGCGTATCATATTGGCACGGTCAGGGTCTGGCAGGATGCTCCGCTGATGCTCGACGGGCGATTGCTGGCCGATGCCAGTCATCTGGGCTGGCAGCACGAAGGTTAACCAGCCCTTCCCAAGTTGCAGCGCCGCAAAGCCAAGCATCTGATCGAAAAGACAAGTCGAAAATTCCACGCTTTTCTTATCGCATCGCAACAAGAGCAGCCTCCGCGACTTCTCCGAAATTCCCCATATTGGTCAAAGTTTTCTTTGCCGAAACCACCCTCTCCACTATGATCGCACCGCACCGTCTTCGCCCCGCACGATAGAACAGAGGGCAACAAACAGGCGGGCACGGCGCAATTGTGCGCCATGGAAGAGAGGGGAGCGGCTTGATGAGTCCGATCGCCACCGCCATCGCCTTTGGGGCCCTGGCTATTTTATATGGCATTGTCACCGCGCGGCAGGTCTTGTCCGCGCCCACCGGCAGCGAGAAAATGCGCGACATCGCCGCCGCCATTCAGGAGGGCGCGCAGGCCTATCTCAAGCGGCAATATTCCACCATCGCCGTGGTCGGGGTGATCGTGGCGATCATCGTGACGGTGGCGCTGGGCGTGGTATCGGGCATCGGCTTTGTGCTGGGCGCGGTGCTGTCTGGCGCGGCGGGCTTTATCGGCATGCATGTGTCGGTGAGGTCCAACCTGCGCACCGCCGCCGCCGCGCAGCACGGGCTGCAAAGCGGGCTGACGCTCGCCTTTCGCGCCGGGGCCATCACCGGCATGCTGGTGGCGGGCCTCGCCCTGCTCGCGATCGCGGGTTTCTTCTGGTATCTCACCGGGCCTGCCGGGCATGCGCCGGGCGACCGCACCGTGGTCACCGCGCTGACGGCGCTGGCTCTGGGCGCCTCGCTGGTCTCGATCTTCGCGCGTCTGGGCGGGGGGATTTTCACCAAGGCGGCGGATGTCGGCGCCGATCTGGTCGGCAAGGTGGAGGCCGGCATCCCCGAGGACGACCCGCGCAACCCCGCCGTCATCGCCGACAATGTGGGGGACAATGTGGGCGACTGCGCCGGCATGGCCGCCGACCTTTTCGAGACCTATGTCGTCACCATCGGCGCCACCATGGTGCTGACGGCGCTGCATTTCCGCGATCAACCCGCGCTGCTGCTCCCGCTGATGAGCCTGCCGCTGCTGATCGGCGGCGTGTGCATTCTCACCTCGATCATCGGCACCTATTTCGTGCGCCTCGGCAAATCGCGTAATATCATGGGGGCGATGTACAAGGGCTTTGGCGTCACCGCCGTGCTCTCCATCCCCGCGATCTGGCTGGCGATCGCCTCGGTGGTCGGCGATGTGGCGGGCGAGATGACCACGCCGCTGGGCACCGGCACGCTGCCCGGCCAAAGTTTGACCGGGCAGGCGCTGTTCCATTGCGCGCTGCTGGGGCTGGTCATCACGGGCCTCATCATCTGGATCACCGAATATTACACCGGCACGGGCTATCGCCCGGTGCGCTCCATCGCCAAGGCTTCGGAAACCGGGCATGGTACCAATGTGATCCAGGGCCTGGCGATCAGCCTTGAGGCGACCGCCCTGCCCACGCTGGTCATCGTGGCCGGAATCATCTTTGCCTACCAGCTCGCCGGGCTGATCGGCATCGCCTATGCCGCCACATCGATGCTGGCGCTGGCGGGCATGGTGGTGGCGCTCGACGCTTACGGCCCCGTCACCGACAATGCGGGCGGCATCGCCGAAATGGCCGGTCTGGACGACAGCGTGCGCGAAAGGACCGACGCTCTGGACGCGGTGGGCAACACCACCAAGGCCGTGACCAAGGGTTATGCCATCGGCTCGGCAGGGCTGGCGGCGCTGGTGCTGTTCGCCGCCTACACCACCGACTTGCGGGAGTTCTTCCCCGGGCTGCATGTCGATTTCAGTCTGGAGAACCCCTATGTGATCGTCGGCCTGCTTTTGGGCGGGTTGCTGCCCTATCTCTTCGGCGCGATGGGCATGACGGCGGTGGGCCGCGCGGCAGGCGATGTGGTGCTGGATGTGCGCAACCAGTTCGCGCAAGATCCCGGCATCATGGCGGGCACATCGCGGCCCAATTACGCGCGCACCGTCGATCTGGTGACGCGCGCCGCAATCAAGGAAATGGTGCTGCCCTCGCTGCTGCCGGTGCTGGCGCCGGTGGTGGTCTATGGCGTGATCACCGCCGTGGCCGGGCGTGAGAACGGCTTTGCCGCTCTGGGCGCGCTGCTGCTGGGGGTGATCGTGGGCGGGCTGTTCGTGGCCCTCTCCATGACCAGCGGCGGCGGCGCCTGGGACAATGCCAAGAAATACATCGAGGACGGCCACCACGGCGGCAAGGGCTCCGAAGCCCACAAGGCCGCGGTGACCGGCGACACCGTGGGCGACCCCTACAAGGACACCGCAGGGCCCGCCGTCAACCCCATGATCAAGATCACCAACATCGTCGCCCTGCTGCTGCTCGCCGCATTGGCCGGTCAAGCCACCGCAGGATGAAAAACACCTTGTCCGCGTTAGTTATTCTTTCGCGGATCAACTGCTAAGGCGTCTCCATCGGCACGTCGCACCGATGGAGACGTTTTTCTTGCTTGCCCCGCCTCACCCAGCATCGGATCATGCGCAAGGCGCCACCCTGCGCGCCGTGGACTGGCGGGAGATGGAACACCCCGAGGCCATCGCCCGCTGGGATGCCCTCGCCCGGCAGGCCACCGAGCCCAACCCCTTCCTCGAAAGCTGGTATCTGTTGCCCTCGCTGCGCGCCTTACAGCCGCCGCGGGTGAAGGTGTGGTGCCTTGAGCGCAACGGGAGCTTGATCGGGCTGCTGCCGATGGAGAGCGCCCGATCCTATTATGGCCGCCCGATCCCTCATCTGGCGGGCTGGACCCATCCCAACAGCTTCCTCGGAGCGCCGCTGGTGGCGCGCGGCGCGGAAGAGGCCTTCTGGACGGCCATGCTGGACCATGCGGACAGGCATGCCGGGCTGGGCCTGTTCCTTCACCTGGCCGACCTTCCCTTGAACGGCGCCTTGGCCGATGCGCTGCGTGCGGTGGTGGCCGATCGCCCCTACGGTCTGGTCTGGCGGGAAGAGCGCGCGATGCTGTCCTCCGCCCTCTCGCCCGAGGCTTATCTGGAGGCGTCCATGTCGGGCAAGAAGCGCAAGGAACTGCGCCGCCAGCACGCGCGCCTGTCGGAAACCGGTGCGTTGACTGTGGAGCGCCATCGCGATGCCACCGACCTGTCCATCTGGATCGAGCAATTCCTGACGCTCGAAGCCGCCGGATGGAAAGGCAAGGCCGGTTCGGCGCTGGCCTGCCGCCCCGACACCGCCACCCTCTTCCGGGAGGCCATGACCGGCGCGGTGCAGGCCGGGCGCCTTGAAAGGCTGGCGCTGGTGCTGGACGGGCGGCCCATTGCCATGCTCGCCAATCTGCTGACGCCGCCCATGGGCTTCAGCTACAAGACCGCCTTCGATGAAGGCCTCTCGCGGTTCTCGCCCGGCGTGCTGCTGCAGCGGGAAAATCTGGCGCTGCTGGACGACAAGGCCATCGAGGCTTGCGACAGCTGCGCCTCCGCCGACCACCCCATGATCGACCATATCTGGCGAGAACGCCGCGCCGTGGGGCGGGTGTCCATCGGGATCGGCGGGGCGTTGCGTCGGAGGCTGTTCAGGGAAATTGTGAAAAGGGAGCGGCAGGAAGAATGGAAGTAGGAAGATGCGAGGGGGTTACCCCCTCGCGCTCCCATGCCGTCTTCCGACGATAGGGCAATGGCGCCGAAATGGAGCGCCCCGGCTCTCCACCTGCACCACTTAAAGCGCCGCAGGCTTTAAACACTTGCTGCCTGCGGCGCAGCGAGGTTGCTCTTTGGCCGAACCCAAAGCGCAGCGTAGACATTAAAGGGAGCGCGAGGGCGATGGCCCTCGCATCTTTCTTTTCTTCACCCCCCCGGATGGTAAAAATCATACACCGTCCGCGCCACCGCTTCAGACACGCCCGGCGCCCGCATCAGATCGTCCAGAGCCGCCGCCCGCACCCGGCTCGCCGTGCCGAAATGCAGCAGCAGCGCGCGCTTACGGGCCGGGCCGATACCGGGGATCTCGTCCAGTGGAGACGCCGTGATCGCGCGGGAACGCTTGTCGCGGTGCGCGCCGATCACGAAGCGGTGAACCTCGTCGCGCAAACGCTGCAGGTGGAACAGCACGGGCGAATTCACCGGCAGCATCTTCTCGCGGCCATCGGGGAAGTGGAAGACCTCGCGCCCGTCGCGGCCATGGTGGGGGCCCTTGGCGATGCCGATGATCGCCACGTCTTCCACGCCCAGCTCGTTCACCACCTCCATCACGGCGCTGAGCTGGCCCTTGCCGCCGTCGATCAGGATCAGGTCGGGCCACAGGCCTTTGTCACGCTCGGGGTCTTCCTCCATCACGCGGCCGAAGCGGCGGGCGAGAACTTCGCGCATCATGCCGAAATCGTCGTTGGTCTCGGCCTGCTTGATGTTCCACTTGCGGTACTGGCCCTTGATGAAACCTTCCGGCCCGGCGACGATCATCGCGCCAAGGGCATGGGCGCCCTGGATGTGGCTGTTATCATAGACTTCGACGCGCTGGGGCACTTCCGGCAGATCGAGGAATTCGGTCATCTCGCGCCAGATTTTCGCCTTGGTGCCGGTTTCGGCGGCGCGGCGGTCGAGCGCCTCGACGGCGTTGCGGGTGGCCTGCTCCACCAGACGCTTGCGGTCGCCGCGCTGGGGCATGGCGATGTCCACCTTGCCACCCGCGCCTTCCTTCAGCGCCTCGGCCAGCAGGTCGCTTTCGGGCAGTTCGCGGTCCAGCAGGATGACGCGCGGGGGCGGCACCTCCTCGTAGAATTGCGCGAGGAAACTTTGCATCACCTCCGCCTCCTCCAGACCCTCGGTGTGGGTGGGGAAGAAGGCGCGGTGGCCCCAGTTCTGGCCGCCGCGGATAAAGAAGGCCTGAATGGCGATCTGGCCGCTCTTCACCGCCATGGCGAAGATATCGGCATTGGGCAGGCCCTCGGCATGGATGGCCTGAGAACCCTGAATGAAGGTCGCGGCGCGCAGGCGGTCGCGCAGCATGGCGGCGCGCTCGAAATCCAGATCTTCGGCGGCCTGCGCCATCTGGGCCTCGATCTCGCGCTGCACCGCATTGGATTTGCCGCCGAGGAAATCGCGCGCCTGCCGCACGAGATCGGCATAGCCCTCCTTGTCGATGCGGTCGACGCAGGGCGCGCTGCAGCGCTTGATCTGGTACAGCAGGCAGGGCCGGTCGCGGCGGCTCATAAAACTGTCGGTGCAGCTGCGCAGCAGGAACAGCTTTTGCAGCGCGTTGATGGTGGTGTTCACCGAACCGGCGCTGGCGAAGGGACCGTAATAATTGCCCACCGCCTTGCGCGCGCCGCGATGCTTGGAAATGCGCGGAAAATCGTGATCGGTGCGCAGCAGAATAAACGGGAAGCTCTTATCGTCGCGCAGCAGCACATTGTAGGGCGGGCGAAAGCGCTTGATGAGCTGCGCTTCGAGCAGCAGCGCCTCGGCCTCCGAATTGGTGGTGATGATGGTCATGCCCCGGCATTGCGAGACCATGCGCTGCAGCCGCAAAGGCAGGCGGTCGACCTGCGTGTAATTCGCCACGCGGTTGCGCAGCGCCCGCGCCTTGCCCACGTAAAGCACATCGCCGCGCGCATCGGTCATGCGATAGACGCCGGGGCGGGCGGGCAGCGTCGCCAGCACCTCGCGGATGGCGGCGACGCCCGCGTCGAGGTCGGGATGCTCGCTGCCCCGGATCAGGCGCGTGGCGGCATCCTCGTGAAAGCGGTTGGGGCTGGCTGGAATGTTGGGGCCGGATGAGTCGGTGGGCATCGGCCCCAGATAGGGTATCGCAGGCCCGATGGGGAGAGGCCCAGCGCCCCTCCCCACAGATCAAAGTTAGAACAATTTCCGCAGCTCCAGCGAGACGGTGCGCCGGTTGGCCGAAATATAGGGCCACTGATAGGCGGTGGGCGTCACGCCATTGCTGTTGGTGACCTTGCTGTAATTGTCGAGCAGGTCGTTCACGCCGAAGGAAACGCGGGCGTTCTTGAAGAAATTCGACTTCTTCACCAGGCTGGCCTGCTGCCCCAGATCCACGAAGACGCGGGCATTGAGCGTCAGCACCGATCCGAAGCGCAGATCGGTCGCGCCCGGCGCGCCGCTGCCCTTCACATGGGTGGTGGAGGACCAGCTGCCGCTGAAGCGCAGGCCCATGCCCTTGTACGATCCGCCCGCATCCAGCGCGATGGAATGCACCGCCACGCCGCCGCCCGAGCTGATCGTGTCGCCCCCCAGCAGGTCGAGTGCTTGTGCCCCGGGCACCAGCTCGACGCGGTCGAGGAAATTGACCGTGTGATAGATCGAGACATTCCAGCGCCCCGGATAACGCGCCCGGTCGCGACCACCGCCGCCACCGCCCGGAGGAGGGCCGCCAAAGCCGCCGCCCGGCCCGCCGGGACCACCACCACCGGGGCCGCCGCCGAAACCGCCGCCGCCACCGCCTGAGCGGCCGCCGCCGCTGGAACTCAACGCCGCGCCCGAGCCGCCGCCTGCGGTCGCCCCCGAAGCGCCAGCCCCGCCGCCGGCGCCACCGCCCGAGCCGCCACCTTCGCCGCCGCCGCTGCGTCCACCGCCGCCTTCACCCGGGGGGGAACCACCCTCACCGGGAGGCGGACCACCCGGCGGGGGACCACCCTCGCCCGGACCGCCGGGCCCGCCCATGCCGAAGCGGCGGCGCACCGGAGGCAGCGGCTTGCCGATGTTGCCAAACAGGTTGAAGCCCCAGCGCAGGCGCTTTTCATGCTGGCTGGCGATGGTGACCGGGGTTTCGTCGATCTGGGTGATGTCGCCGGTGGTGGGATCGCGCGTCACGCGGCCCGGATAGGCGCCCAGCACCGCCGCCGTCAGCGCCGGGAAGCTGGAGGAGACATTCTTCGAGCGGTTGTCGAAATACTCCACGATCAGATTGGAGTTCTTGACCACCGGCAGGGTCCAGTTGATCCCCAGCTTGATGTCATTGCGGCTCTCGCGCACCAGATTGCGGTTGCCGCCGGTGATGACGGTGGCCAGCACGGACTGGCCCTTCACGAAATCATAGATCGTCTGGTTGTAGCTGATGGTCTGCGCGCCGCCCAGATTGGCCAGGCTCGGCGCTTCCTGGTTGAAGATATAGCTGGCCTGCAGGCTCAGCTTGGGGGTGATGCCCCAGGTGACGCCACCGGTCCAGTTGGTGATCACCCCGAAGTCCGAGAGATTGTCGAGGCCGCCCGAGACGTTCAGCGTGATATCACCCACCGCCGCGCCGAAATTCTCGCGGCGGCTGGTGATGGGGATCGCCAGATTGAAGCCGGCCGACAGATCGCCACGCTTCAGATTGTTGCCCATGCCCAGCGTGCTGTGGCTGTCGAGCGCGGTATAGGCGAAGCCCGCCTTGGTGGTCAGCGCCATATGGCCGCCCGGCAGGCGGATCACGCGCCCGCCGAAGGTGACAAGGCTGGTGAAGGAGTTGGTGATGCTCTTGGAGGTGTTCTGCCCCGCATCGGGCAGCGAGGGCAGCGCCCCCGTCAGCGAAAGCGTCCCCGCCGCAGCCTGCGCCAGCATATCGGTGTAGGCCGTGCTGGTGGTGGAGTAGCGGTTGTCATTGCGGGTGGTGGCATCGGCATGGCTGCCGTCGAAGGTCGCCGAGAGGTTCCACAGCCCCACCGGTTTGTTGAGCGTGAGGCCAAGGCTGAAGGTGTCGGTGCGGCTGAACTGGCGCAGCGCGCCGGGATAGGTGCGCACCGCCGTGTTGCCGTTCGGATCGGTCATGGTCACCGTGTTCAGGCCATTGAGGCCCGTCGTGTCGGTGCGCGCGGCTGTGCCGTTGATCGCCAGCGTGCCCGACATGATCTTCTTGGACAGCGGCATCGTATAGGTGGCGTTGAGCGTGTAATCCTTCGTGGAATCCGTCAGCGTGCGGTACTTGCCCGGCTGCGGATCACTGGCCACCGTGGGCGTGGTCCCCGCGGTCTGCGTGACGCCGCGCTCGGCCTCGGTCAGCGGACTGGTGTAATCGGCCTTGGCCGAGATGTTGAAACGCTTGCCGTGATCGATGTTCAACGCATTGGCCTGCCCCGCCACCGTCGAGGTGCCGCCGCGCGTGGGCGATTTGAAGGTGCCGTCCAGCACCTTGCTCTTGAACAGATCCTTCAGGATGAAATTGACCACGCGCTGATCGGGCGAATAGCCGAAGCGCAGCGCCACTTCCTCGGGCAGGATTTCCACGCGGCGGATCGCTTCGGGCGGATAGTCGCGAATTTCACGGAAGGAGGAGATACGCTGGCCATTGACCAGAATGACCGGCCCGGTCGAACCACGCCCGCGCCCCGTGCCCGTCTCCGGCGAGATCGCATCGAGCAGATCGCTGATCGAATTGACGCCGTAAGCGGCGATGTCTTCCTCATCCATCACCGCCAGCGGGGGCTGCGCGGCCTCCACCTGCCCCGGAATCCTCTCGCCGATCACGACGATTTCCTTGCCCTTGGTGTCCTTGGCATGGACCACGCCGGTGGGCACCGGATTATTGGTGGCATCGTCCGTCAGCCCGCCAGACTTTGTAACAGGCGTCGTATCGGTGGTCTGCGCCTGAGCAGGGGCTGCCATCAGAACAGGGAGGAGGGCGCACAGCGCCACCATCGATGAAGAAGACAGCCTCGACAAGGTCTTGAAACTCCGCGGGCCAGACACAATATATCCGGCAGGATCAGGGAAAAGCGATGATCATCGGATGCCCGTGGCCTGCGTGTGACGCAAGCGGATGCGGGTATTAATTTGTCGCCCCCCGGATACAGTTGCGGCCAATACGCAACACTCTGTCGCCGTGATTGCGATGTTTGACAAAGGCAACCCCACGCCAAGGCTTCCCTTTTGGTACGCCTGCCGCTATGTGCGCGCCCAAACAGGCAGCAATCAGCACCTGATCTTCCCGGCCCGCCTCTTGGGCCCCCTCGTCTTTGGAAACCGAAAAACCGGATGGCAAAAGAAGAACTCCTCGAAATGCGCGGCCAGGTGGTCGAGCTTCTCCCCAATGCGATGTTCCGCGTGCGTCTGGAGAACGATCACGAAATCCTCGGCCACACTGCCGGCAAGATGCGCAAGAACCGCATCCGCGTGCTGGTGGGCGATGAGGTGCTGGTCGAACTGACGCCTTACGACCTCACCAAAGGCCGCATCACCTACCGCTTCATGCCTGGCCGTGGCGGCCCCGGCGGCTATTGAGCATCGCCGTTTCCGCGCTGATGGAGGCTGAGCCGCAGGGACAGGAACGTCCCCTGCTGGTGCTGGCCTCCTCCTCGCCCCGGCGGCGGGAATTGCTGGCGCGGCTCAATGTCGCGCCCACCCGCATCGCCAGCCCCGATATCGACGAAAATCCGCGCAAGGGCGAAGTGCCCCGCGCCTATGCCCTGCGCATGGCACAGGAAAAGGCCCGCGCGGTGAAGGCCGAGCCCGGCGAGATCGTGATCGCGGGCGACACCACGGTGGCGCTGGGCCGCCGCATCCTCGACAAGGCGCATACCGACGACGATGTGCGCGCCATGCTGGGCAAGCTGGCCGGGCGGCGGCATCGGGTGTTCGCCTCGGTGGCCGTGGCGGATGCGCAGGGGCGCGAGAAGTCGCGCCTGTCCGAAACCATCGTCACCTTCAAGAATCTGAGCGAGGCCGAGATCGAGGCCTATGTCGCCAGCGGCGAAGGGCTGGGCAAGGCGGGCGGCTATGCCATTCAGGGCCTGGCCGAAGCCTTGATCCGCGCGCTGTCGGGCAGCCATTCGGGCGTGATCGGCCTGCCGCTTTATGAAACCCGCGCGCTGCTGCGTTGGGCCGGCTATCCGCTGGGCTGATTTTCCATGGAATGGCTGGTCGAGCAGGGCATCGGCGAGGATCGCGCCCTCGGTTACCGGGATGGTCAGGTCGTGGCCGCAAGGCTGGACTGGCCGGGCATGCTGGCCGCCGGGCAGATCGAGGACGCACGCCTGACGGTGCGCCTTGCCGGAACGCGGCGCGGCATCGCCCGCTTCGCCAGCGGCGAGGAAGCGCTGGTCGACTCCCTGCCGCGCGACGCCAGCGAGGGCGCGCAGATCCGCCTGATCGTCACCCGCGCCGCTCTGGCCGAAAAGGGGCGCTTCAAGCAGGCGAAAGCCAAACCCACCAGCGGCGAGGCCCGCCCCGCGCCTTCACTTGCCGACAGCCTGCGCGGCGAGGGCCACACGACACGCATCGTCCGCCACTTCCCCGGCGGCGACTGGGAGGAGGTGTGGGAGGCCGCATGGTCGGGCGAGATCGCCTTTGCCGGTGGCGCGCTGATCGCCTCCCCCACCCCCGCCATGACGCTGATCGACATCGACGGCCCCCTCTCCCCGCGCGATCTGGCGCTGGCCGCCGTGCCACCCGTGGCGCAAGCCATCGGCTGGCTGGATCTGGCCGGTTCGATCGGCATAGATTTCCCCACGCTGTCCGCCAAGGCCGACCGGCAGGCGGTGGACACCGCTCTGGAAAGCGCGCTGGACGCCTATGACCATGAACGCACCGCGATGAACGGCTTCGGCTTTGTGCAGATCGTGGCGCGGATGGAGCGGCCATCGCTGCTGGCAAGGCTGGCGCATCACCGCGCGCAGGCCGCCGCGCGCCTGTTGCTGCGCCGCGCCGAAAGGGTGGAAGAGCCCGGCGCCCTGCTGCTGACCTGCGCCCCATCCGTGCGTGAAGCGATTCTCCCGGCATGGGAGGCCGAACTGGCGCGGCGCAGCGGGCGGGTGATCCGCTGGGCCGAAACGCCCGGCCCCGGAAAAACCATCGCGGCGCTGGAGGGCGCTTTCGCCCAGGCCATCCCTCTTTAGGATCCAACATATGACCCTCAACCGCAAATGCCCCATCTGCGGCAAGCCCCGCAGCGCCGACCACACGCCCTTCTGCTCGGCGCGCTGCCGCGACCGCGATCTGATGCAGTGGCTGGAGGACGGCTATGCCCTGCCCGGCCCCGTGATCGACGAGGAATCGGACGGCCTTTCGTCCAGCCGCCCCAACGATTTTTCCACAGAGTGATTTTCCTGCTTGCCAAGGTGCGAGTCCTTGGCCATAGGCCCCCAACCAGACGCTGACCGGTAACAAAACGGACAGCATCGAGGCGATGCCCGGGTAGCTCAGTTGGTAGAGCACGTGACTGAAAATCACGGTGTCGGCGGTTCGATTCCGTCCCCGGGCACCACTTTTTCCTTATGAAACAATGAATTGGGAAGAGTGGTGATTTGGCCTGCCAAGGCCGGTTTCCTTCCACTGCCATTGCGCGATCAGCCAGGCATGCCGAACACATCGGCACCCCTGTCGCCATGCATCCCATCACGCCGGACATGGCGCATCACCATGACCTTAGGGCCTGATATCGTCTGAGCAGCCGGCAGAACGCGCGCCTGGCTTCACCAGAACCCACACCTCTGTCGTTATTGGTGGCATAACCGAAAGCCTGCAGGCAGTACGGCCCCGGAGGACAGGACCATGCTCAACATCGCTTCAGCCTCATGGCTTTTCTGGAGCCTTCTTTCGGCGGTTTTTGCCGCCTTGACCGCGATCTTCGCCAAGATCGGCATCGAGGGGCTCAATTCCGATCTCGCGACCTTTTTGCGGACCATCGTGATCGTCCTGATCCTGGGCGCCATGTTGCTCTTCGGGGGCAAGTTCCATGCGCTTGACCAGATCGGTGCGCGCAGCTGGGTCTTCCTGATCCTCTCGGGTCTGGCGACGGGGGCATCGTGGCTCTGCTATTTCCGGGCGCTGAAAATGGGAGATGCGGCAAGGGTTGCGCCGATTGACAAGCTGAGCGTCGTCCTCGTCGCGCTGGCCGGCGTGTTCCTGCTGGGAGAGCATCTGAGCGCGCGCGGCTGGCTGGGCATCGGCCTGATCACGCTGGGCGCGATCTGCGTTGCGCTGGCCTAGGGTCGCCCCCTATGCGGGCGGGAGGCGCCACGTCTGCCAGCCGGCCAGAAAGAAGGCCACCGCGGCGTGAGCGCGTTCGCGCGTCTGCGCTGACACGCCTGCCGGCTCGATGCCCTGCGCCGCCCTGTCGAGCGCCTCGCCCGCCACCAGCCGCACAAACATGTCCGCCGCCAGCCTGACGGTGGAGGCCGGTCGCTCATCGCCCGCCGCCAGAATGGCCGCGACAGCTTCGCTGGCCCGCTGGAACGGCCCGTCGACGCTGAGCGCCAGCCCCGGCTGACGCGCCGCCTCGGCCACGATCATGCGATAGAGCGCCACCGCATTGGGATCGAGAAACCATCCCAGCACAATCTCGCTGACGGTCTTCAGCCGTTCCTCAAGCGTGCCCGCCGCCACACACGAGAGCTGAGGCACGCCCGCGCGCCGGGCAATACGCTCCACCACCGCAACGAAGAGATCCGATTTGGTCTTGGCGCGCCGATAGAGCGTGCGCTTGGTCACCCCGGCGTCACGCGCGATGGCCTCCATGCTGGCGCCCCGGAAGCCCGCCTCGATGAAGACGCGCGTGGCCGCATCCATCATCGCTTCTTCAAGCTGCCCCGCCGCCTCCAGCGAGGGGCGGCCCGTTGCCCGGTTCGGCTCGTCCTGCCTGTCACCTGCCGTCATCTGCGTTTTCCCTGTCGACTTTTGCCGGTCGACTTTCGTCTTATAAAGGATACGGAACCGGGTACTTTATATCGCGTTTCGTCACCACACATACACGGTCGCCGCAGCGCGGCCATCAGCAAGGAGCAGTTCCATGGCTTTGTTTCAGGATCAGGTCGCCATCGTCACCGGTGGCGCCTCGGGCATCGGCGAGGCAGTGGTGAAGGATCTGCTGGCGCAAGGAGCAAGGGTGATCATCGCCGATTTCGACGAGGCCGGCGCCCAGCATCTGGCGCAGGCCTATGGTCCGGATCGCGCCCTGCCGTTCAAGGTCGATGTCAGCGACGCCGGGGCGGTGAAGGCCAGCGTCGACTTCGCCGTGGAGCGCTTCGGCGGCCTGAATCTGGCGGTGAACAATGCGGGCATCGGCGCGCCCTCCACCCCGCTGGCCGACATCGCCATCGATGACTGGCACCGCGTGGTGGGTGTCGATCTGCACAGCGTGTTCTACGGCATGAAGTATCAGATCCCGGCAATGATCCGCTCCGGCGGCGGGGCCATTGTCAACATGGCGTCGATTCTGGGCGCCGTGGGTTGGGCCGGATCGGCAGCCTATGTCACCTCCAAGCATGCTGTCGTGGGCATCACCAAGACCGCCGCGCTCGATTACGCCGCGCAGGGCATCCGCGTGAATGCGGTGGGCCCGGCCTTTGTGGAGACCCCCGCGCTGGGCAAGACCATGACCGACGAGGAACGTGCGGTGCTGGCCGGCCTGCATGCCTTCAACCGGCTGGCGCGCCCGGAAGAGATCGCGGCCTTCACCAGCTTCCTGCTCTCGGATCGCGCATCCTTCATGACCGGCACCTATTATCCGGTCGACGGCGGCTATCTGGCGCGCTGATCGTCCGCGAAAGGTCTCCGGCCATGCCCTGGCCAAGGCCTGGGCGTTAGCGTTACGGTTCCCACGCCATCTGCGCCATTTCAGGACACCCCCGAAGTCCCGCCGGAGCCTTCGCCCGCCCCATCTTGGATATCGATTGCATTGGCGCTATACCATCACTGCGTCCGGTTTCGGTGAATGACCCTCCTGTCTCGCCGGACTGGGCCCTGTGCATCCGGGTCGGGTCGCATTCGCCCGGATGCACATCCTCCTCCCCCCTCCGAAATGCTGGCCGCTCAAAGCGGGCAGGAGAATGTGCCGCCGGGGCGATAGATCAGATCGGTGCGCGGATCATAGCGCGGATAATGCCGCTCACAGCGCGCCACATGACGCGCCCAGCCCTCGCCACGCCAGCCCGGAGGCGGCGGGGCGGGATAGGTGGTGGCGCAGGCGCCCAGCAGGCTGCTCGCCAGCGGCGCCATGGCCAGCAGGATGGCCCGGCGAGGGAGCCAAAGGGGAAAGGTTCGGGTCAAAGCCATGATGCGCTCCTGTGAGACTGTCATGGCTTGAACGGCGCAGGCGGCGAACTCCGTCGGGGCAGCGCCGCTGACCTGAAACAAAAAATTCTGCGAAACGCGCGACGGATCGTCTCGAACTCCCCGTTTAACCCGGGTTGGCCGAGACAAGCGGCCAGCCCAACATTGGAGAAATCCCATGAAGAAGACCATTTTGCTGGCCGCGCTTGCGCTCAGCGCCTCGCTTGCAGCGATCACCCCGGCTCAGGCCGCCGGCGGTTGTGGCCGTGACTTCCATCGTGGCCCCTATGGCGGTTGCCGCCCCAATTATGGGCCCGGCCCGGTCGCCGTCGCCCCCGGTCTGGCGATCGGCGTCTTCTATCCCGGCCACGGCTATTGGGACGGTCATCGCTATTGGGGCCATCGCTATGCCTGGCATGGCGGCTGGCGCTATCGCTGAGTGATAGGGAGCGGGGCCTGCGACGGCCCCGCTTCAGACGTTACCGCTCCCCAAGAATCCGCGTCAAGGCGGCGATCAAGGCGGGTGGATCGGCGAAGAGATGTTCGCTCTCGTCACCCGCCATCAAGCCGATCTTGCGCTGGGCCCTGAAGCCTTTCAGCCCGGGCCGCGCCACGCCGTCATGGCGATGGCCGCGCGGCATCACCGTAATGCCCAGCCCCGCCGCGACCATCTGCAGCACGCGATCATCGTTGGTCGAGCGCAGCGCGAAATGCGGGCGCACGCCGCGTTCGGTGAAGAAGCGGCTGGTTTCGGACAGCGCCTCGCAATGGCGGCGCACGATCATCACCTCATGGGCCAGTTGCTCCGCCGTGATCTCGGCCTCGCCGGCCAGCGGATGCGTGGCGGGAATGGCCAGCGCATAAGGCTCGGTGAGGATCACCCGCTCCAGAAAACGCCTTGAGCCGCGATCCACCAGCGTGAGCGCCAGATCGATCCGCCCCTTGGCCAGATGGCTGAGCAATTCGCGCTCGTCGCCGAACAGCAGTTCGAAGCGATGGGTTTGCGTGGGGCGCGTTTCCGCCACGGCCTGCGCCACCACCGCATCCGGCACGCTGCTCAGCACGCCCAGCCGCAGCACGGGCAGATCGGTGGCCCCGATCATATCCTGCGCCGCAATGTTGAAGGCCCGCTCGATCCGCCGCGCATGGGGCAGAAAGCGCGCGCCCGCCTCGGTCAGCTCCACCCGCTGGTTGGAGCGGATCAGCAGCACATTCTCCAGCGCGCGCTCCAGCTTGCCGATGCCCACCGAAAGCGTGGGCTGCGTGACATGGCAGGCCGCCGCCGCGCGGGAAAAGCTGCCGTGATCCACCACGGCGAGGAAATAGCGGATCAGATAACGGTCGAACATGCTGAGGGCTTCTGCTGGGCGGATATTGGCTTCATAGATACGATCAATGCAGTACCGGTACAAACTTCAATTTCCCTCAATCCGCCCGGCACGTTAACCTGCGGCAAAAGAGGAGAGATGCCGTGAGCGATTTCGATTTCGGGCTTGGTGAAAACGCCGAGATGATCCGCGACAGCACCACCCGTTTCGCTGCCGAGCGCATCGCTCCACTGGCGGCGGAGATCGACGCCAAGGACTGGTTCCCCCGCGATCTGTGGCCCGAGATGGGCGCGCTGGGTCTGCATGGCATCACCGTGGAGGAAGCGTTCGGCGGCCTTGGTCTGGGCTATCTGGAGCATGTGGTGGCGCAGGAGGAAGTGGCCCGCGCCTCGGCCTCCATCGGCCTGAGCTATGGCGCGCATTCCAACCTCTGCGTCAACCAGATCCGCCGCTGGGGCAATGAGGCGCAGAAGGCCAAGTACCTGCCCAGGCTGATTTCGGGCGAACATGTCGGCTCTCTGGCCATGTCCGAGGCGGGCGCTGGCTCCGATGTGGTCTCGATGAAGCTGAAGGCCGAGAAAAAGGGCGACCGCTACATCCTCAACGGCACCAAATTCTGGATCACCAATGCCGCCTATGCCGATACTTTGGTGGTCTATGCCAAGACCGGCGAAGGGTCGAAGGGCATCACCACCTTCCTGATCGAGAAGGACTTCAAGGGCTTCTCCATCGGCCAGAAGATCGACAAGATGGGCATGCGCGGCTCCCCCACCGCCGAGCTGGTCTTCACCGACTGCGAGGTGCCCGAAGAGAACATCATGGGGCCGCTGAACGGCGGCGCGGGCGTGCTGATGTCGGGCCTCGATTATGAGCGCACCGTGCTGGCGGGCATCCAGCTGGGGATCATGCAGGCCTGTCTGGACGTGGTGCTGCCCTATGTGCGCGAGCGCAAGCAGTTCGGCAAAGCCATCGGCACCTTCCAACTGATGCAGGCCAAGGTGGCCGATATGTATGTCGCGCTCAATTCCGCGCGGGCCTATGTCTATGCCGTGGCCAAGGCCTGCGACGCCGGGCGCACCACCCGTTTCGATGCGGCGGGCGCCATCCTGCTGGCCAGCGAAAATGCCGTGAAGACCGCGCTGGAAGCGGTGCAGGCGCTGGGCGGCGCGGGCTACACCAAGGACTGGCCGGTGGAGCGTTTTCTGCGCGATGCCAAATTGCTCGACATCGGCGCGGGGACCAATGAGATCCGCCGCATGCTGATCGGGCGGGAGTTGATCGGCTGATGAGCGCCCCCGTGATCGACAGCAAGCTGCCTGCCGGCACCCACACCGAGCACAACCGCGCTCTGGCGCAGGAACTGCGCGAGAAGGTGGCCGCCGCCGCGCAAGGCGGTTCACACTCCGCCCGCGCCAAACATGTCGCGCGTGGCAAGCTGCTGCCCCGCGAAAGGGTGGAGCGGCTGCTCGATCCGGGCAGCCCCTTTCTGGAAATCGGGCAGCTGGCCGCCCATGGCCTTTACGGCGATGAGGTGCCCGGCGCGGGCATCATCGCCGGGATCGGGCGCGTCTCCGGGCGGCAGGTGATGATCGCCTGCAATGATGCCACGGTGAAGGGCGGCACCTATTTCCCGCTTTCGGTGAAGAAGCATCTGCGCGCTCAGGAGATCGCGCTGGAGAACCGCCTGCCCTGCCTCTATCTGGTGGACAGCGGCGGCGCCAACCTGCCCAATCAGGCCGAGGTCTTTCCGGATCGCGACCATTTCGGGCGCATCTTCTTCAATCAGGCGCAGATGTCGGCGCAGGGCATTCCGCAGATCGCCTGCGTGATGGGCAGTTGCACGGCGGGCGGCGCCTATGTGCCCGCCATGTGCGACGAGAGCGTGATCGTGCGCCATCAGGGCACCATTTTCCTGGCCGGGCCGCCGCTGGTGCAGGCCGCCACCGGCGAGGTGATCTCCGCCGAGGATCTGGGCGGCGGCGATCTGCATGGCCGCACATCCGGCGTGGTCGATCATGTCGCGGAGAATGATGAGCATGCGCTCTCGATCCTGCGCGACATCGTCTCCACCTTCCCGCCCGCGCCGCCCATCGATCTCAATCTGCGGGCGCCCAAACCGCCGAAGTATGATCCGCAAGAGCTGTATGGCATCATCCCGCAGGATGTGCGCGCGCCCTATGATGTGCGCGAGGTGATCGCGCGGATCGTCGATGGCAGCGAGTTCCATGAGTTCAAGCCGCTCTATGGCACCACGCTGGTCTGCGGCTTTGCGCATATCCACGGGCTTCCGGTGGCGGTGCTGGCCAACAATGGCGTGCTGTTCAGCGAAAGTGCCCTCAAGGGCGCGCATTTTATCGAGCTGGCCTGCCAGCGCCGCATCCCGCTGCTGTTTTTGCAGAACATTTCCGGCTTTATGGTCGGCGGCAAATATGAGGCCGAGGGCATCGCCAAACATGGCGCCAAGCTGGTGACCGCCGTTGCCACCGCCTCTGTGCCCAAGATCACCGTGCTGATCGGCGGCAGTTTCGGGGCGGGCAATTACGGCATGTGCGGGCGCGCCTATCAGCCGCGCTTCCTCTTCACCTGGCCGAACGCGCGCATCAGCGTGATGGGCGGCGAGCAGGCCGCCAGCGTACTGGCCACCGTCCACCGCGATGCCGCCAGCTGGACGCCGCAGCAGGCCGAGGCCTTCAAGGCCCCGATCCGCCAGAAGTATGAGGATGAGGGCAACCCCTATTACGCCACCGCGCGCCTGTGGGACGATGGCATCATTGACCCGGCCCAGACGCGCGACGTGCTGGGTCTGGCCTTTGCCGCCACGCTGAATGCGCCGGTGCCCGCCGCCGCGAAATTCGGCGTGTTCCGGATGTGATGGAAGGATAAGACCAATGCTGACATCCGTCCTGATCGCCAATCGCGGCGAAATCGCCTGCCGCATCATCCGCACTGCGCGCCGCCTTGGACTGCGCAGCGTGGCGGTCTATTCCGATGCCGATGCGAATGCCCTGCATGTACGCCTTGCCGATGAGGCGGTGCATATCGGAGCGTCTCCCGCGCGCGAAAGCTATCTGGACGGCGCGCGGATCATCGCCGCCGCGCAGCAGACCGGCGCGCAGGCCATCCATCCCGGCTATGGCTTCCTGAGCGAAAATGCCGAATTTGCGCAGGCTGTGATAGACGCGGGGCTGGTCTGGATCGGCCCGCCGCCCGCAGCCATCACCGCCATGGGCCTGAAGGATGCCGCCAAAAAGCTGATGCAGGCGGCAGGCGTCCCCACCACCCCCGGCTACCTCGGCGAGGACCAGAGCGAGGAACGCCTGACGCGCGAGGCCGAGGCCATCGGCTATCCTGTCCTTATCAAGGCCGTGGCGGGCGGCGGCGGCAAGGGCATGCGCAAGGTGGATGCCCCGGCAGATTTCGCCGACGCCCTGCTCTCCTGCCGCCGCGAGGCCGCCGCCAGCTTCGGCAACGATTCCGTGCTGCTGGAAAAATGGGTATCCAACCCGCGCCATATCGAGGTGCAGATCTTCGGCGATACGCAAGGCAATGTCGTCCACCTGTTCGAGCGCGATTGCTCGCTGCAGCGCCGCCACCAGAAGGTGATCGAGGAGGCCCCTGCTCCCGGCATGGATGAGGCCACCCGCGCGGCGATCTGCGCCGCGGCGGTGCGCGCGGGCAAGGCGGTCGATTATGTCGGCGCGGGCACCATCGAATTTATCGCCGATGGCTCGGAAGGCCTGCGCGCCGACCGCATCTGGTTTATGGAGATGAACACCCGCCTTCAGGTGGAGCATCCCGTCACCGAGGCGATCACCGGGCAGGATCTGGTGGAATGGCAGCTGCGCGTCGCCAGCGGAGAGCCTCTGCCCCGCACGCAGGACCAGCTTGCGATCAACGGCTGGGCGATGGAAGCGCGGCTCTATGCCGAAGACCCGGCCAAGGGTTTCCTGCCCTGCATCGGACCTTTGGAGCGCTTCGAGATCGGTGCAGGCTGCCGCATCGACACCGGCGTGGAGCAAGGCGCGGAGATCTCGCCCTTCTACGATCCGATGATCGCCAAGGTGATCGCCCATGGGCCGGATCGCGATGCCGCGCGCAGGCAGTTGGCCGGGGCTTTGAGCAACACGGTGATCCACCCGCTCAAGACCAACGCCGCTTTTCTGGTCAAGGCGCTGGAGCATCCGGACTTTGCCGGGGCGAAGCTTGATACCGGCCTGATCGCGCGAGCGGGCGATGCGCTGCTGCCTTCGCCCCAGCCCTCGGCGCAGGCGCTGAGCCGTGCCGCCGCGTGCTTGATGGCGCCCGGCCCGCTCTCCGGTTTCCGCCTGAATGCGCCGCCGCATCGTGAGGCGCGCTTTCTGCTCGATGGCCATGAGATCACCGTCACCCTGCCGCCTTCCGGTGCAACGGACCGCGCGGAAGAGGTGCTGGTGGCCGAAGGCGGACAGGTCTGGCGCCTCGCCCCATGGCGCGCCGCCGCCACGGGCGGGCCTGATATGGCCGATGGCGCGATTCTCTCACCCATGCCGGGGCGGATCATCGCCGTGACGGTGACGCAGGGCCAACACGTCACCAAGGGCCAGAAGCTGCTCACCGTGGAGGCCATGAAGATGGAACACAGCCTGCTCGCCCCCTTCGACGGCATCGTGGCGGAATTGAATGCCGCGCAAGATGCCCAGGTCACCGAAGGCGCGCTGCTCGCCCGGATCGACAAGCTGGAGAACGCATGATGGCAGGCCGTTTCTTCGACCAATGGGCCGTGGGCGACCAGATCACCCATGAGATCCGCCGCACCGTCACCGAGACCGACAATCTGCTGTTCTCGACCATGACTCACAATCCGCAGCCGCTGCATCTCGATGCCGAGGCGGCCAGGGCCAGCGAGTTTGGCCAGATCATCGTCAACGGCACCTTCACCTTTGCGCTGATGGTCGGACTATCCGTGGGCGAGACCACGCTGGGCACGCTGATCGCCAATCTGGGCTATGACAAATTGGTGATGCCCAAGCCGGTGTTTATCGGTGACACGCTGCGCGCCGAAACCGAGGTGGCCGATCTGAAGCCCAGCCAATCGCGCCCCGGCGCGGGGATCGTCACTTTCCGCCACCGCATGCTCAACCAGCGCGACGAGGTGGTCTGCGAATGCCTGCGCATGGCGCTGATCAAGGGACAGGCCGCATGAGATTGCGCTCGCTGCTCTTCGCCCCCGCCGACCGGCCCGAGCGCTTCGCCAAGGCGGCGGCCAGCGGGGCGGATGCGCTGATCCTCGACCTTGAGGATTCCGTCGCGCCGGAGAAGAAGGCCGAAGGGCGCGAGCATATCGCCCGATGGCTGGCCGGACCCCGCCCCTGCCCCAGCTTCGTGCGGATCAACCCGCTCGACAGCGGCCTCACCGCCGACGATCTGGCTGCCATCCTGCCCCACCACCCCGACGGTCTGGTGCTGCCCAAGGCCGAGGGCGCATCCTCCGTGGAAGCGCTGGCGGCCATGCTGGACGGGGCGCCAATCCCCATCCTGCCCATCGCCACCGAAACCCCCGCCGCCATCTTCCAGCTGGGAAGCTACCATCAGGTCAGCCAGCACCTCGCAGGCCTGACATGGGGGGCGGAAGACCTGCCTGCCGCCATCGGCGCCGCCACCGCGCGCGAGGCCGATGGAGGCTACACCGCGCCTTACGAGATGGTGCGCAGCCTCACCCTGTTCGGCGCCCATGCCGCCAGCACCGCGCCCATCGAAACGGTCTTCCCGAACATCGGCGATCCCGCAGGCCTCGCGGCCTATGTGGCCCGCGCGCGCCGTGACGGCTTCACCGGTATGATGGCCATCCACCCCGCCCAGATCGAAACCATCAACCACGGCTTCTCCCCCAGCGAAGCCGACATCCGCCATGCTAAGGCCGTGGTCGCCGCCTTTGAGGCCAACCCGGGCGCGGGTGCGCTCAAGCTGGAGGGCAAGATGATCGACCGCCCCCATCTGGTGCAGGCGCGGCGTCTTCTGGCAGCGGCGGAAAGAAAGTAGGAGAAGGGAAATGCGAGGGGGTAACCCCCTCGCACCTTCCCTTAAAAACCTTTTGCCTCAAGACTTTCCCGCACCCTCGCCAGCGCCAGGGCAACCGGCTCCGTCTCCCCCATCAGGGCGAAGGAGCCATTAACGTCGAACATGCAATGCCCATGCACCGTCGCCACCAGCGAACGCGCCAGCTGCGGCGCCTGCGCCTCCAGAGCTTCGGGCAGCACCGCGCGAATTTCCTGCACCACGATCTCGGTCAGCTGGCCACGCTGCAGATGCTGCTGCTCAGGGATCGTCACATCAGGCGGCAGATGGTGATCGTAAATCGCCATCCAGATGTTGCGATTGGCCCGGGCGAAGCTGAAATAGCCTTCCACCAGCGCGCGGATGCGGTCAGCCCCGCCCTGCTCCAGCGCAAGGCGCAGGTGGTCGGTCCAGAGGGTGAAGGTGCGGGTGTTGATAGCGATGATCAGCTGGTCATAGGTGCCGAACACATTGTAGAGCGTGCCGATCGAATAGCCGATCCGCTTGGCCACTTCCCGCGCCGAAAAACGCGCGAAGCCGACATCGGCCATATGCTTATGCCCTTCGACAATCAGCATCTGTTCCAACTCTTTGCGGCTGTGGTCGGATCGCCTGCCCATAGGCTCCTGCATAGCTGATCCAGTAAAAATGTACAGCGTAGAATTTTTAATTGATCGTCGATTAATTTCCCGATACCCTCGGGTGGCCCTGTCAGAGATGTGGGGGTCCGCCTCATGCGATCCCGCCAGGCAGCCCCCGTCCCGCCCCTGCCCCCCAAGGAGAATGGCATGAACCGCATCAAGAGTTTCGTCGCCCTGCTTGCCCTGAGCGCGCCCTTTTCCCTGGCTCTGCCCGCCCGGCAAGCCATCGCCGCGCCCGCGCCGATCAAGCCGGGCTTCAAGGCGTTCTTCGAGGATTTTCGCAGCGCCGTGCTGGCTCATGACCGGGCCAGGGTGGCGGGCATGGTCAAGCTGCCCTTCAAGGATTTCTCCGGAGGGCCGGTCAACCGCAGTGCCGCCACAAGCGCGCAATTCATCGCCAAATTCGACAAGATCTTCACCCCCGCCGTGGTCGCCGCGATCCGCGCCAACAAGATCCGCGCCTTCAGCCGCCAGCATGATGATGACGGCCAGACAGCAGGCCCGCTGATGAAGGGCGAATATCTGCTCGACGCGCCAGAGATCCTGGATCAACTGGTCTTCTCGCCTCAGGGCGGCAGCTTTGTTCTGAACCGGATCCCCTTCTATTCCTGACGGAACAGCGCGCCGGAAAGGACGCCATGATGACCAGCCTCTCTGACAACGAGCCGCATGGCTGGCCCCTGCGCGCATGGGGCCTGACCGTGCTGGGCGCCATCGCGGGCTTGTCGATCTACTGGATCGCCCGGCCAGACCGCTACTTTCCAGAGCTTGACCACCGCGATCTGCGCATGGCGGGGGCCTCCTTCATCGCCACCGCCGCCGCTTTGCTGAGCCTGCTGATCGAACGCAAGCGTTTGCGCTGGGCTCTGGCTTTCGCGCTGATCGGAGCGGCGCTGGTCGGGTTGACGGTCTATTGGAATGTGCCCTCGCAGGCATCGGACCAGCCATGGCGGATCGGCTGCGCGACGCTGGCCGTTGCGCTGGCCACGCCGCTGTTTCAGGCATGGCGAAGCGCGCAGCCGGCGCAGGAAACAGCAAGCCCGCTGGTCTGGCAGCTCTCCTATCGCGAGGTTCACCCCCATGCCTGGACCGATGCCGTGCTGGGGATTGCGGCATGGGGTTTTGTCGGCGTGGTCTGGGCGATGGCGCTTCTGCTGGGGCAGCTCTTCAAGCTGATCGGCATCGACGGGCTGGAAAAGCTGCTCAACAAGGAATGGATGGCCTTCACCCTGACCGGCGCGGCGCTGGGGGCGGGCATCGCCCTGCTGCGCGACCGTTCCGCCATGCTCACCCTGCTGCAACGCGTGGTGACGACGGTGCTGTCGGTGCTGGCGCCGGTGCTGGCGCTGGGCCTGCTGATCTTCCTGCTGGCGATCCCCTTCACCGGCCTTGCCCCGCTGTGGAGCGCCACCCGTTCGACCAGCCCGATCCTGCTGGGCTGCATCATCGGCGCGCTGTGCCTTACCAATGCGGTGATCGGAGAAGAGGAAGCCGGCGAAGCACGCAGCCCGCTGCTGCGCGCCAGCGCCGGGGTGCTGAGCCTTGCCATGCTGCCGCTGGCGCTGATCGCGGCGTTTTCCACGGGTCTGCGCCTTCACCAATATGGCATCACGCCCGACCGGCTCTGGGCGGTGATCTTCACCGGCATGGCCTGCGCCTATGGGCTGGCCTATCTGGTCGCCATGCTGCGCTATCGGCGCGAGGCCGCGCCGCATCTGCGGCAGGCCAATCTGCGGCTGGCCTTTGCGCTGACGGCGGCCTCGCTGCTGCTGGCCACGCCGCTGCTGAACTTCGCCGCCCTCTCCACGCGCGATCAGGTGGCAAGGCTGGAGGATGGCCGCACCAGACCCGAGCGCTTCGACTGGGGCGCCCTGCGCTTCGATTTCGGGCCGAGCGGGATGGCGGCGATCCGGCGTCTGGCCCGGCAGGGCGCCACGCCCGCCATCCGCGCCGCCGCCGCCCATGCGCTGGGCGAGGTCAGCCGTTACGATCTGACGCCTCACGATGAGCCGAAGCGCGAAAGGATGGACCCGGCGCATCTGGTGGTGCTGCCGCGCGGCACGCAACTGCCACCCGAACTCTTCGATCAACTGACCAAGTATGACGCCTGCTCGGCGCGGGCCGATTGCGTGGTGATCTACCGCCCCGGCAGCAGGGAGGCGGTGATCGTCACCGCGATCACGTCCACCCTCTATCGCTTCGACGGCAAGGTCTGGGCCGGGGTCCACCAACGCCCCTCCCTGACCAAGGCCGAGGATGACCGCGTCGCCCAGGGTTTGAAGACGGGTAAGGTGGAGGTGCGCCGCGTCGAACGCCGTCAGGTCTATGTGGATGGCATTCCGCAGGGCGTCGATTTCGAATAGGCAACGCTTGGAGACACAGGATGAGTTTTCCGTTGGCCCTTGCTGCTCTGGCCGCCATGCCCTCCGGCTTCGAAACGCTGGCGCAGGCGGGCGTGGATGCGCCTTTCTGCTCGGCGGATGGCGAGATTTGCGTGTCCGCCACGAAGGAAGGCGCTTTTGCCGTCACCAGCAAGGGCCAGCCGCTGGGCGCATGGAGTGAGGATCAGGACGAGAGCAGCGTCGAACCGCTGCCCATGCTGCTGCGGTTGAAAGGCGGCGCGGTGTTGATCGGCATCGGCGCGGCGCAGCACCAGATGTATTCGGGCGGCAATGCCGATGTGGAAGCCCAGCGCCTGATGCTGCTGCGCCCCGGCAGCGCGCCGCGCGCCGTGCTGGAAGCGCCCTATCGCAGCGACATCTCGATCCGCGCCTGCTTCAGCGAGAAGGATATGAAGCGCCGCGCCGGGGCCTGCCATGACGATTATGCGCTGACGGGCGATCTCTCCGTGGCTCCCGATGCCGGCGACCTGCCGGATCTGCTGCTGCCCGATCTGCTCCTGAACGTGCGGGCCACCACCTTTCCCCGTGGCGTCAGCCGGGACGCGGATTCCCTTGCCCTGCCCGCGCTGACCAGACGCGATCTGGTGACGAGCGAGGACAAGGCCTGCACCTATCGCCGCGCCTTCCATTTCGATGCCGCTGCCGGTGCGTACCGGCCCGATGCGCCCCTGCCCGCATGCGGGCAATATACCACGCCGTAAGCCTCAGCGGCCCTGCGCCCGGCCCGAGGCGGCCCACTGCAGGATCGCAGCCGTCAGCGCATCGGCCAGGTCATTGCGCCCGCCCGGGCCGATGACCACGAAATCCACCATGGGCAGCACCGGCAGCCCCCCTTGCACCACCGCCAGCCCCGGCGGCATCAGCCGCGCCGAATGCGGCATCACGCCGATCCCGGCGCGCGCCGCCGCTGTCAGTCCGGCCAGGCTGGCGCTGGTGAGCGCGATGCGCCACGGCTGGCCGAGCTTTTCCAGCACCTCCAGCGCCCGGGCGCGCGTCACGCTGGGCGAAGGATAGAGCAACAGCGGCAGCGGCTCGCCGGCAGGGGGGCGGTAATCGGGGCGGCCCAGCCAGACGATGGGCTCGCTCCATGCCAGCGTGCCGCGCCGGTCGCCCCGGCAGCGTTTGACCACCAGCACATCGAGCTGCCCGGCATCGAACTGATCGTAGAGCGTTTCGCTGAGCCCGGCGGTCAGCTCCAGCGTCACCTCGGGCGAGCGGCGCACGAAATCGGCCAGCACATCGGGCAGCGCGGAGAGCACGAAATCCTCCGAGGCGCCGATGCGCAGCCGCCCGCGCAGCCGCGTGCCAGACAGATAGCGCCCCATCCGCTCATGTGCATCCAGCACGCGGCGGGCATGGTCCAGCATCGCCTCGCCCTCGGCGGTGATGGCCACGCGGTGGGTGTCGCGGTCGAGCAGGCGACGACCGGTGGCCTCTTCCAGCCGCTTGATCTGCTGGCTGATGGTGGATTGCCGCAAACCCAGCGCGCGGGCGGCGCCCGAAAAGCTGCCCGCCTGCGCCACAGCCACCAGAGCCCGCAGCAGATCGGGGGCGATCAGACCGGAACTGTTATCATGAATCATGATGACTGTTACCACGGCCACGCGAATTGTGCATCACCAATCACAGGCGTACCTCCAGCGGCAGACAACAGGGAGTTTACGCCATGTCCACCCTCCGCACGCTGATCGACCGCTCCCCCATCGATCCCTATCTGCTGATGCTGATCGGCACGGTGGGCCTCGCCGCGTTGTGTCCGGCGCAGGGCGCGGGGAAGCCCATTGCCGATGCGGCGGTGGCTCTGGCGGTGGCGCTGCTGTTCTTCCTCTATGGCGCGCGGCTGTCGCCTCAGGCGGTGTGGAGCGGCCTTGCCCATTGGCGGCTGCAGGGGCTGACCTTCGCCAGCACCTTCATCCTTTTCCCGGTGATCGGGCTGGGGTTGCAGGCAGTGCTGAAACCCTTTCTGCCGCATGATATTCTGGTGGGGATCGTCTATCTCTGCCTGCTGCCTTCCACGGTGCAGTCTTCCATCGCCTTCACCTCCATCGCGCGGGGCAATGTGCCTGCCGCTTTGTGCAGCGCCTCGGTCTCCAACCTGCTCGGCGTGGTCATCACGCCCGTGCTGGTCTCGCTGCTGCTGCCCGGATCGAGCGTCGGCTTTTCCGCCCATGCGCTGGAGGACATCGGCGTGCAGATCCTGCTGCCCTTCGTGGTGGGCCAGGCCGCGCGCCCGCTGATCGGCGACTGGCTGCTGCGCCACCGCACGCTGACCTCGGTGGTCGATCGCGGATCGGTGCTGCTGGTGGTCTATGCCGCTTTCAGCGCGGGGATGGTGGCGGGCGTGTGGTCGCGCCTGTCGGTGGCGGATCTGGCGGTGGTGCTGGTGCTGTCCTTGCTGGTGCTGGCGCTGGTGATCGCCGCCACGACCTTCGCCAGCCGCCGTCTGGGCTTTTCGGTGGCGGATGAGATCGCCATCGTCTTCTGCGGATCGAAAAAGAGCATGGCGGGCGGCATTCCCATGGCCACCATCCTCTTCCCCGGCCATGCGGTGGGGATGATCGTGCTGCCGCTGATGCTGTTCCATCAGGCCCAGCTCTTCGTCTGCGCCACGCTGGCCCGCCGCTATGCCGCGCGCGATGAGCGGGCGGTCGAGGCTGTGGCGGTGGCCGCCTGATCGCTCAGGGCTTGGAAGGAGCAGTGATGGTGGAGGCCTGGCAGGTTTCCTTCATCACCTTCTCCGGATCGTCATCCTCCATGCCGCGATCATAGAGGGTGAGATGTTCGGCCTCCGCGCTGGCGATATAGGCGGTGAAACCCTGAGCGTTGGAGGTGCCCTCATAATGGCGGGGCACCTTGCCGCAGGCGACCAGCGTGTAATCGAGCCCCGCCAGCGGATGCTTGCCTGAAGGATCGGTCAGCCGGAAATCCTCGCCATAGGGGCCCGCACCGAACCTTTCGCGCAGACGCCAGTCAGCGGGCTTGATATGGAAGGGCAGAGCGATGACCGGGGTGCGGCCTGCGGCATCGGTGACGCCCTGATAGACCTTCTTGCGATCGGCCACGAAAGGCAGGCTGCGCCCCTTCGCATTCTGGATGCTGAGCGCGAAAGGCTGGTTGGGCTGGGGCTTGCCATGCCAGTCGCGCAGTTCGAACTGATAGAGATGGCGCCCCTGCCCCAGCTGTGCCGAACCCGAGGGCCTGACCTGCGCCGGGCCCGGAGAGGCCGGAGACGCGCCCTGATCGCTGGCGCAGCCTGTCAGCACGGACAGGGCCAGCAGGCTCAGCATCGTCACCTTCAAACCGGCTTCCTTTCAGCTGCCTCCACGCGAGGCATGGCTGATAAAGCATCGAAAGCCGCCGATTAAGCGAAAAGAAACGGCCCCTTCAGCCCGCGACCATATGGCGCACCACATCCAGCTGCCCGGCCGTGTAGTGCTGCTTGGCCAGCATGGTGCGGGCCAGATCCTCGCTATGGGTATCGCCGGTCAGCAGCATGGTGCAGAAGCTGCGCAGCATCTCCAGCCGGGGATTGGCCAGAGGGTTGGGCTTGTCCTGCCGGCCCGCCAGCCAGCGCGCAAGACGCTCGCCGATCCCGCGCGAAGGCAGGCTGAGCGCCGCCTCGTCACGCGCCAGATAGACGACGCGGGTGGAAAGACCATCGAGGGAAAGGGCTTCGGCGGGAAAGGCGATGCTGGCCATGGAAACATGTCCTGTCATGAGGGATGGAGGGATCGATGCGGCTCAGCGCCGCGCATGTCCGCCATCGGAAAAGAACGAGGCCACCACGAGGAACACCACCAGCGGCGCCAGCAGAGCCAGCACCCCATCGCCAGCGGCCTGCCAGACCGCGCGATAGATCAGGCTGCCCCCCAGCGCGGCGAACAGCGCCACCAGAGCATAATCGACCCAGTGCTGGTGCTGGCGCGTTGCGGCCCTGGCCACTGCGCCCACACCAACCTTGGGTCGACGATGAATGCCGGGATGATGATTGCTGTGCATGGGGGGCTCTCCGGTCCTCGATTGAACCGAAGCCTTATGTGAACCTGCAAAGCCCCGCGCGCCAACACCGTTTGGAGCGCCCTGTTATATCCTGCCGGTATAGGCCTATTCGGGCGCGGGCCCGGCGATCAGATCCTGCACGCTCTCGGGCAGGGACTCGCCCCATTCGGCGTAAAGCTGGGCGCAGGTGCGCAGCATCATCCGCAGCTCATAGGAAAGATCGCCGAGGCGGTGATAGAGGATGATCGGCGCGGTCATGACCTGCTTCACAGGGCGCAGCGCGATCTCCGGGCGCGCCATCAGCCGCGCGGATTCCGGGATCAGGGACACACCCAATCCCGCCGCCACCAGGATCAGCGCCATCTGCCCCTCCTGCACCTCCATCACCTCGCACAGGCGCACCCCGTGGTCGTGGCATTGCGAGAGGATGTTGTCGGCAAAGGAGGGGCTCTGGCCTTTGGGGAAGACGATCAGCCGGGTCTCCTCCAGCAGGCGCAGATCGACCGGGCCCTCCCCGCGATTGCCCGGATGATCGATGGGCAGGGCCAACAACAGCGGCTCCTCGCGCAGCACCTCGCGCGCCAGGGAGGGGTCTTCCACCCGCACCCGGCCCAGCGCGGCATCGATCCGCCCATCCTTCAGCGCGACGATCTGCTCCAGCGTGCCCATCTCATGCAAGGTCAGATCGATATCGGGCGCGACGGCCTGAAAACGCCGGATCACCTCGGGCAGATGCGCGTGGAAACCGGCGGTCACCATGCCCAGCACCAGACGCCGCCGCCTGGCCGCCACGAAATCGCGCATGGTGACGGAAAGCTGATCCATGCGCTGCATGATCTGGCTGCCCTGCTCATAGAGCAAACGCCCTGCCGGGGTCAGCGCCAGCGGGCGCGCCTCGCGGTCGAACAGAGGCGCGCCAAGATCGGCTTCCAGCTCCTGAATGCGCTTGCTCAAGGGGGGCTGGGCCATATGCAGATTGTCCGCCGCCCTGGTGAAGCTGCGCGTGGTGGCGACCTCAAGGAAATAGCGCAGACGGCGAAAGTCGATCATCAGGCCCTGTTCCCCGTTTTTACCCCCGGCACGGCAGGCCCCTTTTAGCAGAAGGATGCGCCGCCCGCGAACCTTCTGACGAAAACATGCCTAAAGCCTAGGTAATCGTGTCTAAGGCGGCCACAGCCTTTCTTGATGCCGCTGCTCTATCAGTTCGCTCCATTATCCCTTGGGAGGATTCGGCATGTTCTGGAGACGGCGACGGGAGGAACTGTGGCACGAGGATGTGCCCGAGCCTTCCATGCTGGACGACATCGCCCATCCGGCCACCGCAACCGACGCCACCATGCGGGTGATCCGCAGCGATGCGTCCCTGAGCAATCTTTCGCCCGAAAACTTCCGCTTCGCCGGGGCGCCCGCCATGCTGGTGATCGCCTATGTCTCGCCGCATGTCGATTTCCGGCAGGTTGTGGCGCGCCTCCGCCTGCTGAGCGCGCCAGCACGACTGATCGCGGTGACCACGGCGGGCGAACTGTGCGATCCCGGCGGGGATCAGGCGAAAGGCGCACCGCTCTATTGCCCCGCCGACGGGGCGTGGAACAATCTGGTCGTGCAGATTTTCGGTGCCGACCTGCTGCGCGATGTCAGCGTCCACGCCATTCCGCTGGCCAATGAAGACATCCGCGAAGGCCACCCCGTCAAGCCCGTGGCCCAGCGGCTGGAGGAGATCGGCGCGCATCTGGACCACGTCCGCCCGCCCTTCCCCATCCGCCATGACGACACGCTGGCGCTGGCCCTGATCGACGGCCTCTCGGCCTCCGAAAACTTCTTCATGGAGGCCGTCTACAAGAGCGGCCGCTTCCCCTGCATCTTTGTCGGCGGCTCCTCGGCCACACAAAACACCGGTCAGAAGAACGGGGCAGAGGGCACATGGCTGTTCGACGGGCGCGATTTCGTGCAGCATTGCGCGCTGGTCGCCTTCGTGAAGATGCAGGAGCATGCCCGCTTCGGCATCTTCAAGACCCAGAATGTCGCCCTCGTCGGCAAGAGCCTGGTCGTGATGGAAGGCACGGTGGAGACCCGCCAGGTCACCTCCGTGGCGCAGCAGGGCACGGTGGACATCGTGCCGGTGATCGACGCCATGTGCGCCATGATGCGCTGCCAGCCTCATGAGCTGAAGGACCGCATGCGCAACCATGATTTCGCCATCTTCATGAATGGCGAGCTGTTCGTGCGCTCGGCCTCCAACATCGATGTCGAGAATGGCGTGGTGACCTTCTATTGCGAGGTCAACGCCGGCGACGAACTCCATCTGGTGCGCACCACCGATTTCGCCGAGCAGACGCGGCGCGATCTGGCCGCCTTCCTGAAAGGCAAGCCCCGGCCCGCCGGCGTCGTGCTGAACGATTGCGTGCAGCGCCGCACCAAGAACCCCGGCCAGTTGCAGAAGCTGGACGGCCTGTGGGGCGAGACACCGGTGGCGGGCTTCTCCACCTTCGGCGAGTTGCTGGGCATCAACCTCAATCTGACGCTGACGGCGGCGGTGTTCTTCCGCGTGGCCCCGGGCGAGGCCTTCCACGATCCCTACATCGACAGTTTCCCGATCTATTACGCCGGTTTCTCGCATTATTTCGTGGAGACGCGGCTGAACCAGCAGCGGCTGATGAACGCCTTGCGCCAGCGGCTGATCGGCGGTCTGGTGGACTTCGTCACCCGCGCCAGCCGCCTGACGCTCGAACTCGATCAGGCGGTGAGCGGCACGGAGGAAGCGCGCCGCCATGTCGAGAGCATGCGCCTGCAGGCGCAGGCGCAGATCCGCGAAATGGCGGGCGACGATCGCACCGGCCTGCTGGATGCCGAATTCCGCCGCGTCTCAGCCACCACGCAGCGCCTGCGCGAGATCGTGGCGGTGATCGACAACATCAACATGCAGACCAACCTGCTCTCGCTCAACGCGGGGATCGAGGCGGCGCGCGCCGGGGAAGCGGGCCGCGCCTTCGCGGTGGTCGCCAATGAAGTGCGCAGCCTGGCCAATGTCACCAGCGCCACGCTGGACCAGAGCAAGGGTTCGCTGGGCGAGGTGGAGGAATCGATGGGGCTGCTGGGCGGCCATGTCGCGGCCTCCGAAGCCAAGCTGCTGGGCGCGCGCGAGGGGTTGAGCGTGATCGCCTCGTCGCTCGATCAGATGTTCGGCTCCTTCCAGAGCATCACCGCGCTGCTGGGCATGGTCGAGCAAATGGCGCAGCAACAGCGCGCGATGATGAACCGTATCGAACAGGATACCGAAAGGCTGCGGCATATCGAGCGGTAGGGCATACGGTAAGGCATGGGGGGGGCCGGGGCCATGGGTGGCTAAGATGGCCCGCGCGCATGCTCCGTTTTTGCCCTTAACTATGGAAATTTGATGCCGTTCTTGGTGGAAAGGTTCAACAGGAGTCCGCCATGGCCATCAGCAGCTTGAGTGCGATCTCGACCGATACGAGCAATCCCCTTCTCGCCAAGCTGGAGGCGAACGGTCTCTCGGCCGACAAGGCGCAGGTCGTCGAGGACGATCTTGCCAATGTTCTCTCGCAGGGCTCCGCATCGGGTTCGGGGCCGGTCGATGTGAAATCGGTGCGCGCCGCGCTGGATCAGAAGATCGATCAGGATGTCGCCTCGGGCAAGCTGTCGGAAAGCGATGCGGCGGCGGTGAAAAAGACGCTGGACGATCTGGACGCCCAGACCTCCGGCACGGATACGGGCACCGCCAGCAGTCAGGCCCAGAGCACCGACACCACATCGACGGACAGCACCGGCAGCACTCAGACCAGCAGCGCTGGCGCTAGCGGGGCCAAGGGCGGCGGTGGTGGCGGTGGCGGATCGTCCACCAAGACCGAGCTTTCGGAAACCACCACCATCAGTGGTTCGCTCAAGACGACGATCATCACCTACACCGATGGCACCACCTCGACCACCAAGACGGCGGCCAGCGCCGAGGATGTGCAGAAATACGGCACGAAGGCCCAGCAGACCGCCACCGCCGACACCGCCAGCAAATATCTTTCGACCATCCAGCCGGGATCGCTGTTCCAGCTGATGGCCTGAACGCCTGAAGACCGCCCCCTTCGCAAGGGGCGGTCTTTGCGTTTTTTCAGGCAATGTGCAGGACGTGGATAAAGGTCAGGCTGATCGCGCCCAGCACCAGCAGCGAGAGCACCACGGCCCCGGTCACCCGGCCACCGGCCTGCGCCACGCTGCGCACATCGACCCCCAGCCCCAGCGCCGCCATCGAGACCACGGTGAGAAAGCTCGCCAGCCCGCCTGCCGGGGCCACCAGCCCATCGGGCACCAGCGCGAAAGAGCGCGCCGCCAGCAGACCCAGAAAGCCGATGATGAACCACGGCACCAGATGGTGCAGCGCAGGGCGCGTGGCCGTCGCCTGTTCCGCCTCGCCAAGCAGGCGCGGCACGTCTTTGTCTTCGCCGCGCAAACGCGGCGCATCTTTGTTTTCACCACGCAAGCGCGGCGCCAGCAGCGAGAGCAGCAGGCAGACCGGCCCCAGCATCAGCACGCGCACCAGCTTGACCAGCGTGCCCATCTGCACGGCGCTCGCCCCCAGCGGCGCGGCGGCGGCCAGCACCTGAGGCACGGCATAGACCGTCAGCCCGGCCAGAGCGCCATATTGCAGCCCGTCGAGATGCAGCGCGATGCCCAGCAGCGGCAGGCCCAGCACCACCGCCACGCCCAGCACGGCGGTAAAGCCGATCGAGGTGGCGACATCGTCGCCATCCGCGCCGATCACCGGGGCCACCGCCGCGATGGCCGAATTGCCGCAGATCGAATTGCCGCAGGCCACCAGCAGCGCCATGCGCGGCGGCAGTTTCAGCAGCCGCCCGATCACAAAGCTGGCCCCGATGGCCAGCGCCACCACGGCGGCGATCCCCAGCAGCATCCACGGCCCGGCGGCCAGAATGGTGCGGGCGCTGATCGTTACGCCCAGCAGCACCACGGCGGCTTCCAGCAGGATCTTGCCGCTGAAGGCGATGCCCGGCGCCCAACGGCTATGCGGCGTCCAGAGCGAGCGCAGCATGGTGCCCAGCAGGATCGCCAGCACCAGAGCTTCCAGCCAGCTGCGGCCAAGCATGCGTTCTTCCACACGTTGCAGGGCGTAAGCCGCGCCGGAAACGGCCAGGCACAGCCCCAGACCGGGGAGAAGCTGCGCCAGATGAAGCCGGAAAGACGTGTTGGAAACCATGGGTGCCTCCTTGGGACAAGAGGCAGATGGACCCGGAAGACCAATCATTCCAACGATTGATTTATATCATTTCAATCTCAATATGAGATGAATAGTGCCCGGTTTTCAGGTGTTGCCGCCAGACCTGCCCTCAGACGGACGACAGGAAGACTTCAGGCAGGATCATACCGATCGCGCAGGCCGATCAGATCACCCATTCGGGTTGCGCATCATGGGTGGCGATCACCTCCAGCAGGGCGTCGGCGGCCTTGCTGCGGTAGCGCTCCTTCTGGCGGATGCCGAAGAAGGGGCGCTCGGGCAGATGGACGGGCAGCACCTGCAAGGCATGGGCTGCAACCGCAGGCCCCACCACCAGCGCGGACAGCACGCCATACCCCGCCCCGGCGCGCACCGCCGCCAGCACGGCCTCATTCGAGGGCAAGGTCAGCACGATGTTCAGGCTCGCCGGATCGATCCCGCGATCCCGGGCAGCGGCCTCGAAGGTGGAGCGCGTGCCCGATCCTTCCTCGCGCATGATCCATGGCGCGCCGGCCAGCCATGCGTTGGTCACGGCCTCGACAGGGGCCTGCCCCACCATCACCATGCGGTCCTTGCCCACAGGCCAATGGGCCAGAGCGGGATCGTCGATGGCGCCCTCGACAAAGCCCAGTTCCGCCTCGCCCGCCTGCACGGCGTGGGCCGCACCCTCAGTGTTGGCGATGGCCACCGAAAGTTCGATGTCCGGATAGCGGCGATGGAAAGCGGCCAGGCGTTCCGGCAGCCAGTAGCCCGAGATGGTCTGGCTGGCCACCAGCCGCAAGGTGCCGCGCTTCAGCCCGCCATATTCGGACAGCGCCAGTTCCGCCCCCGCCGCCCGGGCCAGCACGGCGCGGGCTTCCTCAAGGAACATGCGCCCGGCATCGGTCAGCTCGATGCCGCGCCCCACGCGGTTGAACAGCTTGACGTCATGCCGGGCCTCCAGCGCGGCAATCGCCCCGCTGGCCGCCGATTGCGTGACGTTCAGGATTTGCGCCGCGCGGGTGACATGCTCCCGCTCGGCCACTTCGACGAAAATGCGCAATTGTTCGAGCGTCATGGCGCGCGATCCTGCCGCAGGATCGAAGGCAAGGCCAGAGGTTTAGGGCCAGCCCCATACTGGCCCTGCCCTTCCGGTTTACTTGCCCGGCGCCAGACGGATCGCCGCGCCACCACCCGGAGCCAGCCACAGCGAGAGCTTGTCGCCCTTCTTCACCACGCGGGTTTCATAGGCGATCTTGTGGCGGGCGTCGGTGAGATACGTCGCGCCCTCGCCATCCTTGTAGATGGTGGCGGTGTAGCTTTTCCTGGCGTCGAGGAAATCGAACGACAGGTCCAGCGTGCGCGCCGTGGCATCGTTGACCCCGCCGACATACCAGTCCGCCGAATTGCGATCCTTGCGCGCGAAGATGGCGTAGTCGCCCACCTCACCTGCGATCAGATGGCTTTCGGCCCAGTCGGCGGGCACCTGACGGATAAAGGCCAGTTCCCTGGGGTGCTTTTCGAGGTTCTCGATAAAGTCGGAGGCCATCTGGATCGGCGAATAGATCGCCAGATAAAGCCCCAGCTGCTTGGCCAAAGTGGAGGCCAAAGGCACATGGTCATGGCCCTCAAGGCTCAGGATGCCCGGCGTGAAATCCATCGGGCCGGAAAGCATGCGGGTGTAGACCAGCGTGGGCTCATGGCTGGGGCCGTTGGCGAAGGCGCCCCATGCATTGTATTCCATGCCCCGGGCGCCTTCGCGCGAGACCCAGTTGGGGTAGGTGCGACGCAGACCGGTGTCCTTCACCGGCTCATGCGCGTCGATGGCGATGTGGTACTTCGCCGCCGTCTCCACGACCTTGAGGTGATGCTCCACCTGACGCTGGCCGTCGTGATACTCCATGCGGACATTGTCGGGGCCGGGGTTGGGGCCATCGCCCGGCGCCTGCACGCCGCCCGCATCGGCGACATAGCCCGTCTTGACCATATGCACGCCCAGCCCGCTGTAGAGCTTCATCGCATCGTCAAGCTGAGCCTCATAATTGGCGATGTTGCCGCCGGTTTCATGATGGCCGATCAGCTGGACATGCTTTTGCGCGGCATAGGCGGTGATCGCCTTCAAATCGAAATCGGGCGTGGGCTGGGTGTAGCTGAAATCCCAGCCGGTGCCGAACCAGTTGCCGTCCCAGCCCTTGTCCCAGCCTTCCACCAGCACGCCCGAGAAGCCGTTCTTGGCCGCGAAATCGATGTACTGCTTGGTGCGCGCGGTGGTGGCGCCATGCTTGGGGCCGGTCGCCCAGGTCCAGTCGCCCCGGATCATGCCCCACCAGATACCGATGTACTTCTGCGGCTTGAACCAAGCCTGGATGTCGGGGATCTTGCTGGGCTCGTTGAGATTCAGCTCCAGATCGTTCTCGACCAGACCCGCCGCATCGGGCGCGATCCGCATCGTGCGCCACGGCGTGTTGAAGGGCAGATCGCGCGTCACCCGCGCCTCATGGCTGGAGGGCGACAGCGTGGAGCGGAACGTCTGCCCATCCTCGCGCTTGAGCCACATCGCCGAGTAATCGACCAGCGCCGCCTCGTGGATCGCCAGATGGGTGCCGTCGTCCAGACGCATGGTGATCGGCGTGTGCGCGGTGGCCACGCCATCGATGGGGGTCTTCTGATAGACCTGCTCGTAACGGTTCCACTCGCCGCCCGTGATCCACCACGCCGTGCCTTTGGGGGCGATGGAAAATTCGGTCAGCTCATCGGCGATATGCATGGTTTTAAACGCCGCCTGCGCGGGCATTTCATAGCGAAAACCGATGCCATTGTCGAAGAGGCGGAAGCGGACATTCATCAGCCTTTCGTGATGGTCCTTGTCCTGCTTGAAGTGGACGATCAGCTCTCGGTAATGATCGCGCACGAAGCGGCGCTCGCCCCAGGGCTGCTCCCAGGTGTCGTCCTGGTCGCGGGTCTCGCTGCCGGTGATGGTCCAGCCGCGCGTCATGTTGACGCTATCGGTGAGGATAAAACCGAGTCCCGAAGGCGCGACCAGAAGCTTGCCCTTGTTGGTCAGCGACCACTTGGCGCGCTGGTCATTGTCGGTCGAGACGGTCAGAACGATCTGGCCATCGGGCGAGGTGGCGCTGGCTGTGGCGGGCACGGGCTGGGCATGGGCTGTCGTGGCCAAGGTCAAAGCGGCGGCGAAGGTCGGGATCAGGCGGGGCATTTGGGGGGCTCTCCGATTTTGATTTTAAGTTAAGAAGAGGAAGAAGCGAGGGGGGAGTCTTAGTTGGTCGCATTCCTCAAGAGGAATGCTCCGGGCCCTCGCGCTCCCATTTTGTCTTCCGGCGAGAGGGTAGTGGCACCCAATCGTGGTGCGGGAACTCTCCACCTGCGCGAGGTAAGGCGCCGCAGGCAGTGAATGTCTGGCTGGGCAATGAGCATTATGCCTGCGGCGCGGCAAACTTGGCGCAAGGCCGAACCC